>NZ_JAIVFL010000001.1:2400000-3000000 GCF_022760805.1 Candidatus Mycolicibacterium alkanivorans | reverse complement strand
CCGACCGCGAGCTGGAGACCTGGCTGGTGGTCGACATGTCGGCCAGCCTCGACTTCGGCACTACCGGCTGCGAAAAGCGCGATCTGGCCGTGGCGGCCGCCGCGGCCATCGCCTACCTCAACAGCGGCGGCGGCAACCGCATTGGTGCCGTGATCGCCAACGGTGACCAGGTCATTCGGGTGCCGGCGAAGTCCGGTCGCCAGCACGAGCAGACCCTGCTGCGCGCCATCGCGACCTCGCCGCGGGCCCCGCTGGGCGTGCGCGGCGACCTGGCTGCGGCCATCGACGCACTGCGCAGGCCCGAGCGCAGGCGCGGCATGGCGGTGGTGATCAGCGACTTCCTCGGACCGATCAACTGGATGCGTCCGCTGCGGGCGATCGCCGCACGCCACGAGGTGCTCGGTATCGAGGTACTGGACCCCCGCGACGTCGAGCTGCCCGATGTCGGTGATGTGATCCTGCAGGACACCGAGTCCGGCGTCACCCGCGAATTCACCATCGACGAGCAGCTGCGCGACGACTTCGCCCGGGCCGCGGCGGCCCACCGCGAGGAGGTCGCGCGCACGCTGCGCCGGTGCGGAGCGCCCCTGATGACCCTGCGGACCGACCGCGACTGGATCGCCGACATCGTGCGGTTCGTCGCCTCGCGTCGCCGCGGCGCCCTGGCGGGCAGCCAGTAAGCCAACCCAGAATGACAGGTCTGTTATGACATTGCCGTTGCTCGGGCCGATGACGCTGTCCGGCTTCGCACATCCGTGGTTCTTCGTGTTCCTGCTGATCGTGGCCGCGCTGGCCGGGCTGTACATCATCGCCCAGTTCGCCCGCCAGAAGCGGATCCTGCGGTTCGCCAACATGGAACTGCTGGAAAGCGTTGCGCCCAAACGACCCAACCGCTGGCGACACCTGCCGGCGATCCTGCTGATCGCGTCGCTGGTGTTGTTGACCGTCGCCATGGCCGGGCCTACCCACGACGTGCGCATCCCGCGTAACCGCGCGGTGGTCATGCTCACGATCGACGTCTCGCAGTCCATGCGCGCCACCGACGTCGAGCCGAGCCGGCTGGCCGCCGCGCAGGACGCCGCCAAGCAGTTCGCCGACCAGCTCACCCCCGGCATCAACCTCGGTCTGATCGCCTACGCCGGCACGGCCACCGTGCTGGTGTCGCCCACCACCAACCGCGACGCCACCAAGGCCGCGATCGACAAGCTGCAGCTGGCCGACCGCACCGCCACCGGCGAGGCGATCTTCACCGCGTTGCAGGCCATCGCCACGGTCGGCGCCGTCATCGGCGGCGGGGACACCCCGCCGCCGGCGCGCATCGTGCTGATGTCGGACGGTAAGGAGACTGTGCCGTCCAACCCGGACAACCCCAAGGGCGCCTTCACCGCCGCGCGCACCGCCAAGGACCAGGGTGTGCCGATCTCCACGGTGTCCTTCGGCACCCCCTACGGCTACGTCGACATCAACGACCAGCGCCAGCCGGTGCCGGTCGACGACGCGATGCTCAAGAAGATCGCCGAGCTCTCCGGCGGCAACGCCTACAGCGCCTCCAGCCTGCAGCAGCTCAAGGAAGTGTTCACCTCGCTGCAGAACCAGATCGGCTACGAGACCATCAAGGGCGAAGCCAGCACCGGCTGGCTGCGGCTGGGTTCACTGGTGCTGGCGCTGGCCGCGCTGGCGGCGCTGCTGATCAACCGCCGCCTGCCCGGCTGATCTCTTGTGGATTCGGCGCGCTTGCGTTCGGTCAGCGACGGTTATCGCGCCGAAATCGCCGATGGGCGATTTCGGCGCGGCCGACGTGAGGCACTAAGTTGACGGGCATGACCGGTACCGCCACTACTGATACGGCCTCCAGCGCCGCGGCCGGCAGGCCGCCGTTTGTCTCCCGTTCGGTCCTGGTCACCGGCGGTAGCCGGGGGATCGGCCTGGCGATCGCGCAGCGGCTGGCGGCCGACGGGCACAAGGTGGCCGTCACCCACCGCGGCTCCGGCGCGCCCGAGGGGTTGTTCGGGGTCGAGTGCGATGTCACCGACAGCGACGCCGTCGACCGCGCCTTCAGGGCGGTCGAGGAGCACCAGGGTCCCGTCGAGGTGCTGGTTTCCAACGCCGGCATCGCCAAGGACGCCTTCCTGATGCGGATGACCGAAGACCGGTTCACCGATGTCATCGACACCAACCTCACTGGGTCGTTCCGGGTGGCCCAGCGCGCCTGCCGCAGCATGCAGCGCAATCGGTTCGGCCGGATCATCTTCATCGGTTCGGTGTCCGGGATGTGGGGGATCGGCAACCAGGCCAACTACGCGGCCGCCAAGGCCGGCCTGATCGGCATGGCCCGATCGATCTCCCGCGAGCTGTCCAAGGCCGGCGTCACCGCGAATGTGGTGGCACCGGGCTACATCGACACCGAGATGACCCGTGCACTCGACGAGCGGATCCAGGCGGGTGCCCTGGACTTCATTCCGGCCAAGCGGGTCGGCACCGCCGAGGAGGTCGCCGGGGCGGTCAGCTTCCTGGCGTCCGAGGACGCCAGTTACATCGCCGGTGCGGTGATCCCGGTCGACGGCGGCATGGGGATGGGCCACTAACTAGCGGCTGGCCACCACGAACTGAGCGCCACTGGTAGAGACAAGGACTGATATGGCAGGGCTTCTCGAAGGTAAGCGGATCCTCGTCACGGGGATCATCACCGACTCGTCCATCGCGTTCCACATCGCCCGCGTCGCCCAGGAGCAGGGCGCGCAGATCGTCTGCACCGGATTCGATCGGCTGCGGCTGATCCAGCGGATCATCGACCGGCTGCCCAGCCCGGCGCCGCTGCTCGAGTTGGACGTGCAGAACCCCGAGCACCTCGACACCCTGGCCGACCGCATCACCGGGGTGATCGGTGAGGGCAACAAGCTCGACGGTGTGGTGCACTCCATCGGTTTCATGCCGCAGACCGGGATGGGCATCAACCCGTTCTTCGACGCGCCCTACGAGGACGTCTCCAAGGGCATCCACATCTCGGCCTATTCCTACGCCTCGCTGGCCAAGGCCACCCTGCCGATCATCAACCGCGGCGGCGGGATCGTCGGGATGGACTTCGACCCCACCCGCGCGATGCCGGCCTACAACTGGATGACAGTGGCCAAGAGCGCGCTGGAGTCGGTGAACCGGTTCGTCGCGCGCGAGGCAGGCAAGTACGGTGTGCGCTCCAATCTCGTTGCAGCAGGGCCGATCCGGACGCTGGCGATGAGCGCGATCGTCGGCGGTGCGCTCGGCGACGAGGCCGGCGCGCAGATGCAGCTGTTGGAAGAGGGCTGGAATCAGCGCGCCCCGCTGGGTTGGGACATGAAGGACCCGACCCCGGTGGCCAGGACCGTCTGCGCACTGATGTCGGAGTGGTTGCCCGCCACCACCGGAACGGTCATCTACGCCGACGGTGGCGCCAGCACGCAGCTGCTGTAGATGATGTCCCCCGGCCCGGTCGACGCGCTGTTGGTCCTGTCGTTCGGCGGACCGGAAGGCCCCGAGCGGGTGATGCCGTTCCTGGAGAACGTCACCCGGGGGCGCGGCATACCGCCGGAGCGGCTGGCCGGTGTGGCCGAGCACTACCTGCATTTCGGTGGCGTCTCGCCGATCAACGGCATCAACCGCGCGCTGATCGACGAGATCCGCGCCGAACTGGCCGACCGCGGCGAAGCGCTGCCGGTGTACTTCGGCAACCGCAACTGGCACCCGTTCGTCGAAGACGCCGTCGCCGCCATGGCTTCCGACGGGATTCGGCGCGCCGCGGTGTTCACCACCTCGGCCTGGGGCGGCTACTCCGGGTGCGCCCAGTACCAGGAAGACATCAGCCGGGCCCGGGCTTCCGTCGGCCAGGGCGCACCCGAACTGGTCAAGCTGCGCCAGTTCTTCGACCATCCGCTGCTGGTGGAGATGTTGGCCGAAGCGGTCACCGATGCCGCCGCCACGCTGCCGGAGCCGTTGCGCGACAGCGCAAGACTGGTTTTCACCGCGCATTCCATCCCGGTGCGCGCGGCCAACCGGTGCGGTCCGGACCTGTATTCCAGGCAGGTCGGCTACACCGCGGGTCTGGTGGCCGCGGCGGCCGGTTACGGCGACTACGACCAGGTGTGGCAGTCGCGGTCCGGTCCGCCACCGGTGCCGTGGCTGGAACCCGATGTGGCCGAACATCTTTCGGATCTAGCCGAATCGGGCACCAAAGCCGTCATCGTCTGCCCGGTCGGTTTCGTCGCCGATCACATCGAGGTTGTCTGGGACCTCGACAACGAGTTGCGCCAGCACGCCGAGCACCTCGGGATCGCGATGGCCAGGGCGTCGACGCCCAATGCTCAGCGCCGGTTCGCCAGACTGGTGCTCGGCCTGCTCGACGAACTGCGTGACGGCGGTGTGCCGCTGAGAGTGGTCGGCGGCCAACCCGTTCCAGGTTACGGCTCCAGCGTCAACGGCCAGTTCTGCACGCCCGAGTGCGTGGCCACCGCCGCTGCCGCTGCTAGTGCCAGGCCGACTCCAGGATCGCGTTGACCGCCGCAATCCGCGCCGAACGCACGACACCGGCCAGTGGCCGCAGCGCCTCGTCGGCGATCTGAGCCGCCGAGGCACTCTGGGTACCGATCGGCATCAGCCCCGAACTGACCGTGATGATCGCATCGACACGGGCAGCGTTCTCCAGCACGCGAAGCGCCCGGGCGGGCGCGTGGTCGGGAGCGCGATGGTGCCTGTTCGTCTCGAGCACCTGCTCGACAAGTCCACGCGGATCGTCCACTGCACCCGAGGAGCCCAGCTGCAGAGCGCTCAGCGCCTCGGCGGCCGAGCGCACCGCCGAACGCAGCGTGTACTCCGCCTCGCCGAGATCGAGATGGTCCAGCAGCGGAGTGGAGGGCAGCGAGTAGACCGTCCACGACAACGCGCACAGTTCGGGAACCCGGTCGCCGTCGGGGAGCTCGTCGTCGGTGTCGTCGTACTCGAAATCCGGCACCAGCCCGACGGCTTCGGCGTCCGGACCGGTGATGATGATCGCCTCGCCGGAGTTCAGCGCGTCACGCTGGAACTGGGTTCCCGCCGCCAGGCCCCGGACGTCGCCGGGAACCGGTAGCACAAGCCCGATCCCGGGCCGTGCAGGCCAGGCGATGTCGGCCCGCCGTCCCGCAGCGGTACGCAACGTCTGCAGCAGCGACATCGCGCCCGCGTCATCGACATCGGGCCACGGCAGACCGGTGCGGCCGGCCGCCACTGAATCGTAAGCGGTCACGGAATGCGTTGGCGCCCTGGCGGATAACGCATCCAGGACGTCATCGGGCGCAGCCCGACCAGCTAGCCAGGCGTTGGCCCACGTCGACAGCGAAGCACTCGGGCACCACATGATGCTCGCAGTGTAGTAGTTCTCGGCTGAACCAGCCGTCTGCAACCGCACCGGCGTTTCCCGCGATATCCTGGCGACATGCCCGCGGCGCTGATCTGGCTAGTGTTCGCCCTGGGTCTTGCCGGTGCCGAGGCGCTGACCGGCGACATGTTCCTGTTGATGCTCTCCGGCGGCGCACTGGCGGCCGCCGGGTCGAGCTGGCTGCTGGACTTGCCGGTGTGGGCCGACGGCGCGGTGTTCCTGGTGGTCTCGGTGCTTCTGCTGGTGCTCGTCCGCCCGGCGCTGCGCCGCAAGCTCACCGCGGGCAAGGGGCTGCCTGAGCCGGTCAAGGCACTGGAGGGCAAGCACGCCCTGGTGCTCGGCCGGGTGTCGCAGCATGACGGCCAGGTGAAGCTCGACGGCGAGGTCTGGACGGCCCGTCCCTACAACGACAACGACGTGTACGAACCGGGCGACCAGGTCACCGTCATGCACATCGACGGCGCCACCGCCGTGGTCTGGAAGAACGAGTGAGAAGTCAGGCACAACCCGCTAAGGAGAACCCGTTATGGACGGTGCCATAGCCGGCCTGGTGCTGCTGGCGGTGCTGGTGATCTTCGCCATCATCGTCGTCGCCAAGTCCGTCGCCCTGATCCCGCAGGCCGAGGCCGCCGTGATCGAGCGGCTCGGCCGGTACAGCAAGACGGTCTCGGGGCAGCTGACGCTCCTGATCCCGTTCATCGATAAGATCCGCGCACGGGTAGACCTGCGCGAGCGGGTGGTGTCTTTCCCGCCTCAGCCGGTGATCACCGAGGACAACCTCACCGTCAACATCGACACCGTCGTCTACTTCCAGGTGACCAACCCGCAGGCGGCCGTCTACCAGATCAGCAACTACATCGTGGGTGTGGAGCAGCTCACCACCACCACGCTGCGCAATGTGGTCGGTGGCATGACGCTGGAGCAGACGCTGACCTCACGCGATCAGATCAACGGGCAGTTGCGCGGCGTGCTCGATGAGGCCACCGGCCGCTGGGGCCTTCGGGTGGCCCGCGTCGAACTGCGCAGCATTGACCCGCCGCCGTCGATCCAGGACTCGATGGAGAAGCAGATGCGCGCCGACCGCGAGAAGCGCGCGATGATCCTCACCGCCGAGGGCAGCCGGGAGGCGTCGATCAAACAGGCCGAGGGCCAGAAGCAGGCACAGATCCTGGCCGCCGAGGGGGCCAAGCAGGCCGCGATCCTGGCCGCCGAGGCCGACCGGCAGTCCCGGATCCTGCGGGCCCAGGGCGAGCGCGCCGCGCAGTACCTGCAGGCGCAGGGCCAGGCCAAGGCCATCGAGAAGACTTTCGCCGCGATCAAGGCCGGGCGGCCGACGCCGGAGATGCTCGCCTACCAGTACCTGCAGACCCTCCCGCAGATGGCGAAGGGCGAGGCCAACAAGGTGTGGCTGGTGCCCAGCGACTTCGGGTCGGCGTTGCAGGGGTTCACCAAGCTGCTCGGCGCACCGGGCGAGGACGGGGTGTTCCGCTACCAGCCCTCGCCGGTCGAGGAGGACCTGCCCAAACCGGAGGACGATTCCGCCGAGGTCGCCGACTGGTTCAACACCCAGACCGATCCGGAGATCGCGCAGGCGGTGGCCGCCGCCGTGGCCGACGCGCGTTCGTCGGTCGACGACCTCGCCCCGCCCACCCAAGTGAGCCTCCCGCCCGTGATGGCCTATCCGCCGCTGACCGAGCAACAGGCTCCGCCGTCGCAGTACGCACCGCAGCCGCCGTCGGCACCGCGGCACGGCTCGACCGGGGGCTAGGGCGTGCGCAGCCGGTGGTGACGGCGGTGCTGACGCACCTCGATGACCAGGCCGGCGACGCCCAAGGCGGCGGTGCACAGCGACACCAGGACGAGCAGCGGGCTGACGTTGCCGGTCAGCGCGTCACCGAGCACGACGACCGCGGAGGTGCCGGGCAGCAGACCGACCAGGGTGGCCAGCAGGTAGGGCACCAGGCGTACCGCCGAGGCGCCGGCCGCGTAGTTGAGCACCGAGAACGGCACCGCGGGGATCATCCGCAGCGACAGGATCGCCGGCCACCCGCGGGCCCGTAGCCGCGCATCGACCGACTCGACGGCGGGGTGGCTGACCAACCCGTTGAGTCGCCAGCCCAGCGCGCGCACCAGCAACAGCGCGATGACGGCGCTGAGCGTGGAGGCCACCACGGCGATCGCGATGCCCGGCGCCGGGCCGAACAGCAGACCGGCCGCCAGGGTGAAGGCGGTGCGGGGAAACGGGAACACCGTGACGACGACATGCGCACCCAGGAACGCCAGCGGGAACCACGGGCCGACCGACGTGGCCCAATCGCGCAGCTGCACCGCGGTGGGCAAGGGCACCAGAAGCGCCACCGCGACGAGCATCACAGCGGCAGCCGCGGCGGCGATGATGCGTCTGCGGGGCACCTGACGAGCCGTGGCCACTACCGCCGCGACCACGTTGCGCAGCGCGCTGGGAGCCTTCGACGTCACGTTTACCAAGATTACGGGCCCTTTGTGACCTCTCCGCGGACGCAAAGCGAATTTCCGCAGTGCCGGACCGCACTCGCCGGAGGTCATCATTTAGCCTGAGTAGCTGACGGTGTATCGCCCCATAGGCTGCAAGCTGCGACAACAGGAGTTGCCGGTGTCCGTAGAGGCGGAGGAGGAGCGCGCCCGCTGGCGCGCCGCGGTGGCCGGTGTGCTGGCCAAGAGCAGCCGCCGTGATCCGGCCGAGCTGGGCGAGGAACCGGAGCGCCTGCTCGACTCGCCCACCTACGAAGGCTTTCCGATCCGGCCCCTCTACACCGCGCTCGACGCCTTGCCCGAACCGCCGCTGCCCGGCACCTGGCCGTTCATCCGCGGCGGTGACGCGCACCGCGACGTGATCGCCGGATGGAAAGTGGCCGAGGCGTTCCCGTCCCCGGACTGCACCGGTGCGGTGGCCGACGGCAACGCAGTCGTTCTGGGCGCGCTCGCAGACGGGGTCAGCGCGCTGGTGTTACGGGTGGGTGCAACCGGTGTGGCGCCCGCCGACCTGGACCGCCTTCTTGAGGGTGTCTACCTGGACCTGGCACCGGTGCTGGTGGACGCCGGCGCCGACTTCGGGGCCGCCGCCACGGCGATTCTGGCCCTGGTGGCCGGCGCCGAGGACTCCGCGCGCGCCTCGATGTCGATCGACCTCGGTGCCGACCCGCTGACCGCGCCACTCAGCGGCCGCGATGCGCCCGCCGTCGACGAGGTGGTGGCACTGGCGTCCAGCCTGGCCGGCAAGCCCGGGGTGCGGGCGGTGACCGTCGACGGTGCCGCATTCCACAACCGGGGTGCCAACGCGGCGTGGGAGCTCGCCGGGGCGCTTGGTGCCGCCGTGAGCTACGTGCGGCTGCTGGTCGAGGCCGGCCTGGGCGCCGCCGGGGCGTTGCGCCAGATCAGCTTCCGGCTGGTCGCCGATGACGACCAGTTCATGGCCATCGCGAAATTCCGTGCCGCACGCCAACTCTGGGCCAGGGTCGCCGATGTGCTGGGGGAGCCTGACAGCGGGACGACGACGCTGCACGCGGTCACCTCGGTGCCGATGATGACCCAGCGCGATCCCTGGGTGAACATGCTGCGCACCACACTGGCCGCCTTCGGCGCGGGCGTCGGGGGGGCCGACACCGTCCAGGTGTTGCCGTTCGACGTGGCGATTCCCGGTGGTTTCCCCGGCATCAGCGCGGGATTCTCCCGTCGCATTGCGCGTAACACGCAACTGCTGCTGCTGGAGGAATCGCACATCGGCCGGGTGCTCGACCCCGCCGGCGGCTCCTGGTACGTCGAAGACCTCACCGAAAGCCTTGCCGCACAAGCCTGGTCGCAGTTCCAGGCGATCGAGGCCGATGGCGGGTTCCTTGAGGCGCGCGACCACGTCGCCGAGCAGATCGAGCAGGTGCGCGCGCGCCGTGCCGACGACATCGCCCACCGCCGCACCGCGATCACCGGTGTCAACGAGTTCCCGAACCTCGCCGAACCGCCACTGGCTGCGGCGCCGTCGGACACCGTCGCCCGCTACGCGGCCGGCTTCGAGGCGCTGCGCGACCGCTCCGATGCGCACCTGGAGCGCACCGGTGCCCGGCCCGCCGTGCTGCTGCTGCCGCTGGGACCGCTGGCCGAACACAACATCAGGGCGACGTTCGCGGCGAATCTGTTGGCGTCCGGCGGAATCGAAGCCGTCAACCCCGGAACCGTCGACGCCGGGGCGGTGGCCGACGCGGTTCGCGCCGCCGGTTCCTCGGTGGCCGTCATCTGCGGCACCGACGCCCGGTACGGCACCGATGCCGCCGGGATCGTCGAGGCTGCCCGCGCCGCGGGCGTCGAACAGGTACTGCTGGCCGGTCCGGAAAGGGCCGTCGCCGACGTGCCCGCCGACGCCCGTCCCGACGGCTATCTGACCGCGAAGATCGATGCGGTCGAGGCGCTTTCGTCCCTGCTCACCCGATTGGGGGCCTGATCATGACTACGAGCGCAACCGGAACGGTACCGAGCTTCGCCGAGGTACCCCTGCACGGCGATCGGGTCGGCGTTGCTCCCACCGAATCCGATGTGACACAATACATCTCGGATGCCGCGACCGCCCACGGCTACGTCGCCGATCAGCTGGAGTGGCAGACGCCGGAGGGCATCGCGGTCAAGCCGGTCTACGTCGGCGCCGACCGCGCGGCGGCGGCGGCTGCGGGCTATCCGCTCAACAGCTTCCCGGGTGAGCCCCCGTTCATCCGCGGCCCCTACCCGACGATGTACGTCAACCAGCCGTGGACCATCCGTCAGTACGCCGGGTTCTCCACGGCCGCCGACTCCAACGCGTTCTACCGCCGTAACCTGGCGGCCGGCCAGAAGGGCCTGTCGGTGGCGTTCGACCTGGCCACCCACCGCGGCTACGACTCCGACCACCCGCGGGTGCAGGGCGACGTCGGCATGGCCGGGGTGGCGATCGACTCCATCCTCGACATGCGCCAGCTCTTCGACGGCATCGACCTGTCGGCGGTGTCGGTGTCGATGACCATGAACGGCGCGGTGCTGCCGATCCTCGCGCTCTACGTGGTGGCCGCCGAGGAGCAGGGTGTGCCACCGGAAAAGCTCGCCGGGACCATCCAGAACGACATCCTCAAAGAGTTCATGGTCCGCAACACCTACATCTATCCGCCGAAGCCCTCGATGCGGATCATCTCCGACATCTTCGCCTACACCAGCGCCAAGATGCCGAAGTTCAACTCCATCTCGATCTCGGGTTACCACATCCAGGAAGCCGGTGCGACAGCCGATCTGGAGCTGGCCTATACCCTGGCCGACGGGGTCGACTACCTCAAGGCGGGCCTGGCTACCGGTCTGGACATCGACAAGTTCGCACCCCGGTTGTCGTTCTTCTGGGGTATCGGGATGAACTTCTTCATGGAGGTGGCCAAGCTGCGGGCGGGCCGGCTGCTGTGGAGCGAGCTGGTGGCGCAGTTCGGCGCGAACAGCGCCAAATCGCTGTCGCTGCGGACCCATTCGCAGACCTCCGGCTGGTCGCTGACCGCCCAGGACGTCTTCAACAACGTCGCGCGAACCTGTATCGAGGCGATGGCCGCCACCCAGGGCCACACTCAGTCGCTGCATACCAATGCCCTCGACGAGGCGCTGGCGCTGCCCACCGACTTCTCGGCGCGCATCGCCCGCAACACCCAGCTGCTGTTGCAGCAGGAGTCCGGCACCACCCGGCCGATCGACCCGTGGGCCGGTTCCTATTACGTGGAGTGGCTGACCCACGAGCTCGCACAGCGGGCCCGCGCCCACATCGCAGAGGTCGCCGAGCACGGCGGCATGGCGCAGGCGATCAGCGACGGCATCCCCAAGCTGCGTATCGAGGAGGCCGCCGCCCGCACACAGGCCCGCATCGACTCCGGCCAGCAGCCGGTGATCGGCGTCAACAAGTACCGGGTCGACGAGGACCAGGACATCGAGGTCCTCAAGGTCGAGAACAGCCGGGTGCGCGCCGAGCAGCTCGCCAAGCTGGCAGAACTGCGGGCCAGCCGCGACCGGGCTGCCGTCGCGGCCGCCCTGGCCGAGCTGTCCCGGGCGGCCGCGGCGCACGGCCAAGCCGGCGAGGACGGGCTGGGCAACAACCTGTTGGCCCTGGCGATCAACGCCGCCCGGGCCAAGGCCACCGTTGGGGAGATCTCCGGCGCCCTGGAGAAGGTCTACGGCAGACATCACGCCGAGATCCGCACCATCGCCGGGGTCTACCGCGACGAGGTCGGGAAGGCCCAAAACCTGAGTACCGCAACAGAATTGGTGGAGAAGTTCGCCGAGGCCGACGGCCGCAGGCCCCGCATCCTGGTCGCCAAGATGGGTCAGGACGGCCACGACCGCGGACAGAAAGTCATCGCCACGGCCTTCGCCGACATCGGGTTCGACGTCGATGTTGGTTCGCTGTTCTCCACTCCGGAGGAGGTTGCACGCCAGGCCGCCGACAACGACGTCCACGTGGTGGGGGTGTCCTCGCTGGCCGCCGGCCACCTGACGCTGGTGCCGGCGCTGCGCGACGCGCTGGCCGAGGCGGGCCGGCCCGACATCATGATCGTTGTCGGCGGGGTCATCCCGCCCGGCGACTTCGACGAGCTCTACTCCGCTGGAGCCACCGCGATCTTCCCGCCGGGCACCGTCATAGCCGATGCCGCCGTCGACCTGCTGCACAAGCTGGCCGGCCGGCTGGGCTACGACCTGTCCTGATGACCGACGGACCCGACGTCGCAGCCCCGGCAGAGGCCATCCGCACCGGTGATCGCGCGGCGCTGGCCCGGGCCATCACCCTGGTGGAGTCGACGCGGGCCGATCATCGCGAGCAGGCCCAGCGGCTGCTGCTGGAGCTGATGCCCGACGCCGGCAAGGCCCTGCACGTCGGGATCACCGGCGTGCCCGGGGTGGGGAAGTCGACCACCATCGAGGCGCTGGGGATGTACCTGATCGATCAGGGGCACCGCGTCGCGGTGCTGGCTGTCGACCCGTCCTCCACCCGTACCGGTGGTTCCATCCTGGGCGACAAGACCCGGATGGCGCGGCTGGCCGTGCATCCGGACGCCTACATCCGGCCGTCGCCGACCTCGGGAACCCTGGGCGGGGTCGCCAGGGCGACCCGGGAGACGATCGTGCTGCTCGAGGCCGCCGGCTACGACGTCATCCTGGTGGAGACCGTGGGCGTGGGACAATCCGAGGTTGCGGTGGCCAACATGGTGGATACCTTCGTGTTCCTGACCCTGGCCCGCACGGGCGATCAGCTGCAGGGCATCAAGAAGGGCGTGCTGGAGCTGGCCGACATCGTGGTCGTCAACAAGGCCGACGGCGAGCACCTCAGCGAGGCCAAGGCCGCCGCCCGCGAGCTCTCGGCGGCGATCCGTCTGATCTATCCGCGCGAAACACTGTGGCGCCCGCCGGTTTTGACGATGAGCGCGTTGGACGGCACGGGTCTGAGTGAGATGTGGGACACCGTGTTGAAGCACCGAGAGGTGCTGACCGCCGCCGGTGAGTTCGACGCCAGGCGCCGGACCCAGCAGGTGGACTGGACGTGGTCGATGGTCCGTGACGCGGTACTGGACCGGGTACTCACGCACCCGGCGGTCCGGACCATGAGGGCGGAGATCGACCGGCAGGTGCGCGAGGGCGAACTCACCCCGGCCCTGGCCGCCCAACAGATCTTGGAAGCCGCTGAGCAGCGAAGTTAACAGATCGGCAACATTGTCCACAGCGCTCGCGCGCAGCCGCTGATGGCTTCATCGGCATGGCTGCGCTGATCCGGCTCGGGGCCGCGGAGGCCCGCCGGCGCGGGTTCCGGCCGGTCGAGGAGTTTGCAGCGCCGTTTGCGCCCGACGCGGCGGATGTGATTGCGCTCTAATTAGCCCGGCGCCTGGTTTCGTGGCGGCGGTCGCCCGTACCACCCTGCCTTCTTCGCGGGTCAGTGCCTCGTCCGAGCGCGCCTGCGGGACGTTTCGGCGTGTCGCGCGTGGTCGGCGTGTCGCCCTTCTCCGGCCCTCGGACAACCGCCTCGCCAGGCCCCTGACGCGGGCTCCAGCTAACTTCGGCCGAAGGTTCGATTCGGCCATCTGGGCAGTGACTAGCGTCACTGCAAGCATTATTTAGACCCCTCGAAGTGAAATGAAGGACGCAACTACGCCAATTACTGGCCGCTGTCCTGGGGCTTATCCAATAACATTTGCTGACCGCTGGATGTGGGCGGAAATTTGCGGGTATCTGCCATGATTCGGTGCGGCTTTATCTATTCTTGGCTGCACCTGATAGGTGCCTGAGACACCCCTCTTAACCTATTCTCAGGTCAGTAGCCATATGGTGCCTGGCCCAATGGAATCCCCAGGCGGCAGCCTGACAAGAACCTGAGTGGCAATAGCGGAAACTCTCAGGAAGGTCTAGTTTGGGCCCAGTGGTGCGGCGGCTCAATTATCACTGGCAGCCAATAGATGAGCCGCCTGGGCGCGTAATTCACTCGCGGAATTTACCCCAGTGATGATTCCGGTGATTAGCTATTTGCTAGCCGCGCCGACGGCAATTCGGTCCAAGATTGCGGTGGAAAACCCACTGCAACTTCCCCCGACGCCCGCCCAGTGCCCATCGGGGCCCGCGATGCTGGCCGACTCGTGCCCGCAGTCAGGTTAAATCCCCTGTACAGGCCATGTTTTCCCGGATCCGGGCGCCATATCGCGGTCGACATTTTGCTTGAAGTTGCGCAAAGCTCAGCTACCAGATATCGACAGACGCCGCTAGAGGGCGTGCACTGCACGGTAACACCGGCGATTCTGTAATCAAAATCGGAAAACATTTGTCGCCCCCGTAACAAAATGCGGTTAAGCTACCGATCATGTTGGCAACGTTGGTTTGATGGTTCTGCAACCAGAGCAACCCTCGTGGCCATGTTCAGAGTTGATGAAGAGTGAGGATGACCGGACGTGCGTGAGACATCTGTCGCCCCGATCGCAGTGGTCGGTATGGCCTGCCGGCTGCCTGGCGGGATCGACTCGCCCCACAAGCTGTGGGAGGCGTTGCTGGACGGCACCGACCTCGTCACCGAGGTTCCCGCCGATCGGTGGGACGCCGATGAGCTCTTCGATCCCGAGTCGGGCGTGCCCGGCCGCTCGGTGTCTCGCTGGGGTGCCTTCGTCGACGACGTCACAGGTTTCGACCCCGACTTCTTCGGCATCAACGAGCGCGAGGCCACCGCGATGGACCCGCAGCACCGTGTGCTGCTGGAGACCGCCTGGGAGGCCGTCGAGCACTCCGGCATGACGCCCGCACAGATGTCGGGCACGTCCACCGGCGTCTTCATCGGCATGTCCCACGACGACTACGCGATGGTGACCAGCGACGCCGGCGCCTTCGACCAGGCCTACGCCTTCACCGGCACGCCGTTCAGCATGGCCTCCGGCCGCATCTCACACGCACTTGGATTGCAGGGCCCCGCCCTGACCCTCGACACCGCCTGCTCCTCGAGCATGGTGGCCGTCCACACCGCCTGCCGCAGCCTGCACGAGGGCGAGAGCGACATGGCGCTCGCCGGTGGCGTGATGCTCATGCTCGACCAGCGCCTCTACGCGTCGGCCTCCGGCCAGGGCATGCTGTCGCCGACCGGTCGCTGCCACGCGTTCGATGTCGCGGCCGACGGTTTCGTCCGCTCCGAGGGCTGCGGCATCGTGGTGCTCAAGCGCCTCTCGGACGCCGAGCGCGACGGCGACCGCGTGCTGGCCGTCATCAAGGCAACCGCCTCAAACCAGGACGGCCGGACCGAGAACATCCTCACCCCCTCGACGGAGGCCCAGGTCTCGGTCGTCCAGTCCGCGCTCGCAGCTGCCGGTGTCGACCCCGACACCGTCGGCATGGTCGAGGGCCACGGCACCGGAACCCCGGTGGGTGACACCAAGGAGTTCAACAGCATCTCGCAGGTGTACGGCAATGCCGGTCCCTGCGCGCTGACCTCGGTCAAGACCAACTTCGGCCATGCCGAGTCCGCCGCGGGCGTCCTGGGCCTGATGAAGACCGTGCTTTCGGTGCACCACGGTCTTGTACCCCAAAACCTGCACTTCAATCGTCTTCCTGACAATCTCGCACAAGTCCAGACCGGAATGTTCGTTCCCAGCGAGGCCACCGAGTGGCCGGTGGCCGAGGGTCCGCGCCGGGCGGCGGTGTCGTCGTACGGCATGTCCGGGACAAACGTGCACGCCATTCTCGAGCAGGCGCCCGAGCCGGCCGCCGCGCGGGACGCGTCGACGCAGGACGCCGAAGCCGGGCTGCTGGTCTTTCCGGTCAGCTCGACGTCGGCCGACGAATTGCGCCGTACCGCTGACCGGCTGGCCGACTGGGTCGAGGGCGGCGACAAGGATCTCTCGCCGACCGACCTGGCCTACACCCTGGCTCGCCGTCGCGGACACCGCCCGGTGCGCACCGCTGTCATCGCCAGCGACCGCGCCGAGCTGATCCAGCGTCTGCGCCAGGTCGCCAAGGGCGACGAGCCCTACCAACCGGCTGTCGGTCACGACGACCGCGGGCCGGTCTGGATCTTCTCCGGGCAGGGTTCGCAGTGGGCGTCGATGGGCGTCGGCCTGCTGGCCACCGAGCCGGTGTTCGCCGCCAAGATCGCCGAGATCGAGCCGTTGATCGCCGCCGAGTCCGGTTTCTCGGTCACCGAGGCCATCACGGCCCGCGAGACCGTCGAGGGCATCCACAAGGTCCAGCCGGCCATCTTCGCGATGCAGGTGGCCATGGCCGCCACGATGAATGCCTACGGCGTACAGCCCGGTGCGGTCATCGGTCACTCCCTGGGCGAGGTCGCCGCGGCCGTCGTCGCCGGCGCGCTGTCGCTGGAGGACGGTGTCAAGGTCATCTGCCGCCGCTCGCTGCTGTGCCTGCGGCTGGCCGGCGGCGGGGCGATGGCGTCGGTGGAGATGCCCGCCCAGCAGGTGCGGGAGGAACTCGAGAAGCAGGGCATCGAGGACGTGGTGGTCGCCGTGGTGGCGTCCCCGAACTCGACGGTGATCGGTGGTGCCACCCAGACCGTCCGCGACATCGTGGCGGCGTGGGAGCAGCGCGAGATCATGGCCCGCGAGGTCAACGTCGACGTGGCGTCGCATTCGCCGCAGGTCGAGCCCATCCTCGACGAGCTGTCGGACTTGCTGGCCGACATCACCCCGATGGCCCCGGAGGTCCCGTACTACTCGGCGACCTCGTTCGACCCGCGCGAGCAGCCCTACTGCGACGCCGACTACTGGGTCGACAACCTGCGCCACACCGTGCGGTTCTCGGCGGCCGTGCAGACCGCGCTCGAGGACGGCTTCCGCGTGTTCGGCGAGCTGTCGCCGCACCCGCTGCTGACCCGCCCGATCGACCAGACCGCCGCCGCCCTGGACATCACGGTGGCCGCCCTGGCCGGCATGCGCCGCGGTCAGGAGGTTCCGCACGGGCTCGGTGAGTTCCTGGGCAACCTGTACGCCGCGGGCGCCGAGGTGGACTTCTCCGTGCTGCTGCCCGCAGGCAAGCTCGTGGACGCGCCGCTGTCGACGTGGACCCACCGCACGCTGGTTCTGACCCCGGACGCCGACCAGCAGTCCCGGGGCGCCCATCTGGTGGCCGCGCATCCGCTGCTCGGCTCGCATGTGCGCCTGCTGGAGGAGCCGGTGCGGCACGCCTGGCAGGCCGAGGTCGGCACCGCCGCGCTGCCGTGGCTGGTTGACCACCAGATCAATAATGTGCCCGCCCTGCCCGGTGCCGCCTACTGCGAGATGGCGCTGGCCGCCGCCCGCACCGCGCTCGGTTCGGCCTCGGAGGTCCGCGACGTCAAGTTCGAGCAGATGATGCTGCTCAAGGACGAGACGCCGGTCAGCGCGATGGCCGCCGTGCAGTCGCCCGGTGTGCTGGAGTTCGTCGTCGAGACCGATTCCGACGGCGAGCGGGACCGTCGCGCCAGCGCCGTGCTGCACGCCGCCGAGGACGACGAGCAGCCGCGCTCCTACGACCTGGACACGCTGCTGGCGTCCCATCCAGACCGCGCCGACGGCGCTGAGGTCCGCTCCTGGTTCGATGGCCGAGGTGTGCAGTTCGGCCCGGCGTTCACCGGCCTGGTCGCCGTCAACGCCGGCGGCACCGAGTCCGACACCGTGCTCGCCGAGATCGGCCTGCCGACCGCGATCCGCACCCAGCAGACCGCCTATGGTGTGCATCCCGCCCTGCTGGACGCCTGCTTCCAGTCGGTCGCCGCCCACCCGGGTGTGCAGGCCTCCGGCGCAGGCGGCCTGTTGCTGCCGCTGGGCATCGACCGGCTGCGCGTGCACGGCCCGACCCGCAACGCGCGGTACTGCCTGACCCGGATCACCTCGCTGGACGGGTCCTCGGCCGAGGCCGACATCGACCTGCTCGACGACTACGGCACGGTGATGCTCTCGGTGCACCGCCTGCGCATGGGCAGCGGCATGTCGGAAGCCCACGAGGGCGACCGCGTGCTCAACGAGCGACTGCTGGCCATCGAGTGGCGCCAGCAGCAGCTCACCGAGGTGACTCACCAGAATTCCGCGACCTGGTTGGTGGTCAGCACCTCCGACGTGGCCGACCTGCTGGCGTCCGCGCTGACCGATGCGCTCAAGCTCAGCGACGCCGACGTGACCACGATGTCGTGGCCGCAGCACGCCGATCACGCCTCCAACGCCGAGCGCCTCGGCGGGTACTTCACCGAGGGCGGCTTCGACAACGTCGTGGTCGTCACTGCCGGCCTCAACGGCTGCCCCGAGGAGCAGCTGCCGGTGCGCGGCGGCGAGCAGGTGCGCCACTTGGTGCGCATCGCCCGTGAGCTCGCCGACGTCGAGGGGGACGCGCCGCGCCTGTACGTCGTCACCCGCAACGCCCAGACGGTGTTGCCGCAGGACCGGCCCAATCTCGAGCAGGCGGGCCTGCGCGGTCTGCTGCGCGTGATCGGTGCCGAGCACCCGCAGCTGCGGCCCACCCAGATCGACGTCGACGACGCCGTCGACGCCAAGCTGGTGGCGCGTGAGCTGCTCAGCGGGAACGAGGAGGACGAGACTGCCTTTCGTGACGGACAGTGGTACACCGCCCACCTGTACCCGAGCCCGCTGCGGCCCGATGAGCGCTACACCACCGTCGTCGACCACTCCCGCGACGGGATGCGACTGGAGATCCGCACCCCGGGTGACATCGAAACTCTGGAGCTGGCGGCGTGCGACCGCATCCCGCCGGGCCCCGGACAGATCGAGGTCGCCGTCACCGCGTCCAGCCTGAACTTCGCCGACGTCCTGGTGGCCTTCGGCCGGTACCCGAGCTTCGAGGGCCGTCAGCCGCAACTGGGCATCGACTTCGCCGGTGTCGTGACCGCGGTCGGCCCGCAGGTCACCTCGCACCGGGTTGGTGATCACGTCGGCGGCATCTCGCCCAACGGGTGCTGGGGCACCTTCGTGACGTGCGACGCCGACGTGGCCGCGACCCTGCCTGCCGGCCTGCGCGACGACCAGGCGGCCGCCGTCTCCACCGCGGCGGCCACGGCGTGGTACGGCCTGCACGACCTGGCGCACATCAAGGCCGGCGACAAGGTGCTGATCCACTCCGCCACCGGCGGCGTGGGGCAGGCCGCCATCGCCATCGCCCGTGCGGCCGGAGCCGAGATCTACGCCACGGCCGGCACCGAGGAGCGTCGGGAGTTGTTGCGCGGCATGGGGATCACCCGTGTGTACGACTCGCGTACCGCCGCCTTCGGTGAGCAGATTCGCCGCGACACCGACGGCTACGGCGTCGACATCGTGCTGAACTCGCTGACCGGGGCGTCGCAGCGGGCCGGCGTCGAGTTGCTGGCCTTCGGCGGACGGTTCGTCGAGATCGGCAAGAAGGACATCTACGGCGACACCCGGCTGGGTCTGTTCCCGTTCCGCCGCAACCTGTCGTTCTACGGTGTCGACCTGGCACTGATGGCCACCACGCACCCCGAAAAGATCCGTGCCCTGCTGGACACCGTCTACCGCCTGACGGCCGAGGGTGTTCTGCCTCGACCGGAGACCACGCACTACCCGCTGGCCGACGCGGCCACGGCGATCCGCGTGATGGGTGCCGCCGAGCACACCGGCAAGCTGCTGCTGTCGGTGCCCGAGGTCGGCCACAGCACCGCGGTGGTGCCGCCCGAGCAGGCCCCGGTCTTCCGCCGGGACGGCTCCTACATCATCACCGGTGGTCTGGGCGGGCTGGGCTTGTTCCTGGGCGCGAAGATGGCGGCGGGTGGCTGCGGCCGGATCGTGCTGAACTCGCGTTCGCAGCCCAAGCCCGAGGCGCTGGAGGAGATCGCCCGCATGCGGGCCGCCGGCGCCGAGGTCGAGGTCGTCACCGGCGACGTCGCACGGGCCGAGACCGTTGACCGCCTGGTGGCGGCCGCAACCGTGACCGGCCTGCCGGTTCGCGGTGTGCTGCACGCTGCCGCGGTGGTCGAGGACGCCATCTTGACCAACATCACCGACGAACTCGTCGACCGGGACTGGGCGCCCAAGGTGTACGGCGCGTGGCACCTGCACCGGGCTACCACGGCACAGCCGCTGGACTGGTTCTGCTCGTTCTCGTCGGCGGCGGCCCTGATGGGCTCGCCGGGCCAGGGCGCCTACGCCGCGGCCAACAGCTGGCTGGACGGGTTCACCCAGTGGCGCCGGGCCCAGGGCCTGCCCGCGACGGCGATCGCGTGGGCGGCGTGGGATCAGATCGGCGCGGGTGCTCACCTTGCCGCCGGTGGCGACACCGCGATGATCAGCCCGGAAGACGGCGCCCACGCCTTCGAGGCACTGCTGCGGCACAACCGTGCCTACAGCGGCTACGCGCCGGTCATCAGTACGCCGTGGCTGACCGACTTGGCGCAGCGCAGCCCGTTCGCCGAGGCGTTCCAGTCCAGCTCGGACCGCCCCGGCGACACCAGCAGCTTCCGTTCCGAACTGCACACGCTGTCGCGCGAGGAGTGGCCGACCCGGGTCCGCCGACTGGTCTCCGAGCAGCTCAGCCTGATCCTGCGTCGCTCGATCGACCCGGATCGGCCGATTTCCGAGTATGGTCTGGACTCGCTGGGCAACCTCGAACTGCGTACTCGCCTCGAGACCGAGACGGGCATCCGCGTGCGTTCCATGGACATCACGACCGTCCGGGCGCTGGCCGAGGGCCTGTGCGAGACGTTGGCCGGTGTGATCTCGTCAGCACCATCCCGCTGACAGGTGCGAATAGGGGACTAGAGAGTGGTTGCGCTCACAGCAGTCCATGACTGGGTTGATGCGCCGGGAACGGTCGTGTCGTGGACACCTTCGCCGGGCTGCCTGGCGAAGGTGTCAGACGCTCCGATCAGCGACGTGCCGCCCAGCTATCAGCAGGAACAGCACATCCGCAGCTATCGCAACCACTCCGCCAACGGGCTGGAGATGGCGCGGTTGCTCATCCCGGCGTGGAACATGCCGGGCCGCTGCGACATCCGCGCGATGACCTACGTCATCAACTCCTACCTGCGCCGGCACGACACCTACCACAGCTGGTTCGAGTTCGGCGACGACGACGACGTCGTCCGCCACACCATCAGTGACCCGGGGGCCATCCAGTTCGTGGCCACCAAGCACGGCGAGATGAATTCCGGCCAGTGGCGTCAGCACGTCCTGGACACGCCGAGCCCGCTGCAGTGGGACTGCTTCCGGTTCGGCGTCATCCAGCGCGCCGACCACTTCACGTTCTACGTCAGCATCGACCACTTGCACGCCGACGCCATGTTCATGGTGGCGTTGTTCGTCGAGATGCACATGAACTACGAGGCAGTCGCCGGCGGCGGCGCCCCGATCCGGCTACCGGAGGCGGGCAGCTACAGCGATTACTGCCTGCGTCAGCGGGAGTTCACCGCTGGGCTGACCTTAGATTCTCCCGATGTCCGCACCTGGGTGGAGTTCCTGGAGAAGAACGGCGGCACGTTGCCGACCTTCCCGCTTCCGCTGGGTGATCCGTCCGAGCCGTGCAGCGGGGACCTGCTGACGGTGCAGTTGATGGACGACCACGAGACGGACCGCTTCGAATCGGCGTGCACGTCGGCCGGGGTCCGGTTCATCGGCGGGGTATTCGCTTGTGCCGCAATCGCACATCGCGAGCTGACCGGTGACGACGACTACTACGTCATCACACCGACCACCACCCGGAGCACTCCCGCGGAATTCATGACGACCGGGTGGTTCACCGGGCTCGTTCCGGTGTCGGTTCCCGTGGCGGCCCGGTCCTTCGCGGAGGTGGCGCGCGCCGCCCAGGCGTCGTTCGATTCGCGGATGCCGGTTGCGAACGTTCCGATCGAGCGTGTCTTCGAGCTCGCCGAGTCGATCCCCGGGATCCGCCCGCCGGGTCCCGGCGTGCCGATGCTGTCGTATCTCGACGTCGGACTGCCCCCGCTGAATCCCTTGATCGTCTCGCAGTGGCACGGGCTCAACGGCCACGTCTACACCGATCTCGGTGCCGCCAATCAGGTTGGCATGTGGGTGAATCGGCGTGCGGAGGGCACCATCATCACGGTGGCCTACCCCGACAATCTCGTCGCGCGTGAGTCGGTGGCGGAGTTCGTCGAGCAGCTGAAGTGCATCTATTTGCGGGTGGCTGAGGGCCGTGCCGAGTCCGTGTCGTCTCCCCGGCTGCCGAAAGCGACGGTCTGATCTTCGTGGCTGACGACCGCCGACTGCTTCGGCGCTTTCGCCGCCGTGCGCCGCGCCCACTGCCGGACAACGTGGTGCCCTTCGCCGATCAGGCGCTCCTGCTGGCGCTGCGTGGCGCCGAACAAGCCGCCGTCATGCAGGCGATCTGGGTCTACCGCCACCCAGTCGACCTCGACGGGGTGCGTCGGTTCCACCAGACGCTCGGCCACGGACTCGTGGCCCGGTTGATCGAACGCTCGCCGGTGCCTTTCGGCCGCCACCGCTGGGTCTCGGTGCCGGGACCGCAGACCGCACTCGACGTCGGCGAGCACCCGCGACCTCGCGAGGAGTTCTACCAGTGGGCTGACGATCAGGTCGAGCTGCCGCTGGATCCGGAGCGCGGGCCAGGCTGGCGCATGGGTGTGCAGTTGTTCACCGACGGCACTACCGGCATCAGCCTGGTCATCTCCCATGCTGTGGCCGACGGAGGCGCCGCGGTCTTCTCCATCCTGGACACGATCAGCGGCGGTGAGCAGAACCTGGACTATCCGGCGCCGCACTCGCGTCCTCGCCGCCGTGCGGTGATCGAAGACCTCCACCAGACCCTCGCCGACCTGCCGGAGACGGCGCGCACCCTGGTCAAGGCGGCCAAGGTCGCGGTTGCGCGCCGCCACGAGCTGGTCGGGCCGAAACCGCCGGTGCCGGCCAGTGCCGGTGATGAGCGAGTGGTGCTGCCGACGGCGGTCGCTGCCATCGACATCGACGAGTGGGATTCACGAGCGGAAACCCTTGGTGGAAACCGGCTTTCGCTTGTTGCGGGATTCGCGGGCAAGCTTGCCGAGAACCTCGGACGCACTCGTCCGGAGGATGGCGCGGCCACCTTGATGGTTCCGGTCAGTGAGCGGTTCACTCTCGAGGACACCGGCGGCAACATGGTGACGATAGCCAACATCCGCGTCGACCCGGAACCGGTCACCAAAGACCTCTCAGGTCTCCGCACGGCGATCAAGCAGGGCTTGGCCGCGGCCCGGGAGACCCCCGACGAGATGGTCGAACTGCTTCCACTGATCCCGTTCCTGCCCAAGCGCGCGATGCGCGCGATGGCCGACATGACGTTCGGTTTCTCCTCCGATATGCCGGTCACCTGCTCGAACCTCGGAGAAGTGCCCGAGTACCTGCTTCTCATCGACGGGACGCCCGCCGACTCCATGTGGTTCCGCGGCGTGGACCGCAACGTCAAGCGGTCGGTTCTGGAGCGCCGCGGTGGCTTGCTGACCGTGATCTCGGCGCGTCTGGCCGACAAGATGCTGGTCTCGGTGATCAGCTACCAGCCGGGTGCCGAGAACACGATCGCGAGTCTGCGCGAGGTGATCGGACAGACGCTGGCGCAGTTCGATCTGTCCGGCGTGATCGAGTGAGGTTTGCGCTATGACGACTGAATCACAGGCCAAGCGAAGGCTTTTCGCACGCAGAGCGCAGCCGGACGCGGTGGCCGACCACCGGCTGGAATTCCTCGACCAGACGGCGTTCGAATTGATGCGCGCCACCGGCCGCGGACAGCTGATGCAGTGCGTCTGGGTCTACGAGCATCCGCTCGATTTCGACGCGGTCAGGCGTTTTCATCGCAACTTCGCCGAATCCCATGGCGGCAGGCACATCGAACGCTCGCCGCTGCCCTTCGGGCGACCCCGGTGGGTCAAGCCAACCAGCGCGCCGTCGGAGATCAGGTTCAACGAGCAGGCCCGGCCCCGCGCCGCGTTGCTGGACTGGGCGGACGAACTGGCCAGCCTGCCGATCGACCCCGAGCACGGGCCGACCTGGTATCTCGTCGTTCAGCCCCTGACCGACGGCGCCACCGCCATCAGCATGGTCGGGTCGCATGTGATCGGCGACGGTATCGGCGCGGGTCTCGCCATCTTCGAAGCCGTCACCGGCAACGTCCGCGACGCCGGCTACGACCGGCCTGGCACGCGACCCCGCTGGCAGGCGCTGAAGGCGGATCTGCGCCAGGCCGTGCACGACCTGCCGCAGACGCGCCGGGGGTTCGTCAAAGGCGTCAAGCTGGTCTACGGCAAGCGCCGCGAACTGGCGGTGTCGAGGAAGTCGCGTGCCGCCGCCGAGCAGGGCGGCCCCGGGGACCAGATCGTCGCGGTGCCCTCGATCGTGCTCTTCGTCGACATCGACGACTGGGATGCGCGCGCGAAAGACCTTGGCGGGAGCAGCTATTCGCTGTTTGTGGGGTTCACCGCGAAGCTTGCGGAGCGCCTCGGGCGTCGTCGGCAGTCAGACGGGGCGGTCACCTTGGTGATCGCGATCAACCTCCGGGAGAGCCTGGATGACGACCGCGCCCTGGCGATGGCTTTCGCCAACGCCACCGTCGACCCGACCTCGGTGACCACAGACCTCACCGAGGCGCGAGCGGTGGTGCGGACGGCGCGGGAGACGGCCAAGAATGAGCCCGATCCGACCTTCGAGTTGCTGCCGCTGATGCCGTGGCTGCCCAAAGCCGCGGTAAAGGGGGTAGCGGAGCTGCTGTTCGCCTACTCCGAGGATCTGCCGGTGTCGTGCTCCAACCTGGGTGATCTGCCCCCTCAGTTGGCTCAGGTCGACGGCACCGACGCCGAATACGTGTTCATCCGTGCGCTGGATCAGAACGTGACGCTGCGTGAGTTGGAGCGCTCGCACGGCCAGCTGGTCGTGGTGTCCGGGCGGATCAATGGCAAGGTGGTGATCTCGGTCGAGGCGTATCAGATCGGCGCGGAGAACTCGAAGGCCAGGTTGCGGGCGCTGGCGGCCTCGGTGCTCACCGAGTTCGGCCTGACCGGGGCCATCGAATAACGCGCCGACTACCGGCCCCTGACACCGATGCCGATCATGATCAACCCGATGATCGTCAGCAGGATGGCGAACTCCCGGCGAGTCCGGGCCTGAATCCAGCTCTGGAATCTGGCAACGGCATCGTGGGTCTTCGCCGGCGCGATCAGGTAACTCACCAGCGGTACCGCGACCACGGCATGGCCGAGGGCGAGGAACGTCACGAGCGCAGCGGCCTGAGCCGGGGGAGCCGCCCCCGAGGCACCGATGACGATCAGAATCGCCATGTAGTCGACCGAGGGAAGCCCCACACCGAGACCGACGAGGGCGGCGATCCAGGGTGAGTTGCCCTTCTGCAGAATCTTTTTCACCATGGTCGACATCCGGTCGATTGCCCGGGGAGCAGGCGGCTGCGGTTCGGCACCAGCCGCCGGGTCCGTGGCCATCGTACTGGGCACCGGGTCGCTCGAGGTCCTGCGCAACGTCAGGTTGCTCGCCAGGACCGCCGCCACGATGAGGGCAACGCCGCCGACGACGATCTGGATCAGAGCGCCGTTCGTCTTGTCGGTGCCGAGCGGACTCTTGTGGAATACGAACAGCACAAGAAGTCCGACGCTGAGCGTCATGGTCAGGCAGCCGCACAGGAACGCGAAGAGCTGAAGCAGCGGACGCGGCCGCGCGAGCATCAGCGGTACCAGGCCGATTCTGGTTGGCTCGAAGTTCACCGCGATGGCGAGCACCAGTACGGTGGTCCACACAGAGCCGACCCTATCGGCTCGCGCCGTTGTCACTGGCGTGGTCGGCAGCTGCCTCGAGGAGATCGGCCGCTTTGGCGACGCCGTCGGCCGGTCTGATCATCCGGGTGGACAACTCCCGGGCGCGCTGGGCATAGCCGGGTTCGAGAACCCTGCGCAGCGCCGCGAGCAGCGACTCCCGGCTGAGTTTCGAGAATCGTTGGGCGACACCCACCTTCAACCGCTCCACGCGGTTGGCCCACACCGGCTGATCGGCCACGGACCAGAGGATCACGGTGGGAAGACCTGCCCGCAGACCCGCCGACGTGGTCCCCGCTCCGCCATGGTGCACGGTTGCGCGGCAATTCGGGAACACCGTGGGGTAGTTGGCGGACTTCACCACCCTGATGCGGTCCACGCCGGGGCGGTCCGACCAGATGCTCGAACAGATCAGGGCCCGTTCACCGAGTTCCGCGCACACCGCGTCGATCACGGCGTACACCTCGTCCGGCGAATCAATTGGTGTACTGCCGAACCCGAAGTAGATGGGCGGACTTCCCTCGGCGAGCCACCTCGCCACGTCTTCGTCAGTCTCCGTGCTCAATTCCATCGTGATCGAGCCGACGAAGGGCCGCGTGTCGCCCCACTCGGCTGCGAGTCCCGGGAAGAGTGCTTCGTCGTACGCCTGGATCTCGAGCGTGCCGCGCTCGACGATGCGGCGCATCGACCGAGTGGTCGCCGGAGGAAGACCGAGCTGCCGTCGTTGTCGGTCCTCGGCCTGTTTCAGCAGGCGCCAGTAGGCCCACTCACCGACGACCATTCCGGCTCGTACGACGGGTCCGGGCAGCGGAACCGGGAGAATCTCGCCCAGGACGGCGTTGGGCCTGGCCGGGAAGTAGTGCAATGTCGCCAAGGGAAGATGCTGGTACTCACCGACATTGGCGGCGACTTCCTGATAGGTGGTTCCGGTGAGGATGAGGTCGGATCCCTCGGACAACGACGTCAGAGCCGAGCCCATCTCGTCCCAGCCGTCGGTCGCGTAGTCGCGCAGCCGCTGTAGCGCCGTGAGGGGGTTCCTGGCCTTCCACCAGTTCTGGAAGACGTCGGATTCGACCTGCTGCTGGGAATGGACACCGTATCCGACAGCGGGGGACAGGCCGGCGTGCTCGACGAAAGGCACTAGGTCCGGGGGCACCGCCATCCGAACTTCGTGACCCCGGCGGCGCAGCTCCAGGCCGACAGCCGCGCACGGCTCGACGTCTCCGCGGGTTCCGTGAACTGCGAGCGCAAAGATGCTCATCGAGTCCCGTAACTCCGCCCGTCTCCGCTTCGACGCATGTGCCGATTAGAACACAGCCGAGCAGTGGCACCGCCCGCGCGACCGGACGGGGAAACACCGGGATCCGGTTACCCCTACCTCAATCAACCGGGGTATGCGTGAAAATCAACCGGGGTATGCGTGAACCACTTCGTCTTGATTCGCCAGGAGTGCACGGAGGCGAGGGTGAACCCCGCACCGCAGGTGCAGGCGAAAAACCACACCAGGGTGCCGCCCTCGAGCCGCTGGAGCCCGGGCAGGTAGGCGGTGATTATGCGGATGGAGCAGGCGAGGACGCAGGTAGGTACTGGCGATCCGCCGCGAGCGGGGTCCCTGCGCAGGATCAGCAGGGCCCGCGACCCGTAGACCAGCAGGTAGATCAGCATGCCGCAGAGCAGCAGCCGGTAGGTGGACGGCCAGAAGTCGGTGGGCACCTGGAAGAAGTCCGACCGGTAGACGGCAGCTCCGTTGCCCATCGAGAACGTTGCCAGCAGCAGCGGAATGCACAGTGTCGCCGGCCGCTCGACGTATTGCTTGAAGGCTTCCTGCATGGCCCCGTCGTCCTGCAGTCGCCCCAGTGCGTTGTAGACGATGGCCGAGGCGGCCACGATGTAGCAGTCGTGGCCGATGTAGTCCTCGAGGTTCCACATACCGGTGAGGGCGTGCAGCACGTGCCCGACGGTCTGCGAGGCGAACGGCGACATCAGGAACACCGCGGCCGCCCTGAAGCGCGATGTTGAGGGTCGCGGCCACTTCCCGCTACGGTGTTGGCATGGTTGCTCCTCCCGTGACCGGCCCGTCGAGCCATGTGCGGGTAGTCGACGATGACATTGCAGGCCGTCCCCGACCGGACGATATGGTCCGGCTCTCGGCTCCGCTGGACCGCGAACTGACCGCCGAACTCGACGGGGCCGTGGAGACGGCCGGCGTTGGCGTCGAGGAACTGCTGCTGGCAGCCATGGGTCGCGCCATCGCGCGGACCATCGGCGTCGGCGTGGTGACCGTCGGCGGTCTGACCACCGTGGGTCCGATCCGGCTTTGCTGCGCCACCGAGCGTGAGCTGGATGCCGACGGTCTAGTGGCCGACGTGCGGCGCGCGCTGACGGTTTCATCGCACTCCGCGGTGACGTCGGCCGAGGTGGTCTTCTCGTTCCTGGCGATGCCGCCGGATCCCTCGCTGGGGTCGTTGCAGGTCGTCGACGGGCCCGCCCTGGGTGTGCTCGCCTTCTGGTGCGGCGAGGTCATCCAGATGGACTGGTGGTACGACATGCGCCGGCTGGACCTATGCACGGTCGAGGAGCTGGCCGGTCAGTTCCGGCTCGGGCTGATCGGCCTGACGTCCGAAGTCACCCCGGTCGAAGGCGCCGCCTGAACGACTGAGCTGACGGCGACGCTAGAATCGTCGGCAGCGGCGTCGATCCGGCCATCACCGGGGAGCCTTCGGAAGAACAGCCCGACTGCGGTCGGGACTCAGTAGAACCGAACGGTAGGGCCCGTCACAGCCTGCAATGAGCGACGCACATCAGTGCGTAAGCGGGGTGGTACCGCGGCGCTCGCGCACCGGCGCGTCGTCGTCCCCGTGCTGGTTACCGGCACAGGAGACGAACGCGCATCGTGACCGAGAATGGCTACCCGAAGTCGTCCGGCGGCTCACCGAATTTTCCCGCCCTCGAGCTCGAGGTCCTGGATTACTGGGCTGACGACGACACCTTCCGCGCCAGCATCGCTCGTCGCGACGACGCGCCGGAGTACGTCTTCTACGACGGTCCGCCCTTCGCCAACGGGCTGCCGCACTACGGCCATCTGCTCACCGGCTACGTCAAGGACATCGTCCCGCGCTACCGGACCATGCGCGGCTACAAGGTGGAACGCCGATTCGGCTGGGACACCCACGGTCTGCCCGCCGAACTCGAGGTGCAGCGCCAGCTCGGCATCACCGACAAGGCGCAGATCGAGGAGATGGGCATCGAGAAGTTCAACGACGCCTGCCGGGCCTCGGTGCTGAAGTACACCGCTGAGTGGCGCGAGTACGTGACCCGTCAGGCCCGCTGGGTCGATTTCGACAACGACTACAAGACGCTCGACCTGTCCTTCATGGAGTCGGTCATCTGGGCGTTCAAGCAGCTGTGGGACTCCGGCCTTGCCTACCAGGGTGTGCGGGTGCTGCCGTACTGCTGGAACGACGAGACCCCGCTGTCCAGCCACGAGCTGCGCATGGACGACGACGTCTACCAGAGCCGCCAGGACCCGGCCATCACGGTCGGGTTCCGCGTCGACGCCCCGGGCAACAATCTCGACGGTGCGCACCTGCTGATCTGGACCACCACGCCGTGGACGCTGCCGTCCAACCAGGCCGTCGCTGTCAACCCCGAGGTCACGTATGTGGTTGTGCGGGTGGAAGATCGACGGTACGTCCTGGCCCAGGCGCGGCTGGGCGCCTATGCCCGCGAGCTGGGGGAGGAGCCCGAGGTCCTGGCCACGCTGCGCGGTGAAGAGCTGCTCGGCCTGCGCTATCTGCCGCCGTTCCAGTACTTCGCCGACTCGGCCAACGCTTTTCAGGTGCTGCGCGGCGACTTCGTCACCACCGAGGACGGCACCGGCATCGTGCACATGGCGCCCGCGTACGGCGAGGACGACAAGGCCACCACCGACACCGTCGGCATCGTGCCCGTCACCCCGGTGGACTCCAAGGGACGCTTCGACGCGTCGGTCCCGGACTACCAGGGCCAGCACGTGTTCGACGCCAACCCGCAGATCATCCGGGACCTCAAGAACGGCACCGCGGCGGCGGCGGTCAACACCCCGGTGCTGATCCGGCACGAGACCTACGAGCACTCCTATCCGCATTGCTGGCGGTGCCGCAACCCGCTGATCTACCGGGCGGTGTCGTCCTGGTTCGTCAAGGTCACCGAATTCCGTGACCGGATGGTGGAGCTCAACCAGGAAATCACCTGGTATCCCGAACACGTCAAGGACGGTCAGTTCGGCAAGTGGCTCTCCGGCGCCCGGGACTGGTCGATCTCGCGAAACCGCTACTGGGGCACCCCGATTCCGGTGTGGGTGTCCGACGATCCGGCCTATCCGCGGATCGACGTCTACGGCAGCCTCGACGAGTTGGAGCGCGATTTCGGGCTGCGCCCGGACAACCTGCACCGGCCCTACATCGACGAGCTGACCCGGCCCAATCCCGACGACCCGACCGGGCAGTCGACGATGCGCCGCATCGAGGACGTCTTCGACGTCTGGTTCGACTCCGGGTCGATGCCGTATGCGCAGGTGCACTACCCGTTCGAGAACGTCGACTGGTTCCAGACTCACTTCCCCGGTGACTTCATCGTCGAGTACATCGGCCAGACCCGCGGCTGGTTCTACACCCTGCACGTGCTGGCCACCGCGCTGTTCGACCGCCCGGCGTTCAAAACCTGTCTGTCGCACGGCATCGTGCTGGGCAACGACGGTCAGAAGATGAGCAAGTCGCTGCGCAACTACCCCGACGTCAACGAAGTGTTCGACCGCGACGGCTCCGATGCGATGCGCTGGTTCCTGATGGCCTCGCCGATCCTGCGCGGCGGCAACCTGATCGTCACCGAGCAGGGCATCCGCGAAGGTGTTCGGCAGGTGCTGCTCCCACTGTGGAACGCCTACAGCTTCCTGACGCTCTATGCTCCCAAAGTCGGCACCTGGCACACGAATTCGCCTCACGTGCTGGATCGCTACATTCTGGCCAAGCTGGCCGAACTCCGGGACAGCCTGACCGACGCGATGGACGTCTGCGACATCTCCGGGGCGTGCGAGCAGCTGCGCCAGTTCACCGAGGCGCTCACCAACTGGTATGTGCGGCGGTCGCGTTCGCGGTTCTGGGAGGAGGACCCCGACGCCATCGACACCTTGCACACCGTGCTGGAGGTCACCACCCGGCTGGCGGCACCGCTGCTGCCGCTGGCCACCGAGGTGATCTGGCGCGGTCTCACCGGCGGTCGGTCGGTCCACCTGACCGACTGGCCGGAGGCCGACGTGCTGCCGCGCGACCCTGATCTGGTCGCCGCCATGGACCAGGTGCGGGAGGTGTGCTCGACCGGCTCCTCGCTGCGCAAGGCCAAGAAGCTCCGCGTTCGGCTACCGCTACCGAAACTGACTGTGGCCGTGAACAATCCGCAACACCTCGAACCGTTCACCGACTTGATCGCCGACGAGCTGAACGTCAAGGCCGTCGAGCTCACCGACGACATCGCCCGCTACGGGCGCTTCGAGTTGACCGTCAACGCCCGCGCGGCGGGACCCCGGCTGGGCAAGGCCGTGCAGGACGCCATCAAGGCGGTGAAAGCGGGCCAGGGCGTGCTCAACTCCGACGGCACACTCGGCGCGGGTGAGGTGGTGCTCAACGCCGACGAGTACAGCTCCCGGTTGGTGGCCGCGGATCCCGAATGGACGGCGGCGCTGCCCGACGGGGCCGGCCTGGTGGTGCTCGAGGGCACCGTCACACCCGAGCTGGAGGCCGAGGGCTGGGCCAAGGACCGCATCCGCGAACTGCAGGACCTGCGCAAGTCAACCGGCCTGGAGGTCAGCGACCGCATCCGCGTGCACATGTCGGTGCCCGCGGACAAGCAGGACTGGGCCACCACCCACCGCGACCTGATCGCCCACGAGATCCTCGCGACGAGCTTCGAGTTCGGTGAGCCCCAGGACGGCGTGGAGATCGGCGACGGCGTCCGGGTGGCGATCAGCAAGGCCTGACGCACTGACCGCAAGATAGAGCAGTGGAACGCTGGGTCCTGCACTTCGACATGGATGCGTTCTTCGCATCCGTCGAACAGCTGACCCGGCCGACGCTGCGGGGCCGGCCGGTTCTGGTCGGCGGCTTGGGCGGGCGCGGCGTGGTGGCGGGTGCCAGCTACGAGGCCCGGGTGTTCGGCGCCCGCTCGGCGATGCCCATGCATCAAGCCCGCCGGCTGGTCGGAGCCGCGGCGGTGGTGTTGCCGCCGCGCGGGGTCGTCTATGGCGTCGCGAGCCGACGCGTGCTGGACACGGTGCGCGCCATGGTCCCGGTTCTCGAGCAGCTGTCGTTCGACGAGGCATTCGGTGAGCCCGCAGAACTCGTCGGCGCCGGCGTCGCCGACGTCGAACAGTTCTGTACCCGGCTGCGCCGGCGAGTGCGCGAGGAGACCGGGCTGGTGGCCTCCGTCGGTGCGGGATCGGGCAAGCAGATCGCCAAGATCGCCTCCGAGCTGGCCAAACCGGACGGCCTGCGGGTGATCCGGCGCGACGAGGAACCGCCCCTGCTGGAGGCCCTGCCGGTGCGTCGGCTGTGGGGCGTCGGGCCGGTCGCCGAGGACAAGCTGCACCGCCTCGGCATCGACACCGTCGGCCAGCTCGCCGCGCTGACCGACGCCGAGGCGGCCAGCATCCTGGGTGCCACCATCGGGCCCGCGCTGCACCGGCTGGCCCGCGGCATCGACGACCGGCCGGTCGTCGAGCGGGCCGAGGCCAAACAGATCAGCGCCGAGTCGACCTTCGCCGCCGACCTCACCACCATCGAGCAGCTCCGGGAGGCCACCGGGCCGATCGCCGAGCACGCGCACAAGCGCCTGGAGCGCGACGGCCGCGGCGCCCGCACGGTCACCGTGAAACTCAAGAAGTCCGACATGAGTACCCTGACCCGCTCGGCGACCCTGCCGTATGCCACCGCCGACGCGGCGACGCTGACCGCCACCGCACGCCGGCTGTTGCTCGACCCTCGCGATGTCGGCCCGATTCGCCTTCTCGGCGTTGGGTTTTCGGGCCTGTCCGACGTCCGGCAGGAGTCGCTGTTTCCCGATCTCGAGCAGCAGGAAGCCGAGCTGTCCGACACCCACATGCCGGTGCCCGAGCCGGTAGCCGACGCCGGAGGCTGGCGCATCGGCGACGACGTGAGCCATCCCGGCTTCGGCCACGGCTGGGTACAGGGCGCCGGTCACGGGGTGGTCAGCGTGCGATTCGAGACCCGCGGCAGCGGGCCGGGGGCGGTGCGCACCTTCGACGTCGAGGCCGTCGATCTGGTGCGCGCCAACCCGGTCGACAGCCTGGACTGGCCGCAGTACGTCGACGAGCTGGCGAACTCAGCCCCAGCGGGTGACGACGTCGACCACGGGTAATTCGAGAGCCAACGCCGCCATCAGCAATACCCGGGCCTGGCTGGCGCGCAGCCGCGGCACCATCACCGCCCCCGCAGCGACCAGGTCGTGGCCGGGTCCGTACGCGGCGCCGGCACCGCCGGCAGGCACCCGCGTGCTGACCGCGACCGCCACCCCGCGGGCGCATGCGCGCCGCACCGCCTCGACAACCGGCGCACCGGCGTTGCCCGCACCCATCGCCTCCACAACCAGACCGCGCGCACCGACGTCGATGAACGCGTCGATGGCCACGCCGTCGGCACCCGGGTACGCCGAGACGATGTCGACCCGGCACCCGGCCACGGGCCGGCCCAGGTACGGCCGCTGCTTGCCAGCGCCGAGGGTGAATTCACCGTCGCGCACCACACCCAGCGGCGGCGTGCCGGCGAACAGCGAGGGGCCGCCCACCTTCGTGGTGCCCAGCGGAGCCCGCACCGACCCGGCGAAGCAGATCAGCGCACCGAGGCCGCGGGCGCCCGCACTGCCCGCCACGATCAGGGCGTCACGCAGATTGGCCGGCCCGTCGGCGTCCGGGGCGTCGTCCGAGTGGGCCGCTCCGGTCAGCACCACCGGCGCGTCGGCGTCGTAGGTGAGGTCGAGCCACAGCGCGGTCTCCTCCATCGAGTCGGTCCCGTGGGTGACGACGATCCCGTCGGCACCTCCAGCTGCCGCATCGCCGACGGCCGCCGCGATGCGCAACCAGTCCGCCGGGGTGAGCTGGGAGCTGTCGACGTTGCAGACGTCGATCACCTCCACGCCGAGTCCGGCAGCGAGCTCCGCGCCAGCGCGCGCGGGGCGCAGCACACCCTCGGCGTCGGCACTGGTGGCGATCGTCCCACCGGTGGTCACGACGACGAGTCGGGGCATGCGGCCATCATGGCAGCAACCGGACTAGGGAATGATAGGGGAGTGAGCGATGAAACCACGGGAAGCGCCGCGCCGGTGACCGGGGCCGCCGAGCCGGACAGCCGGCCGGCGCCGCGCTGCCTGCGGCTGCTGCTGTCGGTTGCGGGTGTGGTGCTGGCCCTCGACGTCGTCACCAAGGTTCTCGCCGTCAAGCTGCTCACCCCGGGACAACCGGTGTCGATCATCGGCGACACCGTCACCTGGACGCTCGTGCGCAACAGCGGTGCGGCGTTCTCGATGGCCACCGGCTATACCTGGGTGCTGACGCTGGTCGCCGTCGGTGTGGTGGTCGGGATCTTCTGGATGGGCCGGCGGCTGGTCTCGCCGTGGTGGGCGATCGGTCTGGGGATGATCCTGGGCGGTGCCCTGGGCAATCTGGTGGACCGGTTCTTCCGCTCACCGGGCCCGCTGCGCGGACACGTCGTCGACTTCCTGTCCGTCGGCTGGTGGCCGGTGTTCAACGTGGCCGATCCGGCCGTGGTCGGCGGGGCGATCCTGCTGGTGGCGCTGTCGCTGTTCGGGTTCGACTTCGATACCACCGGGAGGCGCAGGAGCCCGTCGGCCGACGAGGCCGAGTCCAGCTGATGACGGAACGGTCGATGCCAGTCCCGGAGGGTCTGGCCGGCATGCGCGTCGACGCCGGCCTGGCCCGGCTGCTCGGATTGTCACGAACCGCCGCGGCGGCGATCGCCGAAAGCGGAGGCGTCGAGATCGACGGTGTGCCCGCGGGCAAGTCCGACCGGCTCGAAGCCGGGGCGTGGTTGCACGTCACGTTGCCGGAAGCGCCTGCGCCGCCGGAGAACACGCCCGTGGAGATCGAGGGCATGACGGTGCTGTACTCCGACGACGACATCGTCGCGGTGGACAAGCCGCCCGGGGTGGCCGCTCACGCGACGGTCGGCTGGCACGGCCCGACCGTGCTCGGCGGCCTGGCCGGCGCGGGCTTTCGGGTCAGCACGTCGGGCATCCACGAACGCCAGGGCATCGTGCAGCGTCTGGACGTCGGCACTTCCGGGGTGATGGTGGTCGCGCTGTCCGAACGGGCCTACACCGTGCTGAAGCGCGCCTTCAAGCAGCGCACCGTCGACAAGCGCTATCACGCGGTGGTGCAGGGACATCCGGACCCGTCCAGCGGCACCATCGACGCTCCGATCGGCAGGCACCGCGGGCACGACTGGAAGTTCGCCGTCACCGAGACCGGCCGGCACAGCATCACCCATTACGACACTGTCGAAATGTTCAGGGCGGCAAGCCTTCTGGATATTCATCTGGAGACCGGCCGCACCCATCAGATCCGGGTTCACTTCGCCGCGCTGCACCATCCCTGCGCCGGTGACCTGACCTACGGCGCAGACCCGGTGCTAGCGAAGCGGCTCGGCCTGGAGCGCCAGTGGTTGCACGCCCGCTCGTTGGCGTTCGCACACCCGGCCGACGGCAGACGCATGGAGATCACGAGCCCTTATCCGGCCGATCTGCAGCATGCGCTGGATGTGCTGCGCAGCGAATCGTGACCCCACCGGCGCGCACTACCGCCGACCGCCGGGGCCTGGGCTTGCTGTACGGCATCGGGGCCTACGGGTCGTGGGGCTTGTTCCCGCTGTTCTTCCCGCTGTTGAAACCGGCCGGGTCGCTGGAGGTGCTCGCGCACCGGATCGTGTGGACGCTCGTGCTGATGGCCGCGGTGCTGGTGGTCACCCGCCGACTGTCGGACATCGGGCGCATCGACCGGCGCACCTGGCTGCTGCTGGTGTGTGCCTCGGCGCTGGTGTCGGGCAACTGGGTCATCTACATCTACGCCGTCAACAACGGCCACGTGGTGGACGCCGCGCTGGGGTATTTCATCAACCCGTTGGTCAGCGTCCTGCTGGGCGTGGTGCTCTTCCGCGAGCGGCTCAACCGCACGCAATCGGCAGCCGTGCTGATCGCCGTGTCGGCCGTGGTGCTGCTGGGCGTCGGGGTGGGTGGATTCCCTTACATCGCAGTGGGTTTGGCGTTCACATTCGGCCTCTACGGCGCGATCAAGAAGGTGGTGCCGACAGATCCGCGGGTCAGCGTCGGGTTGGAGGCGGCCATCGCGGCCCCGTTCGCGATCGTCTACATCGCGGCGATCCAGCTCACCGGGCACGGCCAGTTCACCAGTCACGGAGTGGGCCATGTCGCGCTGATGATGTTGTCGGGCCCGATCACCGCAGTCCCGCTGCTGCTGTTCGCCGCGGCAGCCCAGCGCCTGCCGTTGGTGACGCTGGGCCTGCTGATGTACCTGACCCCGGCGATGCAGATGACTCTGGGTGTGGTCGTCGACCACGAGCCGATGCCCCCGGCGCGCTGGATCGGGTTCGCGCTGATCTGGCTTGCCCTGGTGATCTTCAGTGCTGACGCGCTGCGGCGGGCGCGCGCGGAACGGACCGACCGGCGCGGTGAATCTATAATCACCCGGCGGCCAGACAGCCCGCAGAGCCTGCCACCGGGGGATACATGTCGACCAGCGCCGTGAGCCAGGGCCACCGTCGCTTCTACCTCACTTTCGCGGTGCTGCTGGTGGTGTGGGTGGCAATCCTGATGACCATCGCCGTGCCGGGCGATCCTGCCGCACTTCGACGAGAACTTCACCGACGGCCTTCGCTTCGTCGGCAGCCTGGGTGCCGGTGCGCTCGTCGCCTCGACCGCGTTCGGTATCGGTGTGCTCGCCGTCTCGGTTCTGGCCATCAGCCACGTCGCAGGTGTTCCGTTCCGACGGTTCCGCGAGCTGCTGTGGGCTCGTCGCGGCACCATGCTGATCGGGTTGGTCCTGATGTTGCCGGTCTTCCTCACCGGGGTGGACTGGATCCGGTGGTGGGTGATCATCAGCTTCGACCTGTCCGTGGTCTTCCTGCTCTACGCAGCCACCCAACCGGAGGTTGACCGCGCGCCCACTCGCCGCACCCTGACGGTCTTCGCCGTGGGCGTGATCCTGCTGGCCGTCGTCCCGGTGGGCATCATTCCCGGCTTCGGCGCTCCCGTGCCGATGTGACTCGACTTCTGAGGTCCTCCGGGGTAGCTTCACGGGTCAGCCCACCGCGCCAAGCCCGAGGACCGCATGACCGACACCAGCCGCCGTAACCGGCGGATCCTGATCGCCATCACCGCGGCCCTGGCCGCCGCGGCGATCGTTGTTCCGGTGCTCGGTGTGCTCATGGCGCCTGCCATGATGAAGAACCAGGCCTCCACGCCGATCACCACCACCACCAAACCGGTGCCCACCATCAAGCCGGTGGCGCTGCGGCCGGTCATCAGAGCCATCGTGACCACCCCGGACCAGTGCGAGCCGCCACCGCCGACGCCGCCGGATCAGCCGCTGCGCACCTGCGACATCACCAAGACCGCGGTGTACGACCTCGGTCCGGAGGATCTTCGCCCGCAGCTCACCGACGTCGACTCGTTCCTCAATCCACTGACCAACAAGCAGCTCGTACAGGTGACGATGACAGAAGAATCCACGACGGACTTCGCGCGCTACACCGCTGCGCACGTCGGCCAGCAGGTGGCGTTCGTCCGAGCCGGGATCGTCGTGTGGGCACCCAAGATCACCGAGCCGATCGACGGTCAAGTGCTGCAGCTGTCCGGCGACGTGAGCTCCGAACAGGCCAAGGAAATCGCCCGGATGTTGCGTGACGAGGCCTGATGCGCGGGGTCGTGAACTCGGCCCGGGACACGAGCCGCGACACGCCGAAGTCTGTCGGTCGGCGGCCCTAGACTGACGGGCCTATGGGCAACAGCTTCGTGCACCTGCACAATCACACCGAGTACTCCATGCTCGACGGTGCGGCGAAGATCACCCCCATGCTGGCCGAGGCGCAGCGCCTGGAGATGCCGGCCATCGGCATGACCGACCACGGAAACATGTTCGGCGCCAGCGAGTTCTACAACGCAGCCACCAAGGTCGGCATCAAGCCGATCATCGGCGTGGAGGCCTACATCGCGCCCGCCTCGCGGTTCGACACCCGCCGGGTGCTGTGGGGCGACCCCGGCCAGAAAGCCGACGACGTCTCCGGCAGCGGCTCCTACACGCACATGACGATGGTCGCCGAGAACGCCACCGGCCTGCGCAACCTGTTCAAGCTGTCCTCCCGCGCGTCCTTCGAGGGGCAGCTGGGCAAGTGGTCCCGGATGGACGCCGAGATCATCGCCGAGCATGCCGAGGGCATCATCGCCACCACCGGCTGCCCGTCCGGTGAGGTGCAGACCCGGCTGCGGCTCGGCCACGACCGGGAGGCGCTGGAGTCGGCCGCCAAGTGGCGCGAGATCTTCGGCCCGGACAACTTCTTCCTGGAGCTGATGGACCACGGGCTGTCCATTGAGCGCCGGGTCCGTGACGGCCTGCTCGAGGTCGGCCGCAAGCTCGGAATTCGGCCGCTGGCCACCAACGACTGCCACTACGTCACCCGCGACGCCGCGCACAACCACGAGGCGCTGCTGTGTGTCCAGACCGGCAAGACGCTGTCGGACCCGAACCGCTTCAAGTTCGACGGCGACGGCTACTACCTCAAGTCGGCCGCCGAGATGCGCGCACTCTGGGACGCCGAGATCCCGGAGGCCTGCGACTCCACGCTGCTGATCGCCGAGCGGGTGCAGTCATACGCCGACGTGTGGACCCCGCGCGACCGGATGCCGATCTTCCCGGTGCCAGAGGGACACACCCAGGCCACCTGGCTGCGCCAGGAGGTGGACCGCGGGCTGGCCCGCCGGTTCCCCTGCGGTGTGCCGACCGAGTACATCGAGCGGGCCGGCTACGAGATCGAGGTCATCTGCGACAAGGGCTTCCCGTCGTACTTCCTGATCGTGGCTGACCTGATCAACTACGCCCGCTCGGTGGACATCCGCGTCGGCCCGGGCCGCGGGTCGGCGGCCGGCTCACTGGTGGCCTATGCGCTGGGCATCACCGACATCGACCCGATCCCGCACGGGCTGCTGTTCGAGCGGTTCCTCAACCCCGAGCGCACGTCGATGCCCGATATCGACATCGACTTCGACGACCGCCGCCGCGGCGAGATGGTGCGCTATGCCGCCGAGAAGTGGGGCAGTGACCGGGTCGCCCAGGTCATCACGTTCGGCACGATCAAAACCAAAGCCGCACTGAAGGACTCCGCCCGGGTGCACTACGGTCAGCCCGGCTTCGCGATCGCCGACCGCATCACCAAGGCGTTGCCGCCGCCGATCATGGCCAAGGACATCCCGCTGTCGGGGATCACCGATCCCAACCACGAACGGTACAAGGAGGCTGCCGAGGTTCGCGGGCTGATCGACACCGACCCCGACGTCCGGACCATCTACGAGACCGCGCGCGGCCTGGAGGGCCTGGTCCGCAACGCCGGTGTGCACGCCTGCGCGGTTATCATGAGCTCCGAGCCGCTCACGGACGCGATCCCGCTGTGGAAGCGGCCGCAGGACGGGGCTGTCATCACCGGCTGGGACTACCCGTCGTGTGAGGCCATCGGCCTGCTGAAGATGGACTTCCTGGGCCTGCGCAACCTGACCATCATCGGTGACGCGCTGGAGAACATCGCAGCCAACCGGGGCATCGACCTGGTGCTGGAGTCGCTGCCGCTCGACGACCCGGCGACCTACGAGCTGCTCTCCCGCGGTGAGACGCTCGGGGTGTTCCAGCTCGACGGCGGCCCGATGCGAGACCTGTTGCGCCGCATGCAGCCCACCGGGTTCGAGGACATCGTCGCCGTGCTCGCGCTGTACCGGCCCGGCCCGATGGGCATGAACGCCCACAACGACTACGCCGACCGCAAGAACGGCCGGCAGGCGATCAAGCCGATCCACCCCGAACTCGCCGAGCCGCTGCAGGACATCCTCGCTGAGACCTACGGCCTGATCGTCTTCCAAGAGCAGATCATGCGCATCGCGCAGAAGGTGGCCAGCTACTCGCTGGCCCGAGCAGACATTCTGCGCAAGGCCATGGGCAAGAAGAAGCGCGAGGTGCTGGAGAAGGAGTTCGAGGGCTTCTCCGACGGCATGAAGGCCAACGGGTTCTCCTCAGGCGCCATCAAAGCGTTGTGGGACACCATCCTTCCGTTCGCCGACTATGCGTTCAACAAGTCGCACGCCGCGGGCTACGGGCTGGTGTCGTACTGGACGGCCTACCTCAAGGCGAACTACCCGGCCGAGTACATGGCCGGGCTGCTCACCTCGGTCGGCGACGACAAGGACAAGGCGGCGGTGTACCTGGCCGACTGCCGCAAGCTCGGCATCACGGTGCTTCCGCCCGACGTCAACGAGTCCGAGCTGAACTTCGCCTCGGTGGGTGCCGACATCCGGTTCGGCCTCGGTGCCATCCGCAACGTCGGCGCCAACGTCGTGAGTTCGCTGATCGCCACCAGGACCGCCAAAGGCAAGTTCACCGACTTCTCCGACTACCTCAACAAGATCGACATCGCGGCCTGCAACAAGAAGGTCACCGAATCCCTGGTCAAGGCAGGCGCTTTCGACTCACTGGGCCACCCGCGCAAGGGACTGTTCCTGGTGCACACCGACGCCGTCGACTCGGTGCTCGGCACCAAGAAGGCCGAGGCGATGGGGCAGTTCGACCTGTTCGGCGGTGCCGATGACGGGGCGTCGGCCGACGCCGTCTTCACCATCAAGGTGCCCGACGACGAATGGGAGGACAAGCACAAGCTGGCACTCGAGCGGGAGATGCTGGGCCTGTACGTGTCCGGCCATCCGCTCAAGGGGGTGGCTCACCTGCTGGCCATGCAGGTGGACACTCAGATCCCGGCCGTCCTCGACGGGGATATCGCCAACGACACCCAGGTCCGAGTCGGCGGTATCCTCGCCGGCGTCAACCGGCGGGTGAACAAGAACGGAATGCCTTGGGCCTCAGCGCAATTGGAGGACCTGACCGGTGGCATCGAAGTGATGTTCTTCCCGCAGACCTATTCGATGTTCGGCGCCGAGATCGCCGACGACGCCGTGGTGCTGGTCGGGGCGAAGGTGCGCGTCCAGGACGACCGGATCTCGTTGATCGCCAATGAGCTTGTGGTGCCGGACTTCTCGAACGCCCAGATCGACCGGCCGCTGGCGGTGAGTCTGCCCACCAGGCAGTGCACCATCGACAAGGTCTCCGCGCTCAAGCAGGTGCTGGCCCGCCATCCCGGCACCTCGCAGGTGCATCTGCGGCTGATCAGCGGTGAACGCATCACGACGCTGGAACTCGACCAGTCGCTGCGGGTGACGCCGTCCTCGGCGCTGATGGGTGACCTGAAGGCCCTGCTGGGGCCGGGCTGCCTGGGGGGCTGATCAGGGCCCGTACCGGTCCAACCGCGTCACGACACGACCGCTTCGGCGGGATGCGCCGGCAGCACCGCCAGCACGAAGAACGCCCCGACCAGGCAGACCGCGGCGGCGGTGAGGCAGCCCGCCTGCATCCCGGCGAGGAAGGCGTTGTCGACGGCGGTGCGCACCGCCCCGGCGACCGGCGCGGGCGACTGGGCGGCCACCGCGAGACCCTGCGCCAGGCCTTCCTGCGCGGTCGACTGCGCGGCCTGCGGCGTGTTCGCCAGCCCCGCGCTGTCACCGAGGTGGCGGATGTACAGGGTGGAGAAGATGCTCCCGATGACCGCGACGCCCAGCGTCCCGCCGACCTGACGAGTTGCGTCGTTTACCGCCGAGCCCGCACCGGCCTGCTCGGGGCGCACGACGCCCATGATCGAGTCGGTGGCCGGTGCGGTGGTCAGGCCCAACCCGCCGCCGAGAAGAACCATCTGCATCGCCATCACCGGGTAGGTGACGCTCAAGTCGATGACCGTGATCCAGGCGAACGAGGCGGCGAGCATCAGAAGCCCCACGAACACAACCACTTTGGTGCCGATTCCGGTCACGGCGAGCCGGGTGCCGAGCACCGAGCCGACCGCGATCGACAACGCCACGGGCAGGATGCGCACACCGGTGCCCAGCGGACCGAAGCCCTGCAACAGTTGCATGAACTGGGTGATGAGGAAGATGAACCCGAAGAGCGCGAAGAACGCCACCGTGACCGCGCCACTGGCGGCGCTGAACCGCAGGTTGGTGAACAGCGTGACGTCGATCAGCGGTTCCGGATGCCGGCGCTCCCACCAGGCGAAAGTCACAGCGGCGACCAGTGCGACAGCGAACCCGGCCAGCGTCGGAGCGCTGGACCAGCCGCGGGTGGGCGCCTCGATGAGGGTGTAGACCAGCGCGCCGAGCATGGCGACGGAGAGCACCAGTCCGCCGCGGTCGAGCCGTGACTGCCGGTCCGGCGTCGACGCCGGGATGAGGATCGGTGCTGCGACGGCGGCCAGCAGTGCGATGGGCACCAGCGCGAGAAACAGGCTGCCCCACCAGAACGACTCGAGCAGCGCACCGCCGAGGATCGGGCCGATGGCCACGCCGAGACCCGTCACCGCACCCCACACGCCAATGGCGGCGGCGCGCTGCCGCGGGTCGCGGAAGGTGTCGGTGATGATCGCCAGCGTCGTGGGATAGATCAGCGCCGATGCGACGCCCATCACCAGGCGCATGCCGATCAGCGGGCCGGTCGAGGTGCACAGGGCGGCCCCGACGCAGGTGAGTGCGAACAACACCAGCCCGGTGATCAGCGTTCCGCGGCGACCGAACTTGTCACCGACGGTGCCGCCGGCCAGCACCAGTGCAGCGAACGCCAGGTTGTAAGCGTCCACGATCCACTGCAGACCGCGGGTGGAGGCACCCAGGGTCGAATTCAGTGTCGGCAGAGCAACATTGACGATGGTCGTTTCGACGTTGATGGCCAGGGCGGCCACCAGGACCACCGCGAGGATGGCGATCGGTCGCGTGCGTGGCCGGGAGAGGGTGTCGGTTGTCACGAGCGACGCCTTTCATGTTGACGGCGGTAACATCGGCAAGCATGGCAGGGTAAGTTAACACTGTCAACATTGGTGATCGTGACGTGTCCCCTCACCAGGGGGTCAGCGGACGCCCTCGGCGATCAGATCGAGCAGACGGTCGGAGATCTGTTCCTTGCGTTCGGCATCGGCCGCCATCAGCAGGCCGTCCAGGAACAGTGTGGACAGGCCGTGGACCGCGGCCCATGCCGCCTCGTCGAGCCCGTCCCGGCGGCTCGCGGTGAGCACACCGGTGGCGACGAGATCGTCGGCACACCCGCTGAGGATCTGGAACGGATGCCGATCGGGGTCGACCGTCTCGTCGGCGGGGTGCGGGCCGGCCGGCGCGAACGCGGCGCGGAACAGGCCGGGTTCGGCCAGCGCGAACTCGATGTAGGCCTTTCCGGTCAGCATCGCATCGCCCAGATGGGTCAAGCTGTAGTTCCGTACCGCGGCGAGCAACGCCTGCCGATCGGCATAGTGCCGGTAAGCGGCGGAGTTGCTCACCCCGGCCAGGCGCTGCACGTCATGCAGAACCACCGCATCGGGGCCGCCGGCGCGGGCCAATGCGACCCCGTGCTCGAGCAGTGCCTGCCGCAGGTTGCCGTGGTGGTAGGAGGCGGTCGCCATTTTGACAAGTGTTTCATTGCGGATCGTCCGTCAGAAGGTAGTGTGCTCGTTGCAGCAGGTTTTCCGGGACGGTGCGAGTTCCCGTCTCGGAATCGAGTGATGTGAGACGTTGGCACATCGCGAGAGGGAACCCGGTGAGAATCCGGGACTGTCCCGCAGCGGTATGCAGGAACGACCGCCGTCATCGGCACTGGTACGCGAAATACTTTTGCGGCTGGGAAGCGACGGCCAGTAGGGGCACCGAGAGGTGCATGCCGGTAAGTCCGAAGACCTGCCAGCTGTGCCGGGTGCGCCGCACCCGGGGGCGCATCGCCTCGCGGATCGGGTGTGTGGCGACAACGAGCCATACCCTCTCGGGCGATGCACCACTTGTTGCGTCCTGAAGGGGATCGACCATGCACATCGAACCGGGGATCGTCGAAGGTCCGAAGATCATCCTGAGTTACCTCACCGCCGGTGGGGCCGGCCTCTGCGGCGCATACGCGGCGTGGCAGTTGATCAAGGAGCGCGGGATCTCCGCACTGATGATGCGCACGGCCGCCACCACGGCGCTGGTGTTCACCTTCTTCCAGGTGTTCCCGCACTATCCGGTCGGGGTCTCCGAGGTACACCTAATTCTCGGTTCGACGCTGTTCCTGCTGTTCGGTGTTGCTCCCGCGGCGATCGGCCTGGCTTCGGGTCTGCTGATCCAGGGCCTGTTCTTCGCTCCGTTCGACCTGCCGCAGTACGGCATGAACATCACCACGCTGCTGGTGCCGCTGTTCGCCCTGCAACTCGTCGCCAACCGCGTCATCGCACCGCATACTCCCTACGTCGCGTTGCGTTACCGCCAGGCGCTGGCGCTGTCGACCACCTATCAGGCCGGCATCGTGACATGGGTGGCGTTCTGGGCGCTCTATGGTGAGGGCTTCTCCGGCCAAGCCGTGGCAAGCCTCGCCACCTTCGGCGCCGCTTACATGACGGTGATCATCATCGAACCGCTGGCCGACCTCGGTGTCCTTGCAGCCGCCAAGGGCCTGCATCGGATGAAAGACTCGGCGCTACTGAATTCCCGCCTGCTCAACCCGGCCTGAGCCGGGGCGGGCCGAGTCTGGCGCCGGCGGGTCATGGCCAGCACAACTGACCAACTTCCTTCTGCCAGGGACGTATGGCCCCTGCACCGCGAGCCGGGGTCATCTAGCGTCGGATTCATCACCAGCTCCGACGCATGTGAGATGAGTGCCCCAGCCATGCCCACACTGACCAACGCGGAACATCACAGTCTGTCGGCTCACGAGGTGGTGCTGCTACTCGAGACAGACCTCAGTTCCGGACTGTCCGAGGCCGAGGCAGACGAGCGGCGAGAACGCTTCGGCTCCAACAGTCTTCCAATGGTGGAAGGCGAGGGGGTGGTGCTGCGAATCCTGCGGCAGTTCCACCATCCGCTGATCTATGTCCTGCTTGCCGCCGGTGTGATAACGGCATTACTGCGGGAACCCGTCGACTCGTCGGTGATCTTCGGTGTGGTCTTGATCAACGCGGCCGTCGGTTTCATTCAGGAATCGAAAGCCGAAGCCGCTCTGGAGAGCCTGCGGTCCCTGGTTCGCACCAGTGCGAGGGTTGTGCGTGGGGCGCAGGAACGTGCTGTGGCGTCTGAGGATCTGGTGCCCGGCGATCTGGTGGTGTTGGAGGCTGGCGACAAGGTGCCGGCGGACCTGCGGCTCGTGCGCCAACACGATCTGAAGGTCAACGAATCTGCGCTAACCGGCGAGTCGGCGCCGGTGCGCAAGGACGAAGTGGCCCTGCCCGTCGACACGCCGGTGGCTGACCGGCGGAACATGGTGTACTCGGGCACTTTCGCGACCGCGGGCAGCGGCGCGGGAATCGTCGTGGCAACGGGTGCGGCGACCGAACTCGGGGAGATCCACCGTCTGGTGGGTGCCGCAGACGTTGCGACGACTCCGTTGACCGAGAAGTTGGCGAAGTTCAGCAAGACACTGACCGTCGCGATACTTGCGTTGGCCGCAGCGACGTTCGGGGTGGGGTTGCTCCGCCGGCAGGACGCTGTCGACACCTTCACCGCCGCGATCGCGCTGGCGGTCGGTGCGATCCCGGAGGGTCTGCCCGCCGCGGTGACCATTGCGTTGGCGATCGGTGTGGCTCGAATGGCCAAGCGCGGCGCCGTCATCCGGCGCTTGCCGGCGGTCGAGACTCTTGGCGGGACAACGGTCATCTGCTCCGACAAGACCGGCACGCTGACCGAGAATCAGATGACCGTCCAGACCATCTGGACTCCGGAGAACACGTTCACCGTAACCGGGACCGGCTATGCCCCCGACGGCTTCATCTCCGATCGGCACGGGGCGCAGGTCCCGATCGGCGGGGACGCCGCACTGCGCTGGTGTCTGCTGGCCGGAGCCTGTTGCAACGATGCCGCGCTGAGCAACGACGGCGGGGGTTGGGACGTGGTGGGTGACCCCACCGAGGGCGCCATGCGGGTCGCTGCCGTCAAGGCAGGCCTCGATCCGGATCGCTTCGCCGCGGAATGTCCCCGGGTGGACGCCATTCCGTTCAGTTCCGAGCGCCAGTACATGGCCACGCTGCACCGGTCCGGCCAAAACGACCACCTGATTTTGGCGAAGGGTTCGGTGGAGCGCATGCTCGACCTGTGCACGTCGCAGATGGCCACTGACGGGACCCTGCGGCCGTTGCAGCGCAGTGTGGTGATGCACGCCGCCGAGACACTGACCGCCCGAGGCCTGCGCGTGTTGGCGACAGGCCTGCGTTCCGGCGTCGGTCCCGACGCGCTGCACGCGGACACCATCCCGGAGGGGTTGGTGTTCACCGGCTTACAAGCGATGCTCGACCCGCCTAGGCCGGCCGCAAGCTCGGCTGTGGCGGCCTGTCACAGCGCCGGTATCGCGGTCAAGATGATCACCGGTGACCACGCCAACACCGCGGCGTCGGTTGCCGCCGACATCGGTGTTCTCGGCGACGATGACAACATGCCGGGCGTGGTGCTGACCGGCGCGGATCTGGTTGGCTTCGGCGCTGAGCAGTATTCCGCGGCGGCGGAGCGGGCCAAGGTTTTCGCCAGGGTGTCTCCTGAGCAGAAGTTGCGGCTGGTGGAGGCGCTGCAAAGCAGAGGGCATGTGGTGGCGATGACGGGTGACGGTGTCAACGACGCTCCGGCACTGCGGCAGGCCAGCATCGGTGTGGCGATGGGGCGGAGCGGAACGGAAGTCGCCAAGGACGCTGCCGACATGGTGCTGACCGACGATGATTTCGCCACCATCGAGGCCGCGATCGAAGAGGGCCGGGGGGTCTTCGACAACCTCACCAAGTTCATCACCTGGACCCTGCCCACGAATCTCGGCGAAGGTCTGGTCATCCTGGTCGCGATAGCAACCGGAGCCACCCTGCCCATCCTGCCCACCCAGATCCTGTGGATCAATATGACGACCGCCATCGCCCTCGGATTGATGCTCGCGTTCGAGCCCAAAGAGCCCGGGATCATGGCGCGCCTGCCGCGCGATCCCGACCAGCCGTTGCTGACTGGCGCCCTGGTGGTGCGGATCGTGCTGGTGTCCGCCCTACTGGTGATCAGCGCGGGATGGATATTCAACTGGGAACTGGGCAATGGCGCCAGCTTGGCTGAAGCACGCACCTCGGCGGTCAACCTCTTTGTCGTGGTCGAGGCGTTCTATCTGTTCAGCTGCCGATCGCTGACCCACTCCGTCTGGCGCATCGGTCTGCTCTCCAACCGCTGGGTCCTCGTCGGGGTGACCGGCCAGGCCGCCGCGCAACTGGCTCTGACCTATCTGCCTGCGATGAATACGGTGTTCGGCACCGCGCCGATCAGCACCGACGCGTGGTCGCGGATCTTTGCCGTCGCAGTGGGCGTCAGCATCGTCGTCGCGATCGACAAGCGGCTTCGCCGGAACCGGTCGATGGGACGACGGCGTCGGCGCACGAGCCATTGGTCCTCAAGCCCCGATTCCCTGATTCGGCGCTGGTAGTGGCACCATTGTTCGGTGTCCGCCGAACTGAGCGAGAGCCGACTGTCAGCGCCGCTGACCGCGGCTGACATCGACCAGGCTGCCCGGCGAATTTCGGATCTGGTGTCGGTTAGCCCGCTGGAGCACAGCGACCGGCTCTCCGCGGTCACCGGAGCCGAGGTCTACCTCAAGCGCGAAGACCTGCAGACCGTCCGGTCCTATAAGCTGCGCGGCGCCTACAACCTGCTCAAGCAGCTGTCCGACGGCGAACTTCGGGCCGGTGTGGTGTGCGCGTCGGCCGGCAACCACGCCCAGGGTTTCGCCCTGGCGTGCCGGTCGATGGGTGTGCACGGGCGGGTGTACGTGCCGGCCAAGACGCCCAAGCAGAAGCGTGACCGGATCCGTTACCACGGCGGGGAGTTCATCGAGCTGATCGTCGGCGGTGCGACCTACGACCTGGCCGCCGCTGCGGCACTCGACGACATCGCCCGCACCGGCGCCACCATGGTCCCGCCCTACGACGATCCCCGCACCATGTCCGGTCAGGGCACCATCGCGGTGGAGATCCTCGATCAGCTCGGCAGCGAACCGGACCTGGTCGTCGTCCCGGTCGGCGGTGGCGGGTGCGTCGCGGGCATCACCACCTACCTCGCCGCGCGCACCACCGACACCTCGGTGCTGGGCATCGAACCGGCCGGTGCGGCCTCGATGATGGCCGCACTTGCCGCGGGAGAGCCCGTCGACCTCGACCATGTCGACCAGTTCGTCGACGGCGCCGCGGTGAAACGGGCCGGCACGCTGACCTACCAGGCGCTGGCAGCGGCCGGTGACATGGTGTCGGTCACCACGGTCGACGAAGGCGCGGTCTGCACCGCGATGCTGGATCTCTACCAGAACGAGGGCATCATCGCCGAGCCCGCCGGCGCGCTATCGGTGGCCGGACTGCTGGAGGCCGACGTGGCCCCCGGCTCGGTGGTGGTGTGCCTGATCTCCGGCGGCAACAACGACGTGTCGCGCTACGGCGAGGTGCTCGAGCGTTCGCTGGTGCACCTCGGGCTCAAGCACTACTTCCTGGTGGATTTCCCGCAGGAGCCCGGTGCGCTGCGCCGCTTCCTCGACGAGGTGCTGGGTCCCAATGACGACATCACGCTGTTCGAATACGTCAAGCGCAACAACCGCGAGACCGGCGAGGCGCTGGTCGGTATCGAACTCGGCTCTGCCGCCGACCTCGACGGACTGCGCGGGCGGATGGACGCCTCCGGGCTGCACGTGGAGCCCCTCGAGCCCGGGTCACCGGCCTACCGCTATCTGACTTGACGTCAGGCGCTCGACCGTGGGTGTCCTGCAGGGGAATTGGCGAAAATCCCTGCGGGAGGCCCACAGTCGAGGACAACCCGCTCAGCCGGACTTGACGATCACCACGGAATGGCCGGGGAGCTCGGCGCCGTCGGCGTGGACATCAGCACCGCCCCACTCCAGCAGGACCTCGCCGGTCGCCGGCACCCGGACCGGTTCCTCGCCGAGGGTGCCGCCGGCCAGAACCAGCGCGGCGAAGGCCAGGTTGTAGGCGTCGACGATCCACTGCAGGCCGCGGGTGGAGGCGCCGAGAGCCGAATTCAGCGTTGGCAGAGCAACATTGACGCGGCAGGCATGACAGCCGAAGTTAACGCTGTCACCATTGGGGTGGTGGCGTGTCGCTAGCTCAGCGGACACCTTCGGCGATGAGATCGAGCAGACGGTCGGTGAGGTGGGCCTTGCGCTCGGCGTCGGCCGCCACCAAGGGGCCGTCGAGGAACAAGGTGGCCAGTCCGTGCACGGCTGCCCAGGCTGATTCGTCGACGCCGTCGCGGCGGCTCGCGGTGAGCACCCCGGTGCTGACCAGGTCATCGACACACCTGCTGAGGATTTGGAACGGATGGCGCTCGGAGTCCACGGTCTCGTCGGCGGGATGCGGGCCGCTGGGCGCGAACGTGGTGCGGAACAGGCCGGGTTCGGTCAGCGCGAACTCGATGTAGGCCCGTCCGGTCGCCCGGAACCGGGCCAGAGCCCGGTCGGCGAGCGGTCCGTGGTTGGGCACCTTGGCCAGTGATTCCAGCATTGCGTCACCCAGCCGGCCCATCCCGTAGAGCTGCACCGCGGCCAGCAACGCATGCCGGTCGGCATAGTGGCGGTAGGCGGCCGAGTTGCTGACCCCGGCCATCCTCTGCACGTCGCGCAGGACCACCGCGTCGGGGCCGCCCGCACGGGCCAGCTCGACGCCATGCTCGAGCAGGGCCTGCCGCAGGTTGCCGTGGTGGTAGGACGCGGTTGCCATGTTGACAAGTGTTACATCCGGCCGCGCCGATCCCGCCTCACATCGCCGCGCTCGCCGCTGTGAGCATGGTTTTTCACGTCGATAACGGCTCTCGGTGCTATCGGTAACGTCAGCACGCCAGCGTGGGGTCGTGACGTCTGAGCCCATCCGCACGGTGTGTTCGTACTGCGGGGTCGGCTGCGGGATCGAGGTCTACACCCGCCCCGGCCCGGCCGGCCCGGTGATCGACCGGGTCACCGGTGACCGCAACCACCCGGCCAATCGCGGGCGGCTGTGCATCAAGGGGGCCACCCACGCCGAGATGCTCGGCTCGGCCGACGGCCGGCTGACCCACGCTCTGGTTCGCCCGTCGAGGGGTGCACAGCTCGTCGCCCAACCGGTCGACGATGCTGTGGCGTTGGTGGCCAGCCGGTTACGCGCGATTTACGACGAACACGGGCCAGATTCGATCGCGCTGTACGTGTCCGGGCAGATGTCGATGGAAGCCCAGTATCTGGCCAACAAGCTCGCCAAGGGATTTCTCCGGACGACCAACATCGAATCCAACTCGCGGCTGTGCATGGCCAGTGCCGCATCCGGCTACAAGCAGTCACTGGGCTCGGACGGCCCGCCGGGCTCCTACGACGACTTCGACTGCGCCGACTTGTTTTTCGTGATCGGCTCGAACATGGCCGACTGTCACCCGATTCTGTTCCTGCGCATGGCCGATCGGCTGCGGGCGGGGGCGAACCTCATCGTGGTCGACCCGAGACGCACCGCCACCGCCGAGCGGGCCGATCTCTTCCTCCAGATCAGGCCGGGCACCGACCTTGTACTGCTGAACGGCCTGTTGCACCTTCTGGTGGCCTCCGGCGACATCGATGCCGACTTCATCGCCCGGCACGCCGAGGGGTGGGAGGCCATGCCCGAGTTCCTGGCCGGATATCCGCCGGCCCGGGTAGCCGAGCTGACCGGGTTGTCCGAACTCGACATTCGCACCGCCGCCGCCATGATCGCCGAGGCCCGGGAGTGGATGACCTGCTGGACGATGGGGGCCAACCAGAGCACCCACGGCACGTGGAACACCAACGCGATCTGCAATCTGCACCTGGCCACCGGCGCCATCTGCCGGTCCGGCAGCGGGCCGATGTCGTTGACGGGTCAGCCCAACGCGATGGGCGGGCGCGAGATGGGCTACCTGGGGCCGGGGCTGCCCGGCCAGCGCTCGGCGACCTCGGCGTCCGACCGCGCCTTCGTCGAAGACAGGTGGGGTCTGGAGCCCGGAACGATTCGCGACGAGCCCGGTACGGGCACCATCGCCCTGTTCGATCGGATGGTCGCGGGGGAGATCAAGGCCTGCTGGATCATCTGCACCAACCCGGTGGCGACAGTTCCCAACCGCGCCAACGTCATTGCCGCCCTCGAGGCGGCCGAACTGGTTATCACCCAGGACACCTATCGTGACACCGCGACCAACCGGTACGCCGACATCGTGTTGCCCGCGACGCTGTGGGGCGAATCTGACGGAGTGATGGTGAACTCCGAACGCACGCTCACGCTGGCCCAGCAGTGCGTTCGCCCACCGGGGCAGGCGCGCCCGGACTGGCAACTGATCTGCCAGGTGGCTTCGGCGATGGGCTTCGGCGAGCACTTCGATTACGAGTCGAGCGAGCAGATCTTCGACGAGATCCGCGGATTCACCAACCCGAGAACCGGTTACGACCTCCGCGGAGCGGACTACACCCGGTTGCGGCGGGCGCCGCTGCAGTGGCCCTGCCCGCCCGGCGATGACAGCGAACGTCACCCGATCCGCTACCTCGACGACAGCCGACCGCCGCGACTGGCGTTCGCCACCCCGTCGGGCCGGGCGGTGTTCCACCCGCGTCCCTATCTACCGCCCCACGAAATGCCGGACGCCGAATACCCTTTCGTACTCAACACCGGTCGGCTACCCCATCAGTGGCACACCATGACCAAGACCGGACGGGTCGACAAGCTGACCAGATTGACCGGCGAACCGTTCGTCGAGATCCATCCCGATGACGCGCAGACACTCGAGGTCAGCCAGGGGCAGTCGGTCGAACTGCAGACCCGCCGGGGTCGTGCAGTGCTGACGGCGGTGGTGAGCGACCGCGTGCGTGCCGGCAGCTGCTTTGCGCCCTTTCACTGGAACGACGAACACGGCGAACTGCTGACGATCAACGCGCTGACCAGTGACGCGGTGGACCCCGAATCACTGCAGCCGGAACTCAAGGTGTGCGCGGTACGGATCTCGCCCGTCGGGCCGGCAATCCGGCCCACCAGCTGCGCCCCGGTGCGGATCGACGCCGATGACCATGGGCCACTGGTGATGTGGGCGTCGCAGACCGGCAACTCCGAGGAACTCGCCGGACGACTCGCGGCGCAGCTGGCCGACGCCGGTGTCCACGCCCGGCTGGCCGACATGTCGGCGTGTTCACCCGAGCAGCTCGCCGCCCGTGACGTGCTGCTCGTGACAAGCACGTTCGGCGACGGCGACCCGCCGGACAACGGTATCGACTTCTGGAATCGCCTGCGGGCAGCGGATGCACCGGTGCTCGACGGAGTCCGTTTCGCGGTGCTGGGCATCGGGGACCGCTCCTACGGCCAGTTCTGCGGGCACGCGAAGTCGCTCGACGCACGGATGGCCGAGCTGGGCGCGACCCGCCTGCTGGACCGTGGCGACTGCGAGATCGGCGACCACGATGCGCTGGGACACTGGTCGCACAGTGTGGTCGCTGCCGTCACGGGCAACGATGCGCCGGCGGAAGCTCCTGCGCGGCAGGCGGCACCGTTCAGTCGTGCCAATCCCGTCGAGGCGCGCCTGAGCCGCAACATCAGGCTCACCCCGTCGAGTGCGGCAAAGGACGTGCGCCAGTTGGGTTTCGACATCTCCGAGTACGCCGTGGACTACGGCGTCGGCGATGCCCTCGGGGTCTACGCCGCGAACAGGCCCGACGACGTGGCGGCGTGGCTGGCTGCCGCCGGGTTGTCCGGCGACGTCCCTGTCGAGGTCGACGGAAAACCGACGGAGCTGCGCTACGCGCTGACCCACGCCTTCGACATCCGCCGGGTCACCCCCGATCTGCTCACCTTCCTCACTGGGGCGGCCGAGCTCCCTGCGGGGGTGGACGCGGCAGCCGACCCGATCGAGCTGATCAGACGATTTCCGGTGCGCGCCAGCGCAGAACAGTGGCTCGACGTGCTGGTGCGACTGACCCCGCGGCTGTACTCGATATCGTCGAGCCCACTGGTCAGCCCGCACGAGGTGCAGCTGACGGTGTCGGTGGTCCGCGGCGGGGTCTGCTCGACCTACCTTGCCGACCGCGCCGAGGCCGGTGCCACCCCGGTGTTCCTGCAGCCCTCGCCCAACTTTCGCCCGCCCGTCGACGGCACCACACCGATGGTGATGATCGGTGCCGGAACCGGAATCGCACCGTTTCGCGGCTTCCTGCAGCATCGCTGCGCACTCGGGCACACCGGACGCAACTGGCTGTTCTTCGGCGACCAGCACCGGACCGAGAACTTCTACTACGGCGACGACCTGTCCGACATGGTGGCCGACCGCTTCCTCACCCGCCTGGATCTGGCGTTCTCCCGCGATCAGGACCAGCGAGTGTACGTGCAGCACAAAATGATTGAGCGCGGTGCGCAACTGTGGAGCTGGCTGCAGGACGGTGCAGGGGTCTACGTCTGCGGCGACGCGACTACGATGGCCCGAGGTGTCGACGCGGCGCTGACGACGATCATCGCCACCCACGGCCGCCTCTCCGCCGAGCAGGCTCACGAATACAAACGCCACCTCGTCGCCGAGAAGCGCTACCTGCGGGACGTCTACTGAGCGTCCTCACGGCCGGGCGCAGGCCAGTGTGAGCATGTTGTGACACCGGGATCATCGCGGGAAGCCAAGGCGCAACAATGATTTCCTACCGTGAATTCATGCACACCACAACGACTCGAAAGAGCTCGCACGACATCGACAACTGGGATCCCGAGGACCTCACCGCCTGGAACAACGGCGGCGCCGCAACCGCCCGGCGAAACCTGATCTGGTCGATCGTCGCCGAGCACGTGGGCTTCTCGGTGTGGTCTATCTGGTCGGTGATGGTGCTGTTCATGCCGCAGGCCGTCTACCACATCGACGCTGCGGGCAAGTTCCTTCTCGTCGCCGTCCCCACGCTCGTGGGTGCTGTGTTACGCATCCCCTACACCTTCGCGGTCGCGAAGTTCGGCGGACGCAACTGGACCGTGATGGCCGCTCTCGTGCTCCTGATCCCCACCGCACTCACGCTGTACTTCATGGCCCACCCGGGCACGTCGTTCACGACCTTCCTGATCGTTGCGGCGCTGGCCGGCTTAGGCGGCGGCAACTTCGCGTCCTCGATGGCCAACATCAACGCCTTCTACCCGCAGCGGCACAAGGGCTGGGCGCTGGGCCTCAACGCCGGCGGCGGGAACATCGGCGTCGCGGTCATCCAGATCATCGGGCTGCTGGTCATCGCCACCGCGGGCAATCGGTCACCACACCTGGTGTGCGCGGTGTACCTGGTGCTCATCGCCGTGGCCGCGCTCGGTGCCGCGATGTTCATGAACAACCTCACCAACCAGCACACCGACGCCAGGTCGATGATCGAGGTCTGCGCCTACCGCGACGCCTGGCTAATCGCCCTGCTGTACATCGGAACGTTCGGCTCGTTCATCGGATTCGGGTTCGCCTTCGGCCAGGTGCTCCAGATGAACTTCCTGGCCAGTGCGTCCCACGGCGGTCCGGTCACCGCGGCGATGACGGCGCAGGCATCCCTGCACGCCGCCCAGATCGCCTTCGTCGGCCCGGTTCTGGGCTCGTTGTCCCGGCCGCTGGGCGGCTGGCTGTCCGACCGCGTGGGCGGTGGCCGAGTGACGCTGTACACGTTCGTCGCGATGATCTTGGCGGCCAGCTGGCTGGTTGCCGCCAGCACCATCGACGACGCCCGGCCCGGACCGGCATCGGGCGGGCTGCTGGCGGCCATGATCGGTGGGTTCATCGCGCTGTTCGTGTTGTCCGGCATGGGCAACGGCTCGACCTACAAGATGATCCCGTCGATCTTCGCCGCGAAGTCGCGCACCATGGGGGAGCTGAGCCCGCAGCAGCAGAGCGCCTGGTCGCAGCGGATGTCCGGGGCACTCATCGGCATCGCCGCGGCCATCGGGGCCCTAGGCGGAGTCGGCGTCAACATCGCACTGCGGGCCTCCTACGTGTCGGCGGCGAAGTCGGCGACGGCGGCGTTCTGGGTGTTCCTGGTCTTCTACCTGCTGTGCGCGGTCGTCACCTGGGTGGCCTATGTGCGGACCCCGACGCGGGCGCCGTCCTTGATGTCGGACAACCCCGCGGTCAGCAGCGCCGCAGCAGCGGCATGAGCGCCGCGCCGAAGACCGTCGTGGTGGTCGGTCACGGGATGGTGGGACACCGCTTTGTCGAGGCGCTGCGCGACCGCGACCGCGACGGATGCTGGCGGGTCGTGGTGCTCTGCGAGGAGCCTGCGGCGGCCTACGACAGGGTCGCACTCTCGTCCTATGTCGGCGGCTGGGACCGAACTCAGCTGGCGTTGCCCGGAAACGACTATGCCGAAGACGATCTGGTGGAGGTGTGCATCGGCGAAGGCGCCGTTGCCATCGACCGGGGGGCTCGGCTGGTTCGCACCTCGGGCGGCGCCACCGTGCAGTACGACGCCCTGGTGCTGGCCACCGGGTCGAGCCCGTTCGTGCCGCCGATCCCCGGCGCGGATGGTGAGCGCTGCTTCGTCTACCGCACGATGGACGATCTCGACGCCATCCGGGCGGCGTCGGAATCGGCCGGCGCCCACGCAGCCGGCGTGGTCGTCGGAGGCGGTCTGCTGGGCCTGGAGGCTGCAAACGCTTTGCGGCTACTGGGATTAACGCCCAATATCGTAGAGCGTTCGCCGCGTCTGATGCCGCTTCAGGTCGACGAGGGCGGGGGGGCGCTACTCAACCGGCTCGTCGCCGACCTGGGCATCGCCGTGCACACCGAGGTGTCCACCGAGGCGATCCTCCACCACGGCGACCGGGCGGTCGTGTCGCTGTCCGACGGCCAGCAGGTCGACGCGGCCGTCGTGGTGTTCGCCGCCGGCGTGCGACCGCGTGACGAACTGGCCCGTTCGTGCGGCCTGGAGATCGCCGAGCGCGGCGGGGTGATGACCGATATAAGTTGTGCGACAGCCGATCCCAATGTCTACGCGATCGGCGAAGTGGCCGCGGTGGAGGGCCGGTGCTATGGGCTGGTCGCGCCCGGAAACGTCATGGCCGAGGTGGTGGCCGACCGGCTGCTCGGCGGCACCGCCGAGTTCCCGGGTGCCGACCTGTCGACGAAGCTCAAGCTGCTCGGCGTCGACGTTGCGAGTTTCGGTGATGCCCACGCCACCACGCCCGGCGCGCTGGAGGTGGTCCTCAACGACGCTGCCAAGCAGACCTACGCCAAACTCGTCGTCTCCGACGACGTTTCGACGCTGCTGGGTGGGGTTCTGGTCGGGGATGCAACGGCGTACGGAACGCTGCGGCCGCTCGTGGGACGTCCACTGCCGGCCGACCCGGCCTCCTTGATCGCGCCCGCTGGTGCCGAGATCGGCCTCGGCGCCCTGCCCGACGAGGCGCTGATCTGCTCCTGCAATTCGGTGTCGAAGAGCGCCATCTGTCGCGCGGTCGCATCCGGCGCCCACGACGTCCCGGCCATCAAGAGCGCCACCGCGGCCGGGACGTCGTGCGGCAGCTGCGTCCCGATGCTCAAGCGCCTGCTGGAAGCCCAAGGTGTACAGACCTCCAAGGCGCTCTGCGAACACTTCACCCAGACCCGCGTCGAGCTCTTCGAGATCGTCGAAGCCGTCGGAATCCGAACCTTCTCGGCCCTGATCGACGGCTACGGCACCGGAAGTGGTTGCGACATATGCAAACCCGTGGTCGCCTCCATCCTGGCCTCCACCTCGTCGGACCACATCCTCGACGGTGAGGCGGCCGCACTGCAGGACACCAACGACCACTTCCTGGCCAACATGCAGCGCAACGGCACCTATTCGGTGGTGCCGCGGCTGCCCGGGGGCGAGGTCACCCCGGAGAAGCTGATCGCCATCGCCGAGGTGGCGCAAGAGTTCGGTCTCTACACGAAGATCACCGGCGGCCAGCGCATCGACCTGTTCGGGGCGCGGGTCGAACAACTGCCGCTGATCTGGAAGCGGCTCATCGACGCCGGCATGGAGTCGGGGCACGCCTACGGCAAGGCGCTGCGCACGGTGAAGAGCTGCGTCGGCTCGACCTGGTGTCGCTACGGGGTGCAGGACTCGGTGGCCATGGCCGTCGATCTCGAACTGCGCTATCGCGGTCTGCGCGCACCGCACAAGATCAAGATGGGAGTGTCGGGCTGCCAACGCGAATGCGCCGAGGCCCGCGGCAAGGACGTCGGCGTGATCGCGACGGAGAAGGGCTGGAACCTCTACGTCGGCGGCAACGGCGGGGCCACCCCGAAACACGCGCAACTGCTGGCCGGGGATCTCGATTCGGCCACCCTGGTCCGGTACATCGACCGCTACCTGATGTTCTACATCCGCACCGCCGATCGGCTGCAGCGCACCGCGGTCTGGCAGGAGACCATCGAAGGTGGACTGGACCACATTCGCGATGTGGTGTGCATGGACTCCCTCGGCATCGGCGCCGAGCTCGAGGCCGCGATGGCGCGGCATGTCGAGGGCTACCACGACGAATGGGCGGGCGTGCTGGCCGACGAGGAGAAGCTGTCCCGGTTCGTGTCGTTCGTCAACGCACCGGAACAGCCGGATCCCACCGTAGTGTTCGACGACCGCGGGCCCCGCAAGACGCCCGTCCTGCTGGGCTTCCCAGGTACCGGGAACCCGGCGGCAAAGCGCCCGTAACGGTTGCGAAACACCGTCCCTCTATCAAGTCAACAAGGGGTGTGAACACATGACGATGACGATTCTTTCCGATGTCGCGGTGGAGCTGGCCGGCTGGACGCCGGCCTGCCCGCTGAGCTCGTTGTTGCCGGGCCGCGGTGTTGCGGTGCTGTTGCCCGACGGCGGGCAGGCGGCGCTGTTCCGGCTGCCGGACGGCACGCTGGCCGCGGTGGGCAACATCGATCCGTTCGGCCGGGCCGCGGTGATGTCGCGCGGCATCGTCGGGGATCGGCACGGTGAGCCGACGGTGGCCTCACCCCTGCTCAAACAGGTCTTCTCGCTAGCCGACGGTCGGTGCTTCGACGACGAGGCGTACACCCTGCCGGTCTACGACGTCAGGGTGGTCGATGGATTCGTCGAGATCAGAAGTCGCTGAACCGCTGAGCGGGTTCACCGTCGCCGTGACCGCCGCGCGCCGTGCCGAGGAACTCGTCGCGCTGCTCGAGCGCCGCGGCGCCACGGTGGTGCACGCGCCGGCAATCCGGATCGTCCCCCTGGCCGATGACGTCGAATTGCGCCGGGTCACCGAACAACTCGTTGACGACCCGCCGGATCTGCTCGTGGTGACCACCGGCATCGGCTTTCGCGGCTGGATCGAGGCCGCCCACGGCTGGGATGTGGCCGACGAACTGCTCGGCGCGCTGGCCTCGACACGGATCGTGGCCCGTGGCCCCAAGGCACGCGGAGCGGTGCGACAAGCCGGACTGTGCGAACAGTGGAGCCCGGAGTCGGAGTCCTCGGCCGAGGTGCTGCAGCGGCTGTTGGCCGACGGCGTCGAGGGGTTGCGGATCGCCGTGCAGCTGCACGGGGCGGCCAGCGAGTGGGAACCCGACACCGACATCTGCGACTTGATCACCCGCGCGGGAGCGCAGGTGATCAAAGTCCCGGTGTACCGATGGGAGCCCCCGGCCGACTCGCGGCAGCTGGACAACATCATCGGGATGATCGTCGATGCGGAATTCGACGCGGTCAGCTTCACCAGCGCGCCGGCCGTAGCGTCGGTACTTCAGCGCGCCAAAGCCCTCGGTGTTCTCGACGCGCTGGTCACCGCCCTGCGCAGCGAGGTCGGGGTGTACTGCGTCGGACCGGTGACCTCGATGCCGCTGCGCAGGCTCGACATCGGCGCACACCATCCGGTCCGGTACCGGTTGGGTGCGCTGGCCCGGCTGATTACCGACGAATTGCCAAGGCGGGCAAGGCAATACAACGCAGGCGGTCACGACATCGTGGTGCGTAGCACCAGCGTCGAGGTGGACGGCGCCGTCAAGGCTCTGCCGCCGGCCGCGATGGCGCTGCTGCGCAGGCTGCTCGTGCACCCGGGCCGGGTGGTCTCGCGTGAGGAGCTGCTCGCCGAGCTGCCCGGCGGCGGTGGTGACACGCATGCCGTGGAGATGGCCATGGCCAGGCTGCGCTCGGCGCTGCAGGCGCCGCGTGTGGTCCAGACCGTGGTCAAGCGCGGCTACCGGCTCGCACTCGATCCGGCGGCCTCATGACGCTCGTCCTGGTCGCCCACGGCACCCGGCGCCCCGAAGGCCTTGCCACGATCACCGAGATCGCGGCGGCGGTCGCAGAGCAGGTTGGACCGGTGCACACCGCCTTCGTCGACGTGCTGAGACCCAATCCGCGTGAGGTCCTGGCCGGGCTGTCCGGGCCGGCGACGGTGGTGCCGGCGTTCCTGGCATCGGGCTATCACGTCAACACCGACCTGCCGGCCCGCGTCCGCGAGAGCGGGCACGCCTCGGCCGTCATCACCCGCGCGCTGGGACCTGACCCGGCCATCGCCGAGGTGATGCTGGCCCGGCTGCTCGAGGTGGGCTGGGAGCCCGGCGACGCGGTGGTGATGGCGGCCGCCGGGTCGTCGGATCCCGACGCGCATCGCGACCTGCACAGCGCGGGCAGGCTGCTGGCCGATCTCGTCGGAGAAGTACACCTCGGCTTCGTCGCCACCGGCGCTCTGAAGGTCTGCGATGTCGTCGGAGCCCTGAAGCGCTCGGGACGGCGCGTCGTCGTCGCGTCCCACCTCCTGGCGCCGGGCATCTTCCACAACCGGCTCGGCGACTGCGGAGCCGATGCGGTGACCCGACCGCTGGGCGCTGATCCGCGGCTCGTGGCACTGTTGGCCGACCGGTTCGCGCACGTAGCCTCGGTGTCATGCCAATGACTGGAGAATTCGAGCCGAGCCCGTCGGACTTCGTCCGGGATCACGCGGATCGGTACATGGCCGCGGGCGGCACAGAGGGCGCCGACCGACCGCCAGGTCCCGGTGTTCGTGCTGACCCCGATTCCCTGATTCGGCGCTGGTAGTGGCACCATTGTTCGGTGTCCGCCGAACTGAGCGAGAGCCGACTGTCAGCGCCGCTGACCGCGGCTGACATCGACCAGGCTGCCCGGCGAATTTCGGATCTGGTGTCGGTTAGCCCGCTGGAGCACAGCGACCGGCTCTCCGCGGTCACCGGAGCCGAGGTCTACCTCAAGCGCGAAGACCTGCAGACCGTCCGGTCCTATAAGCTGCGCGGCGCCTACAACCTGCTCAAGCAGCTGTCCGACGGCGAACTTCGGGCCGGTGTGGTGTGCGCGTCGGCCGGCAACCACGCCCAGGGTTTCGCCCTGGCGTGCCGGTCGATGGGTGTGCACGGGCGGGTGTACGTGCCGGCCAAGACGCCCAAGCAGAAGCGTGACCGGATCCGTTACCACGGCGGGGAGTTCATCGAGCTGATCGTCGGCGGTGCGACCTACGACCTGGCCGCCGCTGCGGCACTCGACGACATCGCCCGCACCGGCGCCACCATGGTCCCGCCCTACGACGATCCCCGCACCATGTCCGGTCAGGGCACCATCGCGGTGGAGATCCTCGATCAGCTCGGCAGCGAACCGGACCTGGTCGTCGTCCCGGTCGGCGGTGGCGGGTGCGTCGCGGGCATCACCACCTACCTCGCCGCGCGCACCACCGACACCTCGGTGCTGGGCATCGAACCGGCCGGTGCGGCCTCGATGATGGCCGCACTTGCCGCGGGAGAGCCCGTCGACCTCGACCATGTCGACCAGTTCGTCGACGGCGCCGCGGTGAAACGGGCCGGCACGCTGACCTACCAGGCGCTGGCAGCGGCCGGTGACATGGTGTCGGTCACCACGGTCGACGAAGGCGCGGTCTGCACCGCGATGCTGGATCTCTACCAGAACGAGGGCATCATCGCCGAGCCCGCCGGCGCGCTATCGGTGGCCGGACTGCTGGAGGCCGACGTGGCCCCCGGCTCGGTGGTGGTGTGCCTGATCTCCGGCGGCAACAACGATGTGTCGCGCTACGGCGAGGTGCTCGAGCGTTCGCTGGTGCACCTCGGGCTCAAGCACTACTTCCTGGTGGATTTCCCGCAGGAGCCCGGTGCGCTGCGCCGCTTCCTCGACGAGGTGCTGGGTCCCAATGACGACATCACGCTGTTCGAATACGTCAAGCGCAACAACCGCGAGACCGGCGAGGCGCTGGTCGGTATCGAACTCGGCTCTGCCGCCGACCTCGATGGACTGCGCGGGCGGATGGACGCCTCCGGGCTGCACGTGGAGCCCCTCGAGCCCGGGTCACCGGCCTACCGCTATCTGACTTGACGTCAGGCGCTCGACCGTGGGTGTCCTGCAGGGGAATTGGCGAAAATCCCTGCGGGAGGCCCACAGTCGAGGACAACCCGCTCAGCCGGACTTGACGATCACCACGGAATGGCCGGGGAGCTCGGCGCCGTCGGCGTGGACATCAGCACCGCCCCACTCCAGCAGGACCTCGCCGGTCGCCGGCACCCGGACCGGTTCCTCGCCGAGGTTGCACGCGATCGCCACCCGCCCGCGGCGCATGACGATCCAGCGGCGGTCCTCGTCGTAGTCGACGCTCAGGTGTGACAGCCAGGGGTCGGTGAGGTCGGTTTCGTTGCGGCGCAATGCGATCAGCCTGCGGTAGAACGACAGCAGCCGGGCGTGTTCGGGTTCGCTGAGCTCTTGCCAGTCCAGCTTGGAGCGCAGGAAGGCCTCGGGGTTTTGCGGGTCTGGGACATCGTGGGCGTCCCAGCCGTGGTCGGCGAACTCGGCCTTGCGGCCCTCCGCGGTCGCGGTGGCCAGTTCCGGTTCGGTGTGCGAGCTGAAGAACTGGAACGGGCGAGAGGATCCCCACTCCTCGCCCATGAAAAGCATTGCCGTGTAGGGGGATCCGAGCGCAAGCGCGGCCTTGATGGCAAGCTGGCCGTAGTCGAGGTTCCGCGATGGACGGTCCCCGACGGCGCGGTTGCCCACCTGGTCGTGCGTGCAGGTGTAGGCCATCAGCCGGGTCGCCGGGATCAGCGACTTGTCCAGTGGCCGGCCGTGCCGGCGATGCCGGAACGATGAGTACGTTCCGGCATGGAAGTAACCGTTCTGCAGCGTGGTCGCCAGCGTGGCCACGGTGCCGAAGTCCGCGTAGTAGCCCTGCCGCTCACCGGACACCGCGGTGTGGATCGCGTGGTGAATGTCGTCGTCCCACTGCGCGGTCAGGCCGTACCCGCCGCGGTCACGCGGAGTGATCAGCCGCGGGTCGTTGAGGTCGCTCTCGGCGATCAGTGACAGCGGACGGCCGAGGACCGCTGACAGCGCGTCGGTTTCGGCGGACATCTCCTCGAGAAGGTGGATCGCGGTGTTGTCGACCAGCGCGTGCACCGCGTCGAGGCGCAACCCGTCGGCGTGGAAGTCGTACATCCAGCGCAGGGCGCACTCGATGATGTAGGTGCGCACCTCGTCGGCATCCGGCCCGGCGAGGTTGACGCCTTCGCCCCACGGATTGCTCACCGAGGACAGGTAGGGTCCGAACTTGGGCAGGTAATTTCCCGACGGCCCGAAGTGGTTGAACACCGCATCGATGAGCACCCCCAGCCCCCGGGCGTGGCAGGCGTCGACCAGACGCACCAGACCGTCGGGACCGCCGTACGGTTCGTGCACCGCGTACCACAGCACACCGTCGTAGCCCCAGCCGTGCGTGCCGTTGAACCCGTTGACCGGCATGAGCTCGACGAAGTCGATGCCGAGGTCCACCAGGTAGTCCAGCTTGTCGATCGCGGCGTCGAAGGTGCCTGCTTCGGTGAAGGTGCCGGTGTGCAGTTCGTAGATCACCGCGCCTTCGATGGAGCGGCCCGCCCACTGCTGGTCGGTCCACGCGGTTCGGTTGGGATTCCACAGCTGCGAGCGATCGTGGACCCCGTCGGGCTGTCGGGGTGATCGGGGATCGGGCAGCACGGTGGGATCGTCGTCGAGGACGAAGCCGTAGCGGGCGTCGGGCGCGCAGTCCACCGCGGCGCGCCACCAGTCGTCCTCGCCGCGGGTCATCTCGTGCAGCGTGCCGTCGACGTCGAGTCGTACCGACTTGGGCAACGGGGCCCACACCGCGAAATCAGCCATGCGACCTCTCCAGGAGCGCGACGGGAAGCTCGGCGAACAGATCATCCGCGCGGACCGTGTCGGTCCACACCGATCCCGTGATCCGGTCGGTCCACGTGCCGGCAGGCAGCGGCAGAACGGTGTCACCCCAACCTGATTCCTGCAGGCGCATGGTCCAACGGGACACCGCAACTGCCACGTCGTGGCCCCGGACGAAGGAGATCAGGTATTCGGCACGATTACCGCGGGCCAACACCGGCAGATAGCCGCCGGCGAGGAAGCTGTCCGGCCGGTCGCGGCGGGCCCGCAGTGCCGCGTTGACCACCCGCATCTTCGGGTGGGCCAGCCGCTCGAACGCGGCGCGATGTGCGGCGTAGTCGACGAACCTGCGGTTGTCCGGGTCGACGAGGCTGTCCTCCCACAACTCGGTGCCCTGGTAGACGTCCGGGACGCCCGGCACCGTCAAGGCCAGCAACTTCTGGCCCAGCGCATCGTTGTGGGCATGGGGCGCAAGCTGCGTCAGCAGCCGGGTCAGTTCGCCGGCCACCTGGCCGTCGATGATGGTGTCCAGCCACTGGTGCACGGCGGCTTCGAAGGCGGCGTCCGGATCGGCCCACGAGGTCCGCCAGTCGGCCTCGCGGATCGCCTTCTGGGTGAAGGCGTGCAGCCGCTCGCGTAGCTCGGCGGTCACCTCGCCGTCGGCCGGCCACACTCCGAAGATGTTCTGCCACAGGAACAATCCGGTCAGCGGGTCGGGCGAGGGGGCGGACTTCTCCCAGCGGCTGATGCACCTGGTCCACAGCGATGGAACCTGCGAGAGCACCCCGATGCGGGCACGGACGTCCTCGCCGCGCTTGGTGTCGTGTGTCGACAGCGTGGTCATGGCCCGCGGCCACAGCCGCGCCCTGATCGCATTGCTGCGGTGGAACTCCGCGGCGCTGACACCGAAGCGTTCGGGTTCGCCGCCGACCTCGTTGAGTGACACCAGCCGGGCGTCGCGGTAGAAGTAGCAGTCCTCGACGGATTTGGCCGTCATCGCGCCGCACAGCTGCTGCAGCCGGGCCCCCGCCTCGTCGGAGGCGGCCAGTGCGGTCGAGACGATCTCCAGCGGGGCGGCCAGTCCGGGCCGCTGGGCGACGGTGCGGGCGATCGCGGCGGACAGCAGTTGCGAGAGATTCTGATAGTCGCAGCGGTACACGCCGACGTTGGTCAGCAGCGCCGTCACCGCATCCGGCAGCCGCGGGTCGTCGGCCCCGGCGGCCGCGGCGATGGTGCGGCACACCCTGCGCAGCTCGCTGGCCAGCGTCTCGGTCATCGACCCGATCTTCAACTGACGCAACAACTCCGGTGCTTGATCGTGGTCGAAACCGGTCGAACTCGCCAGCTCGGTGAGAGCCTCGGCCCCGCTCGGGTCGACGAACACGCCGCCGACCTCGCGCAGCACGTCGTAGCCGGTGGTGCCGTCGATGGGCAGCGACGGGTCCAGCGGCTCACCGACGGCCAGGATCTTCTCGATGACGATCCAGGCCCGCGGCCCGACGAGTTCGCGCAGGCGGACCAGGTATCCTCCTGGATCGGTCAGCCCGTCGGGGTGGTCGATGCGCACACCGTCGACCAGATTCTCGGAGAACCAGCGGGCCACCTCGGCATGGGTGGCCGCGAACACGGCCGGATCCTCCTGACGCAGACCCGCCAGCGAGGTGATCGCGAAGAAGCGCCGGTATCCGCACACCCCGGTGCGCCAGCCCGTCAGCTTGTAGTGCTGGCGGTCGTGCACCTGCGCACCCGAGCCCGCACCGGTGCCCGGGGCGATCGGGAACACCAGATTCCCGAGCCGCAACGTCTCACCGTCGACGGCGAGTTGCTCGGCATCATCGTCAGAACCCAGTACCGGCAACACGATTCGGCCACTAGGGTCGGCATCCCAGTCGATGTCGAAATACGACGCGTAGGCCGATTCGCGGCCGTGCCGCAGGACGTCCCACCACCACGGGTTGTGTTGGGGACTGCCAACCCCGACATGGTTCGCGACGATGTCGACGACCAGGCCCAGCCCTCGTGCCCTGGCGGCGGCCGACAACCGGGCCAGGCCGTCGGCACCGCCGAGTTCCTCTGACACCGTGGTCGGATCTACGACGTCGTAGCCGTGCTCGGATCCGGGGGTGGCGGTCAGGATGGGGGACAGGTACAGATGCGTGACGCCGAGGTCGTCGAGATAGTCGACGAGTTTCTCGGCGTCGGCGAAGGTGAACCCGTCACGCAGTTGCAGGCGATAGGTGGCCAGCACCGGGAAGGCCATAGCTGTCCCTGTTCCCGCTAGGCCGTCTTTTGAAGCACCAGAACCGAGCGGGGCGAGACACTGATCGTCTCGCCGGCTTTGATCAGTAGATCGCTGTTGCCGTTCGGGTCCCAGGTGTCCAGCACGGCGGTCCACTCCTTGGCGTGATCGCCGTCGGGGGTGACGAACTCGACCGGCTTGCTGTGGGCGTTGAAGCACAGCAGAAACGAGTCGTCGACCACACGCTCACCGCGGGCATTCGGTGCCGTGATGGCTTCGCCGTTGAGGAACACCGCCACGCATTTGAAGCCCGAGCCCCAGTCGTCGTGCGTCATCTCGGTGCCGGCCGGGGTGAGCCAGGCGATGTCCCGGATCTGGTCACCGCTGCGGATCGGCTCACCCTCGAAGAACCGGCGGCGGCGGAACACCGGGTGCTTCTTGCGCAGTGCGGTCACCTTGCGGGCAAAGTCCAGCAGGCCGGCATTGGTCTCCCGCAGGCCCCAGTCCATCCAGGAGATCTCGGAGTCCTGGCAGTAGACATTATTGTTGCCCAACTGCGTTCGGCCGATCTCGTCGCCGTGGGCGATCATGGGCGTGCCCTGCGACAGCATCAGGGTGGCCATGATGTTGCGCATCTGCCGGTGCCGTAGCGCCACGATCTCGGGGTCGTCGGTCGGCCCCTCGGCGCCGCAGTTCCAGGACCGGTTGTGGCTTTCGCCGTCGCGGTTGTCCTCGCCGTTGGCCTCGTTGTGCTTCTCGTTGTAGGACACCAGGTCGGCCAGCGTGAAGCCGTCGTGGCAGGTGACGAAATTGATGCTGGCCGAGGGTCGGCGGCCGGTGGCCTCGTAGAGGTCCGAGGAGCCGGTCAGCCGGGAGGCGAACTCACCGAGGGTGGCGGGCTCTCCGCGCCAGTAATCGCGCACCGTGTCGCGGTACTTGCCGTTCCACTCGGTCCACAGGCCGGGGAAGTTGCCGACTTGGTAGCCGCCCTCGCCGATGTCCCACGGCTCGGCGATCAGCTTGACCTGGCTGACCACCGGGTCCTGCTGCACCAGGTCGAAGAACGCCGACAGCCGGTCGACGTCGTAGAACTCACGAGCCAGCGTCGAGGCCAGATCGAACCGGAACCCGTCGACATGCATCTCGAGCGCCCAGTAGCGCAGCGAGTCCATGATGAGCTGCAGGGTGTGCGGATAGCGGGCGTTGAGGCTGTTGCCGGTGCCGGTGAAGTCCTTGTAGAACCGCTTGTCGTCGTCGAGCAACCGATAGTACGCCGTGTTGTCGATACCGCGGAAGTTGATCGTGGGGCCCAGATGGTTGCCCTCGGCGGTGTGGTTGTAGACGACGTCGAGGATCACCTCGATGCCGGCCTCGTGGAAGGAGCGCACCATCGTCTTGAACTCGGCCACCGCCGCGCCGGCGTGCTGGGTGGCCGCGTACTGGTAGTGGGGAGCGAAGAAGCCGAAAGTGTTGTAGCCCCAGTAGTTTCGCAGGCCCAGGTCCAGCAGGCGGTGATCATGCAGGAACTGGTGGACCGGCATCAGCTCGATCGCGGTGACGTTGAGCGCCTTGAGGTAGTCGATGATCGCGGGGTGACCAAGACCCGCGTAGGTTCCCCGCAGCTCCTCGGGGATGTCGGGATGGGTCTGGGTCATGCCCTTGACGTGCGCCTCGTAGATGATCGTCTCGTGGTATGGGGTGCGTGGCGGGTGGTCGGATCCCCAGTGGAAGAACGGGTTGATCACGACGCTGGTCATGGTGTGGCCGAGGGAGTCCACCATCGGCGGGGTGCCGCCGGAGGCGAGATCCTCGGCTTCGAGGTCGTAGGAGAATAGCGCCTGGGTGAACTCGAAGTCGCCGTGGAAGGACTTGCCGTACGGGTCGAGCAGCAGCTTGCTCGGATCGCAGCGGTGCCCGGCGGCGGGATCCCACGGCCCGTACACCCGGAAGCCGTAGCGCTGGCCGGGGGTGACGGTCGGCAGATAGGCGTGCCAGGCGAACCCGTCGACCTCGTCGAGTTCGATCCGGGTCTCGGCGCCGTCCTTGGCGATCAGGCACAGCTCGACCTTCTCGGCCACCTCGGAGAACACCGAGAAGTTCGTGCCGGCGCCGTCGTAGGTGGCACCGAGCGGATAGGCGGCGCCGGGCCAGACGGTGGTCACCGTGGGCTTGGGAGTGGCTGCACCTCCCTGGCCGCTAGTGGGTTTGCTCGACGACATGTTTCGACCTTATCGGCGCGCCCGCCGGGATGCGCGGGCAGTCACCACCAACCCGTGGCCGGACCCAGCTGTCGGCTCAGTTCCGGGATGAGGGTGCGCATGTATGTCGCCGAGATGTGGTGTGAATCGCGGTAAACCAGCACATTTCCCTCCACCGCGCGGCACCAGTCCGGCCGGCACACCGTGTCGCTGAGGTCCAGGACCCGCATGAGCGGGAACTGGCCGAGGAAGTCCAGCGTCTGGTTGCGGCCGGAGAGCATATCAGAACGTTTGATTCCGCACGAGACCGCGTCACCGCCCTTGGCCAGGCAGTCCGACGGGAAGAACGGCTGGCCGTTGCGCACCAGCCACGGGGTGTCCCGCATCGCCAGAATGGGAATCTTGTTGTCCGACAACGTCTGCCAGACACCGATGTAGGTCGCGGGCATGACGTCGCCCGGCTTGATGTTCCACGGCCGGGTGGAGGTGGTGAACACGAAATCGGGGTGGTCGCCGATCAGCTTGGCCATCACCCGGTCGTTCCAGGTGTGGCACTGCGGGTAGGGCCGGTTGTCGCCCATCACCAGCGGCACCCGCTGGGTGGTCAGCGGACAGCCCATCTTCAGGTACGTCACGACCTTGAAGTGGTGCCGCTTGCCCAGTTGGTCCAGCGCGGTGATCCAGTGCTCGGCGTGTGATCCACCGGCCAGCGCGATGGTGCGGGTGGCCGCAGCGTCGCCGTAGGTACAGTTGATGATTCCGGTGTGGTCGAAATCACTGATGCATCCGTCGTTGGTCGACTCGGGCAGGTCGTTCGGGGCTTCCAGGACAGTGGGGCGCATGGGCAGGCGCCGAACCCGGACGTGCTCGGTGAGTGCCCGGGCGCCGGGATAGTCGGTGGGGGACAGTGCGGCGAGTTCCTTGCCGCTGGCGCGCTGCAGGATGACGTGCTCCCGCCAGGTGAAGGAGGTCACCGTCAGCGCCACCCCGAGCAGGCCCACGGTGGTGCCCAGCGCGATCGTCGGGCGCCGCCAACGGGTGCGCCACGGCACCGCAACCGGCTGCGGGCGCGCCGAGGGCGCCCCGCGGCGGTAGCGCAGTGGCTCCTCGACGAAGCGCATGGTCAGGTAGGCGAGTACACCGGAGACCGCCAGGATGGCGGCACCGTCGAACAGGCCGGCATGACCCTCGCCGGTGTAGGCCAGCCAGAAGATCAGCAGTGGCCAATGCCACAGATACAACGAGTAGGCCATCGATCCGAGCGTCACCAGCGGTGCCGCGGCCAGCAGCCGGCTGGGCCACGGCAACCGGTCCCGGGTGTCCGGCTGCGCCTGGCGGTTGGCGGCGGCCAGGATCATCAGAACCGTCGCGCCGACGGGTACCAGCGCCCACGGACCGGGGAACTGCCTGACGCCGTCGATGAGCGCACCGCAGGACGCGACAGCGGCCAGCCCAACCGAGGCCAGCACCGTGCGAAGCCGCATCGGCCAGGCGATGGAGGGCACCAGCGCGCCGACCAGAACTCCGAGCAGCAATTCCCATGCCCGGGCGAAGCTGTTGTAGTAGGCGGTGGTCTGGTCGGCCTGATGAGCGAACACGGCAAAGACGAACGAGGCCACCGTCAGCGCGGTCAGCAAAATCACGAAAGTAGGACGCAGCCGTTTGCCCAGCGGGCGGCGCAGCACGTGGGCAAACAGGAAGACGAGCACGAGGAACGCGATGTAGAACTGCCCCTGAACGGACATCGACCAGATGTGCTGCAGCGGACTGACTGCTTCACCGGCCCGGAGGTAGTTTGACGCCGTCGCTGACAACTCCCAGTTCTGGAAGTAGCCGAGGCTGGCGAGGCTCTGGTCAGCAAACGTCTCCCAGCGAGTTTCCGGCTGTATCATGACGGTAAGCACCGCGGCCGCGGCAAGCACCACGACGAGAGCCGGCAGCAGCCGGCGCACCAACCGGACGATCTCCGGCCACGGTGACAGCGACGATTCCGGGTTCAGCACGGTGCGCAGCAGCGAACCACCGAAGAAGAAGCCGGACAGCACCAGAAACACGTCGACCCCACCCGACACCCGGCCGAACCAGACGTGGAAGACTGCCACCAGGGCGATCGCAACACCCCGCAGGCCGTCGAGGTCGTGCCGGTAGAACCCGGATTTCCGCGTCCCTATCGCCGCGGGCGAGGCAGGACCCACCTGGGTCGCTGCCGCGGGACGGGTCGGGGTGAGGGTCAACATGATCGAGGCACAATCTACCGAACCATCTCGCAGCGAACCCGTCCTCACCGGCCGCAACCGCGGTGAGCAAAGGCCTGCGTCACAGCGGGAAGGGGCGGCGGCGACGCTGCACTAGGCTGTCACAGCGTGTCGGCGTTGACCCCGCAGCAGATCAGCGCGATCGACGCGGCCCACATCTGGCACCCGTACAGCACCGTCGGCGCCGAGTCGATGCCGCCCGTGGTCGCGGTCGGCGCCCACGGAGCATGGCTGACCTTGGTGCGCGATGGCGTCGAGATCCGCGCCCTCGACGCGATGGCCTCCTGGTGGACCGCGGTGCACGGCCACGGGCACCCGGTGCTCGACGCCGCGCTGACCCGCCAGCTCGCGGTGCTGAACCACGTCATGTTCGGCGGTCTGACCCACGAGCCCGCCGCCCGTCTGGCGCAGCTGCTCGTCGACATCACCCCGCCGGGCTTGGACACGGCGTTCTTCTCCGACTCCGGCTCGGTGTCGGTGGAGGTCGCCGCCAAGATGGCGCTTCAGTACTGGCGCAGCCTCGGCCGGTTCGGCAAGAACCGCCTGATGACGTGGCGCGGCGGCTACCACGGCGACACCTTCACCCCGATGAGCGTGTGCGATCCCGAAGGCGGCATGCACTCACTGTGGACCGACGTCCTGTTCCCGCAGATCTTCGCGCCCGCGGTGCCGGCCCGCTACGACCCCGCCTACATGGATTCCTTCGAGGCTCAGCTGCGCGCGCACGCCGACGAGGTGGCCGCCGTCATCGTCGAGCCTGTGGTGCAGGGGGCGGGCGGAATGCGGTTCCACGATCCGCGCTACCTGACCGATCTACGCGCGGTGTGCGACCGCAACAACGTGCTCCTGGTCTTCGACGAGATCGCCACGGGATTCGGCCGCACCGGCGAGATGTTCGCCGCCGACCACGCCGGGGTCAGCCCGGACATCATGTGCGTCGGCAAGGCGCTCACCGGCGGGTACGTCACCCTGGCGGCAACGCTGTGCACACTCGAGATCGCTCGCGCCATCAGCGGCAGCGAGGCGGGCGCGTTGATGCACGGGCCCACGTTCATGGCCAACGCCCTGGCGTGCGCGGTGTCGGTGGCCTCGGTGGAGCTGCTGCTGGCCCAGGACTGGCGCGCCCGGGTGGCCGAGATCGCCGCCGGGCTCGCCGAGGGTCTGGAGCCCGCTCGGGCACTTCCCGGAGTCACCGACGTCCGGGTGTTCGGGGCGATCGGCGTCATCGAGACCCGCGAGCCCGTCGACCTCCGGATTGCCACCCCGGTCGCCCTGGACAACGGTGTCTGGCTGCGGCCGTTCCGCAACCTCATCTATGCGATGCCGCCGTTCATCTGCACGCCGGACGAGATCGCCCAGATCACCTCGGCGATGGTCGCGGTCGCCGGTGCACTAACCTGAACGGTGTTCAAGTCCACCTGAGGAGCCCCGTGACCCGCGCAGGTCTTTCACCGCTGGCCTGGCTCGACGCCGTCGAGCGGCAGCGCCGGCAGGCCGGCCTGCGCCGCTCGCTGCGCGCGCGACCCGCGGTGGGCACCGACCTCGATCTGGCCTCCAACGACTATCTGGGCCTGTCGCGGCACCCGGCCGTGATCGAGGGGGCAGTGACTGCGCTTCGCACCTGGGGTGCGGGCTCCACCGGTTCGCGACTGGTCACCGGCAACACCGAACTGCACGAGCAGTTCGAGTCTGTGCTGGCCGACTTCGTCGGCGCGGAGACCGGCCTGGTGTTCTCCTCGGGCTACACCGCCAATCTCGGTGCGGTGGCGGCGCTGTCGGGTCCGGGGTCGCTGCTGGTCTCCGACGCACTGTCGCACGCCTCGCTGGTGGACGGCTGCCGGCTGTCCCGGGCCCGCGTGGTCGTCACCCCGCACAACGACGTCGACGCCGTCGAGGCGGCGCTGGCGGGCCGCACCGAGGAGCGGGCGCTGGTCGTCACCGACTCGGTGTTCAGCACCGACGGCGCGCTGGCTCCGCTGCGGCAGCTGCACGAGGTCTGCCGCCGGCATCGCGCGCTGCTGCTGGTCGACGAGGCTCACGGCCTGGGTGTACGCGGCGTCGGCGGACGCGGCCTGCTGCACGAGGCGGGACTGGCGGGTGCGCCGGACATCGTCGTGACCACCACCCTGTCGAAGTCCCTGGGCAGCCAGGGCGGTGTGGTGCTCGGCCCGGCCGCGGTGCGCGATCACCTGATCGATTCGGCGCGGACGTTCATCTTCGACACCGGCCTGACCCCAGCCGCCGCCGGTGCCGCGATCGCCGCGCTGGACGTGCTGACCGCTGAGCCGTGGCGCGCCGAGGCCGTGATCAGCCGCGCCCGGGAGCTGGCCGCGATGTGCGGTGTGCCGGACGTTCCCGAGTCGGCCGTGGTGTCGGTGGTCCTCGGCGATCCCGAGGTCGCGGTCGCCGCCGCCGCGGCCTGCCTGGACGCCGGTGTGCGGGTCGGCTGCTTCCGGCCGCCGACGGTCCCGACGGGGACCTCCCGGCTGCGGCTGACCGCGCGCGCATCCCTGACCGACGACGAGATGGACCTCGCCCGCCGGGTGTTCACCTCGGTGCTGGGAGCTGACCGGCCATGAGCGTCGTCGTCGTCACCGGCACCAACACCGGCGTCGGCAAGACCGTCGCCACGGCCGCCCTGGCGTGCCACGCCCGCCTCGCCGGCCGGGCGGTCGCGGTCTGTAAACCGGTACAGACCGGAACAGCCGACGGTGATGACGACCTCGCCGAGATCGGCCGGCTGTCCGGGGTCACCGCACTGGTCGGGGTCGCCCGCTACCCCCAGCCGCTGGCGCCGGTCGCCGCGTCCGAAGAGGCCGGTCTGCCGCTGCCGACCGGGCCCGATCTGCTGGCCGCGATCCGCGCCGCCGACACGGCGGGTGGGCTCACCCTGGTCGAGGGTGCCGGCGGGCTGCTGGTGGAACTCGCCGCCGACGGTGTCACGCTGCGCGACCTCGCCGTCGAACTCGGCGCGCCGATGCTCATCGTCGCCGAAGCGGGACTCGGTACGCTCAACCACACCGCGCTTACCTTGGAAGCCCTTGCCGCCAAAGGGCTTTCATGCGCGGGGTTGGTCATCGGTTCCTGGCCGGCGCAGCCGGGTGCGGCGGAGATGTCTAACCGCGACGGATTGGCCCGTCACGCGCCGGTGCGCGCTGCGCTGCCGGCCGGGGTGGCAGGTGTCTCGCCGGTCGACTTCGCGGCACTGAGCGCCCGGGCATTCGACCCGGACTGGGTCGCCGGCCTGTAGTCCGGATGGCCCACTCGATCGAGCTGCTCCTCGACGGCCACGGCGATGCGGCGATCCGCACGGTTTGGCACCGGCTCGTCGATGCGGGCCTGCCCAGCCAGTTGCGGGTGAGGTCGGCCACCAACCGCCCGCACATCACCCTGCTGGCCGCCGATCGCATCGAGCCGGCCGTCGACGACGAACTGGCGCCGCTTCGACAACGGTTCCCGCTGCCGGTGGTGGTCGGCGCACCGCTGATCTTCGGCGGTGGAAGGCTGACGCTGGCGCGGCTCATCGTGGCCTCCGTCGACCTGCTGGACCTACACCGCGAGGTCTACCGGCGCTGCCTGCCCCACACGACGCAGGAACCGTTTGCGCACAGCGCGCCCGGACACTGGACGCCGCACGCCACACTCGGGCGGCAGTTCACCCCGGAGCAGGTGGGCGAGGCGCTGGCGGTGATCGACGAGCTGTCGGGCGACATCGGCGCGAACGTGGTCGGCCTGCGCCGGTGGGACGGCGACAGCGGGCGGGAATTCCCGATTATCTGAGTCGCGCGCCGGCGTCGATCTCGGCGCCGATTCCGTAGGTCAGCAGTTGCAGTCCGAACGCGAACCGGGTGGAGGGGTTCTCGGTCGGCGACGGCTCCGGCACGTCCACGCCGGCGGCGTCCCATTGCAGCCGGGACTGTTCGTCGGCGGTGAAGCCCAGCACGTAGTAGACGATCGACCGCGCGGCGAGCGCGGCCTGGCCGGGGTCCATGCCAGCTTCCACGGCCGCCGCACCCAGCTGCGACAGGATCAGGGCCATCGCCTCGGACCGTCCCGCCGCCACGCTGGCCGACACCAGTTCCGCGCCGTCAGTGTGGGACAGCAGCGCGTCGCGCAGGGCTCGGCAAACGATCTCGATGCGGTGGCGCCAGCCGGCGGCCGGCTGATCCGCACACGCTGGCGCTAGCACGTGGTCGGCTACCGCACCGAGCAGTTCCTGCTTGCTGGCGAAGTGCCAGTACAGCGCGCCGGGTGTCACGTCGAGTTCGCGGGCGAGCCGGCGCATGGTCAGGTCGGCGATCCCGTAGTTGTCCAGGATCGACGCCGCCTTGGCCACCACGTCGTGTTTGTGCAGCTGCACACCGTTAGCCTAGCCTGAACGGTGTTCAAGTTGGTCGACATGCAGGAGGAGCGCCGGTGACGCAGGCAGCTGTGGACGTGTTGGCATCGGCTCGTGAGCAGGTGCTCGAGCGCGGCGAAGGCCTGAGTCACCAGCAGGTGCTCGACGTGCTTCAACTGCCCGACGACCGGCTCGAGGAGCTGCTGGCGCTGGCCCACGAGGTGCGCATGCGCTGGTGCGGTCCCGAGGTCGAGGTCGAGGGCATCATCAGCCTGAAAACCGGTGGTTGCCCGGAGGACTGCCACTTCTGCTCGCAGTCCGGCCTGTTTTCCTCGCCGGTGCGCAGCGCCTGGCTCGACATTCCCAGCCTGGTCGAGGCCGCCAAGCAGACCGCCAAGACCGGTGCCACCGAGTTCTGCATCGTGGCGGCCGTCCGCGGTCCCGACGAGCGGCTGATGGCCCAGGTCGCCGCGGGCATCGAGGCGATCCGCAATGAGGTCGACATTCACGTCGCCTGCTCGCTGGGCATGCTGAACTCCGAGCAGGTCGACCGGCTCGCCGAGATGGGCGTGCACCGCTACAACCACAACCTGGAGACGGCGAAGTCGTTCTTTCCCAACGTGGTGACCACCCACACCTGGGAGGAGCGCTGGGCGACCCTGCAGATGGTGCGTGAGGCAGGCATGGAGGTGTGCTGCGGCGGAATCCTCGGCATGGGCGAGACGCTCGAGCAGCGCGCCGAGTTCGCCGCCAACCTCGCCGCCCTCGATCCGCACGAGGTGCCGCTGAACTTCCTCAACCCGCGTCCCGGAACGCCGTTCGGTGACCTCGAGGTCATGCCGGCCGCCGAGGCGCTGAAAGCCGTCGCGGCATTCCGGCTGGCGCTGCCGCGCACGATGCTGCGGTTCGCCGGCGGCCGCGAGATCACCCTCGGTGACCTCGGCGCCAAGCAGGGCATCCTGGGCGGGATCAATGCCGTGATTGTCGGCAACTACCTGACCACGCTGGGCCGGCCCGCCGAATCGGACCTGGAATTGCTCGACGATCTGCAGATGCCGATCAAGGCGCTCAACGCAAGCCTGTAGGCAGCCGGTAGAAAAGCAGGTGATGGTTCACGAACTGCCCGCGCCCGTCGGTGCCGGCGTCTACAACGTGTACACCGGCGCCACCGTCGGCAGTGCAGTGCCCAACGCGGCGCAACTCGGCCTCGAGCCGCCCCGGTTCTGTGCCGAATGCGGTCGTCGCATGGTGGTGCAGGTCCGCCCAGACGGCTGGTGGGCGGAATGCTCGCGGCACGGTCGGGTGGACTCCAAGGATCTGGAGATGCAGCGATGAGCCTCTCGGGCGAAGAGCATCGGGCTGCGATGAGCCTCTCGGGCGAAGAGCATCGGGCTGCGATGAGCCTCTCGGGCGAAGAGCATCGGGCTGCGATGAGCCTCTCGGGCGAAGAGCATCAGCCACGACTGCGCCCGCGGTTCTCCCGGCGATCCGCGGCCGTCATCGTCGTCGTCGGCCTCGCCCTGTCGGGGGCGCTGGTGGGTGCGCTGTGGGCGTGGCTGGCACCGCCCGCGCACGGCGTGGTCGCGCTCACCCGCTCCGGTGAGCGGGTGCAGACCTATCTGGGCAGCGAGTCCGATCATCTCTTCGTCGCCGCGGCGATGCTCATCGGCATGCTGGTCCCGGTGGCGGTGGTCGCCGCGGTCCTGGTGTGGCAGTGGCGCGCTCTCCGGGGGCCGGTCATGGCCACCGCGCTGTGGCTCGGTTCGGTAGCGGCCGCGGCAGTCGCCGCGGGTGTCGGCGCGGTCCTGGTGCATCGGCGTTACGGCACGGTCCCGTTCGAGACCGCGCCCGTCACTCCGCAGAACCGGGTCTTCTACTTCGCCGAGGCCCCGCCGGTGTTCTTCGCGCACGGTCCGCTGCAGGTCGTCACGACGCTGCTGTTTCCCGCTGCCGTCGCGGCGCTGGTGTATGCGTTGATGGCCGTCGCGACACCGCGCGACGACCTCGGCGCGGGGCCCGAGGAACGTCCGCCGCTGCTACAGCGGCCGGAACCCCACCCGGCCGCCTGAGACCACGCGGGCGACGATTGCGCCCAGGCGCCACATGCCGGCATAGGTCATCGGGTTGAGCAGCGTCGGCCAGTGCGTGCGAACGATGTGCGCGTCGAGCGGCCGCGCGGCGAAGCGGTCGGTGAGCCAGCGCAACGTCATAGGCGCCGACATCGGGTGCAGCAGCATGTGCTCGCTGAACAAGTCGCGGTGGTAGGTCACCTGCGCGCCGCCCGCGTGGTAGCTGTGCGCCAGCTCGTCGATGTCGTCGACGGCGATCACCGAGTCGTGTACCGCCTGCACGATCAGCACCGGCAGCGACGGCGCCGTTGCGCCCAGCTTGATGCGGTCGAACACGTCCTGCACCTCGGGCATGGACAGCACCTGCTCGAGCGGCGGGTGGACAAGGTTGTCCATGTCGGTCTTGAACAGCCGGATGACGGCCTCGAGGGTGGTCATGTGCTCCAGGCGCGCCAGCAGTGCGCGCCCCTCATCGGTGGCGTGCTCCTCGATCACCCGGTTGAGGTCGGGGAAGGTCTTGGCCAGCGCGGCGACCACCAGTGCGGGCAGTGCGGCCAGGCGTGAGCCGTTGAGCCGGCAGAAGGTGTTGCCCAGATCGCCCACCGGTGAGCCGAGCACCGCGCCGACGATGTTGAGTTCAGGGGCGTAGTCGGCGCGCACCTCGGCGGCCCAGGCACTGGCCAGCCCGCCGCCCGAATAACCCCACAGGCCGACCCGGCTGTCTTTGGCCAGGCCGAACCGTTCGAAGTCGAGCGTCGCGCGCAGTCCGTCCAGGACGTGGTAACCCGGTTCGTGGGGCGCGCCCCAGATGCCGTCGGGTCCTTCGTGGTCGGGGACGGAGACCACCCATCCCTCGGCCAGTGCGGCGGCCATCAGCAGGTACTCCAGCTGGGCCAGCGATCCGACGGCTTTGGCCCGCCTGCGCATCGCGTAGGACGGGAAGCAGCGGGAGGACACCGCGTCGATGGCGCACTGGTAGGACACCACGTGCCGGACGTGCTCGGGTGCGTGGCCGGCCGGCACCAACACGGTCGTGACGGTGGCCTGCGGGTCGCCGTTCATGTCCGTGCTGCGGTAGAGCAGCTGGGTGGCGTTGACGCGCTGCGGGATCAGCCCGAGGAAGCCCAGTTCGACGTCGCGTGAGCGCAGCACCGTGCCCGGTTTGGCATGTTCGAAGCCGGCCGGCGGCTGGTAGAATGGGTCGTCGCTGGGCAGCACGGGACGGCATCCCCGTTCGATCTCTTCGTGCGGGGCGCGGCCGATCCATTCGGGACCGACAGTCCCGGCAGCAAGAGTCATCGCTACCCTTCTTACCTTAAGAAGGGGCTAAGAATCCAGTCGACTCACCCGGGCGGGCGCAATGCAGCAAATTCGTCGGTGACCCGAAGCCGGGTGTCGGTGAAGCGGTAGAGGGCGGCCGGTCGGCCGCCGCTGCGGCCGGAGTGGGCGGTGGTCCCGGTCGGGGTGATGACTCCGCGCCGCCCCAGCACCCGCTGCAAGTTGGTCGCGTCGACCTGGTAGCCCAGCGCGCCGCCGTAGATGTCACGCAGCGTCGAAAGTGCGAATTCCTGTGGCGCCAAGGCGAATCCGATGTTGGTGTAGGACAATTTGGCGACCAGCCTGGCCTGGGCGTAGGCCACCATGGGGCCGTGGTCGAACGCCATCGGCGGCAGCGCATTGACTGGGTGCCACCGGGTGTCCGGCGGCAGCTCGGGGCGTGCGGGGCAGGGCACCAGCCCCAGGAACGTCGAGGCGATCGTGCGCACCCCGGGAACACGCTGTGGATCGGAGAAGACGGCGAGTTGTTCCAGGTGGGCGATCTCGCGCAGGTCGACCTTCTCGGCGAGCTGTCGGCGCACCGAACTGGTCAGGTCCTCGTCGGCCCGCAACCGGCCGCCGGGCAACGACCACTTGCCGCGTTCGGGGTCCAGCGCCCGCTGCCATAACAGCACGTTGAGGGTGGGTTTCCGGGAGGTGACGTCACCAACCTGGAATACGACGGCGAGCACCTCGTGTTCAGTGCTAGTATGAGCCACGTTTTCGATTATAAGTCGAAAACCTCGAAGACCAGAACAGGAGGCGGCGATGACCGTCTTGGACCGTGCGAGTGCTGTAGGGGTTGGCGTTGTCACCGGTCTGGCCGACCGGATCACCGACACTCCCGGTGGCTTCACCGGAGTGATCGGCGACGAGGAGTGGGCCGCTGAGGTCCGCCGGCTGGCCACCTTGCGTGGCGCGACCATCCTGGCGCACAACTACCAGCTGCCGGCCATCCAGGACGTCGCCGATCACGTCGGCGACTCGCTGGCCTTGTCGCGGATCGCCGCCGATGCAGCCGAGGACACCATCGTGTTCTGCGGTGTGCACTTCATGGCCGAGACCGCCAAGATCCTCAGCCCGGATAAGACGGTGCTGATCCCCGACCAGCGCGCCGGTTGCTCGCTGGCCGACTCCATCACCGCCGAGGAGTTGCAGGCCTGGAAGGACGAGTATCCCGACGCCGTGGTGGTGTCCTACGTCAACACCACCGCCGCGGTGAAGGCGCTGACCGACATCTGCTGTACCTCGTCCAACGCCGTCGACGTGGTGGCCTCCATTCCCGCCGACCGCGAGGTGCTGTTCTGCCCGGACCAGTTCCTGGGCGCCCACGTCCGGCGCATGACCGGCCGGGAGACCATGCACATCTGGGCCGGCGAATGCCACGTGCACGCCGGAATCAACGGTGACGAGCTGGCCGAGCAGGCCCGCGCCCATCCGGATGCCGAACTGTTCGTCCACCCCGAATGCGGTTGCGCCACTTCGGCGTTGTACCTAGCCGGTGAGGGCGCCTTCCCGGCCGACCGGGTGAAGATCCTGTCCACCGGCGGCATGCTTGATGCGGCGAAGGCCTCGCACGCCAAGCAGGTGCTGGTGGCCACCGAGGTCGGCATGTTGCACCAGTTGCGCCGCGCCGCACCGGGAATCGACTTCCGGGCGGTCAATGACCGGGCGTCGTGCAAGTACATGAAGATGATCACGCCGGCCGCGCTGCTGCGGTGCCTCGTCGAGGGTGCCGACGAAGTCGACGTCGACCCGGACACCGGCAGGCGTGCCCGTGCGAGCGTGCAACGGATGATCGAGATCGGCCAGCCGGGCGGCGGGGAATGACCCGCCGCGCCGGGTGCGGCGGTGACGGTGTCGTGGCCTGGCAGCAGCGCGCCGACGTCGTGGTCATCGGTACCGGTGTGGCCGGGCTCGCAGCTGCCCTGGCGGCACATCGAAAGGGCAGCCGCACAGTCATTCTGAGCAAGGCCGCCGAAACGGCGACATTTCACGCCCAGGGCGGAATCGCGGTGGTGCTGCCGCACACCGAGGACTCCGTGGACGCTCACGTGCGCGACACCTTGGCGGCCGGCGCGGGACTCTGCGATCCCGAGGCGGTGCGGTCCATCGTCGCCGACGGATACCGCGCGGTGGCCGATCTGGTCGCCGACGGTGCCCGGTTCGACGAGAGCGCGCCCGGGCAGTGGGCGCTGACCCGCGAGGGTGGCCACTCGATCCGCCGCATCATCCACGCCGGGGGTGACGCCACCGGGGCGGAGGTTCAGCGTGCCCTCGACCACGCCGCCGCCATGCTCGGGATCCGCCGCAACCACGTCGCGCTGGAGATCCTGCACGATGGCTCGGCGGTCAACGGTGTGCTGGTCCGCAACGCCGACGGCCTCGGCGTGGTGCATGCGCCGTCGGTGATCCTGGCCACCGGCGGTCTGGGGCACCTCTACAGCGCCACCACCAACCCCGAGGGGTCGACCGGCGACGGAATAGCGCTGGCGCTGTGGGCCGGTGTCGGCGTCAGCGACATCGAGTTCGTCCAGTTCCACCCGACGATGCTGTTCGACCGCGGCGCCGCCGGCCGCCGGCCGCTGATCACCGAGGCTTTACGCGGCGAAGGCGCGGTGCTGCGCGATGCCCGCGGGGATTCGGTGACCGACGGTGTGCACCCGATGGCGGATCTCGCCCCCCGCGATGTCGTCGCGGCGGCCATCGAGGCCCGGTTGCGCGAGACCGGCGACGAGTGCGTGTATCTGGACGCACGCTCCGTCGAGCGCTTCGAGCAGCGCTTCCCGACGGTCACCGCGGCCTGCCACGTCGCCGGGATCGACCCGACTACCCAGCCCATCCCAGTGGTGCCCGGCGCCCACTACAGCTGCGGCGGGGTCCGCACCGATGTGTACGGGCGTACTGAACTGCCTGGTTTGTTCGCGGCCGGCGAGGTGGCCCGCACCGGGATGCACGGCGCCAACCGGCTGGCCTCCAACAGTCTGCTGGAGGGCCTCGTCGTCGGCGGCCGCGCCGGACGCGACGCTGCCGAGCACGCCCGGTCGGCCGGGGTTCCGATGGCGAAAGCACTTCCGGTACAACGGGATACGCTTGACCGCCGGGTTCTGCAGAGCGCGATGACGCAGTGGGCGTCGGTCATGCGAGACGCCTCAGGATTGGACAGTCTCGCCGCGGTCCTCGAGACGGCGGCGCAGCGCCCGATGAGCAGCCGTGCCGACTTCGAGGATGCTGCGCTGACCGCTACCGCGCGGGTGGTCGACGAGGCGGCCCGGGCCCGCACCGAGACCCGAGGCTGCCATCACCGCAGCGACTATCCGCAGACCGACCCCACTCAGGCCTTCAGTCGCACGGTGCACGCCGAGCCCGCCGCCGCCTGCCTGCCATGAAGCTGACCGACGAGGAGCGCGCCGAGGCGCTCGTCACGATCCGCCGCGGCCTGGACGAGGACCTGCGCTACGGCCCCGACGTCACGACGCTGGCCACCGTGCCCGAGGACGCCACCACGGTGGCCGCCCTGGTCACCCGCGAACCCGGCGTGGTTGCCGGAGTCGACGTCGCCCTGATGGTCCTCGACGAGGTGCTCGGTGACCTCGGCTACCGGGTTGTCGAGCGCGTCGAGGACGGCACGCGACTGGACGCCGGCGGGGTGCTGCTGCGAGTCGAGGCACCCACCCGCGGACTGTTGACCGCCGAGCGCACGCTGCTGAACCTGGTGTGCCACCTGTCCGGTATCGCTACCGCGACGGCGGCCTGGGTGGATGCCGTCGCCGGGACCAACGCCAAGATCCGCGACACCCGCAAGACGCTGCCGGGACTGCGCGCGCTGCAGAAGTACGCCGTGCGGGTCGGCGGCGGGGTCAACCACCGGATGGGCCTCGGAGATGCGGCGCTGATCAAGGACAATCACGTGGCGGCGGCCGGATCGGTGCTGGCGGCGCTGCGGTCCGTGCGGGTCGCCGCGCCCGACCTGTCGTGCGAGGTGGAGGTCGACACCCTCGAGCAACTCGACGAGGTGCTGGGCGAGGACGTGCAACTGATCCTGCTGGACAACTTCCCGGCCTGGCAGACCCAGATCGCCGTGCAGCGCCGCGACTCCCGCGCCCCTGCCGTGCTGCTGGAGTCCTCCGGAGGACTGAGCCTGGAGAGCGCCGCGGAGTACGCGGGCACCGGGGTTGACTACCTGGCGGTGGGTGCGCTCACGCACTCGGTGAGGGTGCTCGACGTGGGCCTGGATCTGTAAGCGGCTCAGGCAACTGGGTGCGGGTGACGCGCGGCGGGGTGGGGTCGTCGGTGCCCGCCGGTACCACCGGAGAACGTCCGGTTGAGCAGAGTCTGCTGCCGTCCGGCCGGCGCCGCTACCCAATCGATTTTCATTCGGATGCACCGATACGGGACAATTGTGTTGATGACCAGCTTCGCGATGTCCCGGATCGATCTGCGCGGCCGCACCATGACGGCTGCCCAGTTGCGCTCGGCGTTGCCGCGCGGCGGGGTGGACGTCGATGCGGTGGTGCCCACGGTGCGCCCGATCGTGCAGGACGTCGTCGAGCGGGGCGCGGTCGCGGCGCTGGAGTACGGGCAGAAGTTCGACGGGGTGCGTCCCGGCGCGGTCCGGGTCCCGGCCGCCGACCTAGACGCCGCGCTTGCCGCCCTTGATCCCGCGGTGCGCACCGCCCTCGAGGTGGCCATCGACCGCACCCGCGCGGTACACGCCGATCAGCGGCGCACCGACACCACGACGCTGTTCGACTCCGGCGCCGCGGTGACCGAACGCTGGGTTCCGGTCGAGCGCGTCGGCCTCTACGTTCCGGGCGGCAATGCCGTCTACCCGTCCAGCGTGGTCATGAACGTCGTTCCCGCCCAGGCCGCGGGTGTCGAATCGCTGGTAGTGGCCAGCCCGCCGCAAGCCCAGTTTCGCGGCTTGCCGCATCCGACGATCCTGGCCGCCGCCCGCCTGCTCGGCGTCGACGAGGTGTGGGCGGTCGGTGGCGCGCAGGCGGTGGCGCTGCTGGCCTACGGCGGCACCGATTCCGACGGGGCGGAGCTTGCACCGGTGGACATGATCACGGGCCCGGGCAACATCTATGTCACCGCGGCCAAGCGGATCTGCCGCTCGCAGGTCGGCATCGACGCCGAGGCGGGGCCCACCGAGATCGCGATCCTTGCCGACCACACCGCCAACCCGGCGCACGTGGCCGCCGACATGATCAGCCAGGCCGAGCACGACGTGATGGCCGCCAGCGTCCTGGTCACAAACAGCGTCGCGCTGGCCGACGCCACCGACGCCGAGCTGGCCGCCCAGCTCGAGACCACCGTGCACCGCGAGCGGGTCATCGAGGCGCTCTCCGGTGAGCAGTCGGCGATCGTGCTGGTCGATGACCTCGACACCGGCGTGCGGGTGGTCAACGCGTATGCCGCCGAGCACCTGGAGATCCAGACCGTGGAGGCCAACGAGGTGGCCGGGCGGATCAAGGCCGCCGGCGCGATCTTCGTCGGGCCATGGTCGCCGGTCAGCCTGGGCGACTACTGCGCCGGGTCCAACCACGTGCTGCCCACCGCCGGGTGCGCGCGGCACTCCAGCGGCCTGTCGGTGCAGACGTTCCTGCGTGGCATCCACGTGGTCGACTACACCGAGGCGGCCCTGAAAGACGTTTCGGGACATGTGATCACGCTGGCCAAGGCCGAGGACCTGCCCTCCCACGGGGAAGCGGTGCGCCGGAGGTTCGAGCGATGATTCCGGGCAGCAAGGTGACCTTGGCAGACCTGCCGCTGCGCGACGACCTGCGCGGCAAATCCCCTTATGGGGCACCGCAACTCGACGTTCCGGTGCGGCTGAACACCAATGAGAACCCGCATCCGCCGAGCCGGGCCCTGATCGATGACGTGGCACGCTCGGTGGAGGAAGCCGCCGCCGACCTGCACCGATATCCCGACCGTGACGCGGTCGACCTGCGCCGCGACCTGGCCGCCTATCTGCGCACGCAGACCGGGGTCGAGGTGGGCACCGAAAACGTCTGGGCGGCAAACGGATCCAACGAGATCCTGCAGCAGCTGCTGCAGGCGTTCGGCGGCCCTGGTCGCAGCGCGATCGGGTTCGTGCCGTCGTACTCGATGCACCCGATCATCTCGAACGGCACCCAGACCGAGTGGATCGAGTCGGCGCGCGCTGCCGATTTCAGCCTCGACGTCGCCACCGCAGTGGCCGCGATCGTCGATCGCGAGCCCGACGTGGTGTTCGTCGCGAGCCCGAACAACCCGTCGGGACAGAGCATCCCACTTCTGGACCTGCGCATGCTGCTCGACGCCATGACGCACGGGATCCTGATCGTCGACGAGGCTTACGGCGAGTTCTCCAGCCAGCCCAGCGCCATCGCGCTGATCGACGAGTACCCCACCCGGCTGATCGTCACCCGCACGATGAGCAAGGCGTTCGCATTCGCCGGCGGCCGGCTCGGTTACCTGGTCGCCGCGCCGGCTATCGTCGACGCCGTCCTGCTGGTCCGGCTGCCCTATCACCTGTCGGTGGTCACCCAGGCCGCCGCCCGGGCGGCCCTGCGGCACGCCGACGACACTCTGGGCAGTGTCGCCGCACTGATCGCCGAGCGAGAACGTGTCAGCGCCGCCCTGACCGAACTCGGTTACCGGGTGATCCCGAGCGATGCGAACTTCGTCCTGTTCGGTGAGTTCGCCGACACCGCGACGGCCTGGCAGCACTATCTCGACAACGGCATCCTCATCCGCGACGTCGGCATACCCGGATACCTGCGCACCACGATGGGTTTGGCCGAGGAGAACGACGCATTCCTGTCCGCGAGCGCACGGCTGGCCGCCACCGAACTGGCTGAGCCGCTAGGAGCACCATGACCGCCGTGGCGACCTCGACCCGCAGAGCGCGGGTCGAGCGCAAGACCCAAGAGTCCGACATCGTCGTCGAGCTCGACCTCGACGGCGCCGGCGACGTCCGCGTGGACACCGGCGTTCCGTTCTTCGACCACATGCTGACCGCGTTGGGCACCCACGCCAGCTTCGACATGACCGTCACCGCCCGCGGTGACGTCGACATCGAGGGCCACCACACCATCGAGGACACCGCGATCGTGCTGGGCACCGCACTGGGCCAGGCGCTCGGTGACAAGAAGGGCATCCGCCGCTTCGGTGACGCGTTCATCCCGATGGACGAGGCCTTGGCGCACGCCGCCGTCGACCTGTCCGGCCGGCCGTACTTCGTGCACACCGGGGAGCCCGAGTTCATGGTCGAATTCACCATCGCCGGGTCGGCCGTGCCTTACCACACCGTGGTCAACCGCCACGTCTTCGAGTCGATCGCCTTCAACGCCCGCATCGCGCTGCATGTGCGCACCCTCTACGGCCGCGACCCGCACCACATCACCGAGGCGCAGTACAAGGCGGTGGCCCGTGCGCTGCGGCAGGCTGTCGAACCCGATCCCCGGGTGGCCGGTGTGCCATCCACCAAAGGCGCCCTGTGACAAACAAATCCGTTGTTGTCCTGGACTACGGTTCGGGCAACCTGCGCTCGGCGCAGCGGGCGCTGGAACGCGTCGGCGCCGAGGTCGAGGTCACCGCGGACCCGCAGCGTGCGGCGAACGCCGACGGACTCGTGGTACCCGGCGTCGGGGCGTTCGAGGCGTGTATGACGGGCTTGCGGGGGATCGGCGGCGACCGCATCATCGCCGACCGGGTCGCCACCGGACGGCCGGTGCTCGGCGTGTGCGTGGGCATGCAGATCCTGTTCGCCCGTGGCGTGGAGTTCGGGGTGGAGTCGGTGGGCTGCGGGCAGTGGCCCGGGTCCGTCACACGACTCGACGCACCAGTCATCCCGCACATGGGCTGGAACGTCGTCGAGGCCGCGCCGGGAAGCCTGCTGTTCAAGGGTCTCGATGCCGGCACCCGGTTCTATTTCGTGCACTCCTACGCGGCACTGAAGTGGGAGGGCGCACCCGATGCGCTGCTGACCTGGGCCACCCATCACGTGCGGTTCCTGGCCGCCGTCGAGGACGGTCCGCTGTCGGCGACACAATTTCATCCGGAGAAGAGTGGCGACGCCGGGGCGGCGCTGCTCGCGAATTGGGTTGAGGGGCTGTAAGAGTGGCGCTGATTCTTCTTCCCGCCGTCGACGTGGTCGAGGGCCGGGCGGTGCGTCTGGTCCAGGGCAAGGCCGGCAGCGAGACCGAATACGGCTCGGCGCTGGACGCCGCCATGACCTGGCAGCGTGACGGTGCCGAGTGGATCCACCTGGTCGATCTGGATGCCGCGTTCGGCCGCGGTTCCAACCGCGAGCTGCTGGCCGAGGTCGTCGGCGCGCTGGATGTCAAAGTCGAACTGTCCGGCGGGATCCGCGACGACGACTCGCTCAAGGCTGCCCTGGCCACCGGCTGCGCCCGGGTCAACATCGGCACGGCCGCGCTGGAGAATCCGCAGTGGTGCGCGGCGGCGATCGCCGAATACGGCGACAAGGTTGCCGTCGGCCTCGACGTGCAGATCCTCGACGGCGAGCACCGGCTGCGCGGCCGCGGCTGGGAAACCGACGGCGGTGACCTCTGGCAGGTGCTCGAACGCCTCGACAGCGAGGGCTGTTCGCGATTCGTCGTCACCGACGTCACCAAGGACGGCACCCTGACCGGGCCCAATCTGGATCTGCTCGAGGGTGTCGCCGAATGCACGGACGCACCCGTCATCGCTTCCGGCGGGGTGTCCAGCCTGGAGGACCTGCGCGCCATCGCGACGCTCTCCGATTGCGGTGTGGAGGGCGCGATCGTCGGGAAGGCCCTCTACGCGGGCCGATTCACGCTGCCGGAGGCTTTGGCAGCGGTGAGCCGGTAACCGAGATGGCATTGCAGTCGGCGGACCTGGAGGCCCTAGTGGCCGAGGCTGCGGTGATACTCGACGAGGCGGCCGGACCCTTCATCGCCGGGCACCGTGCTGACTCGGCCGTGCAGAAGAAGGGCAACGACTTCGCCACCGAGGTGGACCTGGCCATCGAACGTCAGGTGGTCGTGGCGCTGGAGTCGGCCACCGGCATTGGCGTGCACGGCGAGGAGTTCGGCGGCGCTGACCTCGATTCGCCGCTGGTCTGGGTGCTCGACCCGATCGACGGCACGTTCAACTACGCGGCCGGCTCACCGATGGCGGCCATCCTGCTGGGCCTGCTGCGCGACGGCGAACCGGTGGCAGGGCTGACGTGGCTGCCGTTCACCGATCAGCGGTACAGCGCGGTCCTGGGTGGGCCGCTGTACTTCAACGGGGTGGCGCAGCCGCGGATCGGTCGCGGTGACATCGCGCAGTGCGTCATCGGCGTCGGCACCTTCAACGTCGACTGGCGCGGCCGGTTCCCGGGCCGCTACCGGCTGGCGGTCTTGGAGAACCTCAGCCGGGTCTGCTCGAAACTTCGGATGCACGGGGCCACGGGCATCGACATGGCCTATGTCGGCGCTGGAATCCTCGGCGGGGCAATCAGTTTCGGCGACCACATCTGGGACCATGCGGCCGGGGTGGCGCTGGTCCGGGCGGCCGGTGGCGTCGTCACCGATCTGTCCGGTGCGCAGTGGACGGCGACGTCGCGCTCGGCTCTGGCCGCGGCCCCGGGTGTGCACGAGCACATCATGGAGATCCTGGATCGAGTCGGCTCCCCGGAGGACTACCGGTAATGGACGTCGCGGTGCGCGTGATTCCCTGCCTCGACGTCGACGCCGGCCGGGTGGTCAAGGGAGTGAACTTCGAAAACCTGCGCGACGCGGGCGACCCCGTCGAACTCGCCGCGGCCTACGACTCCGAGGGCGCCGACGAGCTGTGCTTCCTGGACGTCACGGCGTCCTCGTCGGGCCGCGCCACCATGCTCGACGTCGTGCGCCGCACCGCCGAGCAGGTCTTCATCCCGCTGACGGTCGGCGGCGGCGTGCGCTCGGTCGCCGACGTCGATTCACTGTTGCGCGCCGGCGCGGACAAGGTGTCGGTGAACACCGCTGCCGTCGCCCGTCCCGAGCTGCTCGCCGAGCTGTCCCGCCAGTTCGGATCGCAGTGCATCGTGTTGTCGGTCGACGCGCGCACGGTGCCCGCCGACGGCACCCCGACGCCGTCGGGCTGGGAGGTCACCACGCATGGCGGCCGGCAGGGGACCGGGATCGACGCGGTCGAATGGGCAACGCGCGGAGCCGAACTGGGGGTGGGGGAGATCCTGCTCAACTCCATGGACGCCGACGGGACCAAGGCGGGTTTCGACCTCACGATGCTGCGGGCGGTGCGCAAGGCGGTGACGGTACCGGTGATCGCCAGCGGCGGTGCCGGGGCGGTCGGCGATTTCGCGCCCGCCGTGGCGGCCGGAGCCGATGCAGTCTTGGCGGCCAGCGTCTTTCACTTCCGCGAGCTGACGATCGGTGAGGTGAAGGCGGCGATGGCGGCCGAGGGGATAGTGGTGAGATGACTCTCGATCCGGAGATCGCCACGCGGCTCAAGCGCGACGTCAACGGCTTGTTCGCGGCCATCGCCCAGGAGCGCGGCACCGGCACCGTGCTGATGGTCGCCTGGATGGACGACGAGGCACTGGCCCGCACGCTGGCCACCCGGGAAGCCACCTACTACTCCCGCTCCCGCGGCGAGTACTGGGTCAAAGGCGCGACGTCGGGCCACGCCCAGCACGTGCACAGCGTGCGGCTGGACTGCGACGGCGACGCAGTACTGCTCGAAGTCGACCAGGTCGGCGGGGCCTGCCACACCGGTGACCACAGCTGCTTCGACGCCGACCAGCTTCTCGGCGCGGAGTGACTAGATTTTCGTAGACCTCTCCGCCCGCAGAGCCTTGAGTCGTCGTTCCTCGCGGAACTGGGCGCAGCGCCATCACGAGGTGCCGCTGAGATTGAATGCCGTCGCCGCGGCGGATGCGGCCGACGCGGTGCGGGCCGGTGCCGTCGACGTGGCGCTGCTACGGCTACCGGCGGACACGTCCGGGCTGGCGGTCATCCCGCTCTACGAGGAGGCAACGGTGGTCGTGGTGCCGGCCGACCACCTTCTCAGCGCGGCCGATGAGGTCACCGCAGCCGACCTCGACGGCGAGCCGATGCTGGTCCCGCTCGACCATGTCGTCGACTGGGCAGACGCCCCCGGCTGCCGCGTCGATCACCGGCCCGAGACCACCGAAGCCGCAATGGAACTCGTCGCGGCGGGGCTGGGCGCGCTCGTCGTTCCGCAGTCACTGGCGCGCCTTCACCACCGCAAGGACCTCACGTACCGCCCGATCACCGACGCGCCCAACTGCGCGGTGGCCCTCGCTGTCCCGGATGGGCCGCAGCATGAGCTCGTCGAGGAGTTCATCGGGATCGTGCGGGGTCGCAAGCCCGGTTCGTCGCGGGGGCAGGTCCAGCAGGCACCCAAACTCAGCGCCCGGGAGAAGACCCTCGCCAGGCAAGCCGCCCGCGCCGCCGCAGGGAAGGTCGCCCGCAAGCCGGGTCCGGCCAAGCGGGGCCGACGCTGACTCAGGCCTTCTTCCGCGCCCGCAGCACCTCCAGCGCCTTGTCGGCGTGGGTGTCCATATTGACCTCGCTGGAGATCACCTCGAGCACGGTGCGGTCGGTGTCGATGACGAACGTGGTGCGCTTGACGGGCAGGAACTTGCCCAGCAGTCCGCGCTTGACTCCGAATGCGGTGGCGACCGCGCCGTCGGCGTCCGAGAGCAGCGGGTAGTCGAAGCGCTGCGAGTCGGCGAACGTGGCCTGCTTGTCCACGGCGTCGGTGCTGATTCCCACCGGAGAGGCGCCCACCGCGTCGAACTCGCCGGCCAGGTCGCGGAAGTGGCAGGCCTCCTTGGTGCATCCCGGGGTCATGGCGGCGGGATAGAAGAACAGCACGATCGGCCCGTCGGCGAGCAGGCTCGTCAGTGAGCGTGCGGTGCCGGTCTGGTCGGGCAGTTCGAAGTCGGCTACGCGGTCACCACGTTTCATGCGTGACCAGGCTACGCCGGTCAAAGCACGCGAGCGGGTCTGGGATGATGTAGCCGTGCACTCCACGCTCGCCGTCACCACCACGCGCGACGAGTTCCGGGCGCTGGCCGCCGAACACCGCGTGGTACCGGTGACCCGCAAGGTGCTTGCCGACAGCGAGACGCCGCTGTCGGCGTACCGCAAGCTGGCCGACAACCGGCCCGGGACATTCCTGCTCGAGTCCGCCGAGAACGGGCGCTCGTGGTCGCGCTGGTCGTTCATCGGGGCCGGGGCGCCGTCGGCGTTGACGGTGCGCGACGGCCAGGCGGTCTGGCTGGGCAACACACCCAGGGACGCACCGACGGGCGGCGATCCGCTGCAGGCGCTGCACCGGACCATCGAGCTGCTCTCCACCGCTCTCCCGGCGGGCAGGAGCGAAGCGACTCGGGGATCAACGCTGGCGGGTGTGCCGCCGCTGTCCGGCGGTCTGGTGGGGTTCTTCGCCTACGACTTCGTCCGCCGGCTCGAGCGCCTGCCCGAACTTGCCGTCGACGATCTCGGTCTGCCCGAGATGCTGCTCCTGCTGGCCACCGATCTGGCCGCCGTCGACCACCACGAGGGCACGATCACGTTGATCGCCAACGCGGTGAACTGGAACGGCACCGACGAGCGGGTCGACTGGGCCTACGACGACGCCGTCGCACGACTGGACGTGATGACCGAGGCGCTGGGGCAGCCGCTGCCCTCGACCGTGGCGACGTTCTCCCGGCCCCAGCCCGAGCACCGCTCCCAGCGCACGCTCGAGGAGTACAGCGCGGTGGTGGAGCGGCTGGTCAAGGAGATCGAGGCCGGCGAGGCTTTCCAGGTGGTGCCCTCGCAACGATTCGAGATGACGACCCGAGCTGATCCCATTGATGTCTACCGGATGCTTCGGGTGTCCAATCCGAGTCCGTACATGTATCTGCTGAACATCCCCGATGAGGCTGGGGGAACGGCTTTTTCGATTGTCGGGTCCAGTCCCGAGGCGTTGGTGACCGTCCAGGGTGGTTGGGCCACAACGCATCCGATCGCCGGGACGCGCTGGCGCGGTCAGACCGAGGAGGAAGACCAGCTGCTGGAGAAGGAGCTGCTCTCCGACGAGAAGGAGCGCGCCGAGCATCTGATGCTGGTCGATCTCGGCCGCAACGATCTGGGCCGGGTGTGTGTACCGGGCACGGTGCGCGTCGAGGACTACAGCCACATCGAGCGCTACAGCCACGTCATGCATCTCGTCTCCACCGTCACCGGGCTGCTGGCCGAGCACCGCACCGCGCTGGATGCCGTCACGGCCTGCTTCCCGGCGGGCACGCTGTCGGGGGCGCCGAAGGTGCGGGCGATGGAACTCATCGAGGAGGTCGAGAAGACCCGGCGCGGGCTCTACGGCGGCGTGGTCGGCTATCTGGACTTCGCCGGCAACGCCGACTTCGCCATCGCCATCCGCACCGCGCTCATGCGTGATGGCACCGCCTACGTGCAGGCCGGTGGCGGGGTGGTCGCCGACTCCAACGGCCCCTACGAGTACAACGAGGCCGCCAATAAGGCCAAAGCCGTTCTCACCGCCATCGCTGCCGCCGAGACGCTGAGCGCGCCGTGATCCGCGTCGGGCAGCTGTTGTTGGTCGTCGCGGCGATCGGGCTGTGGGTGGCTTCGCGACTGCCGTGGGTGGCGGTCACCTCGTCGGACGGCCTTGGCCAGCCGAAGACGTCGACGCTGACCGGCGGGACGTGGTCCAACGCCCTGATCCCGATGGCGGTGCTGCTGCTGGCGGCGGCGATCGCCGGTCTGGCGGTGCACGGGTGGGGGCTGCGGGTGGTCGCGGTGCTGGTGGCTCTGGTGAGCCTCGTGCTTGGTTATCTCGGGGTCAGCCTGTTCGTCATGCCCGACATCGCGCCGCGTGCGGCCGAACTGGCCCAGGTCCCGGTCATGTCACTCGTCGCGAGTCAGCGTCATCACCTGGGTGCCGGCCTGACGCTGGCCGCTGCGGTCGTCGCGCTGTTGGCGGCGGTGCTGCTGATGCGTTCGGCTGGGTCGGCACGGCACACTGCGGCCAGATACGCCGCTCCGGCCGCGCGGCGCACCGCCGCCGGAAGTGGGGACGCGGGGTCCGAGCGGGGCATGTGGGATGCCATCGACGAGGGCCATGACCCGACCGAGCACGACACCGAGGGTCGGTGACGGATGCTGTGCGCGCTGCGGCTACCCTTCCAAGGACATGAACGTGATTGCCAGACGGCAAGAAGGGACCCGGTTGGCATGAGTTCGGCAACCGTGCTCGACTCCATCATCGAAGGAGTCCGCGCTGACGTTGCCGCACGCGAGGCAATCGTGAGCCTGTCCGAGGTCAAAGCCGCCGCGGAGGCCGCTCCGCCACCGCTGGATGCGTTGGCCGCGCTGCGGGCACCTGACATCGCGGTGGTCGCCGAAGTCAAGCGCGCCAGCCCATCACGCGGACAGCTCGCCAACATCGCCGACCCGGCAGAGCTGGCCCGCGCCTATCAGAGCGGTGGGGCGCGGGTGATCAGCGTGCTGACCGAGCAGCGTCGCTTCCACGGCTCGCTGGCCGACCTCGATGCGGTGCGGGCGGCCGTCAAGATTCCCTTGCTCCGCAAAGACTTCGTCGTCTGCCCGTACCAGATTCATGAGGCCCGAGCCCACGGCGCCGACATGCTGCTGCTGATCGTCGCGGCGCTCGAGCAGCCGGCGCTGGAGTCGATGTTCGAGCGCACCGAGTCGCTGGGGATGACCGCTCTGGTCGAGGTTCACACCGAGGAGGAGGCCGACCGCGCGCTGCTGGCCGGGGCCAAGGTCATCGGCGTGAACGCGCGTGACCTCAAGACCCTCGAAGTCGACCGGGACTGCTTCGCGCGGATCGCTCCCGGTCTGCCGTCGAACGTCATCCGGGTCGCCGAGTCGGGTGTGCGCGGCCGGGCCGACCTGCTGGCCTACGCCGGTGCGGGAGCGGACGCGGTGCTGGTCGGTGAGGGCCTGGTCACCAGCGGTGATCCCCGCGCCGCGGTGGCAGACCTGGTGACTGCGGGAGCCCATCCGTCCTGCCCGAAACCCTCCCGCTGAGTCGTGGCTGACACGTCGACGCCGAACGTGCCGCGCACCAGTGCGGCCGTTGCCGAGCCCACCGAACACGACCCCGACGCGCGGGGCCACTTCGGTGTTTTCGGTGGCCGCTACGTGGCCGAGGCGCTGATGGCGGTCATCGAGGAGGTGACGGCCGCCTACGAGAAGGCCCGCGCCGACCAGGAGTTCCTGGACCGTCTCGACAACCTGCAGACCCACTACGCCGGCCGGCCGTCTCCGCTGTACGAGGCCACCAGGCTGAGCGAGCATGCGGGCGGCGCGCGGATCTTCCTCAAGCGCGAGGACCTCAACCACACTGGTTCGCACAAGATCAACAACGTCCTCGGCCAGGCCCTGCTGGCCAAGCAGATGGGCAAGACCCGGGTGATCGCCGAAACCGGTGCGGGCCAGCACGGCGTGGCCACCGCCACCGCGTGCGCACTGCTCGGTCTGGAGTGCGTGATCTACATGGGTGCCGTCGACACCGCACGCCAGGCGCTCAACGTGGCACGGATGCGACTGCTCGGCGCCGAGGTGGTGTCGGTGAAGTCCGGTTCCAAGACGCTCAAGGACGCGATCAACGACGCGTTCCGCGACTGGGTCACCAATGCGGACAACACCTACTACTGCTTCGGTACCGCGGCGGGGCCGCATCCCTTCCCGGTGATGGTTCGCGACTTCCAGCGCGTCATCGGGATGGAGGCGCGGACCCAGATCCTGGCGCAGGCCGGCCGATTGCCGGATGCCGTGACCGCCTGTGTCGGTGGCGGTTCCAATGCCATCGGCATCTTCCACGCCTTCATCGACGACCCCGCCGTTCGCCTGATCGGCTACGAGGCTGCCGGCGAGGGCGTCGAAACCGGCAGGCACGCAGCAACTTTCACCGGAGGTTCGCCGGGCGCCTTCCAAGGCTCGTACTCCTACCTGCTGCAGAACGAAGACGGCCAAACCATCGAGTCGCATTCGATCTCGGCCGGCCTGGACTATCCCGGCGTCGGCCCGGAACATGCCTTCCTCAAGGACATCGGTCGCACCGAATACCAGCCGATCACCGACGTCGAAGCAATGGACGCTTTCCGTCTGCTGTGCCGATTGGAGGGCATCATTCCGGCCATCGAGTCGGCGCACGCGGTGGCCGGTGCGGTCAAGCTGGCGGCCGAGTTGGGCCCCGGTTCGATCATCATGATCAATCTCTCCGGCCGCGGCGACAAGGATGTGGAGACGGCCGCGAAGTGGTTCGGGTTGCTCGACAGCCCGGCCAAGGGGGACCAGTGACGGTCCAGCACAGCCGGCCCGGCCGGCTGGGTCCCATCTTCGCGTCGTGCCACGCCGAAGGGCGGGCTGCCCTCATCGGCTACCTGCCCACCGGCTATCCCGACGTTGCGACGTCGATCGACGCCATGGTGACGATGGCCCAATCCGGTTGCGACATAATCGAAGTCGGCGTGCCATACTCGGATCCGGGAATGGACGGACCGGTGATCGCGATGGCAACCGAAACGGCTTTGCAGGGTGGCGTCCGGATCAGTGACACCCTACGCGCAGTGGAGGCCATCAGCGGCGCGGGCGGCAGTGCTGTTGTGATGACCTACTGGAACCCGGTGCTGCACTACGGCGTTGACGCATGGGCGCGTGACCTCGCGGCGGCCGGCGGACTGGGCATGATCACCCCCGACCTGATTCCCGACGAGGCCGACCAGTGGTTCGCCGCCTCCGACGCCCACGGTCTGGACCGGATCTTCCTGGTGGCCCCGTCCTCGACGCCGGAGCGGTTGGCCAAGACTGTGGAGGCCTCACGCGGCTTCGTCTACGCCGCCTCGATCATGGGAGTCACCGGCGCACGCGACGTGGTGTCGAATGCGGCGCCGGAGCTCGTGCGCCGGGTCAGGGAGGTCTCCGACATCCCGGTCGGTGTGGGCCTCGGGGTTCGCTCGCGTGAGCAGGCGGCCGAGATTGCGGGTTACGCCGACGGTGTCATCGTCGGATCTGCGCTCGTGTCGGCACTCGCCGACGGGCTGAGTGCGGTGCGCGCGCTGACCGAAGAACTGGCTGTGGGTGTGCGACATAAGGTAGCTGCCTCGTGACGACAACTGTCCTGGCCTATTTCCCGAGCCCGCCGCAGGGTGTCTGGCACCTGGGTCCCGTACCCATTCGGGCTTATGCGCTGTGCATCATCGCCGGGATCATCGCCGCGCTGGTGATCGGTGATCGCCGTTGGGAGGCTCGTGGTGGCGAACGGGGTGTCATCTACGACGTCGCGCTGTGGGCGGTTCCGTTCGGGTTGGTCGGTGGCCGGCTCTATCACCTGATGACCGACTGGCGAACCTATTTCGGCGAGGGTGGTGCCGGGATCGGCGCCGCCCTGCGCATCTGGGACGGTGGCCTCGGTATCTGGGGCGCGGTGGCGCTGGGTGGCGTTGGCGCATGGATTGCCTGTCGGCGCAGGGGGATACCGCTGCCCGCCTTCGGCGACGCGATCGCGCCCGGCATTGTTCTCGCGCAGGCCATCGGGCGGCTCGGAAACTACTTCAACCAGGAGCTCTACGGCCGCGAGACGACGTTGCCGTGGGGGATGGAGATCTTCTACCGGCGCGATGCGTCGGGCATGATCGACGTTCACTCGCTCGACGGTGTGTCCACCGGCCAGGTTGCCGCCGTGGTGCAGCCGACGTTCCTCTACGAGTTGCTCTGGAACGTCCTGGTTTTCGTCTTCCTGCTCTGGGTGGACCGGCGCTTCAAGATCGGCCACGGCCGGTTGTTCGCGCTGTATGTCGCGGCGTATTGCATCGGCCGGTTCTGGGTCGAGTTGCTTCGCGACGACACCGCGACCCATATCGCGGGGATCCGGATCAACTCGTTCACGTCGACGTTCGTGTTCATCGGTGCGGTGGTGTACATCATGCTGGCGCCGAAGGGTCGCGAAGATCCGAAGACGTTGGGCGGCAAGCCTGCCGGTACCGGGCCCGAGGAAGAGTCACCGGTCGAAGAGCTTGCTGAGGAACTGGTCGCGGCCGCAAAAGGCAGCGGCATCGTCGCCGCCGCGATGGTGGCCGGCTCGCATGAGAGTGAGGACGCCGCGGCCGTCGGTGACGTCGAACCGGGAGAAAAGCCGGCCGAGTCGGAAGCTGAGCCCGAGCCCGCAGTGGCATCGCGACCGCAACCGCAACCGGTGCAGCGCCGCGGATTTTCAGCCACCGTTCGTCGGGTGCTCTGGGGTGTCGAGATCCGACGGGACTAAGCCGGCATTGTGGGTGCTGGAATTGTGACGGACGTCAGATTGACGGAAGTGTCAGCGCGGGGGACGCTTAGTTTGTGGCCCAGATCAGCGAAGCGATGATGATCGATCAGGTGCTAGAGCGGCTGTCGTCGACGTTTTCCGACATTCCTCCCCAGGATGTGACTGAGGTCGTGCGCACTGCCCACGCGCGGTTCGACAGCAGCACGGTGCGTGAATTCGTCCCTCTTCTGGTGGAGCGCAGGGCACGCGCGGAGTTGTCCGCCAAGTCTTCCCTGCTTACCTGGTCGTCGTAATCCCTCGGACAGCGTGGCCCAGTGTCGTCCACGCCGACGCACCACCCGTTTGATGCGCGCGATGAGCGTCCCCTAGCCGAAGCTCTGCTTGTCCTTGGTCTGGACGCGTCCCGAGGTGAAGCCCGAACCCGACTTGCGGGCGACCTGCGGGCTTGGACGGCCAGATGGCCCTGCCCGTCAAGCACGGCGTTGTCCGTGGCGTAGTTCTCGACACCGGGGTCCCAGCCAGTGCCTCGATGACGGTCCACTTTCGCCGGATCGGGCGACGCGCCGGGCGGGCCGTCGAAGTCGTCGAACACCGTCGCGGCATGGGCCGGAGAAGCCGTGGGCAGCGTCATCGCCGCGACGAGTAGACCGGCCGCAACCAGGCCTAATCTAGACGCGCCACCGTGCTCCTCCTGAATCTTCGGCGTCGCCTCAGCGATAGTAATCACCCGACGGGGACAGCGAGAATAACCAGGAACGGTCCGACCTCTGGCATGCTGATCGCATGACCGAGCCGCAGTTCGGAGGCACCGAAGGCAGCACGCCCCCGCCCAACTACCCGCCCCCGCCCAACTACCCGCCGCCGCCCGACTACCCGCCGCCCGGCCAGTACCCGCCGCCGACGCAATACCCCGCTCCGGGTGCCTACCTGGATCCGGGAGCGCCCTACGGCCGCCACCCGCTGACCGGCGAGCCGCTGTCCGAGAAGTCCAAGGTCGTCGGCGGCCTGTTGCAGCTGCTCGGCCTGGTCGGCATTGTCGGAATCGGCCGGATCTACCTCGGCTACACCGGGCTGGGCGTTGCGCAGCTGGTCGTCGGGCTCCTCACCTGCGGCATCGGCGCGGTCATCTGGGGCATCGTCGACGCGGTGCTGATCCTCACCGACAAGGTGCGTGACCCCGAAGGTCGACCGCTGCGTGACGGCACCTAGCGCACCCCACCGTCACGGCACCCGGCGCCACACCGCCCTCGGCACGGGTGCGCTGGCCGTCAGCGCCCTGGCCTACGTGGGCCTGGCCGACCCGCACAACCCGGGCTCGCTCTTCCCGCCCTGCCCGTTCAAGCTGCTTACCGGCTGGAACTGCCCGGCCTGCGGCGGCCTGCGCATGACTCACGACCTGCTGCACGGCAACCTATCCGGAGCCGTCGTCGACAACATCTTCCTGCTGATCGGCCTGCCCGCCACGGCGTTGTGGGTGCTCTGGCGCATCAAGCAGGACCAGCGGGCCTTCACGCTGCCTGCGATAGTCCTCATCGCCGTCGTGGCAGTCACCTGGACGGTTGTCCGCAACCTGCCCGGCTTCCCGCTGGTGCCCACGCTTATCGGGCGGTAACCACCGCCTCGCGCTGATACACTGGGCAGTCGGTCCGGCCTTTGCCGCGCCGAATCATCGGGCCGGCGCAGTCCCGGACGTCACACGTCAGACTGCGGCAAGGCCGAGAATTCGAAAACCTCTCGCGTTCAACACCTTTCGCGCCGCAAGATCGATCGCGGAGGAGCGTGAAGATGCTGTTCTCGGCACTTCCCCAAGCGCAGGGTCTCTATGACCCGCAGCACGAGTCCGACTCGTGTGGCGTCGCGATGGTGGCCGACATCCAAGGACGGCGGTCACACCAGATCGTCGCCGACGGCCTGATGGCACTCGAGCACCTCGAGCATCGCGGCGCGGCCGGGGCCGAACCCAACAGCGGCGACGGCGCAGGCATCCTGCTGCAGTTGCCCGTCGAACTGCTGCAAGACGTCGTCGACTTCGCGCTTCCCGCGCCGACCCCGGCCGGGGACAACACCTACGCCGCCGGTATTTGCTTTCTGCCGCAGAATCCCGTCACCCGGCTGGCCGCCACCGACCGGGTCGAGGAGATCGCCCGCGAGGAGGGCCTCGAAGTCCTCGGCTGGCGCCCGGTGCCGGTCGATCCCGACGGCGCCGACGTCGGCGCGACCGCGCTGAGTTGCATGCCCTACATGTCGATGCTGTTCGTCGCCGCCCCCGAGCGCAACGGCGCGCGCCCCGGCGGCATCGACCTGGACCGACTGGTCTATCCGGCGCGCAAGCGGGCCGAGCAACGCGACGTCTACTTCCCGTCGCTGTCGAGCCGCACCATGGCCTACAAGGGCATGCTCACCACGATGCAGCTGCCGAGGTTTTTCGCCGACCTGAGGGACGAGCGCTGCCGAAGCGCCATCGTGATCGTGCACAGTCGCTTCTCCACCAACACCTTTCCGTCCTGGCCGCTGGCCCACCCGTTCCGGTTCGTGGCTCACAACGGTGAGATCAACACTGTGCGCGGCAACCGCAACCGCATGCATGCCCGCGAGGCCGTGCTCGCAAGCGACACCATCCCCGGGGATCTGACCCGGCTCTCACCGATCTGCACGGCCGAGGCCTCCGACTCGGCGTCCTTCGACCAGGTGCTCGAACTGCTCCACCTCGGTGGCCGCAGCCTTCCGCACGCGGTGATGATGATGATCCCGGAGGCCTGGGAGAACAACACCACCTTGGACCCGGCCCGCCGGGCGTTCTGCCAGTACCACGCCTCGCTCATGGAACCCTGGGACGGCCCAGCCTGCGTCACCTTCACCGACGGCACCGTGGTGGGAGCGGTGTTGGACCGCAACGGATTACGGCCAGGACGATGGTGGCGCACCATCGACGACCGGGTGATCCTGGCCAGCGAGAGCGGCGTGCTCGACATCCCGTCCGGCGAGGTTGTCGCCAAGGGCCGCCTGGAGCCCGGCAAGATGTTTCTCATCGACACCGCAGCCGGGCGCATCATCTCCGACGACGAGATCAAGAGCCACTTGGCGGCCGAGAAGCCGTACGCCGAATGGCTCCACGCAGGCCTGCTGGACCTCAAGACGCTGCCGGCCCGCGGCCGCGTCCAGCCCAACCACGAGTCGGTGGTCCGCCGCCAGATCGCGTTCGGCTACACCGAGGAAGATCTGCGGATCCTGCTCACCCCGATGGCGGCCTCCGGACAGGAGCCGCTCGGATCGATGGGAACCGACACCCCCGTCGCGGTTCTCTCGCAACGCTCCAAGCTGCTCTACGACTACTTCGTGGAGTTGTTCGCCCAGGTGACGAACCCACCGCTGGACGCCATCCGCGAGGAGATCGTCACGTCCATGGCCCGCGTGATGGGTCCCGAGCAGAACCTGCTGGAGCCCACCGCCGCCTCCTGCCGCCAGATCCTGCTGCACTGGCCGGTTCTGGACAACGACGAGCTGAACAAGATCGTCCACATCAACGCCGACGGCGAGCAGCCCGGGCTGAAAACCGCTGTCCTGCGCGCCGTCTACGACGTCGAGCGCGGCGGTGAGGGACTGGCCGAGGCGATCGATGACCTTCGCTGGCGTGCCTGCGAGGCGATCGCCAAAGGTGCTCGCACACTGGTGATCTCCGACCGCGACTCCGATCACACCCGGGCGCCGATCCCGTCGCTGCTGGCCGTCGCCGCGGTGCACCACCACCTGGTGCGCACCAAGAAGCGCACCACTGTGGCGCTGGTGGCGGAAAGCGGCGACGCCCGCGAGGTTCACCACATCGCGTTGCTCATCGGCTACGGCGCCGCAGCGGTCAACCCGTACCTGGCGTTCGAGTCGATCGAGGACCTCATCCGCGAGGGTGAGCTCACCGGGATCGACGCCGGCACAGCGGTCCGCAACTACCTCAAGGCGCTCGGCAAGGGCGTCATGAAGGTGATGAGCAAGATGGGCATCTCGACAGTCGGGTCCTACACGGGTGCACAGGCTTTCGAGGCGATCGGTCTGAGCAAGGAGGTCGTCGACGAGTACCTGACCGGCACGGCCAGCAAGCTCGGCGGCGTGGGTCTAGACGTGCTGGCCGACGAGGTCAAGCAGCGCCACCGGCGGGCCTATCCGGAGAACCCCACCGAGCGGGTCCACCGCCGCCTCGAGATCGGCGGCGAATACCAGTTCCGCCGCGAGGGTGAGCTGCACCTGTTCACGCCGGAAACGGTCTTCCTGCTTCAACATTCGACCCGAACCGGCCGCCACGAGGTGTTTGCCAAGTACTCCGAGGAGGTCAACCGGCTGTCCCGCGAGGGCGGGACGCTGCGCGGCCTGTTCGCGTTCAAACAGGGTCTGCGTCCACCGGTTCCCCTGCACGAGGTGGAGTCCGTCGACTCCATCTGCGCGCGATTCAACACCGGGGCGATGAGCTACGGCTCGATCTCCAAAGAGGCCCACGAAACCATGGCGATCGCCATGAACAACATCGGCGGACGTTCCAACAGCGGGGAGGGCGGCGAGGACTCCGACCGGCTGTCCGATCCGCGGCGGCGCAGTGCGGTCAAGCAGGTCGCCTCCGGCCGTTTCGGGGTCACCAGCGAGTACCTGGTGAACGCCACCGACATCCAGATCAAGATGGCCCAGGGCGCCAAGCCGGGGGAAGGCGGGCAGCTGCCCGGGTTCAAGGTCTATCCCAGCATCGCCAAGACCCGGCACTCCACTCCGGGTGTGGGCCTGATCTCGCCGCCGCCGCACCACGACATCTACTCCATCGAGGACCTTGCGCAACTGATCCACGATCTCAAGAACGCCAACTCCCAGGCCCGTATCCACGTCAAGCTGGTGAGTTCGGTCGGAGTCGGCACGGTGGCCGCCGGGGTGTCGAAGGCGCACGCCGACGTCGTCCTGATCTCCGGCTACGACGGCGGCACCGGTGCGGCTCCGCTGACCAGCCTCAAACACGCCGGTGCGCCGTGGGAAGTGGGTCTGGCCGACACCCAGCAGACGCTGGTGCTCAACGGACTTCGCGATCGCATCACCGTGCAGTGCGACGGCGGCCTGCGCACCGCCCGCGACGTGGTGATCGCCGCGCTGCTCGGCGCCGAGGAGTTCGGCTTCTCCACCGCGCCGCTGGTGGTGGCCGGCTGCATCATGATGCGGGTCTGCCACCTCGACACCTGCCCGGTGGGTGTGGCCACCCAGAACCCCGAACTGCGCGAGCGGTTCAACGGCAAGCCGGAGTTCGTCGAGAACTTCTTCCACTTCATCGCCGAGGATGTCCGAAAGATGCTCGCCGAACTCGGTTTCCGCAGCATCGACGAGGCCGTCGGCCACGCCGAGATACTCGATACCGACGCCGGGCTGGCGCACTGGAAGAGCAAGGGCCTGGATCTCAGCCCGATCTTCGCGGTGCCCACCGATGCCCACGGTGGTGCGCTCACCCAGCGTCGCCGTCTTCGCGACCAGGACCACGGACTCGATCAGGCCCTGGACCGCACGCTCATCGCGCTGGCCGAGGGTGCCCTCGAGGATGCCCACCCGGTCCGGCTGGAGCTGCCCGTGCGCAACGTCAACCGCACCGTGGGCACGCTGCTGGGCGCGGAGGTGACCCGCCGCTACGGTGCACGGGGACTGCCGGACGGCACCGTCCACGTCACACTGACCGGATCGGCGGGCCAGTCGCTGGGCGCGTTCCTGCCGCCCGGTATCACCCTCGAGCTCATCGGAGACGCCAACGACTATGTGGGCAAAGGTCTTTCGGGCGGCCGGGTGATCGTGCGCCCGCCCGACGACGTGCTGTTCCTGCCCGAGGACAACGTCGTCGCCGGCAACACCCTGCTCTACGGAGCGACATCCGGCGAGGTGTACCTGCGCGGCCGGGTGGGCGAACGATTCTGCGCCCGAAACTCCGGCGCCCTGGCGGTCACCGAGGGTGTGGGCGACCACGGCTGCGAGTACATGACCGGCGGCCGGGTTGTGGTGCTGGGCCGCACCGGACGCAACTTCGCGGCGGGCATGTCCGGCGGCATCGCCTACGTGCTCGGTCTCGATGCGGCCAAGGTCAACGCCGCGATGGTCGAGTTGCAACGCCCCGAGCCCGATGACCTGACCTGGCTGCACGACGCCGTGTCCCGCCACGCCCGCTACACCGGCAGCACGCTGGCCCGCTCGGTGCTCTCCGACTGGCCAAGGCGCAGTGCGCAATTCACCAAGATCATGCCCACCGACTACCAGAGGGTGCTCGAGGCCACCCGGATGGCCAAGGCCGAGGGGCGTGACGTGGACACCGCGATCATGGAGGCGACCCGTGGCTGATCCGACCGGCTTCCTGAAGGTTCCCAAGATCGAGGCCGCTAAGCGTCCTGTCGACGAACGCGTCGGTGACTGGGCTGAGGTCTACGAACGTCAGGATCCCCGACAACGCGCAGACGAGGTGGCCCAGCAAGCCCGGCGCTGCATGGACTGCGGAATCCCGTTCTGCCACTCCGGGACTGCTGGCTGCCCGCTGGGCAACCTGATCCCGGAGTGGAACGACCTCGTGCGCCGCGGCCGGTGGCAAGCCGCCAGTGAGAGGCTGCACGCCACCAACAACTTCCCGGAGTTCACCGGCCGGCTGTGCCCCGCACCGTGTGAGGCGGCGTGCGTGCTGTCCATCGCCGAGGACGAGACCGGCGGCAGCGTGACGATCAAACGCATCGAGAACACCATCGCCGACGAGTCCTGGCGGCTGGGCATCGTCGAAGCCCAGCCCGCGGCCATCGGCACCGGCAAGAATGTCGCGATCGTCGGCTCCGGTCCGGCCGGCCTGGCCGCCGCCCAGCAGCTGACCCGCGCCGGGCACCACGTCACCGTCTACGAGCGTGACAACCGGCTCGGCGGCCTGCTGCGCTACGGCATCCCGGAGTACAAGCTGGAGAAGTCCTCACTCAACCAGCGACTGGCCCAGATGCGTGCGGAGGGAACGCGTTTCGTCACCGACTGCGAGGTCGGGGTGGACGTGTCCGTCGAGGAGTTGCGGCACCGGTTCGATGCCGTCGTGCTGGCGGTCGGGGCACTGCGCGGCCGCGACACCGACGTTGACGGCCGCCACCTGCAGGGTGTTCACCTGGCGATGGAACACCTGGTGCCCGCCAACCGTGAATGCGAAGGCGACGGTCCGTCGCACCTCTCGGCCAAGGACAAGCACGTGGTGATCATCGGTGGTGGTGACACCGGTGCGGACTGCCTGGGCACCGCGCACCGTCAGGGTGCGGCGTCGGTGACACAGCTGGACTACAACCCGCAGCCGCCCGACGCGCGCGACGACTCGTTGTCACCGTGGCCGACGTGGCCGCTGGTCCTGCGCACCTCGCCCGCGCACGCCGAGGGCGGCACCGTGCACTACCAGGTTGCGGTGCAGCGTTTCGTCGGCGACGACGACGGCCACCTGCGCGCCATGGAGATCGCCGAGGTGAAAGTCGAACGGGTCGACGGACGCCGGATCATCTCCCCGGTGGGAGAGCCTTTCGAGATCCCGTGCGACCTGGCACTGCTGGCGATCGGGTTCGAAGGCGTCGAGCACATGCCGTTGCTCGGCGACCTCGGCATCACGCTGAGCCGGCGCGGGACCATCAGTTGCGGATCGGACTGGCAGACCGAGGCGCCCGGTATCTTCGTCTGCGGTGACGCCCACCGCGGCGCCAGCCTGGTGGTGTGGGCGATCGCCGAAGGCCGCGCCGCCGCGCATGCCGTCGACGCCCACCTGATGGGTGAGTCCGACCTCCCGGTGCCGGTCCGGCCCAATCAGTTGCCATTGGCGGTCGTCTGAGTGAACAGCCGCGCACCGCATTCTGTATCGGTCGAGATGCCCGTGAAGCGCGACTATGCTGGGGCGTCGTGACTAGACGCGGCAAGATCGTCTGTACCCTCGGCCCGGCCATCGGCACAGACGAGGCGGTCAGGGCCCTCGTCGAGGTCGGCATGGACGTGGCCCGCTTGAATTTCAGCCACGGCGACTACGCCGACCACGAGGCCGCCTACAAGCGAGTCCGGCAGGCGTCCGACGCCACCGGCCGAGCCGTCGGCATCCTCGCCGACCTGCAGGGCCCCAAGATCCGCCTCGGGCGCTTCGCCGACGGTCCGACCTACTGGGCCAACGGCGAGACCGTGCGGATCACCGTCGAGGAGTGCGCGGGCAACCACGACCGGGTGTCGACCACCTACAAGAACCTGTCCAAGGACGCCAAGCCCGGTGACCGGCTGCTGGTCGACGACGGCAAGGTGGCCCTGGTCGTCGAGCACATCGACGGCGAGGACGTGGTGTGCACTGTCACCGAAGGCGGCCCGGTCAGCAACAACAAAGGCGTGTCGCTGCCGGGCATGAACGTCTCGGTACCGGCCCTGTCCGAGAAGGACATCGAGGACCTCGAGTTCGCGCTGCGCCTCGGTGTGGACCTGGTGGCCCTGTCGTTCGTCCGCTCGCCGGCCGACGTCGAACTGGTCCACGAGGTGATGGACCGCGTGGGCCGTCGCGTTCCGGTGATCGCGAAGCTGGAGAAGCCCGAGGCGATCGACAACCTCGAGGCCATCGTGCTCGCCTTCGACGCCGTGATGGTGGCCCGTGGTGACCTCGGCGTGGAGCTCCCGCTCGAGGAGGTTCCGCTCGTCCAGAAGCGGGCCATCCAGGTGGCCCGCGAGAACGCCAAGCCGGTGATCGTGGCCACCCAGATGCTCGAGTCCATGATCGAGAACTCCCGGCCCACCCGGGCCGAGGCGTCCGACGTCGCCAACGCCGTCCTGGACGGCGCCGACGCAGTGATGCTGTCGGGGGAGACCTCGGTGGGCAAGTACCCGCTGGAGGCGGTGCGAACGATGGCGCGCATCATCACTGCGGTCGAAGAGAACTCGACGGCCGCGCCCCCGCTGACGCACGTCCCGCGCACCAAGCGGGGCGTGATCTCCTATGCCGCCCGCGACATCGGCGAGCGGCTGGACGCCAAGGCGTTGGTCGCGTTCACGTCCTCGGGTGACACAGTGCGCCGGCTGGCCCGGCTGCACACCCCGCTTCCGCTGCTGGCCTTCACGGCCCTCCCGGAGATTCGCAGCCAGCTCGCCCTGACCTGGGGCACCGAGACGTTCATCACCGAGCACATGCGCAGCACCGACGAGATGATCCGGACGGTCGACCACAACCTGCTCGAGCTCGGTCGCTACAAGCGCGGTGATCTGGTGGTCATCGTCGCGGGTGCTCCGCCGGGCACAGTAGGCTCGACGAACCTGATTCATGTTCACCGCATCGGTGAGGACGACCACTAACCCAAGGGAGAAGCCACGCGTGCCGGCGGCAGAGAGCACGTCCGATCTCGACGAACTGCTGGCCATTCTGGAGCTGTCCCCGATCGGCGACGACGTGTTCGCCGGCGCCCACCCGCACAAGAACCCGGTGCGAACCTTCGGCGGCCAGATGATGGCGCAGGGCTTCGTCGCCGCGACCCGCACCCTGGTCCACGACCTGCCGCCCAGCGCGCTGTCGGTGCACTTCGTCGCTGGCGGTGATCCGTCCGCCGACATCGAGTTCCATGTGGTGCGACTGCGCGACGAGCGGCGGTTCGCCAACCGGCGCGTCGATGCGATGCAGAACGGCAAACTGCTGGCCACGGCTCTGGTGTCCTACCTGTCCGGTGGTCACGGGCTCGAACACAACGTCGAGATGCCCGAGCTGCCCGATCCGGACACGCTACCGACGATTGACGATCTTCTGGTCGGGTACGAGGAGGTTGTGCCCGGCTTCGTCAACGCTCTGCGGCCCATCGAGTGGCGCTACACCAACGACCCCGCGTGGGTGATGCGCGACAAGGGCGGCCGTCAGGAGCGCAACCGGGTGTGGCTGAAGGCGGCCGGCGATATGCCCGACGACCCGACGTTGCATACGGCCGCGATGGTGTACGCCTCGGACACCACCGTGCTCGACTCGATCATCACCACCCACGGCCTGTCGTGGGGGTGGGACCGGATCTTCGCGGTCACCATCAACCATTCGGTGTGGTTTCACCGGCAGGTCGACTTCGCCGACTGGGTGCTCTACTCGACCCGTTCACCAGTGGCGGCCGAGTCCAGGGGGCTGGGGACGGGTCACTTCTTCAACCGCGCTGGGCAGGTGGTGGCCACCGTGGTCCAGGAGGGCATCGTGAAGCACTTTCCGGGAGCCAAGGCCTGAATCTGACGTTCGGGCAATGCCCCGTAGCGCAGCCGGTCAGGCGTACTGTTTACCTCGTCTAAAGACGTTTGTGCGCCTCGGGGGAGGTGGGATGACCGAGCCGCCAGTGCAGGTCGCGCCCCGGCTGCGGGCACGCGAGCGGGTGGTCGCGCACGTCGACTCCCCGGCGGCGCGCTGGATGGGCGCGCTTGCGCTGCTGATCGCCGCCAGCTGGCTCGTCACCCTGCTGGCCCGCTCGCACCATCACGCGAACTGGCACGCCGACGGCCGGCTGGCCTGGTCACTGACCATCCTGGCCGCCGTGGCGCTGATCGCGCGGGGCATCTTCCTGGGCCGCCCGGTGACCGCCGCCCATGCGGGCGTGGCCGCGCTCGCGGTGTTGGCCGGGTTCGGCGCCCACATCCTGGCCTTCGGCGTCCTGGGCAACTTCCTGATCGCGTCGTCCGGACTGGCGCTGATGTGGCCGACCACGATGCGTCCCCAGCCGGCCGAGCTGCCCAAGATCTGGGCGCTGGTCAACGGGACCAGCCGTGACCCGCTGGCACCGTTCGCCATGCTGGACCGCAAGAGCTACCACTTCACCGCCGACGGCTCGGCGGCCATCGCCTACCGCACCCGGATCGGCTACGCGGTGGTCAGCGGTGACCCGATCGGTGACGAGACCCGGTTCGAGGAACTGGTCTGCGAGTTCGTCGCGATGTGCCACGGCCACGGCTGGCGAGTCGTCGTCCTGGGTTGCAGTGAACGGCGCCTCGGGCTGTGGAGCGGCCCGGAGATCATCGGACAGGCCTTGCGCCCGGTTCCGATCGGACGCGACGTGGTGATCGACGTGCCGACGTTCGCCATGGTGGGACGGCGGTTCCGCAACCTGCGCCAGGCGGTGCAGCGCACCCACAACTTCGGCATCACCACCGAGATCGTGGCCGAACAGGAACTCGACGACCAACAGCTCGCCGAGCTGACCGACGTTCTGCTGGCATCGCCGAAGGGCTCGCGCACCGAGCGCGGTTTCTCGATGAGCCTCGACGGTGCGCTCACGGGCCGCTATCCGGGAATCCTGCTCATCATCGCCCGCGACAGGGACGGCCGCGTAGCGGGCTTCCACCGCTACGCCCTGGCCGGCGGCGGCAGCGACGTCACCCTCGACGTCCCGTGGCGCCGCCGCGGCGCGCCGAACGGCATCGACGAACGGCTGTCGGTCGACATGATCACCGCGATGAGACAATCCGGTGCGCAACGGCTTTCACTTGCCTTCGCGGCCTTTCCGGAGATCTTCGACGACAAGGAACGCGGCCCGCTGAGCAGCTTCTTCTACACCGCGATCCACCTCGGCGACTCGCTGATCGCGCTGGAGGCGCTGTACCGCTATCTGCGCAAGTTCCACGCCCTCGGCGACCGCCGTTACGTACTGCTGTCATTCGGGCAGGTGCTGCCGGTGCTGGTGGTGCTGCTCTTGCTGGAGTTCCTGCCGCGCAGGCGGCAACTGCCCGGCGTTACGGCGTCGGAGTAAGCGTGACGCTGAACCGGTTCTCCACCGACTGCCGGAACTGGTCGGCGCACTTCTGGACCTGGTTCTGATCCTGGCCCGCCTTCTGCAGGCAGTCGATATAGTCGCCGCCGCCGACTTGATTGAAAGCGAAGACGTACACGGCGATGAAGGCCAGGCCCACGATGATGGCCACGAATCCGAGGATGATGCCGGCCAGGGCGACCCCGCCGTTGTCGGCTTCGCCGCGCTTGACGCGGCCACGCGCCGCGAAGCCGATCACGACGGCGACGATGCCCAGGATGATGCCGCCGGCCACCGAGAATGACGAAACCAGCGCGACGATGGCGATCACCAGGGCCGCCACACCCAGGCCGTTGCGGGGTCCGGTCGGCGGCGGTGCGTAGCCGGCATAGGGCTGCGGCGGCGGTGGCGGGTACCCGCCGGGATAGGGACCCGCCTGATACGGGTTCGGATAAGGGTATGGATAGGGCGGAGCTGTCGGCGGCTGAGGCGTGGCCTGAGGGCCCTGGGGCGATGTCTCCGAAGGCTCGGTCATGGACTGCACGTTACCTGTCGTCGGCGACCGACAGGCGTGGACAGGCGATGTCAGCGCCGAGCTGGTGGGTGGCCACGACGACGGTGCGGGCCGGGGACAGCAAACCGTGGGTGCCGTCCAGCAGCGCGGCCAGAAGCCGATGGGAGTCGGCCGCGTCGAGATGCTCGGTCGGCTCGTCGAGTAACACGATGGGCGCCGGGCACACCAGGACCCGCGCCAGCAGCAGTCGCCGCCGTTGCCCGGCGGACACCGCGGCGGCCCCACCGGTCAGCACGGTGCTCAGCCCGTCGGGAAGGCTGCTCAGCCACGCACCGAGACCGACGACTCCGAGTGTGTGGACCAGTTCGTCGTCGGTGCAGTCGCCGCGGGCCACCAGCAGGTTGTCCCGGACGGTGGTGCTGAACAGATGCGCGTCCTCAGCGAAATAGCATGCAGCACTGCGTAGTTCAGACTCGCTGAGCTCGTCGCAGTCGATGCCGTCGAAGCTGACCGTACCGGCGGCGGCAGGCAGCAGTCCGGCCAGGGTCATCAGCAGTGCGGTCTTGCCCGCGCCGCTCTTCCCGGTCACGGCTAGCCGGGATCCGGGTGCCAGGTCAACGCTGACGGTCGGGCCGGCTGGCCCACCCGGGTAACCGGCGGAGACCCGCGTCGCGCGCAGCCGCGGGGTGGTAGCCGGTGATGCGATGACCGTGGCGGTGTGCGCGGGGGCGTTCTCCGCGGAGACCAATTCGAGCAGACGCCCGGCCGCGATCCGCGCCCGGGTCAGCGCGACCGCCGCACCGGGCAGCGCACCGGTGGCCTCGAAGGCCGACAGGGGAAGCAGCATCAGCACCGCCAACGTGGTGGGCGCGGTGCTCGACGCGATGCCGATGGCGACCACGACGGCCCCGATGACGCTGGCGCCGACTGCCGCGGTGGGGACGGCGGCGCCAGCCGCGGCGGGGGCGGCCGCACGATCGACGGCCGCTGCCCAGGTGCGTTGGCGCCGCTCGGCGTCCGCGATCAACTCCGGCAGTCGGCCCGCCACCCTCAGCTCGGCCGCGTGGTCGAGAGCGGTGAGCGCCGCGACGTCGCGATCGGAACGGTGCTGGCGGGCTACAGCTTCCTGTGCTCGGGCGGCACGGGCCGACAACCAGGGCGCCAGTACGCCGGCGACAATCAGGCACACCGCGAGCACGACCGAGGCGACGGGGGAGATCAGGGCGATGACCGTGGTCGCAGCGACTCCGAGCACCGCGGCGACGCCGAACGGGACCACGGCGCGGACCAGGACGTCGGCTAGGTCGTCGACGTCGGTCCCGACCCGGGCGAGCAGGTCGCCGCTGTGCAGTCGGGCGGTGACCTCGACGGGTCCGTCGGCCAGTCGCCGGTAGATCTCAGTGCGCGCGTTTCCTGCCGACCGCAGTGCCGTGTCGTGCGACACCAGGCGTTCGCAGTAGCCGAGCACACCGCGCGAGATGCCGAAGGTTCGAACGGCCACCACCGCCACCGACAGGTCGAGCACGGGCGGCATCTGCCAGGCGCGGGTAATCAGCCAGGCCGAGACCCCGGCCAACGCCAGGGCACTGCCGAGTGACAGTGCGCCGAGGGTGATCGCCAGCAGCGCTCGCGGCAGTCTCGGTCGCAACAGTGGCAGCGCCGCCCTCAACGGATCAGACGCCGGCATGACGATCCGCCTGAACCGGGATGACGTGATCGGCAACGGCAATCGCACTGTCGCGGTGTGCCACCATCACCACGGTGGCCCCTGCGGCGGCGCGGTCGGCGATGGCCTGCAGCACGGTCGCTTCGGTGCCGGCGTCCAGGTGCGAGGTCGGCTCGTCAAGAAGCAGCACCGGCGCCCGCGAGCCAAGCGCGCGCGCCAGGCCCAGTCGTTGTCGTTGTCCCAGCGACAGGCCCGTTCCGCCGCGGCCCAGCACAGTGTCCACACCGTGCGGCAAGTCCGCGACAACAGAGTCGAAACCGGCTGCAGCACAGGCTGTGTCGACATCTACCAGCGATCCGAACAGGGCCAGGTTCTCCGCGACGGTGCCGGGAACGATGACGGGCCGTTGCGCCAGCCAGGACAGCTGGCCCCACCATCGAGCCTTGTCCAGGTCCTCGACGTCGACACCGTCGACCGTAACCCGCCCGCTGGTGGCAACCACCAGCCCGGCGATGACCTGCAGCACCGTGCTCTTGCCCGCACCGTTCGGGCCGGCCAACACAGTCACCTCGCCGGGCCGAAGGTCGCCGGACAGTCGCGCGGGCGCCCACCCGTCACGCCCGGTCACCGACACCGAGTCCAGCCGGATGACCGCGCCCCTGGCATCGACGGCTCGCGAGCCTGCGGTCGGCACCGGGTGCTGGTCGATCAGTTCGAAAGCTTTGTCCGAGGCCGCCTTCCCGTCCTGCGCGGCGTGGAACTCGACGCCGACCCGGCGCAGGGGCCAGAACACGTCGGGCGCCAGCAGCAGGACCGTCAACCCGGCGGCCAGCGTCATCTCGCCGAACACCAGCCGAAGCCCGATGCTCACCGCCACCAGGGCCACGCCTAGAGTGGCGATCAGCTCGAGCACCAGCGCGGAGAGGAACGCGATCCGCAATGTCGCCACAGCCGAACGGCGATGCGCCGCACTGAGTGCGGCGATCCGGTCGGCCGGTCCGCCGGCCCGGCCCAGCGCCCGCAGCGTGGGGATGCCAGCGATGAGATCTGTCAGCCGGGCCTGCAGGGTGGTCATGGCCGCCAGCGCTGCGCTGGAGCGCTCGGCGGTCGCCAAGCCGATGAGCACCATGAAGATCGGGATGAGCGGCAGCGCGATCAGGACGATCACCGCCGACTGCAGATCGTTGATCGCGATGACCACCACGGTGGCGGGGGTGAGGATCGCACCGAGGAACAGCGCCGGCAGGTACGCGGTGAAGTACGGTCGCAGACCGTCCAGCCCGCTGGTCACCACGGTGGCCGCATCGTCCCGCAGGCCTGCGCTCACAGTGGGCGCCAGGGCGGTGACAGTACCGAGGACCTGCCCACTCAGGTCGGCGACCACCGCGCTGGCGCCACGCTGGCCGAGCCGGCCCTGCACCCACTGGGTGAGCGTGCGAATCACCCACAGCGCGAGCAGGACTCCCAGCTCGACGTGCCAGTGGCCGAGGGATCGCGCGGCGGGATCGGTGATGACGCCGGCCGCCAGGTGGCCCAGCACCACGGCCGCTCCGATCGCGCACCCGGCGATCATGACGCCGCACGCGACGGTGGCGACCAGATGGCGGCGCACCGAAGCGGAGGCTCGCAACAGCCGCGGGTCCAGCGGACCCGTCCGGCGTGTGCGCCGGTCGCTCAGGACGCCCGCCTCAGCGGCAGGCCGACCGACGGGGGAATGGACTCGGCGAAGATGCGCCTACGGAACACCCAGTAGGTCCAGCCTTGGTAGACCAGGACGAATGGCGTGAAAATCGCAGCGGCCCAGGTCATCACCTTGAGCGTATAGGGGCTCGACGATCCGTTGTAGATCGTCACGCTGTACGTCGGATTGATGGTGGAGGGCACCAGGTTGGGGAACAGCGCGGCGAACAGCAGCACCACCACAGCGGCGATGACCACCGTGGTGGCCAGAAACGCCCAGCCTTCGCGGGCGCTGGCGGCGGCGGCCACGGCCGCCAGCTGGGCCGCCACGGCGACACCGAGCAGGGCCCAGGCCCACGGCTCGCCGTAGGCCAGCTGTGTCCAGAGTCCGAAGCCGGCAACGAGAATGGTGGCCGGTGCGCTGAGCACCCGGGCCGCCCTGACCGCGTCGGTGCGTACCTCGCCACCGCTCTTGAGCGCCAGGAAGACCGCGCCGTGGAACAGGAACAGCGCGCATGTCGCTAGTCCACCCGACAGCGTGTAGGGGTTGACGACGTCGATGACCGAGAGGTCCACGACGTTCTTGTCCGCACCGATCGGCAAGCCGGTCACCAGGACGGCGAAGGTCACACCCCACAGAATGGCGGGCAGCCACGACCCGGCCGCGATCGCGATATCACACCACGACCGCCACTTCGGATCGTCGATCTTGCCCCGCCACTCGATTGCCACGACGCGCGCGATCATCGCGAGCAGGATCACGAGCATCGGCAGGTACAGGCTGGAGAACACGGTCGCATACCAGTGCGGGAACGCGGCGAACATCGCCGCGCCGGCGGTGATCAGCCACACCTCGTTGCCGTCCCACACCGGGCCGATGGTGTTGAGCACGGCCCGGCGACGAGACTCGCTGTCGCCCTTGCCTGTTCGGCCGAACCATGCCATCAGCATGCCGACTCCGAAGTCGAAGCCCTCCAGGACGAAGAAGCCGAGGAACAGCACTGCTACGAGAATGAACCAGAATTGTTGAAGTCCCATGGCGGTCAGCTCCTCAGTAGGCGAAGGACAGCGGCGCGACCTCGTCCTCGTGAAGTGGGGCCGGCGGCGCGGGCTCGGAATCGTGCTCTAGCGGGCCTGCCACCACGTAGCGGCGGATCAGGTAGAACCAGATCACCGCGAGCACCGCGTAGATCAGGGTGAACGAGATGAGCGACACCCAGACCAGGCCCGGCCCGTGCAGTGAGACACCCTGACGCACGGTGAGGCGCACGAGTTGGTCCCCGTCGGGATTCGGTGCGACGACCCATGGCTGACGGCCCATCTCGGTGAACACCCATCCGGAGATCGACGCCAGGAAGGGTGTCGGAATCGTCCACAGGGCGAAGCGGGAGAACCACCGCTTGTCAGGTACCCGGCCCCGCCGGGTGAGCCACAAGACGCTCAATGCGAACAGGAACGGAATGGCCATCAGCCCGATCATGGCGCGGAAGGACCAGTAGGTGACGAACAGGTTGGGTACGTACCACTCGGGTCCGAACGTCTGCTGGTATTGCTGCTGAAGGTCTTTCGCGCCCTGCAGCGTCACCCCACTGAACTTGCCCTCGGCCAGGAACGGCAGCACGTAGGGCACCTCGACGACGCGGGTGATGCTGTCACAGTTGTTGTGCGTTCCCACCGTCAGCACGGAGAACCTCGGATCCAGTTCGGTGTGGCACAGCGATTCGGCGGCGGCCATCTTCATCGGTTGCTGGTGGAACATCAGCTTGCCCTGTACATCACCGGTGAAGAACAGCCCGAAACTGGCGACGATGGCCACCCATGCTCCCAGGATCGCCCCGGGCCGATACAGCGCGGCGGCATCGGGAGAGCCCTTGGCCCGCACCATCCACCAGGCGCACACCGCAGCGACGAACGTTGCCGCGGTGAGGAACGAGGCGGCGACGGCGTGCCAGAAGGCGGCAACAGCGGTGTTGTTGGTGAACAGCTCGGTGATGCTCTCCAACTCGGCGCGCCGGGTGAGCGGGTTGTACCTCGCGCCGACCGGGTGCTGCATGAAGGAGTTGGCGCTGATGATGAAGAACGCCGAGAGGTTGACGGCGAAGGCGACCAGCCAGATCGAGGTCAGGTGCAGCCACCTGGGGAGCCGGTTCCACCCGAAGATCCACAATCCGATGAACGTGGATTCGAGGAAGAAGGCGACCAGGGCCTCCAGCGCGAGCGGCGCGCCGAAGATGTCGCCGACGAAGCGGGAATACTCGCTCCAGTTCATCCCGAACTGGAACTCCTGCACGATGCCGGTTGCCACGCCGATGGCGAAGTTGATCAGGAAGACCTTCCCGAAGAACTTCGTCATCCGGTACCAGGCAGTGTTGTCGGTGACCACCCACACGGTTTGCATCGCCGCGATCAGGGGAGCCAGCCCGATCGTCAGCGGGACGAAGATGAAGTGGTAGACGGTCGTGATGCCGAACTGCCACCGTGAAACGTCAAGAGCACCCATGGTCGAAGTCTCCACAAACGACACGCAGAAGGCGCGGATCGCCTATCTACGACACACTGTAGTAGCGATCCGCGCTTCGCGACTGTGGGCTTAGTCCCAGCTGAGGTGCGTCACAGCGGCGTCAGGACGTGGCAGCGGCGACCGTCTCTCGGATGTTTTTGGAGGCCTTGCGGATTCCGAAGGAAGCCACGATCTCGAAGACGCCGATGACCACCAGCCAGATGCCGACGACGAGAGTCAGGGTGGCCAGCGACGGGAACGGCGACGCGAGCACGACGATGCCCGCCACCAGGCTGATGATGCCGACGAAGATCTCCCAGCCGCGTCCCGGGGTGTCGGGGTCGCTGATCGCCGAGGCGGCCGTGGCGACACCGCGGAAGATGAAGCCGACACCGATCCAGATGGCCAGCAACAGGATCGAGTTCTGGATGCTGCGGAAGCACAGCACCGCCAGTATCAGGGCGGCCGCGCCGCTGATGAACAGCAGCGCCCGGCTGCCGGCCGACACATGCAGCGTGAACGCGTGGAACACCTGGCTGATGCCGCTGACCAGCAGGAAGGCGCCAAAGAAGATCGCGGCGACCAGGATGGAGATGCCCGGCCAGACCAGTACCAGGATGCCCAGGACCAGCGACAGTATTCCGGACAGCAGGACCGACTTCCACAGGTGCGGAAGCAGGGGTGGGGCGGAGGTAGTTGTCATGGCCGAAGTGTGACATAACGAGGTAGCCGGTAGCGGTATTTTCGCACTTCAGGAAGTTAATGGGGTCTTAGGTCCCGACGAGGCGATTCGTTCTCCTGCCGCGGCGCTACGTCTCCACTACTGTTCCGTTACCGGCAGTGCGAGCTGGGTCCAAGGCCGTTTTCGTCCTCGGCGTGAGGGTGCCCTGCGGCCCGATGCAGAAAGTTGAGGCAACCGTGCTCAGTGGATGTCAAGACCGTCGGGGGATCGGCCGCTGGTGGCGTGCCGCCGGGGTGATCGCCGTGGCGGGCTCCCTGCTGCTCTCGGGCTGCAGCAGCAAGTCCGAAAACAGCGCCGGCCCGTCCGAGTCCACCAGCGCGGTAAAGCCCGCCAAGGTCGACGAGATCGCCGCCAGCGTGCCCGATGACATCAAGAAGTCCGGCAAGCTCGTCGTCGGGGTGAACATTCCCTACGCCCCCAACGAGTTCAAGGATTCCAGCGGCAAGATCGTCGGCTTCGACGTCGACCTGATGAACGCCATAGCGGCCACCCTCGGCCTGACCGCCGACTATCGCGAGTCCGACTTCGCCAAGATCATCCCCGCGGTCCAGCAGGGCACCTACAACGTCGGCATGTCGTCGTTCACCGACACCAAGGAACGCCAGGCATCGGTTGACTTCGTCGATTACTTCAACGCGGGCATCCTGTGGGCGCAGCGTCCCGGTTCGCCCATCGATCCGAACAACGCGTGCGGCAAGAAGGTGGCCGTGCAGGCGACCACCACCGAGGAGACCGAAGAGCTGCCCAAGAAGAGCCAGGCGTGCACCGACGCCGGCAAGCCGCCGATCGAGATCCTGAAGTTCGACGGCCAGGACGCGGCCACCAACGCGGTGGTCCTGGGCCAGGCCGACGCCATGTCGGCGGACTCGCCGGTGACGGCCTACGCCATCAAGCAGAGCAAGGGCAAGCTCGAGGCCGCCGGCGAGATCTTCGAGGCCGCGCCCTACGGCTGGCCCGTCGCGAAGGGCTCGCCGCTGGCCCAGCCGTTGCAGAAAGCGCTGGAGCACCTGATCGAAACGGGTGACTACAAGACCATCGCCAGCAACTGGGGCGTCGAGCAGGGCATGATCACCAAGCCGGTGATCAACGGGGCGACCAGCTGACCGATATGGCACACGTCGACGTGTCGGCCCCATCCGCCATCAATGCGGTGCCACTGCGACACCCGTGGCGGTGGGTGGGGGCGACCGTCATCATCATTCTGGTCGGGTTGTTCATCTACGGCGCGGCCACCAACTCGGCATACGGCTGGTCGACCTATGCCGAGTACTTGTTCAACGAACGCATTCTGCTGGGTGTGTTCAACACGCTGCAGCTGACGGTCTACTCGATGGTGCTCGGCATCGTCCTCGGTGTCGTCATGTCGGTGATGCGACTGTCACCGAACCCGGTGTTCCGGACGGTGTCGTGGGTGTTCCTCTGGATCTTCCGCGGCACACCGGTGTACGTGCAGCTGGTGTTCTGGGGCCTGATCCCGACGATCTACCAGAACATCCAGTTGGGTGTGCCGTTCGGTCCGTCGTTGTTCCATCTCAATCTGCAGAGCCTGTCGATTCCCTTCGCGCTGGCGGTCATCGGCCTCGGTCTCAACGAGGCCGCCTACATGGCCGAGATCATCCGGGCCGGAATCACTTCCGTGCCCGAAGGGCAGACGGAGGCTTCCACCGCGCTGGGCATGTCGTGGGGAATGACGATGCGGCGCACCGTGCTTCCCCAGGCGATGCGGGTGATCATCCCGCCGACCGGCAACGAGGTCATCAGCATGCTGAAGACCACCTCGCTGGTGACCGCGGTGCCGTACTCGTATGACCTCTACAGCATCGCCTCGCGGGAGATCGCCGCCCGCATCTTCGAACCCGTCCCGCTGCTGTTGGTGGCCGCGACGTGGTACCTGCTCGTCACGAGCATCCTGATGGTCGGGCAGTACTACCTGGAGAAGTACTTCTCGCGTGGTATCTCCCGGCGCTTGACGTCGAAGCAGCTGGAGGCGCTGGCCAAGGCGCAGACCGGCACGGAGGCGGGACACGTATGAGCACCGAACCCATGGTGCGGGCCGAGACGGTCTGCAAGGACTTCGGGGCGCTGTCGGTCTTGAAGGGCGTGACCCTGACCGTGGACCGCGGCCAGGTACTGGTGCTCGTCGGGCCGTCGGGTTCCGGCAAGTCGACGTTCCTGCGGTGCATCAACCACCTGGAGACCGTCACCGCCGGCCGGCTCTACGTCGACGGCGAACTGGTGGGCTACCGGGAGGGCCAGGGCAAGCTCTACGAGATGTCACCCCGCGACGCGGCCAAACAACGCCGCGACATCGGCATGGTTTTTCAACACTTCAACCTGTTTCCCCATCGCACTGCGCTGGACAACATCGTCGAGGCGCCGATCCACGTCAAGAAGGTCAAGAAATCTGCGGCCATCGAGCGGGCTCGCGACCTGCTCAACCAGGTGGGATTGTCGGACAAGGCCGACGCCTACCCGGCTCAGCTGTCCGGCGGGCAGCAGCAGCGAGTCGCCATCGCCCGTGCACTGGCCATGGACCCCAAGCTCATGCTGTTCGACGAGCCCACTTCGGCCTTGGACCCCGAGCTGGTCGGCGAGGTCCTGGCCGTGATGAAAAAGCTTGCCAGCGAAGGCATGACGATGGTCGTCGTCACCCATGAGATGGGTTTCGCCCGTGAGGTCGCCGATCAGCTGGTGTTCATGGACGGCGGAGTGATCGTGGAGAGCGGAGCCCCGCGCGAAGTGCTGAGCAACCCGCAGCATAACCGCACCAAGGCATTCCTGTCGAAAGTCATGTAAAGGTCCATCCGATTGAAACGCTCTCGGGCACAACGGTTTTCGAAACTCTGTGACCGGCCCGCGCACCTCGGCGGTATCAGACGAAGCACATAGAAACCACCTGCTGGCCGCAACAACGTGTCTGTAGATCTCGTGCCCTCGGTGAGATTCGAACTCACACTGTACGGGTTTTGAATCCGTTTCCTCTGCCAGTTGGGATACGAGGGCAGGCCGCGTGGCGGCGGTTTTCCACCTTAGACGATGCGTGCGGTGAGCCCGTCGCGCGGTGCCGCCGAGTGCCCCGAGGTCGCTGTTTGGCGCCCGCCAAGCGACAATGGCCTCATGACCGGGTCTACCGACGCTGAAGGCCGCGCTTCCCACCGGGTTCTGATCGCCGAGGACGAAGCGCTGATCCGGCTAGACCTGGCCGAGATGCTGCGCGAAGAGGGCTACGACATCGTGGGCGAGGCCGGCGACGGGCAGGAAGCCGTCGAGCTGGCCGAGCAGCTGCGCCCAGATCTGGTGATCATGGACGTCAAGATGCCCCGGCGGGACGGTATCGACGCCGCCTCCGAGATCGCCGCGAAGCGCATCGCACCGATCGTGGTCCTCACCGCTTTCAGCCAGCGCGACCTCGTCGAGAAGGCGCGCGACGCCGGGGCGATGGCCTATCTGGTCAAGCCCTTCTCGATCAGCGACCTGATCCCGGCCATCGAGATCGCCGTCAGCCGTTTCGCCGAGGTGACCGAACTCGAGCGTGAGGTGGCCAACCTCTCCGACCGGCTGGAGACCCGCAAGCTCGTCGAGCGCGCCAAGGGGCTGCTGCAGACCAAGCAGGGGATGACCGAGCCCGAGGCCTTCAAGTGGATCCAGCGCGCGGCGATGGACCGGCGCACCACCATGAGGCGGGTCGCCGAGGTGGTCCTGGAAACGCTGGACGCCGACCCGCCGCGTTAACTCTGCGTTTCCGCTGCGACCTGCCGTCGGTCGCCCACCGTTCTGACCGTGCCGTTTGTCGCGTCGGCACCTACGCTCACGGCCGGGCGTCGTCCAAGATCACGCGCTGCGGCGCAGGGTTGGCTATGTTCTAGCGGAAGTGTCGACCCGTCGGGCCCGGGTGCGGTCTGCGATGTCGACGCCAGATGACCCACTGATCCGGAGGTGAAACGTGCGCGGTCGCGCGACGCGGAGTGCAATCGCCGCTAGTTCGGCGCTGTTGGCGGTGTTGGGCATTGCCGGCTGCAACCAGTCCCCACCGAGCGGGGAGAAGGCCCCGCAAAGTGACCTCAAGATCGTCGAGCAGGTCCAGATCGATCAGAACGGCGCCGAGGTGAAGCCCGAGGCCGGCGCCGTTGCGGCCGACCCTGCCGGCGACGGCAAGGCCAGCTGCCCGCCGGTGTCGATCGCCATGGCCGGCGCGCTCAACGGCCCCGACGCCGCCCTGGGCATCAACATCAAGAACGGCGTGCAGCTCGCCATCGACAAGCACAACGCCGCCAACCCCGGCTGCCAGGTCCAGCTCAAGCCGTTCGACACCGAAGGCGATCCGCAGAAGGCCACGGCCATCGCGCCGCAGATCGTCGACGACGCGTTCACCATCGGCCTCGTCGGCCCGGGGTTCTCCGGTGAGACCAAGGCCACCGGCTCGGTGTTCGACCAGGCCGGCCTGGTGTCGACCACCGCCTCGGCCACCAACGTCACGCTGTCCGAGCAGGGCTGGAAGACGTTCTTCCGCGGCCTGGCCAACGACGGGGTGCAGGGCCCCTCGGTCGCCAACTACCTGAAGAACACCCTCGGGCAGAACAAGGTGTGCGTCGTCGACGACAGCACCGACTACGGCACCGGCCTGGCGCAGGCTGTCCGTGCAACCCTGGGCCCGGTGGCCGACTCGGCCTGCGACATCTCGGTGAAGAAGGGCGACAAGGACTTCTCGGCCGCGGTGACCCAGGTCAAGGGCCGGTCGCCGGACTCGGTGTTCTACAGCGGCTACTACGCCGAGGCGGCACCGTTCGTGCAGCAGCTGCGCGACGGCGGCTTCACCGGCAAGTTCGTCAGCGCCGACGGCACCAAGGATCCGGAGTTCGTCAAGCAGGCCGGTGAGTCCTCCAAGGACGCCATCCTTTCCTGCCCGTGCGGCCCGGCCACCGGTGCCTTCGCCGACGAGTACACCAAGAAGTTCGGTCAGCCCCCCGGCACGTACAGCACCGAGGGATACGACCTGGGCACGGTGCTGCTCAAGGGCATCGACGCCGGCAAGATCACCCGTCCGGACCTGCTCGAGTGGGTCAAGAACTACGACGGACAAGGTGTGGCCCGTAAGTACCAGTGGACCGACAAGGGCGAACTGACCACGACCCTGATCTGGATCTACAAGGTTCAGTAGGCGATTCACGAGGCGCGTCCGAGACCCGAAGTCTCGGACGCGTTCTCGTTGACGACAGACCGCAAGGAGTCCGCCCCAGGATGATCCGTGAGTGCCTCGGTCAGTACGCCTGCCTCGCCGGTGACATCGGTTTCAACGTCGATAACCTGCGAGAAGGCTTCTGGCAGTTGACCATCGACGGGTTGTCCTGGGGTGCGATCTACGCCCTGGTGGCGGTCGGTTACACACTGGTGTTCGGTGTGCTGCGGCTGATCAACTTCGCGCACTCCGAGATCTTCATGCTCGGCATGTTCGGCGCGTATTTCTGCCTGGACATCATTCTGGGATTCACCCCCAGCGGCAACGCCTACAGCAAGGGCGTGCTGCTGACCATCTTGTACCTCGGCATCGCGATGTTGTTCGCGATGCTGGTATCCGGTTCGGCCGCAATAGGTTTGGAGGCGGTGGCCTACCGGCCACTGCGACGCCGCAACGCGCGTCCGCTGACGTTCCTCATCACGGCTATCGGCATGTCATTCGTCCTGCAGGAGTTCGTCCACTTCGTGCTGCCCAAGCTCCTCAAGGGTTACGGCGGCAGTAACGCCCAGCAGCCGATCACCCTGGTGCAGCCCAAGGCGCAGTTCCACGTCTTCGGTGCCTCGGTCACCAATGTCACGCTGGTGATCGTCGCCGCCGCACTGGTGCTGGCGATCCTGACCGACATCGCGATCAACCGGACGAAGTTCGGCCGCGGCATCCGCGCGGTCGCCCAGGATCCGACCACCGCCACGCTGATGGGCGTCTCGCGGGAACGCATCATCATGACCACGTTCCTCATCGGCGGCATGCTGGCCGGCGCCGCCGCGCTGCTCTACACCCTCAAGGTGCCGCAGGGCATCATCTACTCGGGCGGCTTCCTGCTGGGCATCAAGGCCTTCACGGCGGCGGTGCTCGGCGGCATCGGAAACTTGCGCGGCGCGCTGCTCGGCGGTCTGATCCTGGGCATCATGGAGAACTACGGTCAGGCCGTGTTCGGCACCCAGTGGCGCGACGTCGTCGCATTCATCCTGCTGGTTCTGGTGCTGATGATCCGGCCCACCGGCATACTCGGCGAAAGCCTCGGAAAGGCGAGGGCATGAGGCACCAGCGAGTAGCGCAGGCGGATCGCGAATGACGCACAGAGAAGCCGACGATCACACTCCGGGCCGCTGGAGCAGATGCCTGCTGGCCCCCGGTGACGGGTTGCGCGAGTGGTGGTCGGGTCTCAGCAGGGTGCAGAAGTGGGGCTTCGGTGTCATCGGGTTCGGACTACTGGCCCTCACCCCGCTGTTCCCGCCGCCGTACTTCAACACCACCGGCATCAGCTTCGGCGGCACGATGGCCCAGTTCGCGATGGTGGCGATCATCGCGATTGGCCTCAACGTCGTCGTCGGCCAGGCCGGGCTGCTCGACCTCGGATACGTCGGTTTCTACGCCGTGGGCGCCTACACCGTCGCCCTGCTCACCAGCCCGGACAGCCCGTGGAACAAGTCGAGTGCCACCGGCATGTTCAGCGAGAAGTGGGCCTGGCTGTCGTGTGTCCCGATCGCCATGGCGGCCACCGCACTGGCTGGGCTGATCCTGGGCATACCGACCCTGCGGCTGCGCGGTGACTACCTGGCGATCGTCACCCTCGGCTTCGGCGAGATAATCCGGCTGCTCGCCGACAACCTCTCTGATGTGACCAACGGTTCGCGCGGGCTCAACGAGGTGGCCTATCCGCGGATCGGCCAGAGCGACAAGCTGCCCGAAGGCGTGTTCTCCAGCGGCAATTCGTCCGGACACGCCAATTACGGCACCTGGTGGTTCTGGCTGGGCCTGATCCTGATGGTGGGCATCCTGCTGCTGGTCGGCAACCTCGAACGCAGTCGGGCCGGACGGGCCTGGGTGGCCATCCGCGAAGACGAGGACGCCGCGGAAGTCATGGGCGTCAATACCTTCCGGTTCAAACTGTGGGCTTTCGTGATCGGCGCGGCGATCGGCGGCCTGTCCGGCGCGCTGTACGCCGGGCAGGTGCAGTACGTGGCGCCGCCGACGTTCAACATCATCAACTCGATGCTGTTCCTGTGCGCGGTGGTGCTCGGCGGCCAGGGAAACAAGCTGGGCGTGCTCTTCGGAGCCTTCGTCATCGTCTACTTGCCCAACCGTCTGCTTGGCGTGCATTTCCTGGGCATCAACCTCGGCGACCTGAAGTACCTGTTCTTCGGGCTGGCGCTGGTGGTGTTGATGATCTTCCGACCGCAGGGCCTCTTCCCGGTGCGCCAGCAGCTGCTGGCTTACGGCAAGTCGGCGCGGAAACTGTTGGGGGCCGCCGACGATACCAAGGCGGCGGCATGACCGAACCCGTCGTCGACGAAACCCTGGCAGCCCAGCAACGGGAGGTGCATGCCGCCGAGGGCGAGACACTGCTCGAGACCAAGGATCTGACCGTGAAGTTCGGTGGTCTGACCGCGCTGGACTCGGTGAGCTTCTCGATCAAACGCGGTGAGATCCTCGGCCTGATCGGGCCCAACGGTGCCGGCAAGACCACCTGCTTCAACGCCATCACCGGTGTGTACCGGCCCAGTTCGGGCTCGGTCACGTTCGACGGCGCGCCGCTGGGCCGCATCAAGCGCCACCAGATCACCCGCCGCGGTATTGCCCGGACCTTCCAGAACATCCGGCTGTGGGGCGAGATGACCGCCCTGGAGAACGTCATCGTCGGCACCGACGCCCGCCACCACACCTCGGTACCGGGGGCCCTGATTCGCAGTCCGCGCCACCGTCGCGAGGAGCGTTCGGCGATCGAGAAGGCCGTCGCCCTGCTGCAGTTCGTCGGCATCGCCCACCGCGCCGAGGAGAAGGCCAAGAACCTGCCCTACGGCGACCAGCGTCGGCTGGAGATCGCCCGCGCGCTGGCCACCGAGCCGAAACTGCTGTGCCTCGACGAGCCGGCGGCGGGCTTCAACCCCAGTGAGAAAGCCGCCCTGATCGACCTGATCCGTGCCATCCGCGACGACGGCTACACCGTGTTGCTCATCGAGCACGACATGAGGTTGGTCATGGGCGTCACCGACCGCATCGTCGTGCTGGAGTTCGGCCGCAAGATCGCCGACGGCCTGCCCGCCGAGATCCGCGAGGACCCGGCGGTCATCGCGGCCTATCTGGGAGTGCCCGATGACCAGCTCTGAAGCCAGCACACCCCTGCTCGAAGTCCGCGACATCGTCGTGCATTACGGCAGAATCCAAGCGCTGCACGGGATTTCGCTCGAGGTACGGCAGGGCGAGCTCGTCACGCTGCTGGGTTCCAACGGCGCCGGCAAGACGACGATGATGCGGGCCATCTCGGGGCTGTGGCCGCTGTCGTCGGGTTCGGTGTGGTTCGACGGCCGCGACATCTCGAAGGTCAAAGCCCACCGGCGGGCCATCGACGGCCTGGTCCAGGCACCCGAGGGCCGGGGAGTGTTCCCCGGCATGTCGGTGCTGGAGAACCTCGAAATGGGTTGTTACGGGCGCACGTTCGACAGCAAGGCCGAACACCGCGAGCGGTTGGACTGGGTGCTGGAGACCTTCCCTCGGCTGGCCGAACGCCGCGCTCAGGTCGGCGGCACGCTGTCCGGCGGTGAGCAGCAGATGTTGGCTATCGGGCGCGCGTTGATGGCCCGTCCCCGTGTGCTGTTGCTCGACGAGCCGTCGATGGGCCTTGCGCCGATGGTGATCTCACAGATCTTCAAGATCATCTCCGAGATCAACGCCACCGGCACCACGGTGCTGCTGGTCGAGCAGAATGCCCAGCAGGCGCTGAGCCGCTCCGACCGCGCCTACATCCTGGAGACCGGGTCGGTGACCCGCACCGGCCCGGCCCGGGAGTTGTTGGCCGACGACAGTATTCGTGCTGCTTACCTGGGTGTGGCCTGAGGCTCAACATCGTTGTCGGGTGCGGCTCCGAGGTTCTCCAGACTTACCCTGGTTGTCTCGATGCGGAAGGTCACCGTCACGATGGCGCCCAGAATGAACGCCACAACCAATAGGTAAAGCAGGGTTGATGTCCCGATTTCCTTGAGCAGGATGGGAAACAGGAACGCGGTCATCACCGCTCCGACTTTGGCGAACGACGCGGCGAATCCGGCTCCCCGGCCGCGGACTTCGGTGGGGAAGACCTCGCCTGCGATGAGGTAGGTCATGGAGTTGGGGCCCAGGTTGGTCATGAAATAGAACAACATGAATCCGGCGAACAACAGAATCATCGTGTGCTGCCCGTCCGGCCTGATCGATAATGCCGCCAGAAGAAGGCCGACCGCGCAGCCGATGAACCCGATCGTCTGCAATTTGATGCGTCCGACCCGGTCCACCAGCACGATGGCGACCAGGATGCCGATCACGAAAAGTACGTCCATCAATGCCGAACCTTTGATGCCGAGCAAGTCGTTGTGAATCGTGGAAGCCAATGCGGTGCCGTCGGATTTCTTGCCGATGATCGCGGCCAGAATCGTCGGGGTGAAGATGCCGATTCCGTACGTTCCCAGATCTGAGAGAAACCAGGGCACCGATGCAAGAATGGTCGCCCTGCGGTTCTTCTTATTGAACAGTGCCGCATAACTGCTCGCAGAGGTAGTTGCCTCGTCGATCATGTGGCGAAGCGACACGTTCGTGGGATATGCCGGCGACCGTTTGAGTAGCCGGAGGGTGGCTTGTTCGGCCTCGTCCGTTCGGCCCTCGTGGAGTAGCCAGTGCGGACTCTCGGTGATGTATAGGCGCCCGATGGTGACGAGGATTGCCGGCACGATGGCCACGGCGTACATCCACCGCCACGCGGTGACATCGGGGCTCTCATAGAGGACGGCGAAGCCAATGACGGTTCCGGTCAACGCTCCGACGGCCTGGAAGGCGAAGGCGCTCACCACCAACCGTCCCCGCACCGAAGTGGGTATGCTTTCGGAAATCACCATGTGGGCCGTGGGATAGTCGCAACCCAACGCGACCCCGGCGCCAAAGAGGCAGATCACCAGGGTTGTGAAGTTCGGCGCGAGGGTCAGTGCGATCAGAAAGCACGTGAAGATGACCATCTCGGCAATGAACATCCGCTTGCGGCCGAAGTGGTCGGCCAACCCTCCGAGTGCGCTGGCTCCGACCAGGATGCCAGCCAGCGATGCGGCGGTCACCAAGCCCTTGTCGGCGGTTGCCAGCCCGAACTCGACCGAAATCAACGGCAGCGCAACACCGGTCATGAATACGACCATGCCCTCGAAGAGCTTGCCTGCGGAGGCAAGGCCGAAGATGCGCCATTGCATGCCGGTCATCGGCGTGGATGTGATGGCTGTGCCGTCCGACCAGGTGGGCCGTTCGTCGATGTAGCCCTGAACGGTCTTCGGCTCGGCCATGCGATCTTTGGCACTCAACGATGACATGTGTCCGACTTTTCCATTGTTCGACTAAGCGGGCCCGGCGCGAACACCCGAGTCAATCGACGACACCGCAAAAATTTGGTGGCGGTTCTTCTGCTGTGTGTCTGATCGACATATGGGCACTGCGAGGGACGCCGAGATGGCCGGCGAGCAGCCGGGGCCGCGGCTTCGGGGCCGATGGAGGCTTCGGCGTAGGCAGCGTCCAGGATCTGGTCCTTGAACACCCGCTCCGGGCCGGGCACCGCTGCGGTGGAATCCGTGGCGATATCCGGCAATTCGGGGAGATGCTGCGGGTGCCGCGGGTACTGCGGACTCTGCAGGCTCACCGCCCGCACTGACCGCACGCCCTCGACCGATCCGAGGTACTGCTCCCAGCGGGCGCTGAGCCGCTCCGACCGCGCCTACGTCCTGGAGACCGGGTCGGTGACCCCCACCGGCCCGGCCCGGGAGTTGTTGGCCGACGACAGTATTCGCGCGGCGTACCTGGGCGTGGCCTAACCGACGCGGAAGCGTTTGATCCGCGAGGTGGCCCCGGAGAGCAGTTCGACACGGTTGCGCGGTACCCCGAGATGCTCGGCGAGCAGCCGTGCCGCGGCCTCGGTGGCCTTTCCCTCAATGGCGCGCTCGCGCACGTAGATCGTCAGCCTGCCGTCGGCGCCGGTCTCCACCAGTGGGCCCTTGCGGCTGCCCGGCTTGACGGTGACAACGACGGTGTCGGACATCTAGCGGGCAAGCGTCGCATTGGGAAACCCGCTGAGGGCGGGGAGGAACCGGCCGATCAGCGTCCGGCCCCCGAACAGTTTGCCCGGCAGCGCGGGCACGCCGAGACGGTCGTGGTCAAGCGGTCCGCGGACCGTACCGGCATAGGGGCCGAGCTTCTCGTCGCGCACCGGGACGAGGGGGTCGACGGTTTCGTCGAAATCGGGTTCGTCGAAATCGGGCATGTCTTTCTCCAGGTTCGGACCAGTTGTCGCCGCTATGACTCTATTGATGTCTCGGTGTCGCCACCCAGTACACGAATGGCGTCAGCCGCGCCGACATCTCGCAACGAGCCGGGGCCACCGAGTTGCTCGGCAACACCTCGGTGGCCTCGTACTGGGGTCCGTCGTTCATGATCGACGATCTGACCTGCCACTATGAAGACGACGATCAGCACACCGTGCTGCTCGACTGCCACTACCCGGTCAACGCGAATTCCTTTGTGCAGGGGGCAGGGTGCCGATTCTGGACGAGGTGGACTTGGGCGACGACTGACGCCAGGCGACTACGACCCCGGTCAGTGGGCGGGCAACGTGGCCATCGGCTCGACGGTCACATCAGCCAGAGAGGTCGCATCCTGTGCGGTACCCTGCACGGTGACGCGTGCCTGTTCGGGCCGTGCCGGGCGAAAGGGTGCCTATGTCGCGAGTGTCTGACACAAGACGCTGCGGAGGCGGCCAGTGAGCCGGCCCGGGACGAGGGCAAGCGGCTCGGCAGGTTTGACCGCATCCGCCGTCGCCGACCTCGATTGAGCCATGGTTGCCTCCGGCTATGACCTCGTCGTGGTGGGTGCGGGCATCGTCGGTCTGGCGGTGGCCCGGGAGTGGCTGCTGCGCCGCCCGGAGGACTCCGTCGCGGTGCTGGAACGTGAGCCCGGACCCGCACAGCATCAGACCGGACACAACTCCGGGGTGATCCACGGCGGAATCTACTACCAGCCCGGATCCTTGAAGGCCCGGCTGTGTGTCGAGGGCGCGCGGTTGATGTATGAGTACTGCGAGCAGCACGCCATCCCGCACGAGCGCTGCGGCAAGCTGATCGTCGCGGTGTCGGCCGACGAATTGGGGCGCCTGGGCGACCTGGAGGCCCGCGGTCGGGCCAACGCCGTCCCCGGCCTGCGCCGGATACGATCCGACGAGATCGCCGCGATCGAGCCGAATGCCGTTGGGCTGCAGGCACTTCACGCACCCAGCACCGGGATCGTCGACTATGTCGCGGTGTCCCGGGCGCTGGTCGGTGAACTGACGACCTTGGGTGCGAGCGTCCGGTTCGGAACCGAGGTGACTGGTATCAAGGCCGGCGAGGACGCCGTCGTGCGCACCGCCGAGGGACCGGTGCGGGCGCGCCGGGTCATCACCTGCGCCGGTTTGTGGTCCGACCGGCTGGCCCGGCGGGCGGGCGCCCCGCGCGACCCGCAGATCGTGCCGTTCCGCGGCGCCTACCTCGGTCTCAAACCGACCGAACAACCACGGCTGAACGGAATGATCTATCCGGTACCCGACCCCGAACTGCCGTTCCTGGGCGTGCACATCACCAAGCACACCACCGGCCAGGAAACCCTCGGCCCGACAGCCATGATGGTGCCCGCCCGTGACGCCTACTCGCTGCGCCGGTGGATCTGGCGCGACTCCTGGGAGTCCATCACCTGGCCGGGAACCTGGCGGGTCGCGCGGAAGTACTGGCGAGTCGGCGTCGACGAGGTCCGGATGGCGGCCAGCCGCAGCGCGTTCGTCACCGCAGCCGCGCGCTACATGCCGGAGCTGACCCTCGACGACCTCGACGGCACCTCGCACGCGGGTGTGCGGGCGCAGGCGGTAGGCCGCGACGGAGCCCTGGTCGACGACTTCGTGATCTCACGCGACGGCCCCGTCTCGCACCTGCGCAACGCTCCCTCGCCGGCGGCCACGTCGGCATTCGCGTTGGCACGCGAGCTGGTCGACCGGGTCACCGCTTGACGAGGTCGCGAAATCCGTTCGCCCGACGGAGGAGATGATGGCGCTGCGGCGGCTGACCACCGCCGCATTCGGGACGCTGATGGCCTTGGAGCCCGCACTCGCGTTGCTGATCGGTTTTTTGTGCTCCACCAGGTTCCGCGGGTCCTGGCGATCGTGCGCCTGCTCGCCGAGAGCTGATCAGCTCGGTTCGCCGCTGTTGATGGTGACGGTCAGGCTGGTGATCGACGTGCTGTGTTCGGGTCGTTGTGGGTGTTTCCTGTTGTAGCGCGAGAGCAGTCGCCGCCCAACGGGTTGTCCACCCTCAGCTGCGGACCCACATGGCAGCCGGCGACGGTGAGCTAATTCGACAGCAGCATCACCGGGTGAGGCGATGCCCGGTGCCCGTACGCGGGGCCGCCCGTCGGGGGTGTAAGCCTGCGGGAGTTCACCCCGCAGACCCTACCGCCGACGGGACATGCTGGCTTTGCGCGGGATTCGGCTGCCCCGGGCGCGCCCGCGACGTACCGTCGAGGGGGAGGGGAGGTCGACACATGCACGCACAACAACCCTTACGCGACGAGGAGGTCCGCGTCCCGGTGGGCGAGGTCTTCGTCGCCGGGCATCTGACCGTTCCGCAGCAGCCGCGCGGGATCGTGGTGTTCGCCCACGGAAGTGGCAGCAGCAGGCACAGTCCCCGCAATCGTTACGTGGCCGATGTGCTGGTGTCGGCGGGACTGGCGACCCTGCTGTTCGACCTGCTGACGCTGGCCGAGGAGCAGGACCGGGCCAATGTATTCGACATCGAGCTGCTGGCCTCCCGGCTGATCGGGGTCACGGTGTGGCTGCGGTCCCAGGCCGACACCGCCGGACTCGACGTCTGTTACTTCGGGGCGAGCACCGGCGGCGGCGCAGCGCTACGGGCCGCCGCCGATCCCGCGGTGAGCATCGCCGCGGTGGTGTCCCGGGGTGGTCGGCCCGATCTGGCCGGCCGGTGGCTGGCCAAGGTGGACTCACCGACTCTTCTCATTGTCGGCGGCCGCGACGAGACAGTCCTCGAACTCAACCGGCAGGCCGGTGCGGCGATACCTGCCGAATGCCGGATCGCGGTCATCCCGGGTGCCACACACCTGTTCGAGGAACCCGGAGCGCTCGAGCAGGTGGCGGCGCTGGCACGGGACTGGTTCCTGGATCACCTGACGCCGATTCCCGTCGAATCCTGACACCACATCCCGCAGCCGGAGAGCCTGTGCCCGGCACCCCTGTGTAGAAACAGAACGTGGATTGGTCATGGGCGCAGGAATGGAGGTCCGGTGACGAACCGATCTGGCGTACTGATCACCGCCGACGAACTCATCCGCCGGATGGCCGACGGTGAGCCGGTGACAATCCTCGACGTGCGCTGGGAACTGGCGACGCCCGACGGTCGCGCCGCCTACCTGCACGAGCATCTGCCGGGAGCGGTGTACGTGTCGCTGGAGGACGAACTGAGCGACCACTCGGTCACCGGGCGTGGACGCCATCCGCTGCCCTCCGGGGCCGACCTGCAGGCCGCCGCGCGCCGCTGGGGCGTCCGGGACCGGCGCCCCGTGGTGGTCTACGACGACTGGAACCGGGCCGGTTCGGCGCGGGCCTGGTGGGTGCTGCGCGCCGCCGGGCTGCCCGACGTGCGCATCCTCGATGGCGGGCTGGCCGCCTGGACGGCGTCCGGCGGGCCCCTGGACAGCGGACCCGTCGATCCGCAGCCCGGAACCGTGACCGTGCCGTACGACGACCTCTACGCCGGGGCGATGTCCACGCTGACCGCCGATCAGGCGAACGACGGGCCATTAGTGGATGCCCGCGCGCCGGAACGCTTCCGCGGCGAGCTCGAGCCGGTCGACCCCGCCGCCGGCCACATTCCCGGCGCCCGCAACCTGCCCAGCACCTCGGTGCTCACCGGTGAGGGGAGGTTTCGGCCCGACGGCGAACTTGCCGACCTGCTGGCCGGCCGCGGCATCGGCGACGAGCCGGTCGGGGTGTACTGCGGCTCGGGGGTGACCGCGGCCGTCACCATCGCTGCTCTGACCGCTCTGGGCCGTGGCGCTGCGCTGTTTCCCGGTTCCTGGTCGCAGTGGAGTTCAGAACCCGGCCGGCCGGTGGCTCGCGGCGCGGAGTGAGCGTCGTGGTGTACCGGTCGGTGTGGCCGTCCTCACCGGCTCAGTCGCGAACCCACACGGAGATGTATCCGATGGGGATTCCGGTCTTGGCGGCGATACATTCTCGGGCAGCGAGCTCCACGGCGGCGCGGGTGTTCGCCTCGGTCGCCTCGTCGATCTCGGGGATGCCGACGACCCAGTGGTTGTTCTCCAGGCGGATGTCGATCTCGAAACACTGGCCGGCGACAGGGCGCAGTACCCGGTGGGAACGCAGGCCGCGCTGCGGACGTGTGGAGAAGCCGCGTGTTCGGTAATGAGTGCGCATCTTCTCGCCTTCCGAAACGATTGGGCCGCCGGAAAAGATACAACCCAGCGGGCCGAAACAGCAAATCGCAGGTGACGGTAGGCGTGCCGGCCTGATCCGCGGTCGCCCGGCCCGGCCGCGTCATGCTGAGCTGGCCTCGGCGCCCCACGGCGCCACCGCAAGAAGACCGAGCCTCTGGCTTACCCAATGGATCACGATGAGGCCCAACAGCATCACGACCGTGAAGGTGATCATCCGGGTGGCCAGCCCGCCGTCCACGTCGTCGCCTGTCTGGACGTGCAGGAAGTTGAGCACCGAATTCGTCAGGGTGTGGGCCACCCAGGACCCCCACAGATTGCCCGTGCACAGGTAGAGATAGCCCCAGACGATGCCCAGCAGGGCCTGCGGCAGGAAGTTGGCCAGCAACAGCGGCACCGGATCTCCGCTCTTGTCGAGCATGCCCTTCACCGCCCAGGGAAGATGCCACAGCCCGAAAAGGAGCGCGGAGCCGAGCACCGCCGGCCACGGGCCGACCTCCCGCAGGAACAGCGGTATCAGAAGCCCGCGAAACAGCCCCTCTTCGGCGAAGGAGTTCACGACGTTGCCGATCAGCAGGAAGACGGCGAACGCGGCGGCCCCGGCCAGACTCGTCTTGGGATCGATCGCGCGCACCAGGAGTTCGGGCCGCTGCCCGGCGTGTGCCGCCTGGACGAACTCCACCGCGTAGCCGGCGACTAAGGCGATGACCGTGAGGCCGGCGCCGAGCAGCACGCTCGGTCCGATCCCGCTGCCGCGAAACCCCGATGCGGCCAGTCCCGCGCCCGTCGCCCACAGGAAGCCGAGCACGATCAGGACACCGATCACCTTCGAAACGATGATCTCGCCCCATCTTTCGTCCAGGCGGAAGACGAAGATATCGAGCACCCGGAACGTGCCCGCCGCCAGCACGAGCGCCAGGCCGGTGGCGATGGGGTGCACCAGCGCGAACGTCCGCATTAGGCCGCCGCGCCGCGCAGCACAAGGTTGACGAGCGACTCGGCCAGCGCGTCGTCGACCGGTTCGCCGGTGAACAGCAGTCGACCGTGCACCGGCGCGACAAGAGTCTCGAGTAGCAGCCCCGGATCGGTGTCGGGGCGCAGATCGCCACGCGCGATGCCGCGCTCGACCACTCGGCGTAGCGCGTGCAGCCGGCCCGCCCAAAACGCCGCGCGGGCATCGGGATACGCGTCGTCCAACGGCACCGCGGCCGCGTGCAGCGCCGCACGCCCGGCAGGCGTCGACACATAGGCGGTCACTGCGCGCACGATCGCGATCAGATCACCCCGCGTCGATCCGGTGTCCGGCGCGGGTATCTCGTCGGCACTGCGGGCCAGCGTTGCGTTCACGAACAGGTTCTCGCGGGTCACCCACCGCCGGTAGATCGTCGTCTCGTGCACTCCGGAGCGGCGCGCCACCCCCGCGACAGTCGCTCGGGCCAGGCCGTTTTCGGTCAGTTCGTCGAAGGCCGCGGCCAGCACGGTGTGACGCACGTGCTCTCCGCGCCGGTGGGATGTCACTGCCGTCACGCCGCCACCATATCGCAAGTCAACTTGCGATAGCATTTCTGGCGTGGACACCTCGGCCCCCGCGTCGGCTATCGCCAGTTCCACTCCGATGTTGCCCTCAACTTCGAATGCAACCGCTGGGTCGAGTCGATCGGCCGGTCCGCCGTCGACGAGATCGCGGAGCTGGCGGCCCGGTCCAACACCTATTCGGAATGGGTCCTGCGGCCCGCCGACCAGACCGGCGCACCGATCGTGCTGTTCGGCGGGTTCGACAGCTACATCGAAGAGTTCCTGCCACTGGCCGCGGCGATGTGTGACGCCGGCCGGCGCGTCGTCATGTTCGACGGGCCAGGGCAGGGCGGCCCACTGGAGAGCAAGGTCTGACGATGATCCCCGAGTGGGAGCGCCCGATGGGCGCGGTGCTCGACCACTACGGCTTCGACGGTGTCACCGCCATCGGGATGTCGCTCGGTGGTGGCCTCGTCATCAGGGCGGCCGCGTTCGAATCACGGATCAGCCGGGTGATCGCGTTCGACATCCTCGACGACTTCTTCGAGGTCCTCGCCCGCCAGATCGGACCGGGGGTGGGCCCCGCGTTGCGTTCGCTGTTGACCCTGGGTCAATCGGTCACCGCGCTCGCTGGGCCACATTGCGGGGGAGCGGTCGGCCGTGCCGAACACCTGACGGCCGTCGCCGCACCAATCCCGTCGCACGATGGAGCCACGCCTCGTGGGCACCGGGGTGATGGAGGAGAACACCGGGACACGGGGACGCCCTGCAGAAATCTACCATGAGCAGGTAGACTTCTACTATGAGTCTGAACATCAAGAACGAGCAGACCGTGGCGCTGGTGCGGGAACTTGCGCGCCGCACGGGGCTCACTCAGACCAGTGCTGTCGAAGAAGCGGTGCGCGCCAGGCTCGCGGAACTTACTGGTGGTGAAAGCCGGGATAGTCGGCGCAGCAAGGTGAATGAATTGCTTTGCGAATTGGATCGGTCGATGACGGCGCGGCAGCGTCAACGGATCCGCGCAGAGGAAACGGAGTTGTACGACGAGAACGGGTTGCCTGCGTGATCGTCGACACTTCGGCGATCGTGGCGATAGCGCTCAACGAATCCGGTCGCGATCGATTGGTTGACGCACTGCTGGGCGCGCCCGCGCCAAAGATTTCCGCGGCCACACTGGTTGAGGTCGGGGCGGTCCTTACGAGACGACTGGCGCCCGAAGATCTGCGGCGGGTCGAGCGCCTAATCGGTCAACTGGGCATTGCGACGGTGTCTTTCGACGCCGAGCAGGCCGTGAGCGCCACGCGCGCCTACCGCGAGTTTGGACGTGGTAGCGGCCATCCTGCCGGCCTGAACCTCGGCGATTGCTTCTCCTACGCCCTTGCCGCGGTTACCGGTGAACCGTTGCTGTACGTCGGTGACGCCTTCACCCATACCGACATCACTTCTGCCGCACTCGATTGATCGGCGTCCAGTTCAGCGGCCAAAACTGCGTGCCGAATCGCGTCACCCTTGCCATCGGTGGTCACCGAACACGGCAGCGAAGGCTCCTCCTCGCGGGGGCGAAGCGCTGGGACGATGACGACGACGAGACGTCGCCGGATAGCCGACGGCGCTATTGCAGGCCCAGCGCGGCGCGCAGCCGGTCGGCGTCCATACCGGTGCTGCCGTCGGCCACGGGGAAGCTGTCCAGCAGCTTGATCAGGTCGGCCCGTCGGGTGGGGTCCTCGGCGGCCTGCCGCGGGGTGTGACCGTCGAGGGCGGGAATGGGTTCATCGAGCCACGCCGTCTCGTATTCGCGGATGAACCCGTCGAGCGTCTGGGCGATCTGCGGGTCGTCGGGATCGAACGCCCCCGCGCCAGGCGTGGGCATCTGCTGAGCCAGTCCGACGGCTTCGTGCACATCGCGGACGGGCTGGCGGACGTCGTCGAGCAGCGTCGCCGACGGGTCGAGGCGTGTCAGTACCGCCAGCACGCGGTCCATCCGTTGCTCGCTGTTGGTGTGCACCCTCAGCTGGTCGCCCTCGAGCGCCACGGTGGCGCTGATTCGCTGCATTCCGTCGGTGGTGACGTGTTCGATCCAGTGCGGCTCGTCGTCAGCCCGGTCGAACGCGTCGTCGAGCAAAGCCTCGATCCGCGCCGAGTCGCCGATCTTCACGGTCGCCTCGCACATCGTCAGGGCGTCGCCCTCGGTGTTGACCAGTGTCGGCGGTGCGAACCGGCGGCTCAGGAACTCCACCAGATCCACCGGGTCGGGCTCGGAGTCGAGCAGATCGATGAGCCGGTCGCGTTCGTGCAAGGCGACCGGCTCCGCCCCGCCGAGGAACTGGTGGGTCCGCCCGGCGGGCACCACGCGGGCGCAGATCAGCTGCCCCGGTCGGAGCTGGCCGCTGGCCGTCCGCTCGTGCACCTCAACGACGTCTCCTGTGCGTACATCGCGGACCTCGATGCCCTGTCCGCGGTGCACCTGCTCGACCTCGAACACGGAACGATCCACGAGCAGCCATTGGTCTGCCAAGAGCCGTTCGTCATCGGGTAGCAGTGACCCACGCTTGGCCAGGAAGTCCGCAAACGCACCGCCTTCGAAGAGCACAGTGTCGATCAGCAGCGGATCATCAACTCCCGCAGGGAGTTTCGCGTCGGCGGAGCCATGGGCAGCGCGCGCCTCGGCCGCCTCTTCCAGCAGCTCCCGCCAGTCGGTGAGAAACACATGGTGGCAGGCTTTGAGGTACAGCCAGCCGACGCGGTCGTCCAGGGGAAGCTGTTCGTGCCCCAGATGGCACTTCTTGTACTTGCGGCCCGAACCGCACCAGCACGCATCGTTGCGGCCGAGGTCGGTGTGTGGCGTAGCGCGGTGCTGCTCCAGTATCCGCGTCAGCGGATGACCGGGCCCTGCGCCGGCGCGGCGCAGCAGGGCCAACCCGCGTTCGGCATCGCCGCGGTCGGAGGCGAAGCGGGCCAGATCGAGCAGCGTCGGCGGCCAGTCGGTGTCCATCGACTCCGCGGCGAGGTACTCCCGCTCGGCCGACTCGACGTCGCCTATCTGCTCCAACGCCACCGCGCGCAGCCAGCGGTACGCCACCCGGGCGGTGCGCGCCACCTGCGGTTCGAGGGTCTCGGCGAAAAGGCCGAGCGCGGCGGGTGCACCCCCGCGGCCCACCGTCTCGTCCACCAGCAGCTGGGCCAGCAGCGGGTCGCTCAGTGCGGATCCGAACGCGGCCGCCAGTGCGCGGTACCCGGCGGGATCATCCGGCGGTGTCTCGTCGTCGCCGGCCGCGTCGGACGAATCGTCGGGCACCTCGTCCGCGCCGATCGCGGCTTCCAGGATCGCCGACATCTGGTCGTACACCGCCACCAGGGCCCTCAGTGTGAGCGCGTCATCGGGTTCGAGGCCGTACCGGCGGATCAGCCGCTCGCAGTCTCGCTCGAAGCGCCATCGCTCGAAATCGAACCCAGGCGGTGCCAACCAGTCGTCGTCGTGGACGAGGCCACAGTCCTCGATGATGTCGCGCAGCGGGGGCAACGGTTCGGTGAACACTGCGGGGTCGTCGACGCACACCGTCCACACTGCGGAGTCCAGGAACGTTGGCTTGTCGGCGTCGAGGGTGGCGGCCAGTCGTTCGCCCACGTCGGTCGGGGACTGGACCGCGGCGACGCGCTCGATGACCAAGCCGGAGACGGACAGTCGAACGCCGACCAAATCGCCGTCGGCCGCACCCAACCCGCTCAGCGTGCCCGGCGGCAACAGCAGCAGCGCCCCAAGCGGGTCGATCACCTCCGGCGGAATGCCCCGTTGTCGCAACAGTTGGTGATCGTATTCGGCCAATACGACGCTGACCGGTGAACCGTCGGCGAGTTGCTGGTAGCCCTCGTGCAGGCACAGCTCGGTGATCGGGTCCAGATCCGGGGTCACTGTCAGCAGGTCATAGGCCACCTCGTCTGCGCGAACGCGGTGCGTGAACACCCGCCCGAGCAGCACTTTCGGCAGCCATACCCACCGGTCGTCAGTCAATTGCCTTGCCGGACAGAGTATTTCGTTGATAACGGGACCCGGTCGCTTCTCCGGGTCGTCCCCTTCGGCCCGGATCCGGGCAATGACGTCATCCTCGTCCAGTGGGCCGTGTTCGGTCAGGATCCGCGAGACGGCCGCGACTGAATCGAACGCCTGAGCCACAGCGCACACCTTACGCCAGTCGATCTCGTGCCCACTCGTCGGACACCAGCCGTACGACTGCTGACTTCATGACGTGGCCTGTTCCACGCGAGCCCGGCGATACGATCTCGACGACGAGCACGACATCCGCTGCCGAGACCCGGGCAGGGCGGCCCTCGAAAACGCGATCTGGAATCACGACGATGTCGGGATCACGCACACTCGGTGGGAACGATGCTCTCGCTATCACCTCGATCTCGGGAACCGCCTCGAGTCCATCCGGCAGGTGATCGTCGAGCAGTCGGGTGAGCCTTTTGGAAAGGCGCTGATGCCACAGCTGCGGGCGCGGCGACATGATGAGGGTCCCCTCACTGAGTTCCCACCGTCGCGTCGGGTCGAGTTCAAGCGCATCCCACTGCTCAACGCGCAGCAGACCACGCGGCAAGTGTGCAAGGTCGGACACCGCCCGCCTCCTCTCGCCCTGGAACTCGAATACGCGCAACGGCGATCACGCCCCAGTCTGGTGGACTCCACCGACAACAACTGCGCGCGGCGCGGCCTACGGCGACTCGAAGACGTCGTGCTCTCCGACGCGCCGCCATCGACACCGCAATTCGCCGTTGACGGTGACGAATTCGAATGTGGCGCGGCCATCTGGACTGGAAAATGGCCACGTCATCTCCAGGACACCCGGCGCGCCCTGTACTGACTTGACGCGCAGTGATCGCGGACATGGGGTCGCCGGGTCGGCGGCGTAGGCGTCGCATGCCGGGACGAACTTCGGTTTGACCGCGTCCCGAAAGGCCGTCCGGTGTTCGGCGTTGAGCCTGCGATAGTCCGCATCGAACGCTGGAGTGGTCTCGAACTTCACGACTGAGTCTCGGGCTCGGCCGCCTGTTCGCCGGATTGTGGCTCGGCGTCGAGTTGATCGAGGTGACCAAGGAAGGCGTTACCGTCGTCGTGCACTGTCACCCGCCCAGCCGCCACGTGCTCGTCGACCTCCTTCTCGCGCTGCTGCCAGCGGTCCTGCTAGAACCAGCGTTGATCGGCGGGACCGGTAGGGCCGGCCGAAGCTCGAGAACGCAGTCCTCACGTTCAGTGATCTCGACCTGCGCACCCCGACTCGTCGAGATGCAGCCGGCGTCGCACGTCTGCGGGTAACGCCACGACGCCCCGACGCCGAGCCGTTCCGCGCGTGGGCCAACTTCGGGCCACTGTCGCTGGACGCCCAGCTCGACCTGATCGCCCGAGCGTCTGCTTGACGGCCTCCAGGCCCTGCTTCTCGTGAGCAAGCTGCGACTCGGCGATCGTGACCCAGCGGCCGTCCTTCACCGGTGAGTCACCCCCTTGTCGTGTGTTGATGAACAACTTACTTAGTTGTGCTTCGACGGTCGCAGATTGTCGCGCGTTCGCGGCGCGCCGGACCCGTGCACCAGGCAGCGTGGCACGGCGCTCCCGCGTCGGTGGTGTCGCAGGGCTCCGGCGTTGTTGATTAGCATGCCTGTGAGCTGGGGATATGTGGATTCGTGAAGAGTTGCAGGGCGTTGTTGCTGCTGAATGCCGTTGTGCGGCAGGCTTCGGCAATGTTGGTGGCTCCGGCGAGGCGGTGCAGATTCATGGCGGTGTTACGTAGAGCGGCCATGGTTTGGGGCGCGGTGCCGGTGCGCACGGTCGAGCGGTCCTCGTCGTAACTGACATCACGTACCCAGTGCACCGAATTCTCGATGCCCCAGTGCCGGCGCAGCCAGGAGGCGATCAGCTTGGGTGGGGCCTGTTCGAACGCAACACTGCAGATGGCATAGACAGTCTCGATCGAGCGAACACCGGTGGCAGTCACGACCCGTTCACGGGTGACCTCGGCGATCTGCTTGGCGTAGGGAAACCCGATTCCGCGGGATGCGGTCAGTGTCTTGAGTGTTCGTGTTTCAATGCGGCCGTGACCGCGTTCGGACGGCTCGGCGAAGGTAACTGGCACCTGCGCCCACGGCATGGCCTTGATGCGGGCCAGCAGGCTGGGCTGATTCGACTTCACCGTCATCAGGTAGTGGGATTTCAGGGTGCTGCAGATCAGCTTGGCGGTCTTGGTCTGGGTATGCATTGCGTCGATGGTCACCAGGAGCCGGACGTGCCCAAACAGTCTGAGTAGCGCACGGACGCAGGGTATTTCGTTGCTCTTGTCCGCGACGGCGAGCTGCCCGAGCACCAGCCGGGCGTGATGGGCGAACACCGACACCACATGGACCGCCGCCGCTCCGGCGCGGCGTGCTCCTCGCAACGTCTTGCCATCCAGCGCCACCACCAACAGCGCGTCGCCGGCGGCGGACTGCGCGACAGCCAGCGCGGTGAAGTATGCACCGAGGCGGCGGTCCAGGTCGGCGGCATCCAGACGCGACAGTACGGTCCGAAACGTCTTCTCGCTCGGGCGTCGATACCGAATACCCAACTGCGCGAGAACATCCTGCGGTGCACTCGCTGCCCACGTGGCGAACCCCGCGTAGGAGCGCATGCCGGCCGCCGTAGCCAGGATCGCCACCGCCAACAGCGCCATCAAATCAATGAGTACCTCACGCCACGTGCATCACGTGGATCAGGAACCTGCGCCAGCACGTCCAACAGCTCGGTGCGCAGCACACGGACGCGTTCGCCGGATTGCCAGCGAGCCAACGCCTCGGTGATCGAGTCCACGGGTGATACTGACAGGGCAGGCACGGGCAACTCCGAGTGATCGATGAGGTCTGAGCAACTCCATCGTCCTCGGACCGCCCGTGCCTGCTCACCAGCCTCGACGGCGTGTCACCGAATAACCATCAGCCCAGGTCACGGACCCGTAAATCAACAACGCCGGAGCCCTGGGTGGTGTCGGCGCTGCTGGAGCAGGGCGCCTTGCGCTCGCTGCGCGACGCAAAGGGCCGGACCCCGCAAGATGTCGCCGTCGAGCGGGGGCATGCCGACGCGTTGGGCCACATGCTGGCGCCACCGCCGTCCCCGCTTGATGATCGGCGGGTCGCGATTCTGGATCAGCGATTGGGCGATGTCATCGACGGTCGGATCCGCGAAGGGCAGCTGGACCGCGGGTACTCCGGCGGAGAGCTTCGTTCGGCATTGCGCTACCCCCCGTGGGGATGATGCATGAGGTCGCCGGGGCAGTCGGTGTGGTTCGCGGTGCCGGGGATGTACGGCGGCTTTCACATCACTTTGCGTCAGGGGTATCTGGAGTCGTCGAGCTGGTGCCGGGTTGCTGGCGGGTCAGGGCAGCTGCATGTGATCACCCACGAGGGCGTGGTATTGGTCGACGAAGGATTCGACTCTAAATCTGTGCGGACTCAGTAACCGGGACTCGCCAGCCGGACTGCCGCTGGCAGGGTCGACGATACTTGCCCTGGCTGTGGTTGAAGGGGTCGTTGATGGACGGGCAAATAGCCGAACAGCAAGTCCGAGATCTCACGCTGGACACCTACCGATACCTGCGTGGCGGCATGGTCGTGATGGTCGTAATGCTCGCGGCGGGCGTCATTGGCGCCGCGATCAGCTCTCACTGCTGGCAAGGGTCTATCAGCGCGTACTACTACACATCGGCGCACAGCGTCTTCATCGCTTCGCTCTGTGCGATCGGCGTCCAGATGATCGTGTACCGGGGCAGCAGTGACACCGAGGATGCTCTGCTGAATCTGGCTGGCATGTTGGCCTTCATCGTCGCGTTCGTGCCGACTGGCATGCCCGAGCGGTTATGTGGTGGGGCGGGGCCGTGGGCCAAGTGGGAAGCAGCGATCACCAACAATGTGTGGGCGATCATCATTGCTTTGGTGTTCGCGCGCCTGGCGTCGTGGCTGCTATACCGCAGTACCGACACCGGCAGGCGGCGAAGCCTGGGTGGAGACGCGGCCGTATGGACACTTCGCTTCGCAGTGGCCGTGGGGATAATCGGTTTCGTCTTCTTCCGCCACGTATTCGATGCGCAGGCCCACAACGCGGCGGCGATCATGATGTTCCTGGCGATTATTGCCACCGTATGCATCACGGCGTTCTTGGTGCACCAGCAACCGGCGACATCTCGCGCTCCGCATCCGAACCGCTATCTTCGCCTTTACCAGGTCATCGCGGGCCTGATGTTCATCACACTGGTACTCGTGATTGGCATGCGTCTTCTGGTCACGGGTTGGAGCGACTGGGTGCTCGTCCTCGAGGCGCTGTTGATCGCTGAATTCGCCGCCTACTGGATGCTGCAAACGATCGAGCTGTGGAAGACACCCAACCGTGTTGAGCTCATCCCTGAGAGGCTGCGGTCCCAGATGGCGCACAAACGTGAGTTGCCCGGGCCTGCTGGCCTGATGAGAGAAGTCCGGCAGCTACGCCAGCTTCCATCCGATGAGCGGCTCTGTCGTGCGCTATAGCGGCTGGACTCAAGACGCTCGCCGTCTTGGCCCCGATCTCCGGGAAACCTGCACTCACCTTCTTTTGTTCGGCCCAACGGAACTTGCGGATGGCCACAGTGCTGACGTGGGCCACAGAATGGCGGACGTGAGTGACGGGAGCTCCGACCATGAAGCGTTCGACCCGGCCGATCCGGATGCCGACCGCAAGCTCGTTCAAGAACTGCGACGAGCCGACGAGGACTACGCGGCCGGTAACACGGTAAGCGGCGAAGAGTTACGCAAACGCTTCGGGTTGTCGTGAATCGGAGTTAGCCCATCAGTCTGCCGTTTGACGCCAAAACCGAGGCGGGAGATCGCAACTCACCATCCCATAGGACGGGCGCCACACCCCAGCCATACGTCACCCGGCACCGCAGAGGCTCGTCGATCATCACCCCAAGATCGGGCGCGACCACGAAATCGGGCACTCTCAGGCAGTCCCAGACGACCGACCCGGGTTTGTCCGGCACAGGTACTCGCGGAATTGACCCGGGCATTGACGACTCAGTCGGCCATAGCGCCCTAGAGCGCGCCCACCAACAGTCCGTACGTAGCCGCGACTGGCAGGTACGCGTCCTCGAACGCGCAATCCCCGTCAAGCAGACCGACATCGAGCAGATCGCTCCGGCGGCCGCCGCCGCGGCCGACCGTGGCGACGGCCGCCACCGCATTGTCATCGGCACCGAGAGTTTCACCGACCGACCTGGGGCCGCAGCGGCGCTCGCTGGAGCCTGCCGGCGCGCCTACATGGCCAGCAAGGACCGTGGGGGCAGCCGCTACGAACCGATCGGCGCCTCCATCAACGGCGTCGAGGTCCTCGGCGCCCGCGACCTCACCCACGACATGTTGCTCCTGCGGCTCGCCGTGCCCTCGCGCACCACAGAGATCGAGGCGGCCGACCTGCTCGGCGCCGGATCAACACTGGGCAGTGACATGTCAGGCCCCAAGCAGCTCGGTCTGCTCCGACGTATCGAAAACCTCTACACCGGGCTGCCAGAACTCCACGCGCATCTGCAACGCGACTAGGACCGCCAGCGAGCCGAACTCGACGACCTGCTGTCCAACCCACCCGCGGCCCTTCGAGCAGCGCGACGAGCTCGACGCCAAACAAGCTGAGCTGTCCGCGCTCACCCTGGAGTTGCGGATGGCCGCCGAAAGTCCCGAAGCCAAAGCCCGTGCCGAAGCGGCCGCCCAACGGATGAAGGCCCGCGGCCGAGAGCCCGGGTGGAGCCTGCTCCTCAACCCCACGCCGTCGGTCGTCGAGGAACTCGGCTACCCCAACGCCGAAGCGCAACACCGCGCAGTGCGAATCCGCGAGCGCCTAACCCTGGAGAACCATCAGCGTGACCTCAACACCCCGGACCAGGACCGCACCCGCGACGACGACGGCCCCAACCTCCACTATTCGAGCCCATATCGGGAATATGGTCTCCTAATAGTGGATCTCTCGACCGACAACAGCGCCTCTAGGCTTCTTCGAACCGGTTGCCTACGGCCTGGAAGGTCATCGCCAGACGCGCCGACATGGCTTGAGCATTACTGGCGACCTGCTTGGCCTGCGACGCCTTGCGGTCGAGGAGCTCGGGGAGCTGCTCCTCGCCGAGCTCCCGTACCCAGGCCTGGCTGCATGGCCGCAACACCGGCCTGGATCTCCTGTTGGATCCGCTGAAGTTGCGTCTTGGACTGGCATCAGCGGTGTGCGCCTCGGTGATGGCTTGCGCCTGGGCCTGATCTGCTTGGTTTAGCGCCTCGCGTGTCCTGCGCAACGCGGCATCCGAGGCGTCGGCTTCCTCTGCTCCCTCACCCGACCGGCCAGCCGGCCTCCCCAATCCGGGCGGAGACTCGCTGTACTGCGGGCCCATCGGGTATGGCGGCGGCCCTAACTCGCCAGGCTTTTGAAGTATGACGCCGCCGTCATCGTGGATGCCGTCCAGCGTTGAGCTCGGCATCCCAGATGAGGTGTTCATGTCCTGCTCGGGAATGTAGGGCGGGTACTGCGGAACCTGCGAGGGAGAACCATTCCAGCTGAGCACCTGAGGGGCTGGGAACGGCGGCAGCGTCGGGCTCGGCGTCGGTGAGTCCAGCGGCACGTTGAGACCGCCTAAACCGCCGGTACCCGCCATGAGGTCGTTGACCTGCTGTTGCCAGAAACCCGCGCCAAGACGATAAGCGCATCTCCAACGAGGTGCTACCACCACGTGCCGAATCAGCTCGAGCCGGTTCCCCAGCTCAGCTCGACGTCAATCAGCGGAACAGATTCGCTGTGATCGTCCTTGTACCCCGGTACCCCGTACCGTCATGGCCGGTGCTCTAGGTGCGCTATGGCAGCGATTTCCAGAATTCGATGACGGTACTGGCGATTTGATCGACGTCGAGCAGCAGTGGGCCGAGGTGTCCGGCGCCGGTGACGGCCACTGCTCGCGCGTTGGGCATCGTTGCGGCGGCGACTTGGGCGTCGGCTGGTCGCCAGTGCTGGTCGCCAAGGTCGCCGGTGATCAGCAGGGTGGGAACGGTGACAGCGGGAAGTTTATCGGTGAGGGGGCGCCAGCTGTGCATGAATCGGATCGTGCGCCTTATTGATTCACGGTCGGCTGCCCTGAAGGCACGCATCATCTCCGCGGCCCGATCAGGGTGTGCCGCAATCGCTTCGGAACCGAGTAGCACATCGAACAGGATCTTGGTGAGCAAGCGGTTCGGGCCCAGCAGCCGGTACAGCAGCGCGAGTGGATACGTTTTCGTCCACCGTTGGCGGCGACTGACCGGAGTGACCGGTGCTGCGATGGTCACCAGGCTGCGCAATCGGTGCGGCTGGGCAACCGCCAGCGTGATGCCGACATGACCACCCCACGCATTGCCCACCCAATCCACCGGCTCGGTGATACCGAGGTGATCGAGCACCTCGCCGGCGGCTTGCGCGCATTCATCGAGTGTGAAGTCGCGGTGTATTGGACTGCTGCGGCCGTATCCGGGACCGTCGATTGTCACAACGTGCCGGTGCGCGGCGAACGCGTCGACCAGCGGACCCCAACTGCGCGAATCGACCCACAGGCTGTGCCACAACACCGTCGGCGGGCCCGAGCCAGCCCGCCCAACGTGCAGGCGGCCAAGGCGGGTGGACACCAGATCAGGTCGCGACCCAAGCATTTTGCATCTCCATACAGTTTGTACGGTGATACCATACAAACTGTATGGAGGTTGTCAAGGGGAAACAGGACTCACGCGAACGGCTCGTCGCGGTTGCAGCGGAGTTGTTCGGCGAGCGCGGGTATCACCAGACCGGTACCGAGGAGATCGTCCGTCGCAGCGGCGTGACCCGCGGCTCGCTATACCACCACTTCGAAGACAAAGCGGCGCTCTTTGAAGAGGTGTTCGACCGCGCCGACCAGAAGGTGAGCTCTCGGGTCCGTGCCGCGGCCAAGGCGGCCGTCGAGCGAGGCGAGGATCCGTGGTCGGTGTTTCTCGCCGGATGGGACGCGGTACTCGACTCCGCGATCGATGAGCCCCTTCAGCGCATCCGTGTTGTCGACGCCCCGGCCGTGCTCGGCTGGCAGAGATGGCAGGAACGCAATGCCCGATACACCATCGCCAACATCGAGGCTGGCCTAGTCCGCCTCCTCGAGCACGGCATGCTCGCCCCCCAGCCGGTGGCACCCCTTGCAGTGCTCCTCATGGGACTCAGCAATCAGGCAGTGGCGGCGATAGCCGGAGCAGAAAATCCGCTTCAAGCCCGCCATGACATTGGTGCAGCCGTGCGTCGCCTGGTCGAAGGACTCCGCTAAGCGGAGAGAATGCGGCGAAACATGCCGAGGCTAACGCCGATCGCTTCGGTTGTGCGGCTCGAAGGGCGTCAGGCCTCGACTGCGTAACAGTGCCTTCACGGCTTCGGTTTCACCGTAGAGGTAGGCCCGTGCCAGCAGGTCGTTGAAGGTTCGGGCGACGCTGGGATCATTGTCGTCGACAGGGATCGTCAGCAGCAGACCGGCACCGGAGCTGATGAGCAGACTGTTGGCCACGAACACCGCGGTGCGCTTGTTGCCGTCCTCGAAGGGCTGGGCCTTCGCCAGGTCTACGAACAGGTTGAGCGCGTTCTCCCCGACGTCACCGCCTCGGGCGGCTGTGTCGAGCAACGCCTGCAGCTCCTCTTCGGTGAGGGCATCGGGGGTGTGTCGCCCGTACGGTGTTGCCACACCGATCAATTGCTCTTGCGTCCGCAGCTGACCTGGATGCAAAGCTCCGCTTCGGGTCATCGAGGCATTGACAGCTCGGACGAAAGCGGCGTCGACCGTGTGGCCGGCATGGTCGATGACGAACTGCGCTGCATCGCGGAGATCCTGCAGGAGCGCAAGGTCGGCACGCGAGGCGACCCCATCGAGACTTCCTGAGCGCAGGAAGTTTTCGGTGTCGAGCCGAGCAGTGGATAGGCCGTCGAACACTTTGCCGCAGGAGTACACAACCGCGGCAAGGTCGGCGACGGTGAGCGTGGCCATGGCTTCCGATCCTGTCTGGATGGGGGTTGGGCTATCCGCTTTTGCGGGGGGCTGAGCGTTTCGTTGGTGGTTGTTTGGCCGGGGGGGCCTGGCCTGATGGCAGCTGGGTGCGGAATGCCTCGGCGGCAGCTTGCGCCACCGCGAGGGCTTCGGTCAGTGCGTGCACTCGATCGTCGGCGTTGCGCTGCGCTTGCGCGAGCTGCTCAGTGTGCGCTGCGCGCAATGCTTCTCGTTCCGCCCTGGTGTCCTCGCGGGTCCGCTCAAGGTCGCGGGTCGCGGCCGCCGCGATGCCCTGTTGATAGTCGGCGACCTGGTGTGCAGAGTCAGCCTCCGCGCGGGTGGTGGCTAGTTGTACCCGAAGCGCTGCGGTCTCGGCGATGGCCTGTTGAGTGGACTCACGGGCCGCGTCGAGTTCGCCTTGGAGTCGTTGACGGGTCTGGTCAGCCTCAACCCGGGCGGCGTCGAGTTCGCGGCGTAGTTGGACCGCGTTGTCGCGTTCGCGCGCAGCGGTGTCGTCGGCTGCCTGCTGTCCCGCGGCTGCGGAGGCGGCCTCGACGCGGGCTGCGGCGGCCTCCTGCTGTGCTTGCCGGAGCTCAGTGTCGCGGATCTTGAGCTGCTCGCGGTGTTCTGCAACCGCCTCGGCCAGCCGCTGCTCGGCTGCGGCCACCGCGGCGGCGGCTTGTGCTCGCATGGCGGCGAGCTCGTTCTGCGTTTCCTGACGGACCCGCGCAGCCTCGGTAGCCGCTTCATCGGCCAGAAGGTCAGCTTCTTCGCGGTCACGCTCGGCCTGCTGGGCGCGATCTTCGGCGAGCCGGGCTGCCCGTTCGGCAGTCGCGGCGCGGCCTTCGGCTTCGGTGATCTTGGAGAGCGCGTCGCGGTGCGCGTCCTCGACCTCCGCACCTGCCGCCTCGATATCTCCGGCAGCCCGCATGATCGCGACAACCTCATCGAGGTAGGAGCGAAGATCGGCGACCCTGTCGGGCAACTCAGCCAGCCGTTGATCAAGGGTCGCGCGGGCCATCGACACCGGCGCGGCGGCAGTTCCGGGATCGTCGTGCACCGCCCCTGCGCCCTGATGCGCCCGGCGCGCTTTCCAGGCAGATGCCCGATTGTGCACCGGCCCGCCGGTCGCGTCGGCGTGCTCGCAGTACCGCGACGGGCGACCGGTCGCCGGATCGGGCCGGCGAGGCCGCGTGCAGCCCGGGTAGCTGCACCGATCCCGAGTGGCGCCCGGCGCGTCGGGGAGATCGCTCATACCTGTCATCCTAGGCCGTTTCGTCCCCGAACCGGAAGATCGATACGTAACGAAACGAAAGCGACGTAACGAAACCGGGGGAGACCGGGGGAGAGGGCGTCTCATCCGATTTGGCGGAAGTGGGCGGAACCGCGACTCCATGTGTCGCCGCGCGCGCCTACGCGGCTGTCGTTTCCAGGAAACCGCCACATTGAGAGGGTTGCCCAACCACACCCCATTGCGCGGACATACCATCCGACTAGCGGCCACGGAGTCCAACCGCTCACGGAGACGAGCCGTTCCCGTGAGCGGCGTGGTGACTGCGCCTGCAAGCGGAAGGTCTGGCTCCGTAGTCGTCCCAGTTGTCGCCAATCACGAAGTCGGGTAGGTCGATGAATCGGAGCAGGTTGTAGTAGGCGTCGTGGGCCCACACCAGACGTTTCGAGATATCGAACGGTTTCTCGCCCGGACCTGACATGTTCACTGGTCTCCTCCCACCCCGACTTCCGGAGATCGTGGGCACACGAGTGCGCGGATTTGTGGTTTGACCTGGGTAAACGTGGAAGCGCCAGGTTGGGTCGTGTTACTACACGACCCGGTTCTCGTGGGTGTGGTTGCAGGGCTCCGGCGTTGTTGATTAGCATGCCTGTGAGCTGGGGATATGTGGATTCGTGAAGAGTTGCAGGGCGTTGTTGCTGCTGAATGCCGTTGTGCGGCAGGCTTCGGCAATGTTGGTGGCTCCGGCGAGGCGGTGCAGATTCATGGCGGTGTTACGTAGAGCGGCCATGGTTTGGGGCGCGGTGCCGGTGCGCACGGTCGAGCGGTCCTCGTCGTAACTGACATCACGTACCCAGTGCACCGAATTCTCGATGCCCCAGTGCCGGCGCAGCCAGGAGGCGATCAGCTTGGGTGGGGCCTGTTCGAACGCAACACTGCAGATGGCATAGACAGTCTCGATCGAGCGAACACCGGTGGCAGTCACGACCCGTTCACGGGTGACCTCGGCGATCTGCTTGGCGTAGGGAAACCCGATTCCGCGGGATGCGGTCAGTGTCTTGAGTGTTCGTGTTTCAATGCGGCCGTGACCGCGTTCGGACGGCTCGGCGAAGGTAACTGGCACCTGCGCCCACGGCATGGCCTTGATGCGGGCCAGCAGGCTGGGCTGATTCGACTTCACCGTCATCAGGTAGTGGGATTTCAGGGTGCTGCAGATCAGCTTGGCGGTCTTGGTCTGGGTATGCATTGCGTCGATGGTCACCAGGAGCCGGACGTGCCCAAACAGTCTGAGTAGCGCACGGACGCAGGGTATTTCGTTGCTCTTGTCCGCGACGGCGAGCTGCCCGAGCACCAGCCGGGCGTGATGGGCGAACACCGACACCACATGGACCGCCGCCGCTCCGGCGCGGCGTGCTCCTCGCAACGTCTTGCCATCCAGCGCCACCACCAACAGCGCGTCGCCGGCGGCGGACTGCGCGACAGCCAGCGCGGTGAAGTATGCACCGAGGCGGCGGTCCAGGTCGGCGGCATCCAGACGCGACAGTACGGTCCGAAACGTCTTCTCGCTCGGGCGTCGATACCGAATACCCAACTGCGCGAGAACATCCTGCGGTGCACTCGCTGCCCACGTGGCGAACCCCGCGTAGGAGCGCATGCCGGCCGCCGTAGCCAGGATCGCCACCGCCAACAGCGCCATCAAATCAATGAGTACCTCACGCCACGTGCATCACGTGGATCAGGAACCTGCGCCAGCACGTCCAACAGCTCGGTGCGCAGCACACGGACGCGTTCGCCGGATTGCCAGCGAGCCAACGCCTCGGTGATCGAGTCCACGGGTGATACTGACAGGGCAGGCACGGGCAACTCCGAGTGATCGATGAGGTCTGAGCAACTCCATCGTCCTCGGACCGCCCGTGCCTGCTCACCAGCCTCGACGGCGTGTCACCGAATAACCATCAGCCCAGGTCACGGACCCGTAAATCAACAACGCCGGAGCCCTGGGTGTGGTTGAGGTGTGGTTGTCTGTCGTCAGAAATATCCGTTGGCGGGCAACGGTTCTCCGTTGGCCTCCAGGTTCCCTATCGCCACCGCCTTGTAAGACGTCGGGTTGTGCAAGGTGAGCGTTCGGATGTTGCGCCAGTGTCGGTCGAGGTTCTTCGACCGACTGGCGGACGACGCGCCGCCCACCTCGAAGATCGACGCCGCGGCTGTGAGGGCGGTCTCGTCGACGTGCACCTTGACCCGGGCCGCGGACAGCGATGCCTGCGCGAACAGGCGGGCGTCGGGCGCTTGGTTGCGCACCGATTCGTACGCGCTATCGATGTCGTCGGCCGCTGTCAGGACCGCGGCCCGTGCGGTGTAAGCGGCCGCGGACAACCGGCCGATCGTCTGCAGCAGCACCGGGTCGTCGGACGGGCGGTCGGTGGGTGCGTGGTCGAAAGTCCTGGTGCGGCCGCGGATCAATTCGCCTGCGTCATCGACCACATCATGCAGGATCCCTGCCATGATCGCTTGCAGGTAGAGCTGCGCCAGCGGCAAGTCCGAGGCCACCGGGCGGTCATCGAGGTCGGACACCAGCAGGAAGTCACTCTCGGTCACCAGCACGTTGGTCAGAGTCGTCGACCCGGTACCGGTGCGGTGTTGCCCGATGCCGTCCCAGTCGTCGTCGATGCGCACGCCGTCGCGATCCACCGGGATGTTCACCCACGCGACGCGGCGCTCGTCGAGCCGCGCACCCACCGTCACCCAGTCCGCGAAAGCGGTGCCGGTGCTGTAGAACTTGGCACCGTTGAGCGACCAACCCCCGTTGACCGGACGAAGCGAGGTCTCGAACGACGTGGTGCCCGCCTTGCCGGTACGCTCGCTGTAGGCGTTACCGAAGATCTTGCCGGCCGCCACCTCCGCGGCCCATCGTCGCTGCACCGGGGCGTCGGGGATCCGTGCGATCTGCTGGATCTGCACGTAGTGCGCCCGCAGTATGTGCGCAACGATCGGGTCGGCGCGCGCGAGATCGATGATGACGCCCAGCAGGTCGCGGATCGAACCGCCCGGTCCACCGAGCCGGGGCGGCAACGTCAGTGCGGTCAGGCCGTGGTCGCGAACCCATTCCACCTGCTCGCGCGGGTCCGCGCCCCGCCGCTCCCGGCCGGCCGCATCGGCGGAGATTCGTTGCCACAGATCGGCATTCGATGCGGCGTCGAATGCGGTTGTCACATCGAGGGTCATGACGCGATCACAGGTGCGAAGGCGCCTCGGTATGCGGCTGCAGGATGGGTGTCGGGAAGTCGATCACGACCGGTGGCCTTGCGACGCGCTGTGCCCTCGGCGTAGTTACGCTTGGCCAACCCGCGGTCCCGCAGCACCGGCAGCACGTGATCGATGAACTCCTCGTAGCTGCCCGGGATCGTCGAGTTCACCACGTTGATCCCGCCGACGCCTGCCGCCTGCCACGTCGCAAGGGTGTCGGCGATGCTCTCGGGGGTGCCCACCACCCTGCCGTTCTTGCCCCACAGTGCGGCCAGGTCGCGAACGGTGGGTTCACGATCCGGTACGGCCTCGTGTAACCAGGCCAACACGCTCCGGAGGCCCTGAGTCTCGATCTCCCCGACCGGGGTGTCGAGGTCGTGGAACCCCAGGTCGTAGCCGAGGCTGCCGGCAATATGCGCGATGAACGACGACGGGTCGAGCACCTCGTCCAGCTCGGCCGCCTTACGCGCTGCCTCCTCTTCGGTGCTGCCGATGACGAACGACAGCCCCTGGAAGAACTGCAGGTCCTCGGGATGCCGCCCGGCCTCGGCCACCAGCCGACGGGTGTCGTCGATCAAGCCCTTCGCCGCCTGCGGTGTAGGCGACAGGATGAACTGGGCCTCGGCGTTTCGGGCGGCGAAGCGGCGACCCGCCGGCGAGGACCCGGCCTGGAACAGCACCGGCGTCCGCTGCGGGGACGGTGACACCAGGTGCGGTCCCTCGACGCGGTACCGCTTGCCGTCGTGGTTGATCTTGTGCACCTTGTCGAAGTCGCCGTGCAGACCGGAGACCTTGTCCTGGAGCAGCGCGTCGTCGTCCCACGACCCCTCCCACAGCTTGTAGGCCACGTCGACATACTCGTCGGCCCACAGGTAGCGGTCGTCGTGCGCGGTGATCTCGTCGTAGCCGAAGTTGCGCCACGCGTTGCGCATGGGGCTCGTGACGATGTTCCATGCGATGCGACCGTTCGAGGCATGGTCCAGGGTGGACATCTTGCGCGCGAAATCGAACGGGTGGGCCTGCAGCACAGAGCTGGTGATCGCGATGCCGAGATTCTCGGTCGCGTAGGCGATCGCCGATGCGATGACCGACGGGTCGTTGCTGGGGATCTGTAGCCCGGACTCGACGAATTTGCGCCACGATCCCTGGTAGTCAGGGTACAGACCGACCACATCGGCGAAGAAGATGAAGTCGAATTTTCCTGCTTCCAGGGTCTTCGCCAGCGACACCCAGTGGTCGAGTGAGTTGAAGTCGGTCTGTCGCGCTTCGGGGAGGCGCCACGCGCCGTGCTGGACGTGTGAGGTGGTGTTCATCACGAACGCGGAAAACTGTAGGGGCTTGCTCACATGAACTCCGATTCATCAAGAATGTCAATCCGTTACACGATCGTCTGACCGAACGGTACGGACGCCGCCCGCGATATGCATCCGATCGAATCCGCGTGAGTACAAGTTCGGACGAATCCGGACGATCGGTAATGGTTTGTGTCCCAGCGTGAATGGTGATTGTTCGGTAGCGGCGGGTGGTGGTGACGAATATGCGGACATCGAAATCGAGCTGCCCGCACGCGAGCGGGACAGCGAGGGGAAACTCTTCTGGCGTGCCAGTACCCGCGCGCTGCTATGGCCAGCCCGAGCAGGATTATCCGACTGCCACCGTGCCGTGAGCGACCGCAGTGCGTGTCGCGCGGCAGCGACCGCCGTCACGCCGAAGTCGTTGCCCGCGACTCCGATGCGGAGGGAACATCCAGACCGTAGTGACCGCGCAGGGTCTTCTCGGTGTATTCGGTACGAAAACGCCCGCGCGCCTGTAGGATCGGGACCACCTGGTCGACGAAGTCGTCCAATCCGCCGGGTAGGTAGGGCGGCATGATGTTGAAACCGTCGGCCGCACCGGCGTCGACCCAGGCGATGATGTCGTCGGCGATCTGTTCCGGGGTGCCGGCGATGCTGCGGTGCCCGCGGCCGCCGCCGAGTTGACCGATGAGCTCCCGAATCGTCAGGTCGCCCTTCGCGGCGAGCTGCCGGACCAGTGTCGAACGACTCTTGTTGCCCTCGATCTGCGACTCCGGCGGCAACTCGGGCAGCCGCGCGTCGAGGGGCAGACCGGTGAGGTCGACGTTGAAGAACGCCGAGAGCTGGCCCAGGGCGTAATCGGGGGAGATGAGGTCGGTGAACTCGCGTTCGAGGGCCTTGGCCTCCTGCTCGGAGCTCCCGATGAACGGCACCAGGCCGGGCAGGATCTGCAGTTCGTCGACATTCCGGCCGTATTTCGCCAACCGGCCCTTGAGGTCGCTGGAGAAACTCTGTCCCTCGGGAATGGTTCGCTGGGCGGTGAACACCACCTCGCCGTAGTGGGCGGCGAGCTCCTTGCCGTCCTCTGAGGATCCGGCCTGCACCAGCACCGGACGGCCCTGGGGCGACCGTGGTGAGTTCAGCGGGCCCTTGACCGAAAAATGCTCTCCCACATGATCGATGCTGCGTATGCGATCGGGATCGGCGAAGACGGCGGCGGCCACATCGAGCACCACCGCGTCGTCGTCCCAGCTGTCCCAGAGCTTGGTGACGACGTCGACGAACTCCTGGGCCCGGCGATAGCGGCCGGCGTGCTCGGGGATCGCGTCGAGACCGTAGTTCAGGGCCTCCTGGAGGTTGCCGGAGGTGACGATGTTCCACCCCGCCCGGCCGCCGCTGATGTGCTCGAGCGACGCGAAGGCCCGCGCCAGCGTGTAGGGGTGGTTGTAACCGGTTGACGCCGTGCCGATCAGGCCGATCCGGCTGGTCCCACCGGCGATGGCCGAGAGCAGCGTGATCGGTTCGAAGATGGCCAGCGTGTTGCGCCGGATGTTGGGTCCGATCGCCAGACCGTCGGCGAGGAAGATCGAATCAAGTTTGCCGCGCTCGGCGATCTGCCCGAGCCGGACGAAGTGCTGGGCGTCGAGAACACGATGTTCGGCGGTGCGTGGATGGCGCCAGGCGGCTTCGTGGTGACCGACTCCCATGACGAATGCGTTCATATGCAATGTGCGAGGCATGTTCTCTTCCTGAAACTGTAGTTGGCGAATGATTGTCACTGGCTGGACGGTGTGCGCCACCGGGAGAACCGGCGTTCGATCAGCACCAGCACGAAGTTGAAGATGAACCCTACGAGCGCGATGGTGAGGATGCCGGCGTACATCTGGGGGATCTGGAAGTTGAGCTGGCTCGCCATGATGAGATACCCCATCCCGGACTGGGCTCCGACCATCTCGGCTGCGACCAGAACCAGGATCGATGCGGCCGCGGAGAGGCGGATGCCGGTGAAGATCGTCGGGAGCGCGGCCGGAAGGATCACCTTCTGGAACAACCGGAACGACGAAAGACCCAGCGACCTTGCGGACTTGATCAGCAGCGGATCCACCGTGCGAACACCCGAGATCGTGTTCAGCAGGATCGGGAAGATGCAGGCGTAGATCACCAGCGCAACCTTGGACGTCTCGCCGATGCCGAGGATCAGGACGAACACGGGCAGTAGCGCGAGGGCCGCGGTGTTGCGGAACAACTCGAGGACCGGATTGAGCAGCTGTGCCACCGGCCGGTACCACCCGATGACGATGCCCAGCGGCACCGCTACCACGACTGCGACCACAAAGCCCTGCAGGGCGCGGCCGACGCTCGCCGAGATGTGTTCCGTCAGTTGACCGCTCTTGGCCAGGTCCACCAGCGCGTTGATCACGGCGGAAAACGGTGGCAGGAAGGTCTTGTCGACGATTCCGACCCGCGGCGCGATCTCCCAGAAGGCGATCAGTAGCGCCAGCACGATCGTCGCCCGCAGCACCGAGTTGACGGCGCCGACAATGGCCCGACCCACCTGCTTGCGCCGCTTGGCGGTCTCGGGTATCGGGATCGTCTGCGAATCGGGGCAGACCTCTGATATCGACTGTGAAAGCGTCTCCAGGGTGACATTAGACATGGGCCGCGACTCCATTCCGGTTCGTGCTTTCCACTTCCGGCCGCAACGACAACCAGATCCGGTGCCGGCAGTCGCGGAACTGTTCCGACGAGCGGAGGTCGTCGACGGACTCCCGGTCGATGTCGATCGGCAGGATCTCTTTGATGCGGCCCGGGCGTTCGGTGAGAACGGCCACCCGCTGACCGAGGTAGATGGCCTCGTCGATGCCGTGGGTGATGAACAGGATGGTCTTGCCCGTCGCCTTCCAGATCCGGAGCAGCTCGTCTTGGAGTGACTCGCGGGTCTGGGCGTCGAGCGCCGCGAACGGCTCGTCCATCAGCAGGACCTCGGGGTCGTAGGCGAGGCTCCTCGCGATGGCGACCCGCTGCTTCATACCGCCCGACAGTTCGTGTGGCAGATGGTCGCCGAAGCCGTCGAGCCCGACCAGATGCAGGTACTCGTCGGCGATGGTCTTGCGGCGTCGGCGCGCGATTCCCTCGGCTTCCAGGCCGAACTCCACGTTGGCCCGCGCCGAGCGCCATGGGAGCAACGCGTACTGCTGAAAGACGACACCGCGATCGAGTCCAGGGCCGGTGATGGGGCGCCCGTCGAGGAGGATCTCGCCGGAGGTCGGTGTCGTCAGGCCGCCGATGAGGTCGAGCAGCGTGGACTTGCCGCTGCCGCTGGGGCCGACGAGGACCAGGAACTCGCCCGCGGCGGCGGCGATGGTGATGTCGTCGACCGCGACGAAGTCGGGTTTGCCTGCTGCCGGATACGATTTTCGGACCGAACGTAGTTCGAGCTTGGAGGTTGTCATGGTGCCCCCTCCACAGGTGTGCCCTCGGGGCCTGATTCGGGTGGGTAGGTGCCGTTGGCGTACGGGTTGTCATCATTGGTGAACAGGTCGGTCGCGGTATTCTGGCCTTCCTTGAGCTCGCCGTTGCGGACCAGCCAGTCAATCCAGAGCTGGATCTCCTCCTCCTTGATGACGCCACCGGGCGTGGGGATCGACGAGCTCTTCCAGTAGTCGGCGAGCGCCGGGTCTTCGCCGCGACCGCGTTTAGCGATGATGGCCTTGAACTTCGCGACCACATCGGCGCGCGGGGTGACCTGGGTCCAGCGGATCGCGCGGGCGGTGCCCTGCACGAAGTCCTTGACGGCCCCGGGGTTCTTCTTGATGAAGTTGTTGCGAAGGACGTAGCTGCCGTAGCTGAAGTCACCGAAGACCTTGTCGGTGAACAGGACCCGCACACCACCCTTCTGCAGGGCGCGTTCCTGGAAGATACCGCTGAAGTTGCCGGCATCGATCTGTCCTTCGCGGAGAGCTGTTTCGGTGTTGATCGGCGGGACCACCAGCAGCTGCACTGAAGCGATCTCGTCTTTCGAAAGACCTTCACGTGCCAGCCATTCGCGGATCACGAACTCGGAGTGCGCGCCCAGGGTGTTGACGCCGACCTTCTTGCCGATGAGGTCGCGGGCATCGCGGATCGGCCCGCTGTCGAGGACGTAGAAGCCGTTGAACGTCTGAGCGTCGGCGCCGTAGGAGTCGACGACGGCGGTGATCGGGGATCCCGCCGAGGCGAGTTTGACGATCGCGCCGTTGAACGCCGACCCGAAGTCGGAGTCGTTTGTGGCGGTGGCCTGGATCGACTGCGGTCCGCTGGTCGTCTCACCCACGGACTTGAGGGTGACCTTGCTGAAGTAGCCGAGATCGGCAGCCAGTTCCGGGAATTGGACCGACGCGGGCGACCTCAGATACCGCAGTTCGGTCTTGCCGTCGGAGGTGATGGTCGCCTCATCGGACGACGACCCGCACGCGGTGGCCGGCAATCCCAACGACAGCGCCAGGGTCAGTGCGGCGACGACTCGTGTTCGTCGCGATGGTGGGTGGTTCACGAGGGTCCGTTCGACTCGCCGCGGAGATCGGTTGCGGCGCGGAATTTGACCGGCCTGAGGTGCATTGTCGACCGGTTGATGGTGACATTGTGCTTGGTGCTGAAATCGTGAATACGCCGGTCGCTTGCGGCAGCACGCTATTTCACGACGTGGAATATGCGAACCAATTAAATCGTACTGCATAAAAGCGCCGCCGAGTCCATCCGTTGCGAGGCTTCGGTGACCGAGTCGGACAGCATCGCCGCGGTGCTACGCATCACCGGATAAATCTGAGAGATCAGCGATGGATTGAGGCGAACACTGAGGGCCTGCACGCTCACCGAGGCCCGGACGCGGCCGCCGGCGTCGAACACCGGAACCGCGATCGCGGTGACGTCGGCAGGGTCGGAGAGGGCGTATCCGCGGCGCCGAGCCGTGTCGATGGCGGGTGCGTGGCCGTCGCGGCGAGCACGCCGGCCGGCGAAGGCGACGATCGCGCGGCCCATCGCCGTGGTGTCGAGCGGGGCACGCGGCTGAGGGATCTGGTGGCGGCAGAACGCGACGGGCGGGCGCGCGGAGTAGACCGTCACAGCCTGATCATCCTCGGCGATGCCGAGACTCGCGGTGATCCTGATCTGTGACGACAGTGCGTGCAGGTGGGGGGCCGCGGCCTCGACATCGATCCGCCGGTTGGTCGAGGTGGCCAGCGTCAGCAGTCCGTCGCCGATCCCATAGCAGTCGGTCTGCGGGTCTTGGGTCAGCAGACGTCCCCGGACGAGTGCCTGGGCGATCCGGTGGGTGGTGCTCACCGGGAGCCCGACGCGGAAGGCCAGTTCGCTGATCGGGACGAAATGGTCGGCGCTCTCGAGTGCGTAGAGCACGGAGATCGCTCGCTCGATCGCCTGCGACCCCGTCCGCGGTCGCAGCGACGTCGTGTCACCAGTGTCCATAGTCCCCGAGCCTGTTCGCTCCCGCCGGCTTACTGAAGGATTGTGCGCGCCGTGATCTGTTCACCGGGGTTTCTGGTGAATACCGGCTGTGATTCCACGATGTGGAAGTGGGTCTGGATTTTTGATTACCGCACCCTTGATTGTTCACCTCAGGCCGCTGTTGGCGGTGAAACATTTAATCTCTGAAAGGAGCACGACCGTGACGATTACAGAAACCTCAGCGCGGATCGCGACGCCACAACAGTCGATTGATGTCGCTCCCATCGCGGGACACATTGGTGCCGAAGTATCCGGCATCGACCTCACCCAGAAGCAAGGGTCGCCGACCCAGCGAGCCCTCGCCGAGGCGCTCTACGAATACAAGGTGCTGTTCTTCCGTGACCAGGCCATCGATCACGCGCAGCAGGTCCAGTTCACCGAGTACTTCGGTCGGGTGACCGATGCCCATCCGCTCGGCTATACGGACAAGTCGCCTGCCGGATATCCGCAAGTGCTGACAGTGGATTCACGCACCTACGCTAGTCGGGCCGGATCGCGCCAGTACAGTTACGCGAGCTTCTGGCACCAGGACGTGACCGCGTTGATCAACCCGCCTGCGATCACCGTGCTGCGCGCGGAGCTCGTCCCCGATGTCGGAGGCGACACCACGTGGGCAGATCTGGGCGCGGCCTACGACAATCTCCCGACCTCACTCCAACGCTTTCTCGAAGGACTGTATGCCGAGAACCGGTTCGGTGGACGCGAAAAGCGTTGGGAGAAGCAGTCCGAGGCCGCCGCACTCACCGAGCAGACCCCGATCATCAGCGAGCACCCGGTGGTACGCGTTCACCCGGTCACGGGCCAGAGGCTGATCTATGTCAATCCCGGCTTCACCAGCCGGATCATCGGCCTCAGTGCCTCGCAGAGCGATCGTCTGCTCGACCTGCTGTTCGCCGAGATCACCAACCCGGCCTATACCGTCCGTGTCCGGTGGACCCCGAACAGCGTCGGCATCTGGGACAACCGCGCCACGATCCATCAGGCGCCAACCGATCTCGGTCATCTCGACGTCGTCCGGGTGCTGCACCGCACGACCGTCGAGGGTGACATCCCGCTCGGTGTCGGGGGTGTTCAGTCCCGTTCGATCTCCGGTGGACCCTTCTACGCCGGTACCGCCTGACAGCACCGAGAACACCAGCCCACAGAAACGAGGGAAGCAATCATGACCATCACCGACAACATCACCGCCACCACACTCGACTTCGCATCCGTCGCCGGTCATATCGGGGCCGGAGTCTCCGGCATCGATTTGACCGCGCCGCTGGACGTCGAGCTGGCCGAGGCCGTGGTAGAAGGCCTTCATCGGTACAAGGTGTTGTTCTTCCGCGACCAACACGTCGATCACGCGCAGCAGATCGCTTTCGCGCGGACCTTCGGCCCGGTGACCGCCTCGCATCCCTATGACGACGATGCGCCCGCCGACTTCCCCGAGATCCTGAAGATCGACAACCGCGACTACGAGCGGAAGTTCGGGGTCAAGGCGGCGAGTTACACCAACGAATGGCACACCGACGTTACCGCTCTGGTCAATCCGCCCGCGGTCTCGATCCTGCGCGCCGGCAACACACCGGTCCGCGGCGGCGACACCAGCTGGACCAACCTGGTGGCGGCCTATGCGGGACTGCCCGATTCGATCAAGGATCTGGTCGACGGATTGCGCGCGGAACACCGTTTCGGTGGTCGACACCCGGTGTTCGAGGAGGGCAGCATATACGGCGAGAAGGTTGCCAAGACCCCGCTCGTCTCCGAACATCCGGTGGTGCGGGTGCATCCGGCGACCGGTGAGAAAATCCTCTTCGTCCAGCCCGGGTTCACCAGCCGGATTGTCGGTTACAGCCGACGGCAGAGCGACGCCCTGCTCGATCTGCTCTTCGACGAGGTGACCAACTCGGCCTACACGGTGCGATTTCGGTGGCGCGAGGGCAGCATCGCGGTCTGGGACAACCGTGCGACCGCCCATCTGGCGCCCGGCGATGTCAATCATCTCGACGTTGCGCGGGTGCTCTACCGGACCACCATCGAGGGCGACATCCCGGTCGGCGTCGACGGGGCGCCGTCGGTCGCGATCTCCGGCGCCCAATTCACGGGCTCCTGATGACACGGCGGTGGACGATCCCCGATACTTTTGTTCGCCCAGACCGCGGTGATCGCGTCGGCCCGTTCGTCGACGGGCGAAGCCAAGGTCGGCGAAGACGGCAAAGTGGTGCTGCGATAACGGGGTTCACCCTCGCAGGTGTTGTGGCCCGAGCGGGTCCGACGAGGAGGCGTACCAGGGGTACTACTCGCTCGAAGGCAGTGGGATCCTGAGGCCAGGGCATCAAAGACTGGTTGCACCGCAAGGGCTTGAGCGATCATGACGTGAACGCCGTTGCACTGACCGTGGTTCCGCCCATCAACACCGATCAGGCGTGCGCAACAACGCGGTCGCCGATCTCACGCAGGGCACCGCGCGGGCGATCCGGTGGGCGCAGCTGCATCCGCGAGATGAGGTGATCGCCAAGCTCGAGGAGATCATCAACGGTCGGGGGCGCAACGAGAACACCGAGTGCGTCCAATACTGGAAGAGTGCAGACGCCTCGACCCCCGGCGGGGTGATCAGTCCCGAGAGTTCACGTTGTGGGTGCGCGAGGCCGTTCAGTTGGGGCAGCTCAAACCCGGGCTCGACGTGAACACCCTGTTCACCAACGAATACAACCCGTACGCCAACGGGACGTACCCGCCCGGCGCCGACGAAGGCGGAAAGAACACGTAGTCCGAGCCAGAGGAGAATACTGTCGGCAGGGATGACTTCGCCGAGCACAGCACCAGGCGTATCCGCGCGATCATGCACATCGACCTGGATCAGTTTCCAGGTCTCGGTGGTGCGCCGCCGGAACCCGGATCTGATCGGAGCCCTGGAAGGTCGTTACCTGCACGTCGTATTTGGCCCGTGATCGCGGTGTTCGAGCGGGGATTGTCATCGGCGGTCGGCGTCCGCGACAACGTGCAGCGAGTGAAGATGGCGATCGGCTTCGCCAATCACGAACCCGACCAAGTCTTTTCGCTTGTCAACCAGAACTGGATATCGATCATGGGGGAGCGCGGCGTCGGCGACCTCGGGAGCGTCGAGCCCAATACCACCGCGAAACTGGACAAGCTGGGGATCACGACGGTGGCCCAGCTCGCAGGTGAGGACAGGGGTCGGCCGATCGGCGAATTCGTTCCTTACCTGGGCAATTGGTTCAATCTGCCCTCCCGTGGCGGTGGCGACATCAACATCAGCAACAATTGCCGGACAGCACTTCCCATTCCAACGAGGAGAAAACCGCCTCTGCGGCAGCATTGTCGAAACACGATCCGACCCGGCCCATCGACCGCCGAATCCCCAACTTCTCTACATCCAATCATGTTGCATGACACCACTATTCGTAGGGCAACCGTGCCGTAGTCGCAAGAGACGATTGGATAAAGAACTTCCGGCGGGCGACACTAGTCGGATGGTATGTCCGCGCAATGGGGTGTGGTGGGCAACCCGTTGAAACGGTCGGTGATCCAGCCCATTGCGCGTTCGCCATCGACGAAGTAGGGCAGCAGGTGGTTGATCGCGAGTTTGTTCAGGAACGGCGGTTTGCGGTTGGTCCATAACTCGACGTCGGCGCCCTGGGCGCACCAGTCCAGTGCGAGTTGACGCGACCCTCCCCACGAGATGAACGGGTCGAATCGGTTGGTGCTGATGAACACCGGTATGGCGGGCTTCGTTGTCCCGAGGCGCTGAGCGTTCAGAACGGTTCTGACGGCCTCTGAGCTGAACACCTCGGCGGGATCGACGTTGAAGTATTCGTTGAGGTGATGGAAGCTAAACGTCAGAACCCCTTCGACCACGCACATGGTCGATGAGCGGGTCAGCAGATCCTTGCCCTGATCGGAGAGGGCGGGCAGGAGCAGCGGAGCGGCCTGCGGGTATGCGGCTGCGATCCCGTTGAGCGCGTACCCGAGCGCGACGAAGAAGAGGCTGCCGTCGAGGAACGGCGGCAGCAGGGTCAGATCGGCCGGTGGCGCCCCGACCCAGGCGCCGACCAGGTGCAGGTCCGGCGCGTAGCTGGGCGCCAGTTCGGCCGCCGAACCGGAGGCCTGTCCGCCCGAGGACCATCCCCACAGTGCGACCGGCCCATGCGGCTCCAGCGACGTGCCGGGTAGTTTCATCGCCGCGCGCGCGGCGTCGAGAAGGGCTGTGCCGGCGGCTTGTCGCATCATGATCGGGACCGGGCCGGGGGTGCCCAGTCCGACGCCGTCGGTGACCACGACGGCGAATCCACGTGCCACCATGGTGGCGATGAAGGTTTCCTCGTAACCGAAATGCAGGTCCAGGCCCGAGGAGAAGTGGATGCCCTGGTTGAACATCCGCGACGGGGCGCATTGATCACCCAGCCCGTACGGGCCGGTCGCGTAGGCGATCAGTGGCCGCGGTCCTTGGCCGGGCCAGGGGTTGTGCGGTTCGAAGTAGGTGCCCGTGACCGCGACCGGGTTGCCGCTGTTGTCGGTGCTGCGGTACATGATCCGGGTGCCGTCGGCCACGTAGGCACCCAACTGGCCCGACGGTTCCAACACCAGTGGCGAAGCCTCGAATCGGATCAGGTCGCCGGGCTTTCCGGTGGGCAGCGGGTCCGGCGGGGTGTAGAACGCCGCATACCGGGACTCGTCGGATCCCCAGCAGTTGGGGTCGGGCTGGGGGCACTGCTGCTCGAACTGCGCCGGATCGGCGGTCGCCCGCGGCGCGAGGTTCATCGAGGCAACCATCACCAGCATCGCCGCCAGCGCCATCGCGACACGGCGCAGCCAACCCCGCCGGTCAGCCGCGACATGTGACCGCAATCCGGGATTGGATTCGCCGGCCGTTGCCGCCGGGTGATCTGCAGGATCGCGGCGAGCCTTGGTCATGGACATTGTCCGGTGATCCCCTTCGTGAGCTGCGTCAATCCGCGCGACTTGGCGGCATTTGGGTTACTTGGCACCCGGGGCCGTCGCGTCATCCTGGACCTGGGCGCAGGTGGGTGGGCGCGGTCAGCCCATGCTGCTTCCGCCGTTGACGCTGAGCACTTGTCCGGTGATGAAGCCGGCCTCCTCAGAGGCCAGGAACAGCACCGTGGCCGTGCCGAAACCGCAGTGGAGCCCGCCGATTCTGTCAGTGCCATCGCATAAAATCACAACCGTTAGCGAGCGGAATCTATGTCCGAGCTTTACACCGCTCCTGGGACGCCCCCATGGCGGCGATTACGCTGGTCTGGGCGCGATTTCGGAAAGCAGTTTTCATCGCCTTCTTGAAATCAGATTGAGTTTAAGCAACGCCCGCAACTCAGCCATTTCGCGAATGCAGAAAGACATTGTCAAGACCTGTGGTCTGACTGCGAACTCCGTTGTGGCTTAGGGAAGCTCGGGTCGCCTTCCTTCCTGTAAAACCGAGAATCACGACGATCAGAACTCTTTTCCCGATAGCCGGCTACCGCATAACTTCGAGCGCAATATCCGTTCCGCCAGACAATTAGGTTGTGATCCGATTTGAGTAGGTCTGACCGCCGACTGCTTTTGACCGCGTTCTTCGCAGCCAGCCACAATGTGACGCACTACCACGGTGGCTGGCGTCATCCAGAGGCCCGCCACAACTTTTTGAGCGCGGAGTTCTACCTTGATGTTGCACGCACCTTGGAACGGGGGCTGTTCGACCTCGTTTTTCTTCCTGACTGCCAAGCCGTGGAAGACCGCTACGGCGATAGTTTGGAGGCTGGTGTTGGCCTAGGGGCCCAAGGCGCGGTATTCCTGGACCCGATCACGGTATTGCCGCTGCTTGCTGCCGAGACAACGAAGATCGGTCTGGGCGCGACGATTTCGACCACCTACTGCCATCCATTCGCGGTAGCACGCACGCTGGCCAGTCTCGACCACCTTTCCGGCGGTCGGGCAGCGTGGAACATTGTCACCTCACTGAATGCGTCGGAAGCCCGCAACTACGGGTTGACGTCACATCTTGAGCACGACGCTCGCTATGCCCGCGCCGACGAATTCGTAACGGTGACTGAAGGTCTTTGGCGCAGCTGGGATCCCGATGCTTTGGTGTTGGACCGGGCAGCCGGTGTGTTCGCCGACCCTACCAAAGTCGCTTATCTCAACCACCAGGGCGAGTGGTTCAGCGTGCGCGGGCCTTTGCCGCTGCCGCACTCCCCGCAGGGCCGACCGGTGATCATCCAGGCCGGAACCTCTCCGCAGGGCCGGCGGTTTGCTGCTCGTTGGGCCGATCTGGTGTTCGTCATCGCGCCGAACCGGTCAGCGCTCAAAGCGATCTACGACGACATCAAGACCAAAGCGGCGGAGGCCGGCCGGGATCCGGACGCGCTGCGGGTGATCGAGGCAATCATCCCGATCGTTGGGAAAACCGAGGCTGAAGCCCGGGAGAAAGAACAGTTCTTGACATCGCTGGTCGACCCGCGGGCCGGGTTGTCGTCGCTGTCGTCGCACACCGACGTCGACTTCTCCCGGTTCAACTTGGATGATCCGATGGAAACGGTGTTGTCGCACATCGATTCTATTGGCGGATCGCGGGGACAGTTCCAGCTGGTGCTCGACGCCACCCGCACTTCTGGGGGCACGCTGGCCGATCTGGGCCGCCAGTACGGCTGGGTGATGGTCGAGCGGTTCGCCGGAACCGCGGACCAGATCGCGTCGAGGATCGCCGAGTACTTTACCGAGCCGATCGTCGATGGATTCGCCATCTCTCCGGTCGCGCTGCCAGCGACATACCGGGAGTTCGTGGATCACGTGGTGCCGGCCCTGCAGGAAATCGGCGTGTTTCACCGTGGCTACGAGGACGGCGCGACGCTCCGTGAACGGCTCGCGCTGCCCTATGTTCCGGTGGCCGCGCAGGCACCAGTGTGACAGCCCGCAACACCTTGCCGCCCCTCGAGGAGATCGTCATGCCAGCAACCCAGCTGCACACCCATTCGAGCACCCTCACCTTCAGCAACTGCCCGCTGCCCAACGCCCTGATCGTGGCGCAGCAGTACGGCTTCCTCGCTGATGTTGGCCTCGAACTGCGGGTGCTCACTGGGCGCCAGGGCACCACCCACTTCACCTACGACCGACCCAACTACACCCGGTTCGGTGGCGAAATCCCCCCGCTGGTCAGCGAAGGGCTCCGTGCCCGGGGCCGAACCCGGCTGCTGGGTGTCACGCCGTTCATCGGCAGGCAGGGTTTTTATGTGGCCGCCGACAGCCCGATCATCGGGCCAGCGGAGCTGACGGGCCGCCGGATCGGATTATCAGCGGCGGCGATTCGCGTGGTGCGCCGCGAGCTCGCAGACTACCGGCAGCTCGATCCGTGGGCGCAGACTCTGGTGGCGCTAGGCACCTGGGAGGCGCGCGCGTTGCTGCACACACTCGATGTCGGTCAGGTGGCACTCGATGAGGTCGAATTGGTGCGCGTGGACAATCCGTTTGTCGATGTGCCCCAGCGTCGGCTCGCCGGGATAGCAAGCCTGACCGGCGCGGATCTTTTTCCCGGTGCCACGGACCAGCAAGCCTCTCTTCTCGATCACGGCACAGTCGATGCGCTGTTCGGGTGGCTGCCATGGGCTGCACAACTGGAGACAAGATGCGGGGCCCGGCTGCTAACAGACTTGAGCAGCGACCCTCGCAACCATTACGCAACCGTATGGACGGTGTCACAGGAGCTGGTCACCGATCATCCCCATGTAGTGCAGCAGCTGGTAAATGCCGTTGTCGCGGCCGGATTGTGGGCGGCGACTCACCCCGAGCAGGTCATCGAAACGCACGCCGACAACCTGGGTGTGCCGGCGGCGGCTGTAACAGCAGCATTCGGTGTCGGTTTCCACCACGCACTGGTGCCCAGCTTGGACGCTGATTCATTGCGGCTTGTTGAGCGGACCCAACGGTTCTTGCTGGCCCACCAACTCATCGATGACCCGGTGCCGCTGGACCGTTGGGCGGCACCACAATTCCTGCAAAATACCTACTACAACCGAGGAGCTATCACGTCATGACCGCAATCGAAGAGCTCACCACCCACGACCCTTTGGCGGTGGCGCGCGAGCTGAGCAGAAAGTGGGAGCCGTTCGTCGTGGAACGCGATCACGCCGGCGGTTCAGCCGCAGCCGAAAAGGAAGATATCCGCGCGAGCGGACTGTTGGGGCTTACGGTGCCAACCCGCTTCGGGGGCTTGGGTGCGGACTGGCCCACCGCTTTGGAGGTCGTGCGTGAGTTCGCCAGGGCGGACGGCTCGTTGGGACATCTATTCGGCTACCACATCTCCCTCCTGCCTTTCATCGAGTTGGTGGGGTCACCGCGGCAACAAGAGCGGCTACTGGGTGCCATCGCGAAACAGCGCTGGTGGGTCGGCAACGCCTCCAGCGAGAACAACAGTAACGTGCTGGACTGGAAGGTCAGCGCGACCGCGACGCCGGACGGCGGCTACCTGCTCAATGGCACAAAGCATTTCTCCAGCGGCGCCAAAGGGTCGGACCTGCTGCTGGTATTCGCGGTGACCAAAGACGACAGCTCATCGCATGATGAGGCGATCGTCACCGCCGCGATCCCCACCCAGCGCGACGGCGTGGTTGTAAACGACGATTGGCAAGCGATCGGTCAGCGCCGCACCGACAGCGGCACCACCGAATTTCATGACGCGAAAATCGAGCCGGAAGAGGTGCTGGGCAAACCCAACGCGGTCATAGAGGCGTTTGCAGCGGCCAGCCGTCCCAGCATCTGGACGCCACTGATCCAACTGGTGTTCGCCAACGTCTATCTGGGGATCGCGCACGGCGCTCTCGACGCGGCGCGGCACTACACCACAACAGCGGCCCGGCCATGGCCGACCGCATTGGCTGCCGGCGTCACCCGGGCGGCCGACGATCCATATGTCATCCGCACCTACGGCGAGTTCGGCATTCAACTGCAAGCTGCCGACGCAGCGGCCCGAGAGACCGCACGGCTGCTGCAGCAGATCTGGGATAAGGACGACGCGGTGACCCCCGAGGATCGTGGCGAGCTGATGGTGCGGGTTTCCGGTGTCAAAGCTTTGGCCACCAAGGCCGGCCTCGATGTCGCCAGCGGCATCTTCGAAGTCATCGGGGCACGCGGCACCCACCCCAACTACGGTTTCGATCGGTTCTGGCGCAACGTCCGCACCCACACTCTCCACGATCCGGTCGCCTACAAGATCGCCGACGTCGGCAACTATGTGCTCAACGGCCGCTATCCAGTCCCGACCCTGTACTCCTGACAATGGTCCTTCCTGAGGGCGGCAAAACTTTCCAAACAGCCGCCAATGGCGACAACCCTCTGCTGCGCCAGGTGCCATCCGCACATACGCGAAATGGGTCGTGCGAAACCGAATTGCCTGCAGCAGAACGCCGCTCAACACGGACAATGAGGCGGTGACGTGGTCGGCACAGTCGACGGTCGCGTCCGAAAGTTGGTGTAAGAGCACCGGCCGGTTCGCGACTTGGTCGTCAGCATGCGGGCTGAGGAACTCCAGCCGGCAGGCCCGCCCGCAGCGGCCGCTGATGATGTCGGGGATAACGTTTCGGTTCACCTCGCTCCGGATGCTTTGGCAGCCCTCCGGCGCCGCCACTGCAGTGGCCGAGAGATGTTCAGTTGTAGAGGGTTTGGGCGTCTTGGGTCAGTGCGTTGAACGCGGCGTCGAGGCAGTGCTGGCGGCGCCGGTTGGGTTCGTGGTTGGCTTCGGCGGCCACGACCGCGATCAGCTCCTCGAGGTCGTCGTCTGCACCGGTCAGCAAGGCGGCGCCGTCGGGGTGTACTTGACGGCCGGGCCGGCCACCCGGGCGCACCGCTCGGGGTCGGGCACATAGGAGATCGGGCCGTCGTCGTTGTCCGACCAGGTTGCCAGCGAGCTGGTCGGCACAATCCCTGCAGGATCGGGATATCAAGGGCGGCACGGTGTTTGACGTTCCAGCTGTCGTCGTCGTGACCGGCGCTCGCGGTCCCAGGCCGGGCCCCGCCCGCGGCCAGCACGGTAACGACCATGGCGTCGGCGGTGTCGAGCATTTCCAGCAGCTCGGGTTCGGGGGTGCGCAACGAGGTGCAGTACACCGAAAGCGCCCGTCCGCCGGCCTGTTCGATCGCCGCGGACAACGCCTCGACGTAGACACAACCCACCATTCGTACCGTAGGGCTTCCGTCGCGCCTTATTCGGATCATGGCTAGTCGAAGGGTGTACGGGGCCGCGGTGCGTCGAGACCATCGAGGGTATGTCCATCTCCCTCGACGTTTCCAAGTTCGGCGCCAACATCGGCGCGGTGGTCTCCGGCGTGCGCCTGGGTGGCGACCTGCACGCCGCCACCGTCGACGCGATCCGCGCGGCGCTGCTGGAACACAAGGTCATCTTCTTCCGCAACCAGCATCACCTCGACGACGACGGCCAGGTGGCATTCGCCGGCCTGCTCGGGGTGCCGACCATCGCCCACCCCACCGTCACATCACGCGGCGACACCGTGCTGCCCATCGACTCGCGTTATCTCAAGGCCAACTCCTGGCACTCCGACGTCACCTTCGTCGACCGGCTGCCCAAGGCGTCGCTGTTGCGGGCGGTGACCCTGCCTGCGTATGGCGGCAGCACGGTGTGGGCATCCACCGAGGCCGCCTACGACCAGCTGCCACCGGCGCTGCGGGCCCTCGCCCAGAACCTGTGGGCCACCCACACCAACCTAAACGACTATGTGGACGGTCACGACGACACGGTTTCCGACGAAACCAGGGAATACCGCGCTGAATTCGAGTCGGCGTACTACGAGACCGAACATCCGGTGGTGCGTGTCCACCCGGAGACGGGCCGGCGGGTGCTGGTGCTGGGCCATTTCGTCAAACGGTTCGTCGGCCTGGGCAGCAGCGAGTCGGCCAGCCTGTTCGCGCTGCTGCAGAATCGAATCACCCGGCTGGAGAACACGGTCCGGTGGAGTTGGCGCGACGGCGATCTCGCGGTGTGGGACAACCGCGCCACCCAGCACTACGGTGTGGCCGACTACGACGACCAGCCGCGGTTTTTGCGGCGGGTGACGCTGGCCGGCGACCTCCCGGTTGACGTTCACGGCCGGCCCAGTCGGGTCATCGCCGGGGATGCGTCGCACTACTCCGACATCGTGGCTCCCGATGCGGTTGTCGGACAGCCGGTTCCGATCGGCTAGTCCGCCAGGTGGCCCCAAGGGATCGCAGCCGTCGCTACCGTGTTCCGTGAACAGCCCAGCGCATCAGATCGATTCGCAGCTGCGGGAACGCCGCGGCTGTAACCAGCGGAGTGGGAGAGCGGGTCGGTTCGGCTGGTTTGGAAACCGGCTGCTTGAGGTTCGCAGTTCCGGGAACTGTCGTCGCGCATCCGGTTACGATGAGGGTGGCGGAGCGCAGAACGTCCGCGGCTGCGGGGGCGAGGGGACGCCGAAAAGGCGGGGACCATCAATCCGATCGTCGCCCGTTTGATCATGGCCTCACTGGTCTCCGGGAGTCGCTCGTAGTCACGGTCGAGGCGGCGGCATTTCACGATCCAGGCGAACGTGCGCTCGACCACCCATCGCCGTGGAAGTACGTGGAATGTCGTGATTCCCAAGGGCTTTCGCACGATCTCGACGGTAATGTGGGCGACCCGCTCGACCAACGCGCCGGCGTGGCCGCCGTCGGCCCACACCAGCGACAACGACGGCGTCGCCAGCTTCGCCCGTGCGAGCAGCGTGCGCGCCTCGTCGCGGTCCCGCCAGCGCCAAGCCTGGCTGGATAGTCACCGGCGTCACCATAGCGATCGTGGTGCTCGGCGCAGGCGCGGCCTGCATCGCGGACGCGAAGAACGTGACCGAGCATCAGGGCGGAGCCACCTATCCAAGCGATTGGAGATCCATCGACCCCACCCCGAAGAAGGATGGGGGCCTGTCTAGTCAGTGGCGGCGGATTCCTGGATACAGGTCTGTCTCCCGGGTGGATTCGTACTTCGGGTCCACGCGCCGGTCAGGATACGTGTGAATGGCGGCGCCTGGATGGGCCATCGACGGATCACATCATCGACCTGGGTGTGAGCGGTCACGTAATTCCCCAGGTTTGAGGGGTTCTTGAGTTTCGCAGTTTGACGCCTGTGACACCTGTGATTTCTGGGGATGTTGTGGCGTTGTCCGGCGTGTCGCCGGGATCCGGTGGCAAGCATGACGAAGCATCGGCGGTTTGCATGACGGCCTGGCGCTCATGGTCCATAATGCTCAACGATCCGGGTCTGCAACCGCCGGGCCCTACTCGGACTCGGGGATGGCGGCGCTCCGTTGTCACCACCCGACATCGCGGCGTGGTACCCCAACGCGGTCAAGCTGATCCATCTGATCCTCCATCAGCGCCGTGACGTCGCCGCGGCAGGCCGTATGACGCGTGAGATCGCCCAACGTGGACAAGATTGGCTCGCCACCCACGTCATCGCCGGATTGCGCCCATCGGGCGCCTGGGATGTGTACCGACGGACCATCAGGACCCAGCCCCTCTACAGCGACAGCGAAGTCGAGCAGCCTCACGAGCTCATCGAGGATTCGCACCGCCTCAATTTCTCCCTGACCCGAAAACCGCGACGGCGACCTGCCCTACTGCCGGCCGAAGGGCAGCCATGTGTCGAGCCAGCACCGCACGATCTGGATCTGCCTCATCCCTGAAAATGCTCACAACTGAGCCCAGCGTGCGGCCCGGGCTGTCAGATTAACGGTGGATCCGACCTTGGCATCTGTTAGTTTAGTTGCCGGTCGGGGTGATCCGGCCTTCGAAGGTGATCGCGAACGCATTGAGCGCTGGCTTCCACCTCCATTGCTCATCGTGCCTTACCGCGGCCGGTGGGGTCTAGGGTGCGGGTCACGAGGTAGAGGCACTTCATCGCGGCCTGCTCGGTTGTTCTGTGGAATCAGATTTGTCAAGTTCGTGGCGACATTTGAGATCGTGCCTCCGACCCACGCGCCTGATCAATTAGACGCGACGCGGGTCTATCTCGGCTGCTGTCGTTGCTTGATGTGCTGGTCGAGCTGGTCTTCGAACCAGGCGAAGGCGTCGCGCACCTCGATGAGTCGGTAGTCCGCGCGGTTGCCGGCCACCGCGATGCCTTTGTCGGCGACCTGGCGCAGCCGGCCAAGCGCGCGAAGCTTTGCCTCCAGCGGTGCGTCCCAGCTGCCGGACGCCAACCGGTAGTAGATCTGGCGATCGCCGGATCGTGAGATGCGTTCGAGCATCCCGGCGGTGATGAGTTGGCGGGTGGCTATGCTCACTGCGGCCGCCGAGAGGTGCAGCCCATCGCGAATGTGTCGCGATGGGCTGCACCTCTCGGGCGGATCGCAGACCATCATCCAGGCCGTGATCCGCATCATGGCCCGGGGCAGACCGATCTCCGGACCGAGCGCACCGAGCTCTTCGACGAACGCGTCCTGCCAACCGGCGGCTCGTTTGCGCCGTTCGGACCGGGGGCGGGTCATTGCCGAATCAGCAACTACCGCAAGGCGGGAAACAGCGTGAGCGCCGTTTCACGTTCGATCGCACGAACACTGTCAGGGGTGAATCTGTCGTTGTTGCGTAGGCCGTTGATCGTCGCCGGCACCGCGGCCTCGGTGGCGAAGATGTAGTCGGTGCCGAACACGATATGCGAGCAGTCGGTAACGGTGAGCAGGGATGAGAAGCAGTGCGGCGATGCCGAGAGCGCGGTGTCGTAATAGAAGCGGCGGAGGAAGTAATCGGGTCCTTCGGGCAGGACGTTGTTCTTGAACCGCAGGTAGTAACTGAGTTGGTCGGGCATCTTCTCCTCGAGCTTGTCCGATAGGGAGAAGAGCTTGCCGATGCCGTCGGCCACGACCGGTACCGCGCCCTTCAGATCGGCCAGCATCGAGGCGGTGATGCTGACCCGTCCGGCCAGGTAGGGCACGGCACCTCCGGCGTGGGCGAGGATGAACCGTATGTCGGGGTAGTTCTTCGTCACGCCGTTGACGATCAGCGAGAACGCGGTCCGCGTGGTGTCGAAACACACGTCGAGCATCGCCTCGGGCAGCCCTAGATGGGACTGCTCTTGCCCGGGTGGAGATTGAGGATGAATGAACACCACCGTCTTTCGCCGATTCAGCTCGGCGAACAGCTCATCGAATCTGGGATCCCCCAGGTAGTACCCGTCATAGTTGGTCAATAGGATGACCCCGTTGAGCTTGAGCTCGTCGAGGCTATAGGCGAGTTCGTCCAAGGCGGCGTCGACGTCGGGCACGGGTAAGGTCGCGAAGGCACCGAATCGTCCCGGGTGATCTGCGATGAGTCCCGCACAGATCTCGTTCGTCTGGCGGGACAGGTCTTTGGCGATCGCCGACCTGCGGTCGTTGTCTTTGAAGTACACGCCTGGCGCAGAGATCGACAGGATGGCGGTCGAGATCCCATGGTGCGCCATGACATCGAGCGCCTTGTTGACATCCCACTTGGGTAACTGAACGCCGAGCCCTTTCGTGACACCAAGTTTGGAAAGCGCCTTCACGTACTCCTTGGGCACGATGTGGTGGTGCACGTCGATAAGCCCAGATGTGTTCTGCATGGCCAGCCTCACAGCGCTGAAAGTGCCTTCACTAAATTCAGAAACTACTGAATACACTGGATCGATGCAGCGCGCCACGTGTGATTCGTTCACCATCTCGACCGACGAATAGCGGTGCGGAGGCTGGCCATCCCGAACAAGTGGGTGCTTTTCGATGTAGCTGAGCGTTTCTTGCTCTGGGGGAACCGAGCGGCACGACTCGCCATGTACGTACCGATCACTGCCAGCAGTGCTGCCTCGATGGGGACGTTGCGTTCCTTGCCGCCTTTGCCTTTCACTTTGACCACGGCGGAACCGTCGTCGAGCGTCCTCACGTCCCCGACATCGACCAGTCGGAGTTCTTCTGCCCGTAGTCCCGCTAGCAGCGCAGTAAGAATAAGAGCGAGATCCCTTTCGTTCCAGTCTGTTCGGCGAGGATCTTGGTCTTGCGCGACAGCGGTTGATGTAGCCGTCGGAGCCGGACGAATAGCGTCATCCGTTGAGATGGGACGCCCGGTCTTCACTGGCCGCCGCTATCTGTCCGGTGTGGCCAGGATCCTCAAGAGCATGTTGTTCACATCAGTTAAGGCCTGGATGTCAACGCGGCGAAAGAATTCATCCAGAGCTGACTTGCGCAGGCTGGTGACCAGGCCGGGAGCTGCCCACGCGTTGTCTCCCAACGGCACGCCGAATCCCGTATCTGGATTGTGGTCGAACACCGGGACGACGACTACGGTCGGCTCACTGGGGATCTCGTTGTAGACCGTGGAGGAGATGACGAGCACGTTGATTCCGGTGTCCGTGGCCCAAATCTCGCCTCGGCGTGGCGATCTCAACGATTTGTCAACTCGTCAAGGTTTCGGTCGGCCCACGCCTCGCTGAAAGCGACGGACTCGGGGTGTTCTCGCATCCACTGATCGTGGGATTCGCATCGCCGACGCATGTCCTCAACATCGAGCACGCTCTCGATCCAGGAATTCATCGACGTATGGTCGGCCTCTGCGTAGCGCTTCACCGCCTCGTAGGCACTGTCGGACAAGCGCAACGTAACAGTCTTCGCCATCACTCGATGATAGCAGATATTGATAGTATACAGTGGCGGTGGGCCCGCAAGGACACAATCTCCGCTAGGGCCGATTCGTCACGGTGACGTTTTCGGCGGTCGCGCCCGCGGTCTAAATCGGCGCCCCGAATGATCAGATCAGGCCATTCCATCGGCGCGGCGCGGCAGCGGGAGGGATTCCATGAACACCGCCACGGTCGTGCTTGACGTACACGGGCTGCATTGGGCCTCCTCGGCATCTGTGGTGGAGTCCACGCTGCTGCGACGGCCGGGGGTGAGCTCGGTGCAGGCCAACGCGGTCAATCAGACCGCCACCGTGGTCTTCGATCCGGCCGCTACGTCGGTTGCCGAATTATCAAAGTGGATTCGGGACTGCGGTTTCCACTGTGCAGGCCGCTCGGTGCCCGATCACATCTGCGATCCGATGTCGGAACCCCGGCTTGGGCCCGCGGAGTCCATATCCGCCGGCGAACACCACGACCATCCCGCAGCGATGCAGCGCTCTCCGCACGAGATGATGGGCCACGGTGGGCACGCCGGCATGTCGATGGACGACATGGTCCGCGACATGCGCAACAGATTCCTAGTCGCGTTGGTGCTGTCGATCCCGATCATGTTGTGGTCGCCGATGGGCCGCGACATGCTTGGCTTCACCGTGCCCGCGCCGTTCGGACTGCGCGACGACGTGTTCACCTTCCTGCTGAGCCTGCCGGTGGTCTTCTACTCGGCGTGGATCTTCTTCGACGGCGCGTGGCGGGCGCTGCGGGCCCGCACCTTGGACATGATGGTCCTGGTCGCCGTCGCCGTCTGCGCGGGCTGGCTCTACAGCGTGGGGGTGACCCTCACCGGCGGCGGAGAGGTTTTCTACGAAGCGGCCGCGGTACTGACAACCTTTGTGCTGCTGGGACATTGGTTGGAGATGCGGGCCCGCGGCGGGGCCAACGAGGCGATCCGCACCCTGTTGGAGTTGGCCCCACCGATGGCGGTGGTAATCCGCGATGGACAGCAAGTGGAGATTCCCACCGCCGAGGTGGTCGCCGGGGACCTGCTGTTGATCCGGCCGGGGGCCAAAGTCCCGGTGGACGGAACGGTCGAGGAGGGCAACTCTGAAGTCGACGAGTCGATGGTGACCGGGGAGAGCCTGCCGGTGTCCAAGGCACCGGGTGACAGTGTGATCGGAGCGTCGATCAACACCACCGGAACATTGCGGGTGCGGGCGACCAGGGTGGGCTCGGACACCGTGCTGGCCCAGATCGTTTCGATGGTGCAGGAGGCCCAGAACTCCAAGGCCCCCGGCCAGCGGCTGGCCGACCGGGCCGCGTTCTGGCTCGTGCTGGTGGCGTTGGTCGGCGGCACCGTCACCTTCCTGGTGTGGTGGGCACTCGGCGCCGGTGTGCAGTCGGCGTTGCTGTTCGCGATCACGGTCGTGGTGATCACCTGCCCAGACGCCCTGGGCCTGGCGACTCCGACGGCAATCATGGTGGGCACGGGATTGGGCGCAAAACGCGGGGTGCTGTTCAAAAACGCCACCGCCCTGGAGACCTCAGCGCGCATCGACACCGTCGTGATGGACAAGACTGGCACGTTGACCAAAGGTGAGCCTGAAGTGACTGATTTCGTCGCCGCCGGGATCAGCGAGGAGGAACTGCTGGCCCTGATCGCCGCGGTGGAGACAGAGTCGGAGCACCCGTTGGCCGCGGCGATCGTGCGCTATGCCGGCGACCGGGGCGTCACCGCGGCCCCGCTGAGCGAGTTCCGCAACGTGCCGGGGCACGGAGCGACCGCGACGGTGAGCGGCCGGCGGGTGGCTGTCGGCAACCGCAAGCTGATGGTCGAGCAAGAACTGGACGTCCCGGCCGCGTTGCTGGCGCAGCGCGACCAGCTGGCCTCCACCGGGCGCACCGCGGTCCTGATCGCCGTGGACGGGCGCGGTGTCGGAGTGATCGCCCTGGCCGACGCCGCACGCGAAACCTCCGCCGAGGCGGTTCGCGCACTGCACGACTTGGCGGTGCAGGTCGTCATGCTCAGCGGCGACAACCAGGCCACCGCGCAGCGCATCGCCGGCCAACTCGGCATCGACACTGTCATCGCCGAAGTACTGCCCGGCGACAAGGCCGCCAAGATCGCCGACCTGCAGACCCAGGGTCGCAAAGCCGCCATGGTCGGCGACGGGGTCAACGACGCTCCCGCACTGGCCCAAGCCGACCTCGGGGTGGCCATCGGGGCCGGTACCGACGTCGCGATCGAGACCGCCGACCTTGTCCTGATGCGCTCCGACCCCCTCGATGTTCCTATCGCGTTGCGCATCGGCCGGGGAACCTTGCGCAAGATGCGTCAGAACCTGGGGTGGGCCGTGGGCTACAACGTGATCGCACTCCCGATCGCCGCTGGCGTCTTCCAGCCCGCCTTCGGACTGGTGCTGCGCCCGGAGATCGCCGCACTGTCAATGTCAGGCTCAAGCCTGATCGTCGCGGTCAACGCCCTGATGCTCAAGCGGCTCAAGCTGCCCTCGCCACCGGCTGCCTCGCCGCCGGCTGCAACAACAGTGAAGGCGTCGCCAGGCGTCTAGGAAGGGGCGCCTACCGCGTCGATCGCCGCACGCAGCTTGCCCGCGACCTCGTCGGCCACCTCCTGCAGCCCCGCTTCGCCGGTCACCTGCACCAGCAGCTGCGGATCCATCGCCTCGACCAGCACCCTGGTGGCGTCGGCAGGATCGGCACGCACGACAACGTTGCAGGGCAACAGCAGCCCGATCTGGCGGTCGATGCCCACTGCCCGGTAGGCCAGTGGAGGGTTGCAGGCCCCAAGGATCAGGTAATCCTCCATGTCGGTGTCGAGCTTCTTCTTCAGGGTGGCCTTCATGTCGATCTCGGTGAGAACCCCGAAACCCTGATCGGCCAGGGCTTGGCGGGTACGGGCCACGGCGTCGACGAAGGGGGTTTGCAGTGAGGTCGAGATAGCAATGGACATGAGAGCAAGCTTCCCCGAAGCTCGCGCCGACCTCTTGGACTATGGGCTGGAAGGACCGTTCTTTATCGAATCTTCACAGAACGACTAGGACAGCCCTACCCAACGCCGCAAGGCTGGCAGGTGAAGATCGACAGGGCTGATCCGCGAAAGGAACTGTTGTGAACAAGACAAGGACTGTGGTGACCGGGGTGGCTGCGCTGGCCGCGGTGGCCGCCCTCGGGGCGTGTAGCAACTCGGCGACCAAAGAGGCGACGTCGGCTTCGTCGCCGGCCCAGACGTCGTCGACGGCGCCGGCGGTCGCGCATAACCAGGCCGACATGCAGTTCGCGCGCATGATGATCCCGCATCATCAGCAGGCGGTTCAGATGAGCGACATGATTCTGGCCAAGCAGGGCATCGACCCGCGGGTGGTGGACTTGGCCAAGCAAATCAAGGCCGCCCAAGGCCCGGAGATCGAGCAGATGCAAGGCTGGCTGAATCAGTGGGGCATGGCCGGCATGCCGGGAATGAACGGGATGCCCGGGATGGGCGAGACGCCGGGGAACGCGCCGTCGGATCACGGTGGCATGCGCGGCTCCGACACCGCTACCGCATCACCCACGACCATGCCGAGCGGCTCGATGATGCCCGGTATGGAGGGGATGATGTCGCAGGCCGATATGGATGCGCTGCAGAACGCCCGGGGGGTCGAGGCCAGCAAGTTGTTCTTGACCCAGATGATCAAGCACCACCAGGGCGCAATCACTATGGCGCAGAACGAGATCAAGAACGGCCAGTTCCCTGACGCTGTCGCGCTGGCCAAGTCGATCGCCAGCAGCCAGCAGAAGGAGATCGACACCATGAACCAGATCCTCAGCTCACTGTAGGTGACTGCCGAACTCCAGACGCTGGACACTGTCACCAGCGTGACAGTCGACGTTGTCCCGCAGGGCGATTCAGCGGTCACCGTGACCAGCTTCGCTGACCTGCCGCAGAACTCGGCGCGCGACGCGGTCGAGCGCGCCGGTTACCAATTAGTCGGGGCGCCGACGCGCTGACCGTAATCGCGCGCCGCTGCCGGCCCAAGGATCGGCACCGCGACGATGAACGTGGTTCCCTGACCCGGCCCGCGGCTGGCCACACTGATGTGGCCGCCGTGGGCCTCGGTGAGCGCCTTGACGATGGCCAGACCGATGCCGGAGCCTCCCCGCCCACGGTCGCGGGCGGAGTCGGCGCGATAGAAGCGCTCGAAGATGTGGGGGAGATGCCCAGCCGCGATGCCATCACCGTCGTCGGCGACGGTGAACACAACCTCGCCGGCGACCTGGGTGACCGCCAGGGTGACCTGACCGCCGGCCGCGGTATGGCGCAGCGCGTTATCGAGTAGGTTTCCCAACACCTGCGCCAGCCGTTGCCGATCTGCCCACAGGCGGACCGCGCCGCCGATGCGGGTGCTGAGGGTGACGTTCTTGGCGGCATAGCGATCGGCTATCGCGGCGCTGGCTGTTCTCGCGACCTCTCCCGCGTCCACCCACCCCGGGGTGATGGCGGCCTGGGCCTCTTCGGCCTGGGCGAGAGCGGCGGCGTCGGCGGAGAAGCGCACCAATCGACCGGCCTGCTCGCGCAGCATCACGATGGTCGGCTGGTCGAGGGGCTTCACGCCGTCTTCCACGGCTTCCAAATAGGCTCCCAACACCGCCACGGGCGTGCGGATCTCGTGGGCAAGGTCACCGAACAACTGGCGGCGGGTCGATTCCACGGCTTGGAGCCGTTCAGCCATTCGGTTGAACGCCGTCGCCAGCTCATCGACCTCGTCGCCGAGCCGGGGCGAGGCAACGCGGATGTCGTAATGTCCCTCGGCCACGGCCGACGCGGCCGCAGCGACTTCGGTGATCGAGTGCTGCAGGCGCCGGCTCAAGATAGCGGTGACGATGAACGCCGTCAGGGCGGCCACCGTGATCGCGACCGCAATGGACAGCGCGGTGGCATGCTGGTACGCCTGCTCGGCGTGGAACTGGTCGTTGGAGTCGTGGGCGACGCCAGCTCTGTGCAGGTGTTCCCGGAACAACGGCGGTCCGACCACCGACGCCACCACCCAGGTGGTGACCCCACCCGCGAGAAGCACCAGTGTCTGGGCGAGCAAAAGCCGGCGGCGCATCCCGAAGCCGCTCGATGCACTCACTGTCCAGTCCCCATCCGGTAGCCGACACCGCGGACGGTGTAGATGAACCTTGGGTTGGCTGGGTCGTCGCCCAGTTTGCGCCGAACGTGGCCGACGTGGACGTCGACGAGGTGGTCGTTGCCCACCCACGGTTCGCCCCACACCGTGTCAATGAGCTGAGTGCGGCTCCACACCACGCCCGGCCGCGACGACAGGGCGGCCAGGATGTCGAATTCTGTGCGTGTCAAGGGAATTGGCTCCTCGTCGACAAACACCTGCCGACTCGCGACGTCGACGGACAGCGGGCCGAATACCCGTGGTGGCAGGACGTCGGTGGCCACCCCGCTGGCAGGAGACGTCGGCGCGCCGACGGCCCGCGGCCGGCGCAGCATGGCACGGATCCGCGCGACCAGCTCCCGTGGACTGAACGGTTTGGTGATGTAGTCGTCTGCGCCGACCGACAAGCCGACGATCGTGTCCACCTCGGTATCGCGGGCGGTCAGCATCACCACGTACGCGTCGGAGAACGTCCGCAGTTGGCGGCACACCTCCACGCCGTCCAGCCCCGGTAGGCCCAGATCGAGCACAACGACATCCGGGTCTACCTGTCGCGCCAGGGTCACCGCGTCGGTTCCGCTGTGACACTGCGTCACCTCGAAGTGCTCCCGCTTCAAGTAGCTGGCGACGACCTCTGCCAGCGGTGCCTCGTCATCGACCACCAGGGCGCGGTATTTGGGATTGGCGCTGTCTGCTGATGCCTTCGAGTCGGCGTCCATAACTTTCATCGTGCCGTCCCACGGCACTCGTCCGCGCGCTTGAGCGAATCTTCACAAAACCAACACCAAACCCCCGGAGGGTGCAGCGCATTGTGGAAGAGCAATCTCTGAGACGACGGGATCGGTGATGAGTCGACAAACCCTTGCAGCGGCAGCGATGACGCGGCGCGGATTTCTGGCCGCGAGCATTCTCGGCGGAGCGGCGCTTGTAGCGTGCGGGCGTTCTGTCACCAGTACCGCCCCGACGGTCGCCAACCAAGCCGGTGCCATCGCCGCCGCGGAGGCCGCCCGCCCGCATACCGGGAAGACGGTCACCGCCCGGCTGGCACCCGGGGCGGCCGACCTCGACCTCGGCGGGACCAAAGCGCGCACCCTGGCCTACAACGATCAGCTTCCCGGTCCGCTGATCCGGGCCGATGTGGGTGACGAGATCGCGGTGACCGTCGACAACGGACTGGATCACGCATCGTCGGTGCACTGGCATGGCATCGCCGTGCGCAACGATATGGACGGTGCGTCACCGGCGACCCCCAACATCGAATCGGGTTCGAGTTTTACGTATCGGTTCAGCTCGCCGTATCCGGGAACCTACTGGGCCCATCCGCACACCGGGCTGGACACCGATTACGGCCTCTACGTGCCGGTCATCATCGACGACCCGGCCGAGGCGGGCCGCTACGACGCCGAGTGGATCGTGATGCTCGACGATTGGACTTCCGGAGTCGGAACCAGTCCTGAGGAGATCGTCAAGGGATTGCGGTCGATGGGCATGGGCGGCGGCTCCATGCCCGGGATGCCCGGCATGGGAGGCATGGGGCAGATGCCCGGCAGGGGCGGGATGGGGTCGATGCCGGGTGTCGGTGGTGCCGGCGCCAGTGATCTGCTCGGGGGAGACGGCGGCGACGTCAGCTACCCGTACTACCTCATCAACGGCCGGATCCCCGCCGCGGCGACGACGTTCACCGCGAAACCCGGGCAGCGCATCCGGATTCGCATCATCAACGCCGCCGCCGACACCGCCTTCCGGGTCGCACTGGCCGGGCACCGCATGACGGTCACCCACACCGATGGCTTCCCGGTCGTGCCCACCGACGTCGATGCCGTGCTGCTGGGCATGGGGGAGCGCTACGACGTGATGGTGACCGCCGGCGACGGGGTGTTCGCGTTGGTTGCCTCGGCCGAGGGCAAGAATGCCGTCGCCCGCGCGCTGCTGTCGACTGGTGCCGGTAGCGCACCCGACGCCGCCTTCCGGCCCCCGCAACTGACCGGCCGGGTCGGCACCGTCGACACCTTCACTGCCACAACGGAAGTCCAGTTACCCACCAACAGCGACATCGCGCTGCAGGCGCACCTGTCGGGCACGATGATGCACTACGACTGGATGATCAACGGCCGGCCCTATGATCGGACCGTCCCGTTGACCGTCCATCAGGGCCAGCACGCCACCCTGACCTTCACCAACCAGACCATGATGTGGCACCCGATGCATCTGCACGGCCACACCTACCAGGTCATCAAACCCGACGGCAGCGCCGGGCCGCGCAAGGACACCGTCATCGTCAAACCCATGCAGACCGTGACCGTCAGGCTCGTCGCCGACAATCCCGGTATCTGGATGCTGCACTGCCACAACGGCTATCACATGGATGCCGGAATGATGACCACCCTGAACTACACCGGCTGACACCAGCTCAGCCGCAGTTCAGTGAACCGGTTAAGGAAGGAGAAGTTCCCATGATGTTCTGGTCCGACCACGACATGAGCGGATGGGGATACGCAGGCATGGTCATTGGAATGGTCTTGTTCTGGGCCCTCATCATCGTCGCGATCGTCGCCCTGATCCGGTCCAGCACCGGTAGCGCTCAGACTCGATCGATTCCGCAGCTCCCGCCGTACACCGAATCACCGGAGCAAGTGCTGGCCGCGCGATTCGCCCGCGGGGAGATCGACGAAGCCGAATACCAACATCGGCTGGCCGTCCTCCGCGGCGCCACGCCCCGTTAACCCCTGAGGGAACAGGGGAGGTTCTGCGACCCATGACGACGCTGACCTGCGCGAAGGTTCTGCGGGACCTACGCCGACCACACTTCGCGGTACTCTCCACCAGCGACACAGCCGGCACTCCCGCGTCGGCAGGAGTGACATACGACCTCGCTCGGTCTGGCGCCACGATCTCTGGGGACCTCGCAGTGTCAATACGTCATATTGGCGAAAATGGGCGCGCGCTATGTGGCGTGGGGCTGCACTTGCGCAACAAGCTACGAAGCATCGCAGGCCGCGCAGCCTGGTGGGCCGGATGACTGGAAAATCAACTGCGCGGGTCCGGCGACCTAGTGAAAAGTCGGAGATCAACTGCAAAACGACAGCGCTCGGGTAGCTCCCGGGGTGCGAGCACCGTTTATCTGATGCAACTCGCACCAGTTATTGAGGTTTTCTCAGTAGTTTCCCCTCTGGAGAGTTGGTAGGACGATTGCGGCAGGAACGATCTGTCCGAGATAGCGTCCCATGGTTTGGTGGACTTCGGATCTGGCGTGGTTCACGCGTTGTGATCAACGAGTCATGTTGAACGCTATGCGATTTGGTGTTGTTTGGCAAGTGCCGCGGCGGCGTGTTTCATGGCGATGACGGCGCGCAGTTCGTCCATGGAAACATCGGAGAGGTAGCGGCGGGTGACCTGCCATTCGTCATGGGCTTCGATGACCACCGCGGTGGCCAGGCGCAGGAACGCCGCGGGGTTGGGGAAGATCTCCACGACGTCGGCCCGACGCTTGATTTCCTTGTTCAAGCGTTCGATGGGATTGTTCGACCAGATCTGCCAATGCGCCGTCGGGAACGCCGTGAAGGCCAGCACGTCGGCCTTGGCCTGGGCCATCATGTCGGCCACTTTCGGGAAGCTGCCCGCCAGGGTGTCAGCGACGCGGTCCCATTGGGCGGCGACCTCTTCGGGGTCGGTGTGAGCGAAGATCGTCTTGACCGCCGCCGTCACCGCCGGGGCATGCTTCGCGGACACTGCGGTGTGCAGGTTACGCATGAAATGCACCCGGCACCGCTGCCACGACGATCCGGTGAACTGTTGTGCCACAGCAGCTTTCAATCCGGCGTGGGCATCAGAAATGACCAGATGCACCCCGAGAGGCCACGCGCTTTCAGCGACGCCAGAAACTCACGCCAGAACTCATAGGACTCGCTGTCACCGACCGCGGTGCCCAGCACCTACGGGTACCGTCGATCGACACCCCGGTAGCCACCACCAGCGCCTAAGACACCACATGCGCACCCACCCGCACCTTGCAAAAGGTCGCGTCGCAGAACACCTACGGAAACTGCGTGTGAGCCAAGCTACGGGTGCGAAACGCCTCGATCTCGGCGTCCAGGCCCGCGCAGATCCGCGAGACCTCCGACTTGGAGATCCCGGACTCCACCCCCATCGCGACCAGGTCATCGACACTGCGGGTCGACACCCCGTGCACGTAGGCCTCCATGATCACTGCATGCAACGCGCGGTCGATGCGGCGGCGCCGCTCCAGCAGCGACGGGAAGAACGACCCCGCGCGCAGCTTGGGGATCTGCACCTCGATATCGCCGGCGGTGGTCGACACCGTCTTGGGTCGGTGCCCGTTGCGGTGCGTGCCGCGCCCGCCGGTGCGTTGATACCGGCCGGCGCCGATCGCCTCGGTGGCCTCGGCCTCGATCAACGCCTGCAGCCCGGCCCGGATCAGCTCGGCGAACACCGCGCCGGCATCAGCGGACTTCAGCGCGTCGAGCTGGGCGAGCAAGGCAGAATGGTCCTGGGTCATCGCGTAGATGGTCCTTTCATGAGTCACTTTCATCGGTAACTCACTGACCACTACACGATGGCCCACCCCAACACCGGCAACGACACGCCCGGGCACACACCCCGGCCGTCCGCCTCAGTCCCGAAACCCCACCACCTCAGGGGACTTACCCCTGTCCGATTCTGGTTGGGCACAGTCTGATTCGCCGAAGACACCGCCAGCGTTGCTTGAGTTCGGCATTGGCGCGTTCCCCGATTGCCCGAATCGCGGTGAGCAGCGTGTTGTAGCTGCGATTGGCGACATCGAGGTGACGGCCTTTGATCGGGCTGTGCACCCCGATCCCGGCCCTTCGGTAGCCCTTGTCGGTCAGGGTCGGCAGACCGTCGGCGGCGGCCTTGTACAGCGCGCCCAGACAGTGGGCGCGGGCAGCGGTGATGTCGTGCATGCTGCCTGGTTCGACCTCGCTCGACCACACCGGGAACCCGCCCGGGTCGGCGAGGATCTGCACGTTGCCGCCCTGGGTCTTGTGCTTGCCCGAGTACCACAGGTGATGGCCCTCGTCGGTGCGCTCGTTGACCCGGTCGATCTCGATCAGCGTCCCGTCCAGCGTCAGATGCGACCAGCCCTGCCCCTTTGCCCGGTCGAGCACGTCGTGCAGGTCGGGTGCCTGTTCGGCGATCACGTCGATCGCCTCGTGCAGGTACCGGTAGCAGGTGGAGATCGCCAGCGCGGGCTCGAAGGCCAGCAGCCGGATCGGGGCGTCGTCGCGGAACCAGCGCAGCACCAGTTTGGCCTGCGTGCGCACCGTGCCCGCGCGTCGCCCGGCGCGGGTGCCGATCTCGCGCCGGTGCGCGTGCAGCAGCGCGGTCACCTGAAGCAGGGTTTCCTCGGGGACGTCGCAACTGGCAGGGTAGGTGAACACGTGGGGTCCTCTTGCAGCGGAACGGCTTTCTTGGTCGAAACCGATCCTTGAGCAGGGACCCCACGTCTTGCTCTCACGACACGCCGGAAACTCCAGTCACACCAACCTCACACGCCCCAAGTGAGAAAACCTCACTGACGCCTTTGCGGCAGAGACAACCCGGAAGACTAGTGTCCCGCGCCAGTAATTCGTTTCATTAATAGTCCGAGTGATTTGAGGATCTGCTCGGCGGTCTTGGTCCAGATGAATGGTTTCGGGTTCTCGTTCCAGGCGGCGACCCAGGTGCGGATGTCGCGTTCGAGGGCCTGCACGCTGTGGTGGTCGCCGCGTTCGAGGAGTTGTCGGGTGAGTTCGGCGAACCACCGTTCCACCGGTTGATCCAGCTGGAATAGGTGGGCGTGAAGTGCATGTGGAAGCGGGGGTGGCGGTCGAGCCAGGTGTGCACGGTGGGCGCCTTGTGCGTGCCGTAGTTGTCGCAGACCAGGTGGATGTCGAGATGGTCGGGGACCTCGGTGTCGATCTTGGCGAGGAACCTGCGGAATTCGATCGCGCGGTGGCGGCGGTGCAGCGAAGAGATCACGGTGCCCTCGCCGATGTCGAAGGCGGCGAACAGGCTGGTGGTGCCGTGCCGGACGTAGTCGTGGGTGCGTTTCTCGGGCATGCCCGGCATCATCGGGAACGCCGGTTGGCTGCGGGCCAGGGCCTGGATCTGGGACTTCTCGTCCACCGACAACACCACCGCGGCCTCGGGCGGGTCGAGGTAGAGCCCGACAATGTCATAGACCTTCTCCACGAACAGCGGGTCGTTGGACAGCTTGAAGTGCTCGCTGCGATGGGGCTGCAGCTCGAAGGCCTTCCAGATCCGCCCAATGGTGGACTTCGACAGCCCGGCGCGTTCGGCCATCGATGTGCGCGACCAGTGCGTGGCGTGGGCGGGGACCGATTCCAAGGTGGCCACCACCACGTCCTCGACCTGCTCAGCGGTCACCGACGCCGGCCGGCCCGGCCGCGGGTCATCGACCAGCCCGTCCAACCGCGCCTCGACGAACCGGCGCCGCCACTTCCCGACTGTCGGCTGCGATACCCGCTCCCGGGCCGCGACCTCCTTGTTCGACAGCCCATCCGCGCAGCCCAGCACGATCCGCGACCGCAACGCCAGCGCCTGCGAGGACTTGCGCCGCCGCGCCCACCGCGTCAGCGTCTGGCGCTCCTCGTCGCTCAACACCAGCTCCGCCATTGGTCTCCCGCGTGCCGCCATAAGCGAATCATCGCACAGCACAACCTGATTCACCGCGGAACCCCTCCGGTCCATATCCATTACAATTATGTAACGAACTTCAGGCGCAGGACACTAGCTGGGCTCCGGGATCTCGTCGAGAAGCGCGAGAAAATAAGCCCCATACCCCGACTTGAAGAGTAGTTCGCCGCGCTCTCGCAGCTCGTCGTCAGTGATGAAGCCGCGCCGCCACGCCGACTCTTCCGGCACGCCGACCTTCAAGCCCTGCCGTTGTTCGATGGTCCGGACATAGGCGCCGGCATCGAGCAGTGAATCGAACGTCCCCGTGTCGAGCCACGCAGTGCCGCGCGGCAACACCTCGACCGACAACAATCCGTCGTCCAGGTATGCCCGGTTCACGTCGGTGATCTCATACTCGCCGCGATCGGACGGTTTGATGGAGGCGGCAATGTCGACCACATTGTTGTCGTAGAAGTACAGACCAGGAACCGCAAATTGGGACTTGGGCCGCTTGGGCTTTTCTTCGAGGGACACGGCACGGCCTTGCTCATCGAACTCGACGACGCCGTATGCCGTGGGATCTGCCACCCGGTAGGCGAAGATCGTTCCGCCGCTGAAGTGGCTGAATCGGTCGAGCTGTGTTCCCAAGCCCGCGCCGTGGAAGATGTTGTCGCCCAGCGCCAGTGCTACGTTCTCAGTCCCAATGTGGTCTCGACCGATGGTGAAGGCCCGCGCTAATCCGTCGGGTACCGACTGCACGGCGTACGTGATCGAGATGCCGAACTGGGAGCCGTCCCCCAACAGTCGGCGGAAGGCCGTCGCATCACCCGGAGTGGTGATGACGAGGATGTCGCGAATGCCGGCGAGGATCAGCGTCGACAGCGGGTAGTAGATCATCGGCTTGTCGTAGACCGGCAACAGCTGTTTGCTCGTTCCGACGGTGATCGGGTGCAGTCGTGAGCCGGTCCCCCCGGCCAGAATGATTCCGCGCATGGGGGCAAGTGTGACTTGTATGAGCGGCGAATGCCAGCAGAAGCCCAAAATATCGTTTGCCGATGTATGGCAAGGCTATTTTCCGGCGTCTTAAGAACACACCTCGGGCGAGAAGCAGGGACTCCTCCTAGGCTGCCGCGCCTGGAGGACGGCCCGGGAATCGCCGGTTGCCGTCGAGCCCAGTTGGGCAGTGATCACCGCGAGCGCTTGGAGAGTTGCCTGACTCGATCATGTCATCTCGAACAAATACGTCCATGCGTGGTGTTAGTACACAATCATGAAGGTTGCTAAAACCGCTAGAATTTGCATATGAGCAGTACAACACCATGGCTGGTGTGCTTGAGATGCCAGCACTTGCTGATATGGGCAAACTCCCGCATACTATGCGGACAGTGGACACGCGCAGGCGGAATCCCCTTCGCGCAGAGTCGAAAGTCGGGGGAGGTGCCGGGGGTATGAGATCACTCACAGAACGGCACGTGCGCCAGCAGATCTGCGTGGGAGGCGTGTCGGCGGCCTACGAAGCGGCCAAGCAATCGAGCAAGGTGACAGAGAATTTGGTGAATCATCGCGCGATAGCTAGGCAGGGCTCCATCGATGGCGGGACGGGACGTCAATGATCAGGGATTCGACAGACTCCTCGGCCCCGACGAGTTCGGACAGCCAGCGCGAACCCGGAAAGATTCAATCCCTCCGAGTCGGTGCGACGTCGCAGATCTTGCCTCTGTTGGCCAGCTACGGCCTGAATCTGCTTGCGACGCCCTACGTCGTCAGCCAGCTCGGGCTACAAGCCTTCGGTATCTGGGCGATGACGGGTGCGATGGCGCAGTATGCAGCCCTGCTGGACATGGGGGCGGCTCGAGCGGCGCTGCGTTTCGTGGCCCTGTTTCACGCCCGCGGAGAGACCGAGAAGGATCGTGCGGCCGTCGGCATCTGCGTCACGCTCGCACTGGGGCTCGGCACGGTGCTGGGTCTCATCGCCTTCTTCGGCGCGGATCTCGCCCAAACCGTCTTGCACACCGGTGATTCGGCATTGACCCGCTTCCTCCTGCTGTGCTCGGTGTGCATCCTCACGTGCGGTCTGGTGGCGCGAGTACTGGCTGCCGCGTCGTTCGGACGAGGTCGGCAGCTTCCGCCGAACGTCGGACTGGCCCTACTGGGGGCCTCGCAGCTGGTGGGTGGCGTCATCGCGCTCGCCGTCGAGGGCACGCTGCGTAGTTTTGCGGTCGGAACCGCTTCTGGAGCAGTCGTTGGACTGTGCGTGGTCGCCATCGTGATCTACCGCGATGAAGGTCGAATCACCATCGGCCGACCGAGGATTGACCTCGCCAAGGAGATCGTGGTCTTTGGTGTGCACAGCCAGGTGGCCGGTGCCGCGGACGTCGTGCTGTACCAATCCGGCAAGCTGATCGCCGGCATCGTGATCGGGCCTGCGGCCGCCGGTGCCTACGAACTCGGAATCCGTCTGATACAGGGTGTTCAGGCCTTTGGCGGCGCCGTCTCCGTCGCCATCAACACGCATCTCACCAGAGCGTACGCAACGGCGGGGATGGACGGCATCCGCGAACAGTTCTCGCGGCTCACTCGTCGAAACGCGGCAGTCGCGATATTCCTGCCCTTCCTTCTCGGTGCGACGGCCGTATCTGCCGTGCCGTTGTGGCTCGGCGGAGGCCACACGTCGGCGGTAATCGTCGCCAGCGCTCTCGCGTTCGGCATCTCGGTGAACGTGGCCGCCGGTGTCTGTGCCGCCACCTTGTATGCCATCGGACGACCCGACCTCGCGGGGTTGGAGGGTGTGGTCTATGCCGTCGTCTCCGTCGTCCTAGCCGTTCCGTGCGCCATCTTCTTCGGGTTCAACGGCCTCGTCGCCGCCTACGCCTGCTGGATCCCCCTCGGCAACCTGTTCGGAGTGTGGTTCCTGCAATCGCGGGTCGGTATCTCGCTGAAGACCTTCGCCCGCGCCGTTGCTGGACCATTCGGGCTAGCGCTCCTCGCCACTGCGGTGGCGTTACCGATCAACCTGGTGGCGGCACCCGACTCGCGTGCTGACGCAATCGCGCCGTTCCTGGCCTCCAGCGTGGTCTTCTGCGTCGTCTACATCGCCCTCGGGACGAAGCTCGACTATCTGCCGCGCCTCCCCGTCCAAGCGTTCGTGATGCGAATCCGGGGCAACGCGCCGAGCGCCGAAATCTCAATGCCCGCCAGCGAGATCGGGCTGGCATCGAACCTGGTCGCCGACGCCCCGCGCCATGAAGCCGGTCGGTGACACGCATGCCTTCATTGCTCAGCATCAACAACTACCACTATCGCCGGGGCGGCTCTGACGGGGTCTATCTGGACCACGCCGCGCTCATGGAGGGCCTGGGCTGGCGAAATGGCTTCTTCTCGATGCACCACCCCGAGAATCTTCCGACCCCGTGGAGTCGCTACTTCATCGATGAGCTGGAGTTCGGCCAGGCCTACTCGTTGACTCAAAAGCTCTCGATGGCCACGAAGTCGGTGTATTCCTTCGAGGCGCAACGAAAGCTGCGCAGTCTGCTGCGCGACTTCGAACCTGACGTCGCGCACTTGCACGGCATCTACCACCACCATTCACCGTCGATCCTGCCGGTGCTGACCGGGGCAGGCATACCGGTCGTGATGACCGCGCACGACCTCAAGATCGCTTGCCCCAATTACAAGATGTTCAACCGCACCGGGGTGTGCGAGCGCTGCCGGGATGGCTCGGTGCTGAACGTGATTCGCAATCGCTGCGTCCGAGATTCGCTGACGGCCAGCGTGATCGTGGCGGCGGAGAGCGGCTTGCAACGCTCGATGCAGACCTACCGCAAGCATGTGACCAAGGTCGTGGTGCCGAGCCGGTTCTACCTCGAGATGTTCGTCGAATGGGGCTGGCCGCGCGAGCAGTTCACCTACGTCCCGAATTACGTTGACGCGTCTCGCTTCACGCCGAGTTTCGAGCCGGGGGACTATTTCCTCTACTTCGGTCGACTCGCGCCGGAGAAGGGCATCGCAACCTTGATGCGGGCAGCCAGGCTGGCCGGCGTGAAGCTGAAGATCGCCGGCTCCGGACCGATGGAAGCCGAGTTGCAGGCTCTCCAGGGCGAATTACACGGCGACACCCAGTTTCTCGGGTTCCAAACCGGCGAGGCTCTGCATGCTCTGGTCCGTGGGGCGCGCGCAGTCGTGTTGCCGTCGGAATGGTATGAGAACGCGCCGTTGAGTGCGCTCGAGAGTTTTGCGCTCGGAAAGCCGTTGATCGGTGCCCGTATCGGAGGCATCGCGGAAACCATCGACGAGTCGGAAAACGGCTGGACCTTCGCCAGCAAGGACATTGCGGGCCTAACGCAGTTGCTCAGCATGGTTCAGACGATGCCGGACTCCCGAGTCGCGCAGGCGGGGCGGGCGGCGCGCGCGCTCGTCGAACAGCGTTTCAACCCAGAGGGCTATGCGAACGCGATGCTCGCCCTGTATTCGAGCCTTGGTGTCAAGACGTCATCAACGGGATTGGCCAGTCAAGAGAGGGACAAATGAGAATCTATGTGGCCGGCAGCGGCGGAATGCTTGGAGAAGCGATGCATCGCGTTCTCTCGGAGCGCCACGAGCTCAAGTGCACGGACATCGATCTGAATGTGCCGTGGCTCGATCCGTGTGACTTCCGGGACTTCGAGGCATACAAGACTTCCGTGGAGGAGTTCAGGCCGGACATGCTGTTGCACTTGGGCGCCAACACCAATCTCGAATATTGCGAACAGAATCCAGACGACGCCTATCGGACCAACACGCTGTCGGTAGAGCATGCGGCGACGTTGGCCAACGCTCACGGCATCCCGCTGGTGTACATCTCGACGGCGGGCATCTTCGACGGCGAGAAGCAGTTGTACGATGATTGGGATGCGCCGGCACCGCTCGGGGTCTACGCCCGCAGCAAGCATCTTGGCGAGATCCTGGTCCAACGGCGGGTGGACAAACACTTCATCTGCCGCGCCGGTTGGATGATGGGTGGCGGGCCCGGTAAGGACAAGAAGTTCATCTCGAAGCTGATGAACCAGCTCGCGGCCGGTGCCACGGTCCTCAACGTGGTCGATGACAAGCTCGGGACACCCACCTACACAGTGGATTTCGCTCGCAATCTCGAGACCTTGGTCGGCACGGAGTTCTACGGCTTGTACAACATGGTGTGCGGTGGTGAGACGGGACGCTTCGAGGTCGCGCAAGAACTCGTCGACATTCTTGGCCTCGAAGACCAAGTCGAGGTCAGGGCCGTGGGTTCGGACTTCTTCGCCAAGGATTACTTCGCGCCGCGGCCGCCGTGTGAACGACTGGTCAACAACAAGCTCAACCTGCGCGGTCTCAACCAGATGCGCGATTGGCGAATCGCGCTGCGCGACTACATCACCGATTACTACGCCGAATTCGCGGAAGACTTCGCACCGGCATTCCAGCTGCGGCTCAAGGTGAGTTGATGCATCCGCTGCGCATCGCTGCGTTCGGCTTCCGCAGCTATCCGCCCAGCGCGGGTAGCGCGGGCGCCGACAAGTTCGCGATGGAGTTACTGCCTCGCCTGGCCGCTCGTGGGCACAAGGTGACCGCCTATAGCCGTCGCTATCCCGGCGTGGAGGTCGCTGACCCCCATTACACCCAGGGCGTCGACGTGATCACCTTCCGCACGACGAGTCGCAGTGGCTTCGACACCATCCTGCACTCGGCGAAGGTCACCTGGGACATCATCAGGCACAACCGGGCCGACGTGGTGCACATTCAGAACGGTGGCAACAGCATCTTCGGGGCGGTGTTGCGACTCTTCGGGAAGAAGACGTTCGTGAGCCAGGACGGTCTCGACTGGCAGCGAGACAAGTGGTCTTGGTACGCGAAGGTCTTCCTGTGGTTGTCCTCGCTGCTGACCGCCCATGTCCACAATGCGGTGATCTTCGACAACATCTACGCGCGTGAGGCTTTCGAGACACGGTTCAAGAAGAAGTACGACTTCATCCCTTTTGGCGCCGACGTCAAGTACGACGAAGACGCCGAGAGGGTGCTCCAACGGCTAGGTCTCGAACGAGGAGATTACTTCCTCTTCGTGGGGCGTTTCATTCCCGACAAGGGCCTGCACTGGCTCCTGCCTGCGTTCGAAGCACTCGACACCGACAAGAAGCTGGTGCTCGTCGGTGGATCGCCGAACGGGTCGGCCTACGAGGAGCAGCTCAGGGAGACCGAAGATCCGCGAGTCGTCTTCGCCGGATTCCTCTACGGCTCAGAGGTGCATGCCCTGATGCGCAACTCGTATGCCTACGTGCAGCCATCTGCCATCGAAGGGCTCTCCCCGGTGATTCTAGAGGCCGCTTACGTCGGTGCGCCCATCGTGTGCAGTGACATTCCCCAAAATCACTATGGAATCGCCGGATGCGGAACCTATTTCGGCATGGGTGACGTCGTCGACCTGACGGCGAAGTTGAAGTGGACCTTGGATGCTCCCGCAGATCTGGCGCAACGTGCCGCCGATGGTTCGCGCCACGTGGCCAAGAACTTCAGCTGGGACACCGTGGTCGACAAGCACGTTGAAGTCTTTGGTCGGTGACGGGTAGTGGCTGACTCGCGTCCTCACCCCCTGGCGGTCCTCATCGTAGCGTACCGCTCGGCCGACAAGCTGGAACGCTGCATCGAGTCGGTGGAACGGTACTTGCCGGAACTCGAGGTTCACGTATGGGACAACTCGGGACCGGAAAGTTCCGACGTCCGCCGTCTCGCATCCCGGATGACGAACGCGCACTGGTATCTAAACGGTGAGAACATCGGGTTCGCGGCCGCGGTCAACAACCTCGCGGCAGTGGTCTCGGGCCGAGACTTCCTGCTGTTGAACCCGGATGCCGAGCTCGTCGGACCGCTGTCGCTGACACGCGCCGCGATCGGCGAACGGGGCACGGCTGCCGCGGCGCCGATGATCTGGGCTGACGAGGGCGGCCGCGGGCCATCGAAGGTCCTGTCGCGCACGCACCAACCGTGGGACGTCGCGCACCGTCGCCGAACCGTTTTCAATGCCCTCGGCGAGATGGCCGTCGCCGCCGAGCGCCTGCGCGGCACGTGGCTGTCCAATCTCTATTGGTCGCAGCCAGGGGACGTAGAGGGATACCTGACGGGCGCATGTCTGGCGATCCGCCGGGAGGCGTGGGATTCGTTGGGCCCGTTCGACTGCGAGTTCTTTCTGTACGGCGAGGAGGCCGACTGGCAGACTCGCGCCATAGCTGCGGGTTGGCGGGTGCGCCTGGAGAACGAGAGCGGCGTTCGTCACTCTGCGCAGGGCACGGTCGCCGGTGACACGATGGCGTCGACACGCTCATCGGACCTCGTTCATGCCAGCATCGCGTTGCAGATCGAATACCGCTACGGAGTGCGGACGGCAGAACTCTACATCGCGGGCATCTACGGAATCGACGGCGCGAAACGCGCCCTTCGGCGAGGTGATCTGAACCGATCGCCGTCCGACGTGGTGATCATCGTCGACGGTCCGAAGTCGTTGTCAGCCTCCCAACTCGTCTCCCGCGCTTCGGCGTTGGCGCGGGAAGGTCACGCCGTCACAGTCGTGTCGCTTCGGAGGCTTGGCGCGTTGCCGCGTGAATTGCCACCTACGATCCGCTTGCTGCGGAGGCCATGGTGGTGGCCGCGGACGTGGCCGGGCGACGGGTCGACGGCGCTCGTCACCGGAACGACGAAGAGGGAACGAGCGGCCGCCCGGTTGTTTCGGTTCCGTCGGCGCAACCTACGCATCGAATCCGTTGAGCCCGCGGGTCACCCGGATGGGCTCAACCCGGAAGTAACCGTCCCGAACCTTGACCTGGAAAGTATCTGATGCGGATCCTCCTGTTGGCTCCATGGCTGCGGCCCATAGCGCGGATACATGCCGAGAACCTTCAGTCGCTCGGCGCCGAAGTCATGCTGGTGACCTCGAACCTTCACTTCGAGTCCGATGAGGCTCGCTCGTATGAGACCGTGCTTCTCGGTCGCCCGATTCCCTGGTCCGGCTGGCTGCCCTTCATCGAGGCATACCGTGCCGCACAGCGCTTTCAACCAGACGTCGTGGTGACCGAGATGTTCCGCGACCCCAGATGGCGTTTGCTCGCGGGACTCGCTCCGCGTATTCGGATGGTGCATGACGACAAGCCGCACGACGCCACTCACGTCGCCCCGTGGTGGAACCGGATGTTCTTCGATCGCTGGGATGAAAAAGCCGACGCAACCATAGTTTTTAGTAATTACGTCGCCGAAAGCCTACGCGCGCAGGAACGGGCACAAAAACCCCTCTACGTCGCGCCCCTCATCAGTGATCTTGCCCCGGCGATGATGCCGGCCTTCGTCCCCGCCGAGGACCGGAAGAACTTTCTCCTGATCGGTAGGCAGCAGCCCTACAAGAATCACGACGTGGTGTTCGCCGCCTGGGACGCCCACACCCGCGGCCCCGCCTGGCAGGGCGACGAGTTGGTGTTGCTTGGAAGCGGGGACCTCACCGGTCCGCTACCGAAGCACGTGCGGTGGCAGCAGTCGGAGTTCCAATACCGAGAAGTCCTCCAGCAGCTTGCGCGGGCGAAGGGGTCGATCGCGCACTATCGCAGTGCGTCGCAGAGTGGAGTTCAGGTGTTGGCGATGCAATTGGGCGTTCCGACGCTGGCATCCAACGCTGGAGCGCTGCCTGAATATCAGCCGCACGGGGCAAGTGTCACCGGAATAGACGACGTCGAGGAGCTTTCCCGCGCGATGGACACCCTCGCCGATCCCGAGGAAGCGGTTCTCCAGGGCAAGGTGGCGCAAGAGCACTACCGGAACCACTACGACTCGCCCGTCGCCGCCAGGCGGCTTCTCGAGATCTTCGAGGACGTCACCGCTCACGCCCCCGTGGCTTAGGGGGCGCGCAGTAATTAGGTGGGTTCTGTTGGGCGTGTCGCAATGTGGTCGGCTGTGAGCGTGTAGTTCCAGTCGCCGTGGAACTCGTGACGGTGCAGTTGGGTGGCTTCGAGGGCCGCGATCTGCTTGTCGGTGATCTTGATTCCACGGGCGTAGGTGCCGGCGTCGAGCACCGCGTTCACGGTCAGTCCGGTGGATGTGGTTGTCGCCCTGAGAGTTTCGATGACTACCTCGTGGGATTCCAGGGGTCGTCCGCGCCAGTTGCGGCTGATCGCGGAGAACAGCCGGTGTTCGATCCGATTCCATTTGGAGGTGCCCGGCGGCAGGTGGCGGCGACTCCGGATCGCCCCGCGAGACCGGATCCACCAGCGCCTCCAGCGCGGCAACCAGATCGGGGTCGGTCACCGCCATCGGCGGGCGCCCCGCACCCGGCCGGCGCACCCGCCCCGGAATCGGCTCGCCGGACTCCAGCTCACGCACACCGGCCGCCACGGTATCCGGATGCACCGCAGCGGCCGCAGCGACCACCTTGATCCCGCCCCGACCCCGCACCTTGGCCTCCGCGCCGAGCAACAACCGCCACGCCCGCCCATCCAGATGCGGGCGGATCAACAACAAACGGGCGGCGACCGGATCGGAGTCCACATCAGGCAGCGTCCTACCACAAGTGTGGACGAACCCAACACAAAAACCTAATCAATTACTGCGCGAGCCCGTAGTTAGCGGTTTCTGTCAGGTGATCCCAGGCGTCCGCATCCCGACGGATTCTGCGCCATGATGTAGGTGACTGCGTGAATACGTGGGTGCGTTGGCTTTACGTCATGCAGCCTCCTGACAGCACCACCAACCGGAGCTCGATCGAATTCCATGCCCGAGCACTTACGGCCGCCGCGACGCCGCCTGCGTAGCCTCCGTTTCGGTTTCGGTGTCGTCATCGTCGTCGTCCTCTTCGCAGGACTCGCGATCTTCGGAGCCCACACCACGCAGCACGGCACCCAACCCACCCGCAACGCCGCCCCGGCTCCGTTGCCGCCACCGGTCCCACCTCCCGGCCACACGGCGTTCCACATCTCACCCCATGGCGACGACAGCAATCCCGGCACTCTCGACAAGCCGTGGCGCACAATCGCCAGGGCGATGGCTCAGACGTACGTAGCCGGTGACCAGCTGCTGTTCCAGCGCGGTGGGGAGTACTTCGGGATCATCGATCGGGTCCCCACGCCGGAGGGTTCTCGGCGGTGGGTGATCGGCGCGTACGGCGAAGGCGCGATGCCCGTCATCACCAGCGCGAAAATCCTGAACAACTCTGCCGCGTGGACGATGACGGCACCGAACGTCTGGCGGATCAACCTCAACGATCCAACGGCGCACGGTGGGTGGGCCGAAGTAGGGACGAACGTCGGCTTCCTGGCTACCGGAACCACCATCCACGCGGCGAAGAAGAAGGCACTTGCCGACCTTCGGGCGCCGTGGGATTTCTACGACGACGACGACACCTATCTGTACGTGCAGTCGACAGGCAACCCCTCTGCGTTGGCACCCGATCTACGGGCCGCTCCCGACTCCGTCCTGATTCGACTGCACTCCAACACCGAGATCGACGGGATCGAGATGAGAGACTGCGGTGGCCATGCCATCCGTGGCGAAGACGACCCGATCGTGAACGTGCGCGTGCTCGACAACTACATCCATCACATCGGCGGCTCGTACCTGATCGGCTACGCCGACGACAAAGTCCGGTATGGCAATGGCATTGAATGCCTCGACTCCTGCGCGGATTGGCTGGTGCAGGGAAACGAGGTTCACGACGTCTACGACTCGGCCTTCACGTGTCAAGGATCCGGCACGACCACCAACGTTCGAGTGACTCGGAACTACTTTCACGACAACTCGCACAACATCGAATTCTGGACCGAAGAGCCCGGCGGCGGCCTGCACCAGATCCTGATCGATGACAACGACTTCGTGGAGGGCGGAGGCGGATGGGGCGGCCCTGCCCGGCCGGACCAGGAGAACCGAGCGCAGTTCATCTCCTATGGCTGGGACCTTCCGGCGGACATCGTGCTGACGAAGAATCGCGTGCGCGGTGCACAGGGTTCTTACGTCTATCACGCCCCTGCGGCGCCACATCCTGCCGGATGGGTGTTCTCCGACAATGACGTCCAGCTCGCGGCGGGCACGTTGATGCAGAACGGGCAGCCTTACACGATCGACGACGCTGCCGCTTGGGCGGTGGCGAACAAGACGGAAACAGGATCGACGTTCGAGGTCTCGAGCCGGCCCTGACCTTCCCGCGGGGGAGTGAACACCATCTTTCCGGTGCGCCGGCAATCCGTGTGAGCGGCGTCCTGGCGCTGTCACGAACCTATTGGGCATCCCATGGCCCGCGAACCGGCCCGCGTTCGGCTCAAATCACCACTGTGTCGTTGCTCATGCGATTCCAGCAAACTAGCTGTCGGCAGCACGACGTGTTATCGTCTGTCATGAAACACGTCATTTCGGCCCAAAACGCACAGGAGAGCCATGAGTCTCAATACGTTGTGGCGACGACTGATACGGCGACCGATCGTATTGGTGATCATCATCGCCTTCGCTGCCGTTGCAGGATATGCGGGATTTCAGAGCACTAACGGCGAGGCCCAGAGCCAGATGTCCGTCTTGGTGGTTCCGCCCTGGTACCTCGAAGACGCATCCGTGCCGAACCCGATGCTGAACCTCACCGACCGAACCACCCAGTTGGCAAGCACCTTGGTGGTTGCGCTCCAGTCCAGCGACGCCGCGGCCTTCGTCGAGGGCGCCGGCGCGACCGGTTACTCGGTGACCAACCTGCGGGACAATCTGCGGTTTCCCGAGCCCACCTCCGTGATTCAGTTCGACGTGACGGGTCCTGACGAGCAGAGCGCACATGCCGGGGCGCAGAGGTTGGCCATCAAGGCAGGCCAGATACTCAACCAGTTGCAGATCGACGCAACGGTCGGTGAACCGACGAACATGGCAAAGCTGCAGGAGATCGTGCCTCCGCAGGACACGTCGTCGGGCGTCGGCAAGCAGCAGGTACGTGCTTCAGCCAGCTTCGCTGCGGCCGCGCTGATCGCCGGTCTGCTCTTGTCGTGGGGTGTCGACGCCATCCTTGATCGTCGACGTCGTTCCAGGACAGGCGATCTCGATGACAAGGGTGCTGCGCAAGAGCGCCAGGACGAGCCCCAGGAAAAAATCGCTCACCCGCTTGCAGAAGACGCCCACCCGCCGCTCGAAGAGAGCACTCGCCAGCTGGTGAGGAACGGACACTACGTCCAGGAGTCAGCTGGCTGGTCGGAGTGAGCGCACAGATGAAACCATGATCAGTTCATCGCATGGCGTGAATCCGTGGCATGTCGGGATGGCCGTGTTCTTCATCGTCGGCTTCCTGTCACCGTTGTGTTCGAAGTATGGCGCAGCACTCGTGGAGCGACGCCGCTCCATACGATTCGCGCTCGGCTGCAAGGGATTACCAAGATGACGACGGGACATGCGGGCGGTACGGTCGACGTGCTGCCGCCAGAGGTTCGCTCACCCCGAACCGAAGTAGGTTCGTGGATATTGACGGTGGCCGCATTCCTGCTGATCGCGTTGCGGCAGACGGACTTACTTCCGCTCGTTCCATTGGGTCTCAGCCCGGCGCGCTTCATTTTGATTGCAGGGGCGGGCTTGTGGGTGCTCACCCGTCTGATGGGGCAACGGTCCGGGTACCGGGTGGCAGCGCTAGGCCCGATTCTGACGATCTATGCACTGAGTGTGATCGTGGCCTATGGCGCCCAGATGACGCGTCCGGCGCAGGCACCCAACACCGATCCGATCTTCGTCGCTCAAGTTCTTCTCGTGTTGGTCGTCCCCTTCTTTCTGAGCATCATTCACGGATATGACGGGTTGCTGCGAGTCATCAGGGGATTGGTTGCCGGTGGCGTCGTGAGCGCGACGCTGGCGCTCCTGACGAGTCTCACCGGCAATGCGGACGGTGTCCAGCTGCGCATTCCTGGGCTCGTCGATGGGGCGGGCATCCCGTTCACGGTCGATGACGTATTTCGCGGGGGCATGATCCGGGCGCAGGGAAGTGCCTCTCACCCACTGGAACTCGCATGTGTGCTAACGGTGATCTTCCTCTTGGCGCTCGCCGTGACACTCAGCCTGCGGGCCGAAGGTAAGCGTTGGTGGCCCTGGGCCGTGGCTTCGGCCGTCATCGTGGCCGGCGTCGCCGTCACTCTCTCCCGTTCGGGTGCAGTCGGGTTGGTGATCGGACTCGCCGTCATGGCGTGTTACTGGCCGATTCGTCGAACGCTGGCCGTGTTCGCGGTAGGCGGTGGGCTCGTTACCGCCGCGGTCCTGTTGCAGGTGCCCTTCATCTCCAAGTACGTGACGATCTTCAGCGCCGACAGTTCGGTCGCGCAGCGGGCAGCCGTGACGAGCGCTCTGCCCTTCGACATCACGCCGTTCGGCATGTACGCACGCGCCGCCGGTGGAAGCTCTTCCGGCGCAGGAGTGCCGACGCTGGATGATCAATACCTCAAGGCGCTCTCCGAAACGGGTGTCTTCGGTTTACTCGCCTATCTGCTGCTGGTCGGCATGACGCTCGTCCTTGCGTTCCGAGCGTTCAGGAATGCGCGCGGGCCGCAAGGGGACGCACGACATGCCCAACTGTTCATCGGCATCGCCGCGGCGTTCTCCGCGTACACCGTGGTGAGTCTGTTTCTCGACATGGCCGGCTTCCTGCAGATCTGGACGTTGATGTGGGTGCTGATCGCGTTGTCGGCGGTGGCATACCGAATCTCACGCCCGACGGGCAGCGATGCCTCGAGCCTGGACAGGTCGCGATCCGAACCTGCTCGCCTCGGGCAGTAACCGACTGAAGCGTGTCCGATGGACACGCGTGAACCAGGTGGTGATGGCGCTCGAGGGCGACTGTCACCACGGTGCGGCGAGCACGAAGCTGCCTGCTGGCGTTCTCCGAAGCCACGGGCGTCAATCACTCGACCCGAGCCCAACCCTGACGTCCAGGTCGCGGAGGCCGCTGGAGCGGGCCGTGGGCGACCGGATCAACTGCCGCGGAGCATCTTTCGCAGACTCCTCCGGGCAGCGCCTAGCTTTGCCCGGCTGCGGTCCTTTGCGCGCTTCAACTGCACGCCGGCGGTATCGGCTGCCATTGCCAGCTTGAAGGTGGCGCGCGTCGGATCCACTGCGCGGTAGCAGCTGGTGATGCCAGCGAAAGTATGGGTGCGGACGAAGCCGGCGGCACGGAGGCGATGCTCGATGTCGTAGATGTCGTGGTACAGATGCCACTGCGAGCCATGGTCGCCGTCCCGGCGGATGTCGAAGTTCGCGAGCAAGTAGCCGCCGCGGCGAACGGCGCGATGCAGGTCACGGGCCGTCGCGTCGAAGTCGGTGACGTGTACCAACGTATCGAGCGCGGTGATGACGTCATAAGCATCCGTTGGCAGTTCCTCGGCCGTCAGATGAATCTGTGGCGCCAGTTCGCCGTGCCGTTCCATGCGCCACGCGGCGTACTTCAACAGCGGGTCGGAGATGTCGGCCAGCGTGGTGCGAAAACCGAGGCGCATGAACAGTTGAGCGGTCGTCCCCGTGCCGGAGCCGAAATCCAGGTGGTCGCGGCCCGTCCCCATGTTTCTCGCGAACCGCGCGGCTATCACGGAAGCTGGATAGCCGTCGCCCGTGGACTGCAGGTACGCGTACCACATGAGGTCGAATGCCCAGGATTGGACGGACTGATAGAACTCTTGGATCCCTTCGGGAGTGGAGCGATCAGCGGCGGCCCACTCCTCGACGCTCCAATCCTCCCAGTGCAGGCAGCGCTTCAAGCATTCGTCGGCGGAGTAACCGTGGTACTCCGATAGCTCCTGCAGTATCGAGGTACGCACATCCTGATCGCCCACTGTCAGCACGGACCGATAGGTGGCCATTTCGGGACTCTCGAGGGCCACCGCGATGTCCGGGTGCCAGGCCCGAGTGGGCAGCGGGTTGAGGGTCGGATCGACGTGAACGCCCTGCGACGGCCGCGTGTGGTTCTCGGGCAAGGCGGTTCTCCTAGAGGCGGCGGCACGCGTCGATGAACCTGACGTCAGGGTGAGTTCTTTGAGTCGAATACGGCGTCCCTTGCCGACGTATCGCAGATTGGCCTTAAAGCTTCCGAAACGCTTCGATCTCAGTTCGCGAGGTGTTTGAAGCATCATCTTGGGAAGTGCCGCAAGGGTTCTCAGCCAGATGGCGAAGGCCCACAGGCGTAGTGCCGAGCCCAGCGTGTCTGAGCGGATGAGGCTTGAGAGGACCCACAACTTGTCGAGCGTGGTCGTCCCGGCGAACTGGTCGGTCGCTGAACCCGCGTGGTGCCAACGCACCGAGAGTTCCTTCTCGACGAATGCCGCCTCGCTGCGACACAGGACCCGTAGCCAGGTGTCGATGTCGGACAACTGCGGCACTTCTGGGGGGAGGCCCCCGGCCGCGAAGAGGGTCTCTCGTCGCAACATCACCGTCGTCGGTTCGCCGATCGGGTTGCCGTTTCCGCCCGCGGTGAGATATTTCCGGACGAGATCTCGCCCCTGGTTGACCGGAGACAGTGGTTGAAGCGGACCATCGAGAATTCCGTAGTGCTCCTTCCACCAGGTGTTCGTCGTCTCGACGCGTCTCCGCGCGAAGGCCATTCCCACGTTCGGCGACTCAAAGGCCGGTACCAGCGACTCGAGGCATTGAGGGAGCAGCCAATCATCGCCGCCGACGAACTGAATGAGGTCTCCGCGAGCGATGCGCAGGCATTTGTTGTGGTTGCCGATCATGCCGAGGTTCGTGTCGTTGCGGACGAGTCGGACGCGCGGATCGGTGAACGCCGCGACTGCCTCTGCCGTCCCGTCGACTGAATGGTCGTCGATCACGAGGCATTCGAAATTCGGATAAGTCTGCGCGAGAACACTTTCGATGCATCGCTCGATCGTGTCCACGCTGTTGTACACGGGGATGCAGACGCTGACTTTCGGCGTGATAACTCCCTCGTCAAGCCCTTTGACCGACGGGCTGTCGACACACTCTTGGCGCGGGGTGCCCTCTACAGGACCCCGTGGCTGACTGGCTTCTGATGTAACTTCCACGGCGGTCGCCCTCCCCAATCTGGTGTCGGCCAGCATCCCCACCTTGGCGTAGGGAATATTAGGAGGATTGCCAAAAATGCGCAACCCGTCACGCAGCGAAGGTCGACCATCGATGAACTACCAGGTAGAAATAATAAATGAATACTAGCGCGAGCGTTAGTTAGTTAAGCGAGATGTCCTAGCAGAGGACAATCTAGCTAATTTTATGTCGAGTGTCCCACGCCGAGATCGGAGGCGGGCGCCTGCCGCCTCAGACGACGTGTTCCGTCCTCCTGGCCAACCCCATGTCCCCGAGGACGTAATCACGGCCGCAGGGGCATGCCAAGCTCTCGGGCAAGCGCAGACCGCATTCGCAGGCCCATCCGATGATCCGCCCCGGGTTGCCGACCACGAAGGCATACGGAGGGACGTCGCGGGTCAGGACCGAGCCGGCCCCGGCGAAGGCGTGTTCGCCGATCGATATCCCGCACACCACGACGACTCCAGCCCCCAGGGTCGCGCCACGTCGAACGAGCGTCGTGCTCAACTCGGCCCCGCTTCGCTTGATGGAGGCGCGAGGATGCAGGTCGTTCGTGAAGATCACGCCGGGACCGAGGAAGACGTCGTCCTCCACCGTGACGCCTTCGAAGAGCAGGACGCGGTTCTTGATCGTCACGCGGTCGCCGACGATCACACCGTTCTCGACGTAGGCGTGATTGCAAATGTTGCATTCATTGCCAACCTTTGCGCCATGGAGCACGTGAGCGAACGCCCAGATCCTGGTCCCGCGCCCAATCTCTGAACTTTCGCAAAGTCCGTGTGGATGCACGAAGACCTCGCCACGCCCTATTTCAGTCATATAGTCACCACCGTCAGTTCATCGGATTACCGAGGTCGCAGCCAGATTATCACTCTCAGGGTTGGCGTGAACGGCCGAGGGGCTTTACAGTGTCCGTGTGAGTTGGTGCAGATTTAGCGAAGATTCATATGTCCTGCCGACTCGATTGGGGGAATGACAGGATGAAGCAGCGATATCGAATTGCCGTCATCGGCGCGGGCTACTGGGGACCGAAGCTGGTGCGCAACTTCGGTAGCTCTCCAGACTGGGACCTCGTCGCGGTGTGTGACCTCGACGAGCGTCGGGCCAGGGCGATAGTCGGGCCGCGTTCGACGGTGGAGATCGAGACGTCCGTCGAGCGACTGCTCGCTCGCGATGACATCGACGCGGTGGCGATCGCCACTCCGGCGGACAGCCATGCCGCGCTCACCTTGGCAGCCTTCGACGCAGGAAAGCACGTCGTCGTCGAAAAGCCGTTGGCCCCGTCCTCCGCCGAAGCGGCAAGGATGATCGAGGCCGGTGCTGCGGCCGGACTGACGCTGATGGTCGACCACACCTACTGCTACACCCCGGCTGTCGAGTACATCCACGACATCATCGCCAAGGGCATTCTCGGTCACGTCCTCTACGTCGACTCGACCCGGATCAACCTCGGCCTCGTCCAGCCAGACGTGGACGTCTTCTGGGATCTGGCTCCACACGATCTCGGCATTCTGGATTACGCCCTTTCTGGTGCTCTGACTCCCGATCACGTATCCGCCACCGGCGCCGATCCATTGGGCGCAGGGAAGGCCTGTATCGGGTACGCGACGATTCCGCTCGGCAACCGGGCCGTGGCGCACGTAAACGTAAACTGGATGTCGCCGACCAAGATTCGGCGAATGGTCATCGGCGGCAGTCACCGCACCTTGGTGTGGGATGACCTCAATCCGCATCAGCGGGTGGCGATCCACGATCGTGGAATCGACCTCGCCGCCAGTCGCGACGTAGGTGACGTGGACAAGCGGCGTACCGCCGCAGTGTCCTACCGACTGGGTGACATCACCGTTCCTGCCCTACCGGAGACAGAGGCGCTGTCCTCGATGGTGACCGAGTTCGCCGCGGCGATCCGGGAGCAACGGCCACCGCGAACCGACGGCATGGCGGGATTGAGGGTGCTTTCGGTACTCGAAGCGATCTCGGAGAGTTTGACTGGTCACGGCCAGCCGGTGCGCCCCGTACAAGCGGACTTGCTGCTGAACGGTGTGCTCTCGTGAGCAATCTAGCTGGCGCGTCCGTTCTGGTGACCGGCGCAGCAGGCACCATCGGCTCGACCGTCGTCGATCAACTGCTCGACGCGGGGGTCGGGCACGTCCGGATCCTGGACAACCTGGTACGCGGTCGACGCGAGAATCTCGCTGCTGCCCTCGAGGATTCGCGTACGGAGTTGGTCATCGGAGACATCCGCGACGTCGACGTGGTGCACGACGTCACCAAGGGCTGCGACCTCGTCTTCCACCAAGCGGCGATCAGGATCACGCAGTGCGCCGAAGAACCACGGCTGGCGCTGGAGGTTCTCGTCGACGGCACGTTCTCGGTACTCGAGGCGGCAGCGCAGCACGGGGTCGACAAGGTGGTCGCGGCGTCGTCGGCCTCGGTTTACGGAATGGCTGAGCAGTTTCCCACCGGCGAGCGGCACCATCATCACAACAACGACACCCTCTACGGGGCCGCGAAGAGCTTCAACGAGGGCATGTTACGTAGCTTTCACGCGATGAATGGCCTTCGCTACGTGGCCCTGCGGTACTTCAACGTCTACGGCCCGCGCATGGACGTGCACGGCCTCTACACCGAGGTTCTGGTCCGCTGGATGGAGCGCATCGCAGACGGTCAGCCACCGCTGATCTTCGGCGACGGGCGTCAGACGATGGACTTCGCTTACACGGAGGACATCGCGCGCGCCAATGTGCTTGCGTCCGCGAGCGACATCACCGAGGGTGTCTACAACATCGCGAGTCAAGTCGAGACCAGCCTCAACGATCTCGCCAAAGCGCTGTTGCGAGTCATGGATTCAGACCTGTCGATCGAGTACTTGCCACCGCGGGCGGTCAACGGGGTCGTGCGCCGCCTCGCCGATACGTCCGCCGCGCGGCGCGATCTCGGCTTCTCGACGCAGGTGTCGCTGGAAGAGGGTCTGCGCAGGCTCGTCGAATGGTGGGCACCGCAACGTGATTCGATCGCATTCTCGAGGTCGGCGCCCGTCTGATGGATCGCATCAACGTCATGAAGCCGTGGCTCGGCGCCGAGGAGGTCGCGGCCGTCACGACGGCGATCGAGTCGGGCTGGATCGCCCAAGGTCCGCGCGTCGCCGAATTCGAGACCGAGTTCGCTCGGAAGATGTCGGCCAAGCAGGCTGTCGCGCTGTCCAGTTGCACCACGGCACTGCATCTCGCGCTGGTCCTCGCCGACATCGGTCCCGGTGACGACGTCGTCGTTCCCTCCCTGTCCTTCATCGCCACCGCGAATGCCGTCGTGTACGCGGGTGCTCGTCCGGTCTTCGCCGACGTCGACCCCGTCACGGGAAACGTCACGGCGAGCTCGATCGAAGCGGCGTGGACGTCCGCTACGCGGGCGGTCATCGCCGTCGACCAGGGCGGTGTCCCAGTCGATCTCGGGCCGATTCGCGAGATCTGCGATCCACGGGGGATCGTCGTCATCGAGGACGCGGCCTGTGGTGCCGGGTCGCGCTACCTCGGTCAACCGGTCGGCGCGGCCGCCGACGTCGCGGTGTGGTCATTTCATCCGCGCAAGATCCTGACCACCGGTGAGGGTGGAATGCTCACCACCAACAACGTCGAGTGGGCCGACCGGGCACGCCGGCTACGGGAACACGGCATGAGCGTGGGCGCCGCCGAGCGTCACCGCAGCACGTTGCCGCCCGCCGAACAGTATCTGGAGATCGGTTACAACTACCGGATGACCGATCTGCAGGCGGCCATCGGCCTCGTCCAGTTGGGCAAGCTCGACACGGTGATCGCGCGGCGACGCGAACTGGCAGCTACCTACCAATCGCAGTTGGCGGGCGTACCCGGTCTCCGTTGTGTGGCCGACCCGCCAGGAAGCCAGGGGAACTACCAGTCCTTCTGGATCGAAGTCGGGCCGGACTATCCCACCGAGCGCGGGCAGTTGCTGGAAAAGCTTGCTGCCTCCAACATCTCGGCCCGCCGCGGAATCATGGCGGCGCACCGCCATCCCGCGTACGCAGGCCGGGCCTACGGCGACGCCCAACTGTCGGTGACCGAACACCTCACCGACCACACGCTGATCCTGCCGATGTACCACGAGATGACCGACGACGAGCAGCAGCGGGTCATCCACGAGCTGCGCCAGTTCTGACGAAAGCGACCCGGGGGTAGAGGACGAATGAAGGTACCGCTTGTCGACCTCGTCGCACAGCAGCGCGAGATCGCAGACGACGTCACGCCACGAATCCTCGAGATCCTCGAGGACGCAGCCTTCATAGGCGGCGCGGCCGTCGCCGAGTTCGAGCGTAGATACGCGGAGTACATCGGCGTCGAGCACGTTGTCGGTGTCGCCAACGGAACCGACGCAGTCGAGTTGGCGCTGCGGGGGGCAGGCGTCGGGGTGGCCGACGAGGTGATCCTGCCTGCCAACACCTTCATCGCCACGGCCGAGGCGGTGAGCCGCATCGGAGCGAAGCCGGTTCTCGTGGACGTCGATTCCAAACGCCTGCTCATCGATCCACTGCTTGCCGAGCAGGCGATCACGGCTCGCACGAAGGCAATCGTGCCCGTGCATCTGTTCGGTCAGACCGCCCCGATGGAACCACTGGCGAAGTTGTCCGAAGAGTACGGCGTCGCCATCGTCGAGGACGCTGCTCAGGCGCAGGGCGCACGCCGGTCTGGTCATCCGGCAGGAGGATTCGGTGTCGCCGCCGGGACGAGCTTCTATCCCGGCAAGAACCTCGGGGCCGCTGGCGACGCCGGTGCGGTGCTCACGAACGACGCCGACGTCGCGGCTCGCGTCCGCATGACCGCGGCTCACGGCAGCGATCGCAAGTACGTTCACGACGTCGTCGGGTTCAATTCACGCTTGGACGCCGTGCAGGCCGTGGTGCTGTTGGCGAAGCTGGATCGGCTCACGGCGTGGAATGACCTGCGCCGCGAGGCTGCCGCACGCTACTTCGAGCTGCTGGCCGACGAACCCGGCGTGTGCGCGCCGTCGCCGGATCCGGTGAACGAGGACGTCTGGCATCTGTTCGTGGTGCAGGTCGACGAGCGGGACCGCGTCCTGGCGGAACTGAATGAGGCCGGAATCGGAGCGGGTGTGCACTATCCGACCCCCGTGCACTTGGCGGGCGCCTACGCGGATCTCGGACGTCCGCGTTCCAGTTTTCCCGTGGCCGAATTGGCGGCGGACCGCATCCTCTCGCTGCCGTTGTACCCGCACATCTCGCAGGAGCAGCAGGAGTACGTCGTCGACGTGCTTCGCCGCGCGTGCTCGACTCGGGCCTAGACATGGCGGCCCTGAGGCGCATCGTCGGCAAGGCCCGCGTGCGGCGACACCACCTGGCCGCCGCGCGGATGTGCTGTGAACGGAATGTGCTCGCGATCTCTCGCCGTACGCCAGGTGACGATCGCCCGCGAATCCTCGCCTACCACGCCGTGGGCACTCCCTATGTCGGCAACAACGACGTCGCTCCCGATCGCTTTCGGCGCCAACTCGAGTCAGCGCTGCGCGCCGGCTACACGTTCGTCCCCGCGAGTGACATCGCCGACGGGCAGGCGCCTCGTCGCTCGCTGGCCGTCACCTTCGACGACGGCATCCGCAGCGCGGCGACGACCGCGGCACCCGTCCTGGCGGAACTCGGGATCCCGTGGACGCTCTTCGTCGTGAGCGGTTGGGCCGACGGCGACGCACACGACTGGGCGGGCGACATGTTGATGGACTGGAAGGACGTCGACCGCCTGGCCTCCCAAGGTGTCCGGATCGGCAGCCACTCGGTCACGCATCCCAACTTCTCCCGCCTAGGCACTGATGAAACCGAGTTCGAGCTCGAGGAGTCCCGCCGCGTCATCGAGTCACGGCTCGGGGTGAAGGTCGAGGACTTCGCGATACCGATGGGCCAGTCATGCGATTGGACGCAGCATGCCGCCACCGCGTCGAAGAACGCCGGCTACGTCCGCGTCTACTCGCAAGCCGAGGACACGCGCTTCCCGGGAACGATCGCGCGCACGTTCGTCACCCGGTGGGACAACGGTCCCGTCTTCCGTGCCGCGCTCACCGGTGCGTACGCCGGATGGGAAGAGTGGTACTGACGAGCTGAGGTCGCGGCACCCGTTGCGGACGTCAACTCGCCGAGGACGCTCCGGGCAGGGGCACGTGCGGAACCCCCGGGTTGCCGAGCCGGCCCGCCAGCCAGGCCAACGTGGCGGCCAAACCGTTGGCCGCAGACCACCTTGGATCGCCGTCGTCACTCGCGAGTCGACTCGACAATCTGGGCGAAGTTGAACTGCCACCGCTCGATGATCCGAAAACCGAATCCGTAGGGGATGCGATACACCGGCACCGATCCGAGCCGGGACCCGGTGCCAGTGCGATGCCGCGGTCGCGGTCGGGCAGGGTGTCGTCGCGCTGGGACACCGTCCACAGCACCGTGCATCGACGCACCTGATCCAGCACGGTCCAGATCGGGACGTATCCGTCCCACAGCTGATCGCTCGACGTGGCGGGGGCGCCGCGGCCGGGATCGATCAGGGTGCGATAGGCCGACGGGCGGGCGGCGAGCAGTGGGCGGATGGGTCCCGGTTTCCATGACGTCGTGTTGTCGAGCAGCAGGCAGTCGCCCGGTTTGGCGTGATGGCTGACGACGTCGGCAACCTGGCTGTAGTCCATCCCCTCTCGCTTGTACGGACCCCGTTGCGACAAAGCGTAATTCGGCAAGGCTGCGACGGCGAATGCGACCAGCACACCCGTGATGAGCCACGGTTTGCGGGCCGCCTGCACGACGCAGACGCCGAGCAGCACCGCCATCGCAGGCGCCGTGAAGCAGAGGTAACGCGGGTAGTAGATCGGGGTGCGGACGGCGGAGCAGATCAGGAGCGCGCCGGTGGGTATCAGGATCCACGCGAGCGCGACCACCAAGAGGCGTCGAGTGCCGTCGGATGCGCCCGTCCCGCGGCGAGATCCAGGAGATCTGGCCAACCTGCGTCTCGGCGAAGGCGAGGAACGGGGACGTCGCCGCCACTGCGATGGCTGATGGTCGCGATCCACCGGAGCATCACGGTCTTGCTTCGCGACAACGCGAAGACCGAGACGCCGTGTACTACCACCATCAGTGCCACGTAGACGTTGAGCACGATCGAAACCGTCAGCGCCACAGCGTAGATCGGCCACAGCCACGACCTGCCACGCCTCGCCGCGGCGACCAGGAGAACCGTGAGCCACACCGCGGCCACCGCGGACAAACCCGCCCAACCGAAACTGTCGGTTACGCCGGTGGCGCTCCGGGCGCGACGGGCTCCACACTGCACCTCCTGGGATCGTTCGGGGTCATTATGGTGTTGGTCGCGGTCGGAGGCGTGCTGTCGGGGTCATTGTTGCGCAGGGCCGGCCTGACCAACCATTGCCATTGGACCGGAACAGCGAGCCGCTCGTCATCTCCCACGGCGAACCGTCGGCCACGGGGTGGTTCTCTGCGGCGATGAGCCCGTCCGGTCCAGCGAACGAATCAGCGAGGCTGCACAGCTGCCTCACTCACTTCGTTCTCACTCACGGTGGGGGCCTGTTTGGGCTGGGTACGGCGCCGTAGCCGGTGGCGACGCCGTCGCCGAGCGGGCCGCTTCTCGCCCAGCCCGAAGTTGGAAGCTCGCTATAGGGCAGCAGCGGGGCGCCGCAGTACGGTTCTCCGCGATTTTGGCAACCTTAGAGATTGTTCAATCCGACACCAGTCAAGTCTCTAGATAATTATTGCCATGGCGTGTTTGGCACAGTCAGCTACCGATGCTGAAATTGAATCTGCTCGCACGTTCGTCGACCTGTGGCCCATGCTGATTGGTTCAGCGTCGCGATTGGCCAGCCCGCTGCACCTAGCTCATCCACCAATTACCTCGGCCCTAAAAAACCTGGTTGACTTGGGTTTGTGATGCCGTCACTCCCATGGCTCACCACAACGCAACAGTGATCTAAATGTGATCTATATCATATTTGGCTGAGCTGAAGTGGTCCGCTGGTGATCCTGTGCAATTATTAGCTGGTACCATCACTAGCGAACGTAACAGCCATCGCTAGAATGATCATAGCGTGTAGGAAGGCTGACAAAGTTTGCGACGATCGACCCTGCTGGTGAACTTCGTCGGTCTCGGGAGGGAAGTGGTGTCAAATCTCCTCGTGACACGCTATGAGCGGCTCACATACCTGTCCACGAACCGGCGACCACTCAGGTGCGTCGCCGTCCAGAACTGTCCTGAGCCGGAGTAACGCCATGGATCAGCGTGAGGCGACGCCCATCCCTGCAATCCCTCAACTCGGTAGCGCGGGACGAGAACGACTGCGGCGGGCCGGCGCCCAAGAGACAGTGGGGCCGACTCGCAAATCGGCCGACATGAACGAACTTGTTTTGGAGCCAACCCCGACTCGGTGCGCGGTGGACACACCGAGCGGTGTGTTCGAACGGTCGACGTGGCAGAGGCGATACGTCGCTAAGCTACGGATCAGCGACTTCATTGTGGTATGCGGCGCGGTGCTCCTCGCGCAACGTGCGCGATTCGGCGAAACATTGGCTCCGCCGGGATACGAGCGTTACTACGTGCCGACCTTTTCGGCTTTGTTCGTCATAGCATGGCTGTCGGCCCTGGCCGGATTCCGTACCGCATCCCCGAGGATCGCCGGAACCGGTGTCGAGGAGTATCGGCGGGTGGTCTCCGCGTCTTTCTATACTTTCGGCGCGATTGCCATCGTCACACTTCTGCTCAAGCTTGACATCGCTCGCGGCTATTTGGCAGTAGCGCTTCCCGTCGGGACCGTCGGACTCGTGCTGAGCAGGTGGACATGGCATGCAGCTCTTGCGCGCAAACGGGCGGAGGGCGGATGCCAAACGTCCGTCTTGGCGTTCGGGGAAAGTGCTGCCGTGGCCGATCTCATCAACGAACTGACCCGGAACCGCGCGGACGGCTATCGGGTCGTCGGGGTCGGCATACCGGGTTACGGGCCTCCGAAAGGCGAACACCTGACTGTCAACGGCAGTGAAATCCCCATCGTCGGTGACGAAGCCAACATGCTGAACGCTATCCGCACCTGCGGTGCCGACACAGTGGCGATTGCCGGCACGGAGTGCTTCGGTGTCCGCGGAATCCGCAGGCTCATCTGGGACCTCGAGCCGATGGGCGTTGATCTCGTGGTGACGACCGGAGTCATGGATGTCGCGCTCTCGCGGCTGCTGATGCGTCCGATCGCCGGGCTTCCGCTGCTGCATATCGAAAAACCGCAGTATCGCGGTTCAAAGCGGTTCCAGAAGCGCGCTTTTGACTTCTGCTTTGCGCTGGCCATCCTCGTGGTGACCTCGCCTATGCTGCTCATCACTGCGATCGCCATCAAGATCGGCAGCAAGGGCCCGATCTTATATTCGTCTGAGCGGATCGGAATCGACGGCAATCCCTTCGCGATGCTGAAGTTCCGCACCATGGTCCAGGATGCCGACAAGCAGTTGGCGAGGCTGCTGGCCGCCAACGAAAGCGACGGGCTGCTCTTCAAAATCCGAAACGACCCTCGGATAACCCCCGTAGGTCGCTTCTTGCGGCGATTCAGTATTGATGAGCTGCCGCAGTTCTTCAACGTGCTCCGAGGCGAAATGAGCGTCGTGGGTCCACGTCCGCCGCTGAGGCGTGAGGTTGAAGCCTACGATGTTGAAGTTCTCCGAAGGCTGCTCGTCAAGCCCGGAATCACCGGTCTGTGGCAGGTCAACGGTCGGTCGGATCTGCCGTGGGATGAAGCAGTGCGTTTGGACCTGTCGTATGTCGAAAACTGGTCGATGGTCGGAGACCTCCTGATCATCACGAAGACGCTGAAGGCAGTCCTGCAGCGCAAGGGCGCCTACTGACGCGCCGTGCATTGAGGTTTTCTCAGTAGTTTCCCCTCTGGAGAGTCGGTAGGACGATTGCGGCAGCAACAATCTGTCCGATTCTGGTTGGGCACAGTCTGATTCGCCGAAGACACCGCCAGCGTTGCTTGAGTTCGGCATTGGCGCGTTCCCCGATTGCCCGAATCGCGGTGAGCAGCGTGTTGTAGCTGCGATTGGCGACATCGAGGTGACGGCCTTTGATCGGGCTGTGCACCCCGATCCCGGCCCTTCGGTAGCCCTTGTCGGTCAGGGTCGGCAGACCGTCGGCGGCGGCCTTGTACAGCGCGCCCAGACAGTGGGCGCGGGCAGCGGTGATGTCGTGCATGCTGCCTGGTTCGACCTCGCTCGACCACACCGGGAACCCGCCCGGGTCGGCGAGGATCTGCACGTTGCCGCCCTGGGTCTTGTGCTTGCCCGAGTACCACAGGTGATGGCCCTCGTCGGTGCGCTCGTTGACCCGGTCGATCTCGATCAGCGTCCCGTCCAGCGTCAGATGCGACCAGCCCTGCCCCTTTGCCCGGTCGAGCACGTCGTGCAGGTCGGGTGCCTGTTCGGCGATCACGTCGATCGCCTCGTGCAGGTACCGGTAGCAGGTGGAGATCGCCAGCGCGGGCTCGAAGGCCAGCAGCCGGATCGGGGCGTCGTCGCCGAACCACCGGAGCACCAGTTTGGCCTGCGTGCGCACCGTGCCCGCGCGTCGCCCGGCGCGGGTGCCGATCTCGCGCCGGTGCGCGTGCAGCAGCGCGGTCACCTGAAGCAGGGTTTCCTCGGGGACGTCGCAACTGGCAGGGTAGGTGAACACGTGGGGTCCTCTTGCAGCGGAACGGCTTTCTTGGTCGAAACCGATCCTTGAGCAGGGACCCCACGTCTTGCTCTCACGACACGCCGGAAACTCCAGTCACACCAACCTCACACGCCCCAAGTGAGAAAACCTCATTACGCTCAAGCATCGCAGACAAGCGGGCTCGCGAGGTCCCTGCTGAAGCTTTACTTCAGCAGGGTAGTGGCTGACGGGCCGCCGAAAACACTGGAGAAGAATAGACGCGCTGGTCCGGACAGAATTGACCGATTTCGTCGCTGCCAACTACCTCTTCGGGGATGTCGCGAGAACCCCGAAGGGCGATGATGCGCTGGTCGAAGGGGGAGTCATCGACTCCACCGGGATTCTGGAAGTGATCGAATTCCTCGAGTCGCATTTCGGCATCGAGGTGTCCGAGACCGAGACGGTGCCTCAGAATCTGGGCACCATCTCCAATCTCACTCGATTCGTCACGAGCAAGAAGGCCGTTCGTGAGCCGAGTCTCTAGGCGATAATCCGTTCAGGTCATCAGGGCCCGCGCGATCTCGGGGACATCCGCCGCGAGTTCCGGCGGCAGGTGCAGGTATTCCGTCGTCTTGCGCTTCTGATCAATGTCGCGGAAGACGCGCTGCACCTCCTCGTCCGTCAGCCCGGTGGCGGTCGCGATGCCAGCGATCGGCACGCCGTTGTTCTTCCCGTGGCCTGCGACTGGGGCATTGAGATTGAGTAGGTGTCGGTCGTCGAAGGCCGCGATCGGATCTCCGCCGGTACCCCGAGATGCTCGGCGAGCGCATACACCTGTGACTTGTACAGGTGAGCGATCGGTTTGACGCCGGCCGCGCCGTCGCCCAGTTTGACGAAGAAGCCCTGGTCGTATTCGAGTCTGTTCGGTGTGCCCGACACGACGTAGTTAAGCCGATCGGTGTGGTAGTACTCGAGCATCTTGCGCACGCGCTGTTTGAAGTTGGTGGCGGCGACGATCCCGAGGTACGACTCAGGGTTCAACCGGTGTTTCGTCTGAGTTCCGTCGGGAGCCAGCACCACCACCACCACCACCGATTACAGGCGGAAACGAGGTTGTCCCGAGTTCCGTGGAACTTCGGTGGTGGTCCGGTGAGCATCAGGCTGCGCTCACCGGATCATTGTGCACGACGGGTCCGACAGGTTCGGCGCACTCACGTTCGAGGGCTGCTCGCAGTGTCGGTAGGTGCAGATGACCGTTGACGCGGCGGAACTGCTTGCCGGCCTCGACCATTCCGGCGGCGCACCAGCGCAGCGCCATCTGCCCGTCGCGCCAGCGCTTGACATTGCTCGCGTGTTCGCGGCAGACCGAGATCATCGACTCGATGCAGTTGGTCGAGCGCAACGTCCGCGCCAGCGTCGGCGGTACACCCAGGCGCAGGACCGTGAGGGTCTCATCTAGGTGCGTGGGTCTGTAACGAATCCCCGGGGCGTGGTGGGGTGTCGGTCCAGGTCGAGGACTGTGGGGTGTCGGAATGGCCAGCCGTTTCGCGTGGCGGCGAAACACTTTTGCGGTTCGGGTGGGTCGCGGGGGCCCGCCATACGGGCCCCAGATCACCTCAAGCGGTGGCCAGCGTCGTTGTTCCGGTGTAGGAGAACAGCTTTCGCAGGTTGTGGCAGGCGGCGAGGAGCCGCCATTCGGACCGGGCGGGATCGTGGCCACGCAGCAGGAGCCGGCCCGCTCCCTGGGTTGTCTTCATCTGCCCGAACACTGGCTCGACGATGACCTTTCGCCGGGAGTAGGCAGCCCTTACCCTTCTTCGTGCGCAGCTTGCGCGCCATCCGAGCCTTGGGGGTGGCATTCGTTGGGATCCGGCCCCGCGGCGCATCCGGCACCGTTTCGCCGTGTTTGAGTCGACCCGTGGCGATCAAAGGATCGGTGCCCGCCGCGTGTGCGGCGGCGATGTTGTCCTCGCTGAAATAACCGGCATCGGCGAGCATCTGAGCGGGCGTGGCCCCGGTGTTGGTGATCGTCTGATCGAGCAGGTCGCCTAACGCGGGATTGTCGGCGCCGGAGGCCGCGAGTCGGTCGCGACGATGACCTGATTGGCCTCGTCGACCACCGCCTGAGCGTTGTAGCAGTAGTGGAAGCTGCCGTCGGCGGTCTTCATGATCCGGCTGTCCGGGTCGGTGAAGTTGCGCTGCGCCTTGGGCTGCGGGGTGGCGGACTCCGCGGCCCGCCGAGCCGATTCCTCGGCCACCTCACCGGCCTGACCGGCCTTGGCCGCTTTGGCGCGGGCCTTACCGGCGGCCTGATCTTTCGCGTGTTGTTCCAGGTCGGCCTTGGCTTTGCGGATCTTCGCCAGCCGTGTCTCGCGCCGGGCCAGCTCCCCCTGCAGGTCACCGCCACGATTGTCGACACCGTGGACGGCATCCTCCTGCGCGTCGACACGCTGGGCCTCACCCATCATCTCGGCGACCTCCGCCGCCAGCCGCGCGTGCGCCTCGACCATCCGGTCGTAGCTCATCGCCTTGTGCCGCGAGGCGTTCGCCCGGACCTTGGTGCCATCGAGGGCCACCCGACCCATCGTCACCATGCCCGCCTCCCGGCACAGCGTGAGCACCTCGACGAACAGTGCCTCCAGCGCGTCAAGATGACGGGTCCGGAATCGGGCGATCGACCGGAAATCCGGTGCCGTGTTCGCCGACAAGAACCGGAACGCCACATCGTCATGGCAGCGGGTCTCGATCTTGCGGGACGAACGCACCCCGGTCGTGTACCCGTAGAGCAGCAATTTGAGCATCAACCGGGGGTGATAGGGCGGAAAGCCGCGGGCCTCGGTGTAGGCGGCCAGAAACGGTGACAGATCGAGAACCTCGTCGACCAGTTCGGACACGAACAACGCCAGATGATCGCCGGGAAGCCAGTCCCGCAGCGACGGCGGCATCAGAAACGACTGATCCTGGTCATACAGCCGGAACGTCTTATCGACCGGACCCTGCCCCCGCGCCCGCGGAGACCCCGCCACCCCACAATCGATCTCCAACATCTGATCCCCGGCTGCTGTCACGCTCACAACCCAAGCCTTGTCGATCGCACGCCCAGACAGCAGAACGACACACCCACGACCGCAAGTTACTGACCCACGCACCTAGGCCCTCACGCAGGCTCGCTGCGGCCCCGGGGTGGGTGCGGTCGAGTTCTCCTGCCAGGGCCAGCAGCGCAGCCTCGGCCTCCAACGCCGAGTCGGCGTGGTAGGCGTCGGTCATCTTGCGGCTGGCACTGGACCGAAGGCGTTGCGGCAGATGGTCTTTCACGTTCCGAATCTTATGCAGTTGGCAGCGTTGGATGACCGGGTGATCGAGCACGTCGACCACGGCCTTGCGCAGGGCCTTGGAGCCGTCCAGGCCGACCAGCATCGGGCGGGTCACGTCCAGGCCCCGCTCCCGCAGGTCCACCAGCAGCTCGGTGACCAAGGTCGCGTTCTCCGTGGAGCCCTCCACCAGCGCCAGCGGATGCTTGGTGCCCTCGATGTCAATGCCCAACGCGACGACACAGCAGGACTCGGCGAAGTGCACCCCGTCGATCATCAGTGCGACCAGATCCATCCCGGACAGATCCCGCGACAGCAGCTCGGCCAGCGCGGTTTCAGTCATCGCCACGAACTTGCGAGAAACCGCCGATTTGCTTGTGGCCGAAGATGTTTCGGTGACCTGCTGCCCGACCGGCTCCAGCCCGACCGGGTACCGCCGCGTCGAGAGCCCGGCCAGCATCTTCTCCATCGCCATCTTGCCCAGGATCTCCGTCGAGCTAAACAGCTCATAGGACGCGACCGGCAACTCCCCGGACCCGTCCGCGGCGCGCACCCGTGGGCGGGTCACCGGCACCCGGCGCCCGCCCAGGGTCACCGACCCGCGCTCGCGACCGTGCCGCACCGCGGTCCGCGTCATGTCGTGCTTGCCCTTCGGCCCGGCCAGCTCGGCCACGTCGGCCTCCATCAACGCGGCCATCACCTGCAGGCCGGCGCCCACGGCCAACGCCAGCAGACCCTCCTGCATGTTCCCGGCGATCTCGCCCATCGCCACGCTGACCTGCTCCGGCATCGCCGACACGATCGCGTCCGCGGACTGAATCTGGCTACTCTTCTTCATGGTGGTCCCCTTGCTGTTGGTGTTCTTGGCGGAACGCCCGACACCTACCACACGGCAGGTTTCGAGCGGGGGGACCGCCACCTCGTGCGTCCTGAAAGGGGAGTGTCGGTGATGGAGTAGGTCGCCAGCATGAACCGTGCTGTGCCAGTGATGGAGGTCGGCCCTCCGGGTTCGCCGTGCAGGCGGAGATCCCAAACCACCGCAGTGTCATGCCGGTCAAGAGCCGGGGTGGGAAGCGACTGCGGGAACGGCCCGCAACCAGCGGGTCAGGTGTGCGACGAGAAGACGAACGTGTGTAAACCACTGCTGACGCATCGAAACAACCCAACGATGGCATCAGAACTGGGGATGGAGGTGGTCCCCGGGATGAAGGCGCGGCCAGCAAGGCGTGCCCTGAGCCAGGCGGCGGCCTGCGTGCTGGCCTGGCGGTGCTCGGTGTATAGGTGGCGTGAGCTCGTCGCAGGCGCTGGCATGGAACAGGAGAACCTGTCGTCCCGATACCGACTCGGCCGTTCATGTGGGCTTGTTCAGCCACCCGGCCGGCGAGAGGGAGGACCCCAAGCGGCGAAAACCGTGAGGGGCAGAGTACCGACGCGGGGCACAGGGGCGGGCCGGCTCGTAGTAGCGATGAAGGCCCTGTAATGGGGCCGGAGCCAAGGGGCCGGGCAGACCACGGTCAGCCGGAGGTCAACCCTGAGGGGGAGGAGCCGCCGGTGGGACCGAAGCCGAAGGTGAAGTCGTTTGAGATCCCCAAGCGCCTCGTCTTTGAGGCGTGGGAGAAGGTCCGGGCCAACAACGGGGCGCCGGGCGTGGACGCCGTCAGCATCGCCGAGTTCGGCAACGACGTGAGGAACAACCTCTACAAGTTGTGGAATCGGATGTCCTCGGGAAGCTACATGCCGGGGTCGGTCCGGGCGGTGGAGATACCGAAGGACCATGGGGCGGGGGTCAGGATCCTCGGCGTGCCGAACACGGCCGACCGGGTGTCGCAGACCGCAGCGGCGATGCTGCTGGAGGAGAAGCTGGAGCCGATCTTCCACCGTGACAGTTACGGCTACCGTCCCGGCCGTTCGGCCCATGACGCGCTGGCCGTGACCCGAAGGCGTTGCTGGCGCCAGGACTGGATTTTGGACCTTGATGTCCGGGCCTTTTTCGACAGCGTTCCCCATGATCTGTTACTCAAAGCGGTCGCTCACCACACCGACGAGCGATGGGTTCTGCTCTACATCCAGCGGTGGCTGAAGGCCCCCATGCAGATGCCGGACGGGACCCTCGTTGCACGAGACAAGGGAACCCCACAGGGCTCCCCGATTTCGCCGTTGTTAGCCAACCTGTTCATGCACTACGCGTTCGACCGTTGGATGGACCGGGAGTTCCCGGACTGCCCGTTCGAGCGTTACGCGGATGACATCGTCGCCCATTGCGACACCGAGGAACGGGCCCACACGTTGCGGGCCGCCATCGCCTCTCGGCTCGGGATCGTCGGTCTCGAGTTGCACCCTGAGAAGACGAAGATCGTGTACTGCAAAGACACGAAGCGCCGAGGAAGTTACGAGCGCACCAGCTTCGATTTCCTCGGCTACACCTTCCGGAGTCACCTGGTCCGTGGCCGAAGGGGGTTCTTCGTGAACTTCCTGCCAGCCATGAGCGCCAAGGCAAGAAAGGCGAAAGGCCAGCAAATAAGGGCCTGGCATCTCAAACGTCGCAGTGGCACGGACCTGTCCGGCCTCGCCGAGGACATCAACCCCCAGGTGCGAGGCTGGATCAACTACTACGGAGCCTTCTACCGCTCCGAGTTGGGCTTCCTCGCATTGCGCATTGACGAGCACCTCGTCCGATGGGCCATGCACAAGTTCAAACGACTGCGCGGCAGGCCCGACAAGGCGTGGGCCTGGCTGCGGGATGCCCGGAAGCGGGAGCCAACGCTCTTCGCCCACTGGCACCTCATCGCGCTCACTTCCAGCCGGACTGTGGGGGCCGGATGACAGGAGACTGTCACGTCCGGTCCTGCGAGAGCGGGAGGGGGAGGTTCCCTCCCGCTACTCACCAAGTTCTACGAGACCCGGGACAATCTCGCTTGTCGAGCGCGGGTGGGCGGACTGTCACTGGGGGTCAGTGAAAATCATTGCGGCCATCCGTATTACTTATGGTCGGGGCCACCAACGGATGTGGATGTTGCGCCTCGGTGCCCCCGCTGCCGTACGGGCGGGTGATGATCTCGAGACGATGTCCGTTGGGATCGTCGAAGTACACCCCGCGGCCGTCGTCCCAGTTGTTGATGTGACCAGCATCCTGGTGCATCGGGTCGGACCAGTATTCGATGCCACGCTCGCGAATCCGCCCGAAGATCTCATCGAACTCCGCCTCGGTCACGAGGAAGGCGTAGTGCAGGCGGTCGAAGTCATCGGCGTCGGTGTCGCGGAAGTCTAGGGTGGTGTCACCACTGACCTTGAGCACTGCAAACTCACCGAGTTTGAGCGCCTCGTCCAATCCCAGAACCTCACTGAAGTACCTGGCAGTCGCTTCCTTGTCACGGGTCGCCACGATGTGATGGTTGAGAACGGGCAACGCGCACCTCCTCGAAGTCGATTACTGATCGAGTACCCGATGTGCCGGCCGCCAACCCGTCACGGAGTCGGGTTCTAGCCTGAATCCGTGGATCAGTGATTTCGTGGCGTCGCGGGGTTGATTTCGGCACGATTGGGGCGGTTCGGGATGGTGTGGGCATGAGTGATCCGCTGGCCTGCACCAGCTTTTCCTTGTTGCGAGGTTCTTCGGGCTGGGCCTGGGAGGGCGGGGTGGACAGGGGATTGGCCGGTGGGGTCAGGCGGCACGGGGTTGCGCAGTCGGGTAGCCGATGATGTTGTCCCACAGGGTTTTCCACCCGATCTGCCATGGCCATTGCGCTGGCAGGTGCAACATCGGCTTGCGTGCGGGCGCGGCGAAGCGGGCGGGCACGTTGACCAGGTCGCGGCGCAGGGTCGCGCCGCGCGCCACGGCGTGCTCACCGCCGGCGAGCGTCCCGGCGGCGCGCAGCAAGTTATGCGCGATCACCGCGCAGGCCAGCCAGGCGCAGTTCGCGCCAAACAGCCCGGAGGGGATATGACCGAGTGGCCCGTCGATCAGGTCGGCGAAGGTGGTCCCCACGATCGCGTGCTTGCGGTGGGTGATGTCGGCCTCGGCGGTGGGCAGGTCGGAGTTGGTGAAAAACGGGTGATACCGCCACACCGGGAACAACGCGTCCGGGTAGCGGGCATCTTTGACCCGACGCACCACCAGCCGGGCGGTGACGCGGCCATGGCCGCGCACGGTCAGGGTGTAGGGCGTTTCGGCGACCTGGGCATTAGAGATCAGCGCGCCGGTGTCGGGGTCTTCCACCGCGACCCTCGTCTTGAGGCCTTGCAGTAGGAAGTCAGTCGCGTAAGGCTTGTTTTGTGTTCTCAGGTGAGGCCTGTAGGCCCGTGTGCTGGCCGCGCTTCTGCGATACGTGTTCGCGCGACTTTGCGGGACGCATGGTGCGCGCGGCCATGCGTGCGACGAACTGTCGCGGTGCCAGCCGTGGGGCGTTGGTCAGCAGCCAGTTGCCCGCGCCGCCGGTCACCGTGGTGCTGGCTCGGCGGTCCACGGCGCGAAGGGCGGCGTGCACAACGCGCTGCGGGGGAATGCGTTGGCCGACTTGGGCGTTTTCACCGGCGATGTCGAAGAAGCTGGTTTCGGTGGACCCTGGGCAGATGGCGGTGACGCGCACGCCGGTGCCGCGGGTTTCGGCCCAGAGCGCCTCGGTGAACGAGAGCACGAAAGCCTTGGTCGCGCCGTAGACCGCCATGTAGGGGACAGGCTGAAACGCCGCTGTTGATGCCACGTTGATGACGGCTCCGCGGTCGCGGTCGAGCATGCCCGGCAGATACAGGCGCGTCAGATCGACGAGCGCGGCGACGTTGACACGGATCATATCGGCCAGCACAGCGGCATCAGCCTGATCCAGCTGCGCGAACAGGCCGAAACCGGCGTTATTGACCAAGATGTCGATCTGCAGGTCGCGACTGCGCAAGTCGGCAGCCAAGCCATCTGCCGCCGACGGCGCGGCAAGATCGGCGACCGCGACGTCGGCGGCAACGCCAAACGACGCGCTCAGTTCGTCGGCCAAAGCGGCCAGTTTGTCGGCAGAGCGGGCTACCAGGACGAGATCGGCGCCGCGGCGGGCCAGCTCGCGTGCGAAAACCGCGCCGATTCCCGAGGAGGCGCCCGTCACCAGCGCACGTTGGCCTTTGTAGTTCATTTCCCGGCACCTTTCTAAACCTTGTTGTGGTCCCAGAATAAAACCGCCCGTTCGGTATGTCCAGAGCTACCGCACGGTCGGTTTGTGCTATGTTCGCCGGGTGTCATCCACGCCGGTCACGCCGAAGGGCGCGGCCACGCGAGCGTTCTTGCTCCAGGCTGCAGCCGAGGTATTCGCCGAGCGCGGGTACACCGAGACCACGATGGCCGAACTCATCACGCGCAGCGGCTTAACCAAGGGAGCGTTCTACTTTCACTTCTCGTCTAAAGAACAACTCGCACTGGCGGTGATCGAGGAGAAACAGCACCAGTGGATTGACTCTGTCCAGGCGGCGATCAGCGCCGAACCCCGTGCGATCGACCAGCTGCGCCTCGTGGCTCGGGCACTCGTGCGCATTCATCGGGATGACCCCAGCGCCTTCAGCGTTTCCCGGCTCACCCGCGATCTGTCCCGTATTCCCCATGTCACCGATCTGGTCCGCGACCACATGCGCGCCTGGGTCGGCCTGCTCGCCAGCCTCGTCAGCCAGGCCCAAGCCGACGAAGACCTACCCGACACCATCGAAGCCAACGACCTGGCCGCATTACTAGTTGCCGCTACCGACGGGCTCAAGGACCTCGGCAGTCTGATAGACGCACCAACTCGGGCGCGTCGCGCGTTCGAGAGGCGGATGAACGCTCTCATCGCCCTCGTCGACGCCCTCGGGGTCCGGCCCGCCAACGCCGGCAGCTCCGACACCTGATCCAACCACGATGTGTACCCGGAGGGGAGCTGCGGACCGCGCCATCCATGACGATCCAGTGCGGCCGTGGGGGTCCGCAGCCGCCCGCACGAATCTGATTGGACGCCTGGATAAGTCGCCGATCTGCGGAGTCTGCGGTAGCAGCGTTACCCCCACTGAACCACCAGAGGCATTTGTCGAAGGCACGGAGCGGCGAGCGTGGCTCGAGCGTGCCAGTCCAGGCCGGGTTGACGGTAGTGACGTTTCTCGCGGACCGGAAGAGCTCGCGCGTAATGCGCGCATACGCCTCGTGATGGGTTCGCGATCAATTGACCACCGGCGACCCCGCGGGCGGACCTCGGCAGGAGGATCGCGGCGAACTGGCGCGAGCTTGGGCGTCAGGTTCAGCCCCTCGCTGCCCTATTGGCGCGCAGGATAATTCGTGCACGCCGTGTAGGTGGCGAGCGGGTTACTTTCGTCGGCTTGATCTCGCCAATAACCCCCCTGATTGGAACGCGGGCGCATAGCGTCATGTTATCGACTCCGAAATTCGGGAGGCTCGCGGTGTCGCGTACGGATCTCACATCAGGCATGAACACCAACAACAACTCCGTTTACACGACGAACAGCATTGCGCCTGCCGCCGAAAGTTTGATTCTCGCGTTCGTACTGAGCGCCAACACCGGCGTCGGGGCCGCGGGCATCCCCTCCGCTTCGGGTAACGGACTGACCTGGGACAGAGTCGATACAGGCAATACGGGCCAATTTCGGCTTACGTGTTTCAGGGCAATGCAGATTGGTGCCGCACCAGCAACCGGGACGGTCCGCTTCGAGTTCCGGGACGGCGCAGGGGCGCTTCAAACCCAGGATCTGTGTGCGTGGTCGATTTTCGAGTACGGCGACGTTGATTCAAGCGGAACGAACGGGTCCGGTGCACTCACCGTTCATCCGCAAGCGACCGCGGCGGCCGCCACCAACTTGACCGCACCGTTGCCGCTGGCGAGTCAGGCCAACATCGCCGTCGGCGGATTGATACTCGCATTGCAATTGGCCCAACCGGCGCATCCAGTGACGCCCGGCGCAGGTTTCGCCGAGATCGATGAGTTATCACCGAACCAAGGACTCCTCGGAAAATCAGCAACGCTGCAGACTCAAGACCGGACAGGTGGGCAGCCGTCGATCAGCTGGTCGTGGACCGGCGCCGAAAGCGCCCTGGCGATTGTGCTCGAGGTCATTACCCAGGCACCGATTACCCCGCACTCACCTGAATCGGTCGTGTACGAGCCGGACAACGAACTCATCCGGGCATTCGAGCCGATCCTGTACTTTGCACCCGGCGAGCGCTTCTTCCCGGCCGACGCGAAGCGGTATCTCGAACGCTGTGCACTGTGGAACACCGTCGATCCCTTCACCTCGCGCGATTCCTGGCATCCACCTGGTGGCCCGATCGGACCGATCATCGATCACGGAATGATTTCCGCCAAAGATGGCGAGGCCGGAACGTTTCTCGGCCAGCAGGGACCGGGTGGCGCACTCCCGTTTCTGGTCCCGGATCCGAAGGACGAACGCTTTCTCGACATCTCGGGTTGGGGGCAGCCACCCGCACCAGCGAATGATTTCCGGTTCGCGGATCTCGACCGGATAGAACAGCTGTACAACTCAGCGGGGGCAGATCCGCTGTTGAAAGGCAGTCGATTCTGGTACCACGCCGAAGTGTTCGACGCCGCACGGCTGCGCGAGCTGATGGCGGCGGACAACAGTCCGGCCAATTTCCAAGACGTCTTCAAAGCTCACTTCGCGGGCGGGTCAAACTTCAAACTGATTTGCTACTACTTGTTCTTCCCGGGACACGACGAACCGCTCGAGAATTGCGCGCCAGACGACCATGCCGAGAAGTTCTGCAGCTATGCGGGCGAATGGGCGTGCATAGCAATACTCGTGGAGAGCAGCACGACTGCGACTGCGGGCGGACCGCCGTCGGTCACCTACACACCGACCACGATCGGGCTCACCGGCCGCAATGTCGGCGACACCGGCTTTCGCGGAGGCGAGGAGCGGGTGAACATGAGCACGTTCGACTTCAACACACTCGACGTTGTACGCCGCGCGATGCAAGAAGGCGAAACGGTTCAACGAGCTCATCCCAGACTCTTCGTCGCGAAGGGAACGCACAGCATCTATGGGGCCGGGTCCCCGCTCCCGGTACCGGTCCCGTTCTTCGCCCCTGCGGACCCCGCCTTCGCGTTCTGCGGCGCGACGGAGACACTGGGCAAGAGCTACGAGGACCTCAAGGACGCACAGGACGAAGCGGCCGACCACGTATGGGTCGACGATCCGGAAGTGTTCTGGACGAAATTCGTCATCAACATCATCTGGGCGGTGACCGAGTACATCGCCGGCGGAGGTGGTGGCTTCAACGGAGTCGGAACGAGGACACCGGACCAATTCGATCTCCCGCCGAAGGACGAGCCAGGCGTAGCCTCGTTCGGGGCAATCGTGCATCCTGCCGGCATCGATCCGCCGAATGGTGAATCGACCGTCGACAAGTTCTCCTGGCAGACGGCGTTGTCCAACGAAGCCGCACTCGAGCATAAGGTCGGGGATCGCCTCTACTCGTTGCGAGTCAACCGAACAGACCCGAATGTAAAAGTCCGCCAGGTGTTTTGGCCCGGCACTCAAGGCCACATCGGCTACACCGGCCGTTGGGGACAGCGGGTGACCAACGACCCGCAGACCCGCCGCGCCGGACTGAAGTTCCCGGAGTTCTGGGCGGAGTTCATCAACGCGTTTGCCAAGGGGAAGAGTCAGTAATGTCTGTGGACGCCCTGTGGGAGCTGATCTGCCATCACACCTACAAATGGAACGGCACCGCCACGGATCTGTCGATTTACGACAGCCACGGCACGACCGCCGCACTCAATCCATCGAACTTCCGGCAAGACGGCGCCACGCCCGGTTCAGGTGCATGGAGGTTTTGGGCAACGGAACGCAAAGGGATCGTGATCCAACCAAACAGCGGCTGGGGGCCGCTCGTGGGCGTACGCGTCGAATTCGTAGCCCGCGTCAACACGGTCGCCTTCGCCCGGGTCGGTGCGACCCTGATCGACGCGGACAACTCCTTCCATATCGGGGAATACCAGCGACATATCGGCGCAAAATTCCGTGGCGACCCCGTCGCATACGGTCCTTCATGGGACTGGGTCGTGTCCAACTTCCGAATGCAGAATGACCAATGGGTTCGCTTTATGTGGGAGCACGACGGTCTGTCGGAGATGCGGCTGATCATCGAAGGAGCGGAAGTCGTCCGGCACCCGGTTCTGTCGGGGGTTCCGGGAGTGGGGCCCAAGGGAATCAGCATCGGCAACACGCTCGACGGTCAACATCCCTGGACCGGGGACATCGACGAGGTGAAGGTCTGGCGCCTCGACCCCAACCGGGTGCGCAACCAATTTCTCGGCCGTCCGATCGACAACGAAACCGCAGATTGCTGGGCGCGCTACGTCGACAGCATGCGCGCGGCGTTCGCGAAGTATCCCGATTGCGCCAAGCAGCTGACCACGGCGATGCGCGATGCCGTGAATCAGTCTGTGCGAGAGATCGCAGCCCAGGGTCCGGAGACACGACAACGAACAAGTGAACTCGCCGCTCGCTACGCCGAGTTGTGGGCCACCAATGACATCGATACCCCGGAGATGCGCCAAGCCATTTCCGACTTGGTCACCTGGCTGCGACTCATCGGTGTGCAACCCGACGAAGACGACCGCACAAAAAAGCTCAAATCATCGCGATGCTGGAAGCTGATCACGAGCGAACTTGCCGGACTCGACTGTGATCCGAAGGTCGAGGCCATGATCAGAATGTTCGGCAAGGCCGATGACTGTGGACCCGAACGCGATCATCGGACCGCGTAGCGACCGGATTCTGAAACCGCCACTTGACCCGCGCTGGCGATCATCTTCTTCCCCGACGACGGAGGTGTCAGCGGCGGCCGAAAATTGACCCCCTTGGTGTTCATTCTTTGGTTGAGTGATGGCGCTCGCCGAAATTCCCCACTGACCCGACTTCCGGAGATCGTGGGCACACGAGTCCAATGATTTGTGGTGTGACCTGCGTAAACGTGGGAAGCGCCAGGTTGGGTCGTGTTACTACACGACCCGGTTCTGGTGGGTGTGGTTGTCAGTCGGCGGATTCGCCGTTGGTTTGGTGGGCGCGAAGTCGAGGTAGCGGGGCGGTTCAGGCAGGTCGAGAGCGTTGAGGATGGTCTTTTGCCCGCTGGTGGTGGCCGAGCGTTGCGCGACGCGGCCGTCGCCGGTGGCCAGGGTGCGCCTGTCGCGAGATCGGTGACCCACGCCCGCAGCGCGGTCGCATCCGCGAGCGAGTCCACACCGAGACGCGTTGCCTGGACCCAGGACGCGGCAGTCAGCCGCCGCCGGTCCCGCTTCGACATCCGATCCTTCGGCTCGACGGACACGATGAACTGACCGAGCCCGCCGTCGAGCCAGGGGGCCAGGTCGACCTCCACGTCGGCCCATCTCTGCCCGGCGCCGGGCACGTTGAGTACGAGCTCTGCGACCCGTTCGCCGGGGATCTTGATGGCATCGTCTGACCAGCGCCGCCGCTCGGTTTCCTGCCACGCCGTCCAGTCGTCCGGGCCCACCGTATGCACCCGCACCCGGACCCGGTTGATGCCGATGGTGCGCACCGCGAGCACCGGGAGGCCCTTCGGGTCGAGGATCACGTGATTGCCGCCGAGGATCGACAGCCGCGGCGCCGGCTGCCCGACATCCACCCGCACCGGGTCCGACGGCCCGAGCGTCTGGCCGAACACGTCACGCAGCGCCGGGTCCAGCGTGACGTGATAGCACTGTCCCGCCAGCGAGGCCGCGGCCACATGGACGTAGGACCCCGAGACCGACGCCACGAGCCGCTCCACCGGCGGCTCGACGCTGACCATCGCCTCCTCGAACGACGCGGGGTCCACTGGGTTGCTGAGCTCGATGACCCAGGTGGCGCCCGGTACAGGGTTCCGGCCACGCCAGTCCTTCTGCAGGCCGTGCACACGGAAGGGCCCGGGCGTTGCGAAATCCCAGGTGACCGCCGACGTTGTGGCCCTCGGTCCTTCGAGTGACCGAACCCCCGGTTGGAGCGTCACGGAGCAGGTCGTGTCGAACGGGAACGGCGCCAAAGGGCGCGCGGCAATAGCGCGCCCCTCCGGCACACCTGCCACCTGCGCCGCGACGGCATCCGCGGCGATCTCCTCGGCAGTGGCGATACGAAAGTCCAAGACCTGCTCGCCGGCCGTGATCGACGTTGACGCGAGGACCGTCCCGGCATCCACCGTCTGGTCGAACACGAGCAGCATCACGCTGTCGGGCCGGACGCGGTTTCCCTCGGGATGGCGCGCGACGAGCCGGGGCGCGGGCGTTGCGAAGCCGAACGCGACGTCCCGCGCGATCGCTGCGCCCGCGGCGGACCTGGTCCCGGCCGGAACCTCGACGCGGTAGGCCGTCGCCATCGGCATTCGCGCGCCCTGCGGCACGAAGACGAGGGTCCGTGGGTCCATCCAGCGCCACTCGCCGGGTGGTTGCGGGTCCAGCCGCACGGGCGGCTCCATGACCACCGCAGCATCAACGCTGTCGAGGGCGACCATCGGCGCGGAGAACGTAATCGAGACCCCCCGAGCGAGGTCGACTTCGCCGTCGGGCTGGTAACGCACGACCTCGAGTGCGGGCGGGATGCCTGCCGCTGCGCCGGGGCGCTGCGGGTCACCATCCACGCCAGCGGGCGGCGGAAACGGCACTTCAACGACACGGCCGGGTCTCGGGCGCGGCAGTGCCTCCTTGCGCGGGGTGAACCCGGATTCCGATGTGGCGGGCGGCTCCAGCGGAGCCGGCAGTCGCGCGAGCAGGCGGGCGGTGGCGGCGTCATCGAGCGGACGTGCCTCGGGGCGCGCGATGACCTCGGGCTCGGGCGGGCCGGATGATGGGCTGCCCTCGGCCAGCTCAAGAATGAGCGGCGTAGCAGCCGCGAGGCGGCGGCGCTGCTTGCGAGATGGACCCATACGGCGGGATCGAATATGGAGGGTTACCGGTAGTATTCGCTATCACACTGTGCCACAATGGGCTTCATCGTTAAATGCAGAGAGTATGCGGTCCTCAGCGGAAAACTTGTATGCATCATCAGTCAGACGTCGAGCCCGGTTGTTGCTCAGACCCATGGGGACTCCGCCTTCGGGCCAGCGTTGCCCCGGGGTCCATTCCCAGTGCGCGTAGACGATCAAGCGCGTCGATGACGACCTTGGTGTCCTCGAACAGGCGGTCCTCCTGCACGCGTCCTCGCCGTAGCTCAAGGAGCTGCGCACCCTCGTTGCGATAGTGCGTCCCGTCGGGAAACGTCCCGAAAACGGCGAACCACGTGGCGGCGCGCGTGTGCAAGGGACCTCCCTCGACGACGATGCGCCGCGGCTCCAGCCGGAAATCCGGGAACAGCCGCCGCACCTCTGCGAACCAGGCACGGACGGCGTCCGGCCCTCGAAACTCGCCGCCGAGCGCGTGGTCGCCGGGAAACGAGAAGAGCGCGTCCGGCGCGAACTGGGCAACGAGCTCATCGAATTGGCCGGTGCTGATCAGCCCATAGCCACGACGGATCTGCCGGCGCACGAACCTGTGGTACATTCCGCGAGAGTAGCCAGGTACCCGGCTGTGCGCCAGCGTTTCGGCGACGGGGTCGCGGCCTGAATTGCGTGCGGCGGCGCGGATCTTCGCGAGTTTGGCTTCGTACTCCTCGGGATCGGAGATCATGATCGACAGGGGAAGCCAGCCATCGCCGTAGCGTCCTGTCAGCTTCAGCATTCTCTGTCCGTTCCGGGTTTATTTGTCATGCCCGAAGTGACTGTATGCCAACATTATTGGATCGATTCGAACGAAACTGTCCGAATCAAGATGACACTTCCGTAGATCTCCGATCTGTATGACGTTTCGTGGCTGAAAACCGTTGTCACGGTGGCTCGCAAACTTGGGCTCGCAAACTTGGTTGACAGCCTCGAAAAGTCGAGGCCTCCCATAAGGGAAACATCAGCTGGCAAAGCATCTGAAGTGGGCGTCGTCCACCCCAGGCGAGGGCCAGCGCCAGGCGGGTCAGTTCTTACTCGCCGCTCTTGCTAAACGGTTCGGATGCGTGGTCATCCGGGTTTGGTGCTTTGTGCGTTTCTGGCCGCGGGGTGGGTGCCAGTAGGCGTGACTTCTCGTTTTGGGGCAGGCTGGGCGATGGGTCGGAGCATCGGGCGGCCGGCCGGGCTCAGCCGGGCTGGATTTGCATGACTACGGCCTTGGGTTCGGTGAAGAATTCGCGGCTGAAGGTGCCGCCTTCGCGGCCGATGCCCGAGTCGCCGACCCCGCCGAAGGGTGCGCGCAGGTCGCGGATGAAAAAGCAGTTGACCCATACGGTGCCGGCCCGCAGCGCCGCAGAGACCCGGTGGGCGCGGTGCACGTTGTCGGTGAACAGCATCGCGTTCAGGCCGTAGCGGGTGTCGTTGGCCAGCCGGATCGCCTCGGCTTCGGTGTCAAATGGGATCACCACCGCCACCGGGCCGAAAATCTCCTCGCGGCTGCAGCGGGCCTGCTGGCCCAGTCCGGTCACGATGGTGGGCAGCACGCCCCCGCCCTCGCCGAGCCCACCGGTGACGATGGAGCCGCCTTCGGACTCAATGGTGTCGATGTAGCCGCGCACCTTGCGGTAGTGCTCCTGGGAGGCCAGCGGCCCGATCTGGGTGGCCTCGTCCTTCGGGTCGCCGACCACCATCGCCTGCGCGGCTCGGGTGAACCGACCCAAGAACTCGTCGTAGATGTCGCGCTGCACATACAGCCGCGACCCTGCCAGACACACCTGGCCGGTGTTGGTGAAAATCGCCTTGATGGACCACTCGACGGCGACGTCGAGGTCGGCGTCGGCGAACATTACGTTGGCGCCTTTGCCGCCGAGTTCCAAGCTGACCGGTGTCAGGTTGCCCGCCGCCGCCCGGGCGATCGCCCGGCCGGTGCCCGATTCGCCGGTGAAGGTGATCCGGTCGACTTCGGGGTCCTCGGTGAGCGCCTGCCCGGCAGAGTCGGGCCCGTAGCCGTGCACCACATTGAACACCCCCGCCGGCATACCGGCTTCGAGCGCAAGCCGCCCTAGAATCGTGGCCGAAACTGGGGTGTCCTCGGCGGGTTTGAGCACCACGGTGTTGCCCCACGCCAGTGCCGGGGCAACCTTCCAGGTCTCCAGCATCAGCGGGAAATTCCACGGCGCGATGGCCGCCACCACCCCGGCCGGCTCGAAGCGGGTGTAGGTGTGGTGGCCGCTGTCCATGGGCAGGACCTCCGCGGTGGCCAGCCGCGCGTGATCGGCGAAGAACCGGAAGTTCGCCGCCGCGCGGGGCACGTCGTTGCCCCGCGACTGGCTGATCGGCTTGCCCATGTCGCGGGTGTCGGCCATGCCGAGCTCATCGGCGTGCGCCTCGATCAGGTCGGCCAACCGGTGCAGGATGCGGCCGCGCTCGCCGTATCCCAGCCGCGGCCACGGTCCTTCGTCGAAGGCACGCCGCGCCGCGGCCACCGCGCGGGCGGCATCCGTGGCGTCACCCAAAGCGATCTCGGCCCACTGCTGGCGGGTGTAGGGGTCGATGGAGGCGAACGTCGCATCCGAGGCCGACTTGACCTCCGCCCCGTCGATGATGTGCCCGAAAAACTCCGTCACGGTTTCGTCTCCTTCGCTGTCGCCGCGCGTTCGGCCAGGGTCACCCCACCGGCCGACCAGTGGGTGGCCGGGACTTCGCGCACCACCACCCGGATATTGGCCTCCGGCGCGCCGATCGCCCGGTGCACCGCAGAGTGCACCTCAGCAAGCAGCGCCCGGATCTGCTCAGGACGACGCCCCTCGGCGAGCGTGATCTCCACCAACGGCATCACTGACACCTCAACGTGACCGAGCCCAGGTTGGAAAAGTCGGCGCTGACGTGACTGCCCGGTTCGACGAACACGGCGTCGGTCATGCCGCCTGTTAACACCACCCAGCCCGGCTCCAACGCCAGCTGCCGCTTGGCCAGCGCGTTGGCCGCCAACGCCAATGCCTCCCCCGGATGGCCCTGCACCGCGGCGCCGGTGGCGGAGTCGACGACTTCACCGTCCACCGCCAACAGGCACGCTTCCAGCGCGAGGTCCATTTCGTCGGGTTTGCGAGCCACACCCCCGATCACGAACAACGCCGAGGAGGCATTGTCGGCCACCACATCGGGCAGGGTGAACTTGAAATCGGTATAGCGGCTGTCGATGATCTCCAGCCCGCCATAAACGTGCGATACCGCCTCCATCGCCCGCGCGGCTGTGATGCCGGGCCCGGCCAGCCGCTCGCCCAGCACGAACACGATCTCCGGCTCCACCCGCGGATGAATCAGCTGCTCAATGACCAGCGGCGCGCCGACGGGGAGCACCATCCGATCGGTCAGCCACGCCGTCGACGGCGAGTCCACCCCCATACGCTGCTGCTTGGCGCGCGACGTCAGCCCGAGCTTCACTCCGACGATGTGCTGCCCGGACTCCACCTTGCGACACAAGATCTCGTCTTGCACCCGGTAAGCAGTGTCCAGATCCAACCCAGCCCACTCGGCCGTGATCGGGCCGCGATCAACACGCGCAGCCTCCGCGTCCAACAGCACCGCTGCTGCACGCGCCACATCCCATACGTCGCTTCTCTGGCGTTCCTGTTGGGCGTTCATCACGACCTACCTCATTTCTTCCGGGAGCGTGCGTGCACGCCCGTTGTCGCCGTAGTGTGGCCGGTGCGCCTGGGTCGGGATTGCCCGGCCTGACGGGCGGCGAGGATGGTGTGCGAGAGCCATGACTTGCGGTCGTCATCGAGTTCCGCCGTTTTTTGTGAATTTGGCCGTAACCGAGCCCAGCCCGCCGAACGCCGCCGTGACCACATCGCCCGCGGTTACCGGCACCGCCGCTGTGACCGAGCCGGGCAGCACGACATGACCGGCTTCGAGTACGACTCCGCGCGGTCCGAGGGTGTTGGCCAACCAGACCAGCGCGTTGAGCGGCGAGCCCAGCACCGCGCCGCCGGCGCCGCTGCCCACCAGCTCCCCGTTGCGGTGCAGCACCCCGCCGACCAACCGCACGTCCACCTGCGCCAGCGGGACTGCGGTGCTGCCCAGCACCACCGCGCCCGAGGATGCGTTGTCGGCGATGGTGTCGACCAGTTTGATTTTCCAGTCCCGGATGCGCGAGTCGATGATCTCCAGCGCCGGGGTTACGAACGCCACCGCTGCCATCGCCTCGGCGACGGTGACCCCCGGCCCGGCCAGCGACTTGCCGAGCACGAACGCGATCTCGGGCTCCACCTTCGGCGCCAGAAACGCCGACCAGTCGATCGGCTGTGACTCCAGAAAGAACATGGCGTCGGTGAGATGACCGAAGTCGGGCTGATCCACCCCGATCTGGCGCTGCATGACCGCAGAGCTCAATCCCACCTTGTGACCCTTAATCACCGCTCCCTCGGCCAGCCACCGCTGCACCTGGCCGACCTGGATCGCATACGCGTCATCGACGTTCAGGGCGGGAAAGCGCTCGGTCAACGGCTCGATCGGCTCGCCGCTGCGATACGCGCCTAGCAGTAGGTCGATCGCGCACGATCGGGCCTCGGTCGTCATCGTGTGCCTCGCTTGTGGTGGTTGGGTGGTAGTGGCGGCGGGGCTTGCCGCCTTGTTGGTGTTGTGCGCTGGTAGGCGCGGGTCACAGCGTTTGCGCGGCCCCGGGGTAGCGTGTGATGAACCGGTCGGCGTAGAAATGCTCGATGCCGGTGCGGATTTGGCCGATAGCGGTTTCGAGTGCGTCGATCATCGCCGGCGGTCCGCACGTGTAGATGTGGCTGTCGTGCAGGAGCTGGGTCGGTAGCTCGTGTACGGCGTCGGTGACGAATCCACGAGCACCGGTCCAGGCCGATTCCGGTGGCTCCTCCGACAGGACGGCGCGGAAGTCGAACTGACCGTTCCAGGATCGGCGCAGGTCGTCTATTTCGGCCAGGCAGTATAGGTCGCGCTGTGTCCGTGCCCCGAACAGCAGGACCGTTTGACGCGCACAGCCCCGGCGGGCGGCGTCTTCGAGAAGCGCCTTGATCGGTGCCAGCCCGCTGCCGCCAGCGACGCAGAGCAGGGGCTGCTCAGCGGGGCGTAGCCAGAGGTCGCCGAACGGGCCGGCCAATTGCAGCTGGGCGCCGTCTCTGTTGGTGTCGAACAACCAGTCGCTGAATTGCCCTCCGGGTACGTGGCGGACGTAAAAGGTGGCGCGGCGCCGGTCGGCGTCGTCGGGGGCGGTGGCGAAGGAATATGACCGGGGGCCTGTCACGCCGTCCATCCTGAGTTCGGCGTACTGGCCGGCGGTGTATTCCAGGTCGTGGTCGAGTGCCACGACGATCTCGGCGATGTCGTGGGTGAGGGCGCGGTGCGCGCTGATCACCGCGCCGGTGTGGACAAGGGGGTGCTCGGGCATGTCCGCGAGCCCGGCGACGTCGAGTTCGATGGAGGTGCGGGCGATGCTCTGGCAGGGCAGGATGTAGCCGTCGCGCAGTTCTTGCGCGGTTAAGGCGATGGCGGAATCGACGATTTCGCGGACTCTGCCGTGGACGAGTTTGGATTTGCAGGTTCCGCATGTGCCGACCGTGCAGCTGTGCGGGAACGGGATGCCGGCGGCCAAGGCCTCGTTGAGGATGGAGTCTTTGCCGGGGACCTCGAATGCTTTGTTGGTGCCGGTGATCGTGGCGGTGCGCGGTCCCTGGTTTTTGCTGCGGGAGAAGAGTTTCACGGTGAGTTGTCCTCTGGGCGGTGGCCGTCTCGGGTCTGGCGGTTTGGTTATTGCTCGTCGGCCAGGAACGCCGCGACCAGACGGTTGAAGGACGCTGCGTGTTCGATTTGGGTCCAGTGCCCGCATTTTCCGAACATGTGCAGTTCGGCGTTGGGGATCAGCTCGAACAGCCGCCGCGAGGTGTCAGGCGGTATGACCTGGTCTTCGCGGCCGTGCACGATCAGAGTTGGACATCGGATGTGCCGGATGGCGTCGTCGTTGGTGATCATCGCGTCAAGCCAGCGCTGGCGGGGGGCGGGGAACATCGCCGCGTAGGACTCGTGGAAACCTGGTTGCACGCTGGCTTGATAGCGCGCGGTCGCCAGGTCGTCGGTCATCAGGTCGCGGTTGTAGGCGAAGTAGTCCAGCACGCGGCGCATCGCCGGCACCGAGGGTTGATAGCCCCACACCGCGTCGAGCCCGTCGGTGACCGGGAAGGGCACCCCGGCGCTGCCCATCAGCACTAACCGCTGGACGTGGTCGGGGTGTCGGGTGGCGATTCGCAGTGCCAGCGCACCCCCGAAGCTGTTGCCCACCAGTGAATACGACGTGAGTCTGACCGTGTCGAGAAATGCTTCGATGTGGGCGATCCAGGTGTCCATGGTGTAGGCGTGCCCGTCGGGGCGTTGGGTGTAGCCGAAGCCAACGAGGTCGGGCGCCAGGACATGATGGCTGGCGGCCAGGGCGGGGATGGTGAGTCGCCAGTTGGCGTAGGCCGACACGCCCGGGCCGGAGCCGTGCAACAGCACCACCGGTGCGGCGGCGGGGTCGCCGGCGTGCAGATAGTTGGTTCTGATTCCGCCGGCGTCGACAGTTGCGCCGACGGCAGGGTTGGCGGTGTCGGTGTTGGCGGTCATCTCAGAGGGTTCCGTTCTGGTGTGCGAGGTCGAGGGCGACGTCGACGATCATGTCTTCTTGTCCGCCGACGAGTCCGCGGCGTCCGACTTCGAGCAGGATGTCGCGGGTGTCGAGGTCGTATGTCGATGCGGCGTGTTCGGCGTGGCGCAGAAAGCTGGAGTACACCCCGGCGTAGCCGAGGGTGAGGGTTTCGCGGTCCACTTGAACGGGCCGGTCTTGTAAGGGCCGTACGAGGTCGTCGGCGGCGTCCTGCAGGGCGAACAGGTCGCAGTGGTGTTGCCAGCCCAAGATGTTGGCCACGGCGATCAACGGTTCGATGGGGCAGTTGCCGGCGCCGGCGCCCATGCCCGCCAGGGAGGCGTCGACGCGGGTGACACCGTTTTCGACGGCGGTTACCGAATTGGCCACGGCCAGAGACAGGTTTTGATGGGCGTGGATGCCCAGTTCGGTGTCGGGTTGCAGGATGTCGCGGTAGGCGCGTACCCGGTCGCGGACTCCGTGCATGGTCAGCCGCCCGCCCGAGTCGGTGACGTAGACGCAGTGGGCGCCGTAGGATTCCATCAGCTTGGCCTGCGCAGCCAGCGCATCCGGTGCCGCCATGTGGCTCATCATCAAAAACCCTGACACGTCCATACCCAGGTCGCGGGCCTTGGCGATGTGTTGGGCCGCGACGTCTCCCTCGGTGGCGTGGGTGGCGACCCGGACCGAGGTGACGCCGAGGTCGTGGGCGCGCTCGAGCTGGCCGATGGTGCCGATGCCGGGGACGAGCAGGGTGGTCACGCGGGCTCGCTGGACCGCACTGCTCACCGCGCCGATCCACTCGGCGTCGGTGTGTGCCCCGGGCCCGTAGGTCAGGCTGGTGCCGGCCAGCCCGTCGCCGTGCCCGATCTCGATGGCGTCCACACCGGCCGCGTCGAGGGCCGCGGCGATCGTACTGACCTGCTCGAGGGTGTAGTGGTGCCGCACGGCGTGCATTCCATCGCGCAACGTGACGTCCTGGATGTACACCCGGGGCCCGCTGGTCTGGTCGTTCGCTGTCATCGGAGGCCTTCCGTTGGCTGGGTGCGGTGTGTGGGTTCCCCGGCGGCGAGGCGTTCGGCCACCCGCAGCGCGGCCGAGGTCATGATGTCGAGGTTGCCGGCGTAGGCGGGCAGGTAATGGGCCGCGCCTTCTACCTCCAGAAAGACACTGACCTGGGTCCGGTCGGCCGGCTGCAGGTCCGGGTTGAGTGTGCGCACATCATCGGATGCCGGGCGGTCGCTGAACTGCACCTGCTGTTTGAGGCGGTAGCCGGGAACGTAGCCGGCGACCTCGGCCACCATCTCGTCGATGGATGCGCAGATCTTGTCCCGCATCCCCGAATCGAGGCGGTCGGTCAGGCACAAGACGGTGTCACGCATGATCAGCGGCGGCTCGGCGGGATTGAGAATGATGATCGCTTTGCCGCGCTGCGCGCCGCCGACGTGTTCGATCGCCGCGGAGGTGGTCTCGGTGAATTCATCGATATTGGCGCGGGTGCCCGGCCCGGCTGACTTCGAGGCGATGGAGGCGACGATCTCGGCGTAGTACACCGGGGCGACGCGGGCGACGGCGGCCACGATCGGGATGGTGGCCTGCCCTCCGCAGGTGACCATGTTGACGTTCGGGGCGTCGAGGTGCTGCTCGAGATTGACCGGCGGCACCGTATACGGACCGATCGCCGCCGGAGTGAGGTCGATGAGCCGGCGGCCATAGGGGGCCAGCGCCTCGGCGTTGGCGATATGCGCTTTGGCCGACGTCGCATCGAAGACGATGTCGATGTCGCCGAAGTGCGGCATCGCGATCAGTCCGGCGACCCCGTCGGAGGTGGTGGCAATGCCCAGGCGGCGGGCCCGCGCCAGACCGTCGGAGTCCGGATCGACGCCGACTAGGGCGGCGACGTCCAGCACGGCTGACGTCCGTTTGATCTTGAACATCAGATCGGTGCCGATGTTGCCCGATCCGATGATCGCGACTTTGGTGGTCATCTTGAAGATCCTTTCCCAGGCCCGCAGTGGGGGTGTCGGTTCGGTGAGGTGGCGAGCGTTGTCACGTCCCAACCGTCACAGTTCGGGTGGTCCGACCCGCGCACAGGGCGCAGGCGTTGGTGGTGCCGATGCGTTGCCGCAGATGTGGCTCGAGGTGCGCCAGGACAGCGCCGGCGGGTTGTTCGCGCGCCGCGAAGGGGTAGTCGGTGCCCAGCACAACGTGGTCTTCGCCCAAGCGGCGCACCGCCAGTCGCAGGCTCGCGTCGTCATAGGTCAACGAATCGCACCACAGCCGGCGCGCTGCCTGAGAGATCGGCCCGCCGGTTTCGGCGGCGGCTGTCAGATGTTGCCCGCGGTCCAGACGTGGCAGCAGGGCGGGAAGCGCACCTGCGCCGTGCGCAAGGACGATGCGCGCTGCGGACGCGGCCTGCACGACGCCGGCGGACAGCAGCGCAGCGGCGGCGGCCGCGGTTTCGGTGGGCATGCCCAAGCCGAACGCCAACCCCAGCCTGGTCGCACGCGGATCAAGGTCGCGGTCGACCGGGTGGATGAAGATCACCGCAGACAGTGACGACGCGGCGTCGAAGAACGGGGTGAACTGGGCATCGGTGAGTTCGAGTTCGCCAATGCGGGTGCCGATCTCGACGCCGACGAATCCGAGCTCGGTCACGCACCGGGTCAGTTCCGCGACAGCGAGCGCTGGGTCTTGCATCGGAACCGCGCCGAGGGCCACGAATCGGTGTGGCGCCGAGGCGACCATGGCGGCCAGAAAGTCGTTCTGGGCGCGCGCCAACTCCGCGGCTCCTGGCGCGGGTTGTTCATGGCACAACGTCACCGGGATCGGGGAAAGAACCTGCACAGCGATGCCCTCACGATCCATATCGCAGATCCGCGCCGCCGTCGACCAGCAGGTGTCGTCGATGCGGCGATACGGGCGGTCGTCGAGGACAATCTGGGCGCTGCGTTCACCGGTGCGCTCGACCCGGGGAAAGCACCCCGCGTGCGCGGCCCCCACGTCGGGCAGATCGGGGTCGATCGCGTGGGTGTGAAAATCGATCATTCCCTGGGTGAGACCCGCGAGCCGCTCCGACCGCACCGTCGGCTGTGCCATCACACTCGATTCCTCGTCACTGTTATGCGACCCCATGTTGGGGTGGTGGGCCCGGGTCAGGGATGGTAAAGGGCGAAGACCTTGTTGGAGTTGAAGACGTCGGTCTCGATGAACTCTGTCCAGGACGGTCTCGGAGTTCCGAGTGCTTCCATGGCTCCCAGCAGCGGGAACCAGTTGAGCAGTTCCTGCTGGCCCGATTCCTCCAGATCGGTCAGCGACACCGTGCGCCACGCGTCGACATCACCGGCGGCGAGCCGCTCGTACAGGTGCCGGTCGGTGGCCGTGTCGGGCCGCAACCGCCAGGTCTTGTCGCACAAGAAGGCATGCGACCAACTCGACGAGGCCACCAGAGCGACCCGCCACGGCGAGTCGGCCATGATTTGGCCGACTGCCGCGCCGACCGCCATCATGCGGGCCGGATGCGGCGAGGGCGGATCGAGCTCCCGGATGTCATCGACCCGGCTGGCAAACCCCTGATAGCTGATGACCCGGCGCCCGTAGCAATTGATGGGAAACGGGAGGACGGGATAGTCGAAACCCGTGCGGTGGTAATCGAGATAGAGGATGGCGTTGAGGAACGCGTGGGGCAGGCCCGGATGGTGCAGCGGCTGATAAGCGTAGGCGGCGTCGATGCCGCGTTCGAGCAACGAGCTCACCAGGTGCTTGGCCACGTCTCGGCGGCCCCGGACCTTGAATGCCGTCGTGTCGGCGGCCTCGCCCCACACGTTGGGGCGGTCGACCATGTCCGAGGAGTGATCAGCCTGTGCCCACGGCCGGATTTCCATGTCGTCGTAGGCCTGCACCGAGAAGGGAGGAATGATGTCCTCGCGGAAATTCTCGTACTGGTCATCGCCCCAGATCAGCACGACGTCTGGAGCGAACTCGTCGAGGGCGTTGCGGGCACGCTCGAAACCGGCGACCAGGGAGGCGCGATGCGCCGCGGCTGCCGACCGCCCTTCGTCAGAGCCCCATTCCCGCCGCATTAACTCCGGCCAATTCGCTGGGTCCTTCTCCGCGGCGGGAATGCCCGGATCGTGGAGGGCCTTACGCAGCAGGCCGGCCATGTCGTCGTCGCGGCCACTCAGCGGCGGGTAATGCGATAACCCGATTCCCAGCACCTCGCCCATGACGGTCCTCCTGTGGCGTGTGTCGCGCGCGAATCCCCGAACACCCAGATAGTACAGGTATATAAATATCTAGGTCAACAAGCTTTCAATGGTAGAGTCTGGCCGCGTAACGCAAAATCCTCGGCACGAGGGAGCACAGGTGAGCACGCAGCCCGCCGATCGACCCGCCGCCATCGGGCGGGCCGGGTTGTCGGTGCCCGAGCAAGTCATTCGCAGCGCGCGTGAGGCCGGCGATGATCTCGACCGGGAGTCGCTGACCGCGATGATGATGCTCTACCGCGCGGTCGCGGCGGTGGACCGCACGCATGCGGCGGAACTGGCGCCCTACAAGCTCAGTTTGGGCCAGTTTCAGGCGCTCAGCGTGTTGCACCGAGTGCAGGAGCCGGTCACGATGGGCGAGCTGGCCGAATTGCTGTCGGTTCGGCGCGCCAACCTCACTGGCCTGATCGACACCCTGGCGCGGCGGTCGCTGGTGCAGCGGGTGCTCAACCCTCGCGACCGGCGTTCGTTTCTGGTCGAGATCACCCCGGCCGCCGAAAGGTTGCTCGAGGAATTCCTGCCGCACCACTGGCGCTACCTCAGCACCCTGACCAGCGGGTTGGCAAGCGGGGAGCTACGCCAGCTGGCGCAGTTGCTGGACCGGCTGCGGAACTCTGTCGAATCTGCCCCCCCGTGCCCGTCATCGACCGCTACCAACGGCCAGCGAGACGCGCGCGATGGCATCCGGACACCAACGGGACCATCCGCCCTGCGCTGACCGGCGCCCCGCGGCAGACCCGCTGGGGCACACAAGCCGACGCTAGAATGACGAGCTGTTGAGGGGCCCGCCCGATGACGTATGTGATCACCCAGAGCTGCTGCAAGGACGCCAGCTGCGTGTCGGTGTGCCCGGTCGACTGCATCGGGCCCGTCGGCGCGCCGGGAGAATCCACTGACTCCGAGATGCTCTACATCGACCCGGCGGCGTGCATCGACTGCGGCGCCTGCGTGCAAGAGTGTCCCGTCGGCGCCATCTACCACCACGACGAATTGCCGCCCGGCCAGCAGCGGTTCGGCGACATCAACGCCCGCTACTTCCAGCTCCACCCCTCCCCAGCCGACCAGCCGGTGCCGCGCCGCGATCATGCCCCGGTGCGGCCCGGGTCGCTTCGCGTGGCGATCGTGGGCGCCGGACCCGCAGGCTGTTACGCCGCCGGCGAGCTGACTCGCATCGACGGGGTGCAGGTGGCGATGTTTGAGCGGCTACCCACGCCATACGGGCTGCTGCGCGCTGGAGTGGCACCCGACCACCAACACACCAAAGCCATCGCCGACCTGTTCGACACCGCGCTGTGTCATCCCCGGCTGCAGTGTCACTTCAACGTCGAGGTTGGCCGCGACCTCACCCACCAAGAACTGCTCGCGCACCACCACGCGGTGATCTACGCGACCGGAGCCAGCGCCAGCCGGGACCTGGGGCTGCCCGGCGAATACCTGCCCGGCAGCCACACGGCTGCGGAGTTCGTCGGCTGGTACAACGGCCATCCCGATCACGCCGACGCCGAATTCGCCTTGTCCGGCCAGCGGGCGGTGATCATCGGCAACGGCAACGTCGCGTTAGACGTCGCCCGCATCATGCTCAGCGAGCCCGATGAGCTGGCACGTACTGACATCGCCCAGCACGCGGTGGATGCGTTATCCACCAGCGCGATACGGGAGGTCGTCATCGTGGCGCGGCGCGGACTGCGCGACGCCGCCTTCTCGGTCGGGGAGTTCCTGGCCCTGGGTAATCTGGACCGTGTCGACGTCGTCATCGAGGGCGCCGACCTGCACGACGCTCCCGGCGACGACGCGGAAACCGCGCTCAAGGTCGAAATCGCCCGTGAATTCGCCCAGCGGAGCCCAACGTCAACCCACAAAAGAATGGTCTTCCGGTTCCTGACGACACCGGTCGAGGTCGTCGGTGACGGCAGGGTAGAGGGGCTAGGTGTCCGCGGCCCAGGTGGCCAAACCGTCGTCATCGAGACATCGCTGCTACTGCGGTCCATCGGCTACCGCAGCCACCCCATCCCCGGGGTGCCGTTCGACCCGGGCAGCGGCCGGGTGCCCCACGACAACGGGCGCGTGCGCGATCACGACGGTCAACCAGCACCCGGTGTCTATGTCACGGGCTGGGTCAAACGGGGACCACGCGGAGTGATCGGCACCAACCGCGGCTGCGCCGAACAAACGGTGACACAGCTGTGGACAGACTTCGACAACGGCCTGCTCACCCGAGATATCGACGAGCATACCGCCCTGATCGGCCTGCTGGCCGAACGCGGTGTCCAGCCACTGGCCTGGCAGGACTGGTGTGCGATCGACACCGCCGAACGCCAACGCGGACTCGACAGGTCCCGTCCCCGTGACAAGTTCGTACGGATCGCCGACGCACTCGCCGCGGCAAAGAAGTAATCGAACGCAACTCCGGCATCCCACGGCCATGGGAACCCGCCGGCCAGCGATGTGCGCCGACAGTGATCGGGCCCGAGTCAATATTCACCGCCGCTGGCCAACCGACCCGCCCTGCGACGATCCCGTCGATCGCTGAGCTGACGGACAGGCCCCCGAGCACGCCGCAGCCCGCGGAGTCGGCAGTGGGCCGCCGTGACGGGTTCCATGCGCGGCCCGACAGCCGTCCGGCCGGTCCTGGCAGCTTGCGGGCGACCGTGGCAAGCGTGTCGGGCCGAGCGCACCATCTAGTTATAGCCCTTGACTATCGCCGTCTGAAACCTCTACGCTCTGCATGACCTAGCTCACACCGACTCGCGGTAGATGAGCTAGCTCACTTGAGATTTCTGGTCAAAGGAGACGGAATGTCGGTGGCGTACGACTCGCTGTTCATCGGTGGGGAATGGGTCGCCTCGGGCGGGACGACGCAGATCACGGTGGTGTCGGCGAGCACCGAGGAGGTGCTGGGGCAGATACCGGAGGCCACGGCGGCAGATGTCGATAAAGCGGTCGCGGCGGCGCGCGGTGCGTGCGGCGACCCGGCGGGCTGGTCGCGGTGGGAGCCTGCGCGGCGCGCGGAGGCGTTGGAGAGGCTGGCCGACGCGCTCGACAAGCGGGGCGAGGACATCGCGCATCGCGTCAGCAGTCAAAACGGTATGCCGATCGCGGTATCGCGCCAGCTGGAGGCGGTGTTCCCGGCGACGTTGTTGCGTTACTACGCGGGCATGGTGCGCGACCGCGAGTCGGAGGAGAGCCGTCCGGGGTTGTTCGGTGGGACCACCCTGGTGCGGCGCACACCCGTTGGGGTGGTCGGCGCGATTGTGCCGTGGAACTTCCCGCAGACGCTGGCCGCGTTCAAATACGCTCCGGCGCTGGCCGCCGGCTGCACCGTGGTCATCAAGCCCTCACCGGAGACCGTGCTCGACAGCTACCTGCTGGCCGAGGCCGTACAAGAGGCAGCGCTGCCGCCGGGCGTGGTCAACATCGTCACGGGCGGGCGCGACGTCGGCGCGCATCTGGTCTCTCACCCCGGGGTCGACAAGGTCGCCTTCACGGGGTCGACCGGTGCGGGCCGCCAGATCGCCGAGACGTGCGGGCGGATGCTGCGCCCGGTCACCTTGGAGCTGGGGGGTAAGTCCGCGGCGATCATCCTCGACGACGCCGATCTGGACTCGGTCAACACTGCCCAGAACCTGTTCGGTGCGACCCTGCTCAACAACGGTCAGACATGTTATCTGTCCACCCGGATTCTGGTGCCGCGCACCCGCTACGCGCAGGTCGTGGACGTGTTCACCGGCTTCGTGGAGGGTCTGACGGTCGGCGATGCGCTCGATCCCGACACCCAGATCGGTCCGATGGCCAGCGCCCGGCATCGGCAGCGCGTGGAGAGCTTCATCGCCGAGGGCCGCGCTGAGGGCGCGAGGGTCACCGCGGGCGGAGGCCGGCCCTCGCAGCTGGACAGGGGGTGGTTCGTCGAGCCGACGGTGTTTGCCGACGTGGACAACAGTTTCACGGTGGCACGAGAGGAGATCTTCGGCCCGGTGCTGTCGCTGATCCCGTACACGGATGTCGACGAGGCGGTACAGATCGCCAACGACTCCGATTACGGCCTGGGTGGCACCGTCTGGAGCAGCGACCCCGAGCGCGCCGTCGAGGTGGCCCGTCGTGTCCAGACCGGCACGATCGGCATCAACCAGTATCTACCGGATCCCACTGCCCCGTTCGGCGGGGTGAAGGCCAGCGGCCTGGGCCGCGAACTGGGCCCGGAGGGGCTGGCCGCCTACGAAAACCAGAAGTCCATCTATCTGAGCGCACCGGCATCCGGTAACTGATCGAGACCTTCAGGAGACGACGATGACAACCAGCACCGCGGCTGTGGTCCGGGACAAGGGCGGGCCCTTCCACATCGAAGACGTCCAGATCGGGGAGCCGCGCGCCGACGAGGTGCGCGTGCGCATCGTGGCCAGCGGTATCTGCCACACCGACATCATCGTGCGTGACCAGGTGCTGCCGCCCGGGCCGCCGGCGATTCTGGGGCACGAGGGCGCCGGCGTGGTGGAGGCGGTGGGATCCGAGGTGCGCTCGCTTGCCCCCGGCGATCACGTGGTGCTCGCGCCGGTGTCGTGCCGTAGCTGCCGCAACTGTATGAGCGGGCATCCGATGAATTGCGATTCCTTCACACCGCTGAACTTCGGGGGCCGCCGCGCCGACGGTTCCACGGCCTACCGCGACAGTCACGGCGCCGAACTCAACGCCCACTTCTTCGGCCAGTCCTCGTTCAGCCACCACGCAATCGTCCCGGAGCGCGGCGCGGTCAAAGTCTCCGACCAGGCGCCGCTGGAATTGCTGGGACCGCTGGGCTGCGGTCTGCAAACCGGTGCCGGCGCGGTGCTGACCGCGCTGGCACCGCCCGCGGGCGCCAGCATCGCCGTATTCGGCGCCGGGGGTGTCGGCCTGGCCGCGATCATGGGTGCGGTGATCGCCGGCTGCGCCCCGATCATCGCGGTCGACCTCAATGCGTCGCGACTCGACATGGCCATAGAACTCGGCGCCACCCACGCCGTGAAAGCCCCCGACGACGCCGTGGAGCAGATCCAGGCCATCACCGGCGGGGGAGCGGACTTCACGCTGGACGCCGTCGGGTTACCGGCGACCCTGCGGCAGGCCGTCACCGCACTCAACGTCGGCGGCACCGCCGGGCTGGTCGGCGCCAACGCGCTCGGACAAGAGGTGTCCCTGGACCTCATGCATCTGCTGTTCGGGCGCACCGTGAAGGGAATCATCGAGGGCGACACGGTGCCGGGACTGTTCATCCCCCGCCTGGTCGAATTGTTCCTGCGCGGACGATTCCCGTTCGACAAGATCATCCAACGCTACCCGTTTCCCGAGATCAACACCGCCATCGCGGACACCGAAGCCGGCCGCGCCATCAAACCCGTGGTGCTCTACTAACCCACACAGCCTGACCTGGGTCGGTCATGAGAAAGGTACGAAACATGGACGCTTTACGTTACTACTTGGTCAGTCTGGTCGTCGGGGTAACCGCGGCCGGGCTGTGGCTCGGCGGTGGCTGGGTCTGGGCCGGCATCGCGACCTTCCCGATACTGATGCTGCTGGACATCGTACTGCCCGCCGACCACAAGGTCCGCACCATCGGTGCGGCCTGGCTGGCCGAAATACCGCTGTATCTGCATCTGCCGCTGCTGGTCGCGGTGTGGACCCTGTTCGCGTTGCGGCTGGGCGCCTGGACGGGCCACACCGCGGTGGCGTTGCCGGGCGGGACGGTCAGCGCGGCCGGAGTCGTCGGTATGGTGCTGTCGGTCGGGTGGATCGGCGCGGTGCCCAACCTGCCAGTCGCCCACGAGTTGATGCACCGGCGTTCACTGTTCCCGCGCGCCATGGCCAAGGTATACAGCACCGTTTACCTGGATCCCAACCGCGACGTCGGGCACAAACTGACCCACCATCTCGACTTGTGCACCGAGGCCGACAGCGACACACCGCGGCGCGGCCAGACGATTTACGCGTTTATGTGGCAGGCGTCGTACGGGGCGTGGAGGGACGGCGTAGTCACCTCACTGAACTCGCTGCGCAAGCGCAACATGTCGGTGTTTCACCCGAAAAACGCCGTCTATGTCGAGATCGGCCTGTTGGCCGCGCTGTTCGCAGCGATGTACGCCGCCGCCGGGCTGGTCGGGCTGGCCGTGGCCGCCGCTGCAATGGTGTTTTCGAAGCTACTGGCCGAGGGATTCAACTATCTGCAGCATTACGGCATGGTGCGCGTGCCCGGCTCGCCGGTCCAGCTCCATCACGCCTGGAACCACCTCGGCAGCATCATCCGCCCGCTGGGCGTGGAGATCACCACTCACATCGAACACCACTTCGACAGCCGCTACAAATACCACGAGCTCAAGCCACGCCCGGAGGGCGCACAGATGCCCAGCGCGTTCCTGTGCTTCGTGTACGCCCTGGTGCCGCCGCTGTGGGAAGCAAAGATTGCCAAACCACGGCTGCGGCACTGGGATGAGCACTTCGCCTCCCCAGCCGAGAAAGAACTGGCGATGGCGGCCAACCGCGAGGCCGGCTGGCCCCAGTGGGTAGACACGCCGACCACGCGGCCCGCCGTGAGCGCCACCCGCGCCTCGCGTGACTCCGGCCCAAGGGTGAGCGGCTCGTGAACAGATTTCAGCACCACCAGGGCGGCACTCAGGAAAGGACACTAAGGTGATGGGACCGGCTGCAACGCAGCTCATTGTCGACGACCCCGACAGCGGCGTGTTTCGTATCCATCGTTCGGCGCTGACCTCGCCGCAGATCTTCGAAGCCGAGCGCGACCTCGTGTTCGACCGGTGCTGGCTGTACCTGGGGCACGAATCCGAGATCCCCACCCCGGGCGATTTCGTGCGCCGCTCGGTGGCGGGGCGGCCGTTGATCTTCGTGCGCAGCGCGAAGACCGGTCAGATCCGGGCGTTGCACAACACCTGCCCGCATCGCGGCGCCACGGTGTGCCGCGCGGACTCGGGCAACGGCAAAGTGTTTCAGTGCTTTTACCATGCGTGGTCGTTCAACACCGACGGCGAACTGGTCGGTGTGCCCGACCGTCAGGGCTACGGGCCGGCGTTTCGCATGGAGGAGATGGGCTTGCGGCCGGTGGCCGCAGTTGAGTCTTATCGCGGTTTCGTGTTCGTCACCTTCGACCCCGACGCCGAGAGCCTGGTCGACTATCTGTCCGGCGCCCGCGACTACCTCGACTTGCTCGTCGACGAGTCAGAGTCGGGCTGGGAGATCCTCAACGGCTCCAACCAGTATTCCATCAACGCCAACTGGAAGCTGCTTGTCGAGAACAGCATCGACGGCTACCACGCGGCCCCCACCCACGACACCTACATGAAGTACCTGAGCTCCATGGGTATCAGCGTGGCCGATGGGCTCGCCGGGCGGGGCCGGGGTTTAGGCCACGGGCACGCCGTGATGGAGTATAAAGCCCCGTGGGGCCGGCCGATCGCGAAGTGGGAAAAACAGTTCGGCGAAGAGACGCGGCCCGAGATGGAGAACATGCGTTCCCGGCTCGTCGAGTTATACGGTGCCGAACGCGCCGAGGTGATGGCCGAGAACAACCGCAACCTGTTCATCTACCCCAACCTGATCATCAACGATATCCAAGCGGTCACGGTGCGCACGTTCATGCCCACCGCGGCCGACCACATGAACGTCAGCGCCTGGCACCTGGCCCCCAAAGCCGAATTGCCGCAGGCGCGGGCGCTGCGGCTGGAAAGCTTCCTGAGCTTCCTGGGACCCGGCGGATTTGCCACTCCCGACGACGTCGAGGCCCTCGAGTCATGTCAGGATGGGTTCCGCAGCGGCGGGGTCGAGTGGAACGACATCTCCCGCGGCATGACCCGTGAGCCCAAAGCCACCGACGAGGAGCAGATGCGGGCGTTCTGGCGGCGGTGGCGCCAGCAGGTCAGCCCGCAGCGCGAGGTGGTGGCATGACCATCGAACAGCTCACCACTGCCCCTACGGGGGCGGGTGCGACCGCGGGCGGTGCGGTGCAGCGCTGCGACGTTGAGGATCTGCTGTACCTGGAGGCGCAGCTGCTCGATGAGTGGCGCCTGGATGAATGGGTGCAGCTCTACACCGACGACGCCCAGTACATTATTCCGGCCAACGATCTGCCCGATGCGGCGCCGGATCGCGACCTCGTTCTGGTCAACGACAACAAGTCGCGGCTCCTGGCCCGGGTGGACCGGCTCAAGAGCCGCAAAGCGCACCGCGAATACCCCCATGCCATCACCCGCCACCAAGTCAGCAACGTGCGCATCCTCGACCAGTCCGGCCAGGAGATCGGTGTCAGCGCCTATTTCACTGTGTGGCGCTTCCGCAACGGCCGCGACGACCACTATGTCGGGCGCTACGACTACCGGCTGCGTCGCACCGACGGCAACCTGCGGATCTGCTACAAACGCGCGGTGATGGACATGACGGTGCTGCGGCCCGCCGGTGCCGTGAGCATCATCCTGTGAGCGGCGGTCGGCTCGCCGGCCGCCGTGCCGTGATCACCGGGGGAGCGACCGGGATCGGATTCGGGGTGGCCCGTCGATTCCTCGCCGAAGGGGCCGCGGTGCTGCTCGCCGGACCTGACGAGGCGGTGATGAACGACGCGACGGGGCGACTGTCGGCTGACGGCGCGCAGGTCGTGGCCGCACACGTCGAGGACCTGAGCCATTCCGGGGCCGGCGAACGGCTCGTCGCCGCGGCTGTGGAAGAACTGGGTGGAATCGACATCCTCGTCAACAACGCCGGCGGCGGTGTGATCACCGCAACCGCTAACCACACCGAGCAAACCATTCGACGCACCATCGACAACAACCTGTGGACCACGCTCAACTCCACGCTGGCCGTACTTGCCCCGATGCTCGCCGCCGGGTATGGACGCGTGGTCAACATCGGCGCCGAATCCGTGCGCAACGGGCTGAACGGACACGCGATATACAACGCCGCCAAAGGCGGTGTGCACGCGTTCGCTGTCGGTCTAGCCCGCGAATACGCCGCCAGCGGCGTCACCTTCAACACGGTGGCCCCGTCCTATGTTCTGACACCCGAGATCCAAGCCGGCCTGGCCGAGGGGACCCTGCCCGAGGAATTCCGGTCGATCACCGACATCGCCGTCAGCCTCATCCCGATGCGACGCCCAGCCACCGTCGACGAAGTCGCGGCCGCGGTGCTGTTCCTGGCCTCTGAGGAGGCCGGCTTCATCACCGGACAAGTGCTCAGCGTCAACGGCGGAAGCAGCATGGGCTGACCGCGCCCACCCACCTGCGCCCAGGTCCAGGATGACGCGACGGCCGGGTGCCAAGTAACCCAAATGCCGTCAAGTCGCGCGGATTGACGCAGCTCACGAAGGGGATCACCGGACAATGTGCATGACCAAGGCTCGCCGCGATCCTGCAGATCACCCGGCGGCAACGGCCGGCGAATCCAATCCCGGATTGCGGTCACATGTCGCGGCTGACCGGCGGGGTTGGCTGCGCCGTGTCGCGATGGCGCTGGCGGCGATGCTGGTGATGGTTGCCTCGATGAACCTCGCGCCGCGGGCGACCGCCGATCCGGCGCAGTTCGAGCAGCAGTGCCCCCAGCCCGACCCCAACTGCTGGGGATCCGACGAGTCCCGGTATGCGGCGTTCTACACCCCGCCGGACCCGCTGCCCGCCGGAAAGCCCGGCGACCTGATCCGATTCGAGGCTTCGCCACTGGTGTTGGAACCGTCGGGCCAGTTGGGTGCCTACGTGGCCGACGGCACCCGGATCATGTACCGCAGCACCGACAACAGCGGCAACCCGGTCGCGGTCACGGGCACCTACTTCGAACCGCACAACCCCTGGCCCGGCCAAGGACCGCGGCCACTGATCGCCTACGCGACCGGCCCGTACGGGCTGGGTGATCAATGCGCCCCGTCGCGGATGTTCAACCAGGGCATCCACTTCTCCTCGGGCCTGGACCTGCACTTCGGTTACGAGGAAACCTTCATCGCCACCATGGTGGCGCGTGGATTCGCCGTCGTGGTCACCGACGGCGTCGGACTGGGCACCCCCGGCCCGGTCCCGATCCTGATGCGACAAGCCGCCGGCACAGCCCTTCTCGACGCCGCGCGCGCGGCGATGAAACTGCCCGGCACGTCGCTGGATCCGCATGGGCCGGTCGCACTGTGGGGATGGTCCCCGGGCGGACAGGCCTCCGGTTCGGCGGCCGAACTGGCGCCCAGCTACGCGCCGGACCTACACCTGGTCGGCGCCTGGGTCGGGGCGCCACCGGCCGATCTGACCCTGCTGCCGCCGTTCCTCGACGGCAGCCTCTTCTTCGTCGCGCTCGGGTACGCGCTCAACGGGATCGCAGCCGCATACCCGCAGGCCGCTCCGCTGCTCCTGCCCGCCCTCTCCGATCAGGGCAAGGATCTGCTGACCCGCTCATCGACCATGTGCGTGGTCGAAGGGGTTCTGACGTTCAGCTTCCATCACCTCAACGAATACTTCAACGCCGATCCCGCCGAGGTGTTCAGCTCAGAGGCCGTCAGAACCGTTCTGAACGCTCAGCGCCTCGGGACAACGAAGCCCGCGATACCGGTGTTCATCAGCACCAACCGATTCGACCCGTTCTTCCCGTGGGGAGGGTCGCATCAACTCGCGCTGGACTGGTGCGCCCAGGGCGCCGACGTCGAGTTATGGACCAACCGCCAACCGCCGTTCCTGAACAAACTCGCGATCAACCACCTGCTGCCCTACTTCGTCGATGGCGAACGCGCAATGGGCTGGATCACCGACCGTTTCAACGGGTTGCCCACCACACCCCATTGCGCGGACATACCATCCGACTAGCGCCCACGGAGGCCAACCGCTCACGGGGACGAGCCGTTCCCGGCGACGGCGTGGTGAGTGCCCCTGCAAGTGAGACAACCTCGACGCGGGCTGCTGCCGCCTCCTGTTGTGCCTGCTCGACGTCGGAGTCTCGCTCGGCGAGACGAGCTTGATGCTCAGCTGTCGCCGCGGCCAACTGCTGCTGTGCGCGGGTGACCGCGGCGTCGGCCTCCGCCCGCACGGCGGCGATCTCGCTCTGGGTTTCCTCACGGACTTGCGCTGTCTCAGCGGCGGTCTCCTCGGCGAGCTGGTCGGCCTCTTCGCGGTCGTGCTCAGCCTGTTGGGCGCGGTCCTCGGCGAGCCGGGCGGCGCGTTCGGCCGTGGCTGCCCGGCGCTCAGCGTCGGTGATCTTGCTCAACGCATCGCGGCGCGCGTCCTCAACCTCGGCGCCGGCCGCCTCCATATCGCCGGCAGTGCGAATGGCGGCGAGGACGTCGTCGAAATACTGGCGTAGCTCAGCCACCTTGCCTGGGAATTCGGCCAGGCGTTGGTCAAGCGTCGCGCGGGCCATCGACACCGGCGCCGACGTCCCGGAATCCTCTTGGAGCGCACCCCCACCCTGGCCGGCTCGGCGAGCCTTAAAGGCCGTCGCCCGATTGTGCACGGGCCCTGTTGACCGTCTCTCTGAATGGCGACCACGGGATGGCCATTCTTCATGTCGGCCTGTTCGCAATATCGCGACGGCCGACCCGTCGCGGAATCAGGCCGACGCGGCCGCGTGCACCCGGGATACCTGCAATGGTCGCCACCCCCGGCGTCGATATCGCTCATAACACCCGTTCTAGGTGTTTCGTTGCTATTCCTAATATCTTGAGTTTCGCAGTTACGCGGCGGCTGCCGCGCAGGCCAGTTCGTAGTCGCGGTATTTGTGTGGATCGGGCTGAGCTGCGGCAACGCCCGTAATTCGGGATGCGACCAGGGTTTTGCGGAGTTTGGCGAGCATGTCTTCGAAGGCGGGCTCGTCTTTGTGGGGGTACCAGGGCTGGACCTCGCGGCGTGCGGCGAGGTCGTCTCGGTGGTATCCGTGCAGCGCGTACCAGACGATGACCAGGCTGTAGACGCAGAAGCCAAGCGGCACGGTGCGTTCCACCGCGCGCCGCAGTCGGTTGCGGGCTTGGCCGATGCCGAGTAGTTGTTTGCCGGCGGCGATGGCGGTCTCTATCGGCCAGCGGTGGGTGTAGCGTTCCACGATGGTCTGCGCGTCGCTGTCGGTGTCGGTGGTGAAGATCGCCAGGACCCTGTCGGCGGCGGGGTCGCGGACCAGGACGGTGCGGCCTGCGGTGTTGCCGAACGCGCCGTACCAGATCGTGTCGCACAGGGCGATCTCGACGGTGTTGGTGTGGCCGTAGCGGGTCAGGGTGACCGGTCGCCAGTCGGCGTGTGCGGCGAGGTCGGCGGGGTGGCCGAGCCGGTTTCCCTTGAGCCGGGGTCGGCCGCGTCGGCCGGTGTGCGGCGGGGCGGGCGCGTAGAGCGCGGCGTTGACCGGCAGCCGGGTGGTGATCGTGGTGTGCTCGACCAGCAGGGCCTTGCCGTGGTAGGCGGCGTCCCCGACGGCGTGCAAGCGGCGGTTCGGAAATGCTTGGGCCAGAAGTGAAATCATCTGCCCTGCCAGCGCCACCGGGGAGGCGGTGCCCTTGCCCCGCCACAACCGCAACAACACCGGCAGGCACACCGGGCGGGTACAGAACCGCAGCGTGACGACGATGCCGACGATCACCCACCGGTTGCCGCGGCCCAGCGCGTTGGGGTCCTGGGCGGAGCCGTCGTGGGTCCAGTACGCGGCGTGCACCTTGGGCCCCCAGCGGCGGAATAGGGTGTCGTCGACGACCACCGTGATCGGTGCCCCATCGGGCAGCAGCCGATCCACGATCAGCCGGGCCAGCACCAGCCCGATCGGGTCGACGTCCCAGGCGTGGTGGGAGAAGAACCGGCACGCCGAGTGGAACGACACCGCCGCAGCCATGCCCGCTCCGGCGAGCATCCCCACCACCGTGCGCCGGGTGGTCCGCGCCGCCAGCCCGGTAGCCAGCAGCGTGAACAACGCGAACGTCGATCCGCGGCGAAACGCGGGCCGAAACAGGTCCAACAGCGAACGCCACGATGCGGGTAGGGTCAGGCCCGGAAGCATCGGCGGAACTCCATCTCGGGGTTGACTTTTCACAACCGCCGATGCTTCGTCATGCTTGCCACCGGATCACGGCGACACGCCGGACAACGCCACAACAGCCCCAGAAATCACAGGTGTCACAGGCGTCAAACTGCGAAACTCAAGTAATATCTTGAGTTTCGCAGTTACGCGGCGGCTGCCGCGCAGGCCAGTTCGTAGTCGCGGTATTTGTGTGGATCGGGCTGAGCTGCGGCAACGCCCGTAATTCGGGATGCGACCAGGGTTTTGCGGAGTTTGGCGAGCATGTCTTCGAAGGCGGGCTCGTCTTTGTGGGGGTACCAGGGCTGGACCTCGCGGCGTGCGGCGAGGTCGTCTCGGTGGTATCCGTGCAGCGCGTACCAGACGATGACCAGGCTGTAGACGCAGAAGCCAAGCGGCACGGTGCGTTCCACCGCGCGCCGCAGTCGGTTGCGGGCTTGGCCGATGCCGAGTAGTTGTTTGCCGGCGGCGATGGCGGTCTCTATCGGCCAGCGGTGGGTGTAGCGTTCCACGATGGTCTGCGCGTCGCTGTCGGTGTCGGTGGTGAAGATCGCCAGGACCCTGTCGGCGGCGGGGTCGCGGACCAGGACGGTGCGGCCTGCGGTGTTGCCGAACGCGCCGTACCAGATCGTGTCGCACAGGGCGATCTCGACGGTGTTGGTGTGGCCGTAGCGGGTCAGGGTGACCGGTCGCCAGTCGGCGTGTGCGGCGAGGTCGGCGGGGTGGCCGAGCCGGTTTCCCTTGAGCCGGGGTCGGCCGCGTCGGCCGGTGTGCGGCGGGGCGGGCGCGTAGAGCGCGGCGTTGACCGGCAGCCGGGTGGTGATCGTGGTGTGCTCGACCAGCAGGGCCTTGCCGTGGTAGGCGGCGTCCCCGACGGCGTGCAAGCGGCGGTTCGGAAATGCTTGGGCCAGAAGTGAAATCATCTGCCCTGCCAGCGCCACCGGGGAGGCGGTGCCCTTGCCCCGCCACAACCGCAACAACACCGGCAGGCACACCGGGCGGGTACAGAACCGCAGCGTGACGACGATGCCGACGATCACCCACCGGTTGCCGCGGCCCAGCGCGTTGGGGTCCTGGGCGGAGCCGTCGTGGGTCCAGTACGCGGCGTGCACCTTGGGCCCCCAGCGGCGGAATAGGGTGTCGTCGACGACCACCGTGATCGGTGCCCCATCGGGCAGCAGCCGATCCACGATCAGCCGGGCCAGCACCAGCCCGATCGGGTCGACGTCCCAGGCGTGGTGGGAGAAGAACCGGCACGCCGAGTGGAACGACACCGCCGCAGCCATGCCCGCTCCGGCGAGCATCCCCACCACCGTGCGCCGGGTGGTCCGCGCCGCCAGCCCGGTAGCCAGCAGCGTGAACAACGCGAACGTCGATCCGCGGCGAAACGCGGGCCGAAACAGGTCCAACAGCGAACGCCACGATGCGGGTAGGGTCAGGCCCGGAAGCATCGGCGGAACTCCATCTCGGGGTTGACTTTTCACAACCGCCGATGCTTCGTCATGCTTGCCACCGGATCACGGCGACACGCCGGACAACGCCACAACAGCCCCAGAAATCACAGGTGTCACAGGCGTCAAACTGCGAAACTCAAGTAATATACGAAACGTAACAAAACAAAAGTAGGCGAAACGTAACCCCGCTGCGGGTTGGGGGAGTGGAGTCCCCGTTGTTGGGTCCCAGCGAAGTTGGCGGAATCCCGGTAAATGTGGCGGTAGGGTGCGCCCGGTGCACGTGTTGTAGATGTTGCGGTGACGATGCCAGGTTGTGTCGGATGGCAGAGAGCGGCGGTTGATGCCGCCGACGACGTCGAGGCGGTGCTTGCACCGACGCTGTTGTCGAGCAACGGGTTTCGGTTCTCAGCTGATCTTGGCAGAGTTCTCACAACATGTTGGCGGGAGGGCATCTCATCCGATTTGGCGGAAGTGTGTCGGCGGAACCGCGACTCCATGTGTCGCCGCGCGCCTACGCGGCTGTCGTTTCCAAGAAACCGCCACATTGAGTGAGACGGAATTGATGACGACAGGATCGAGACAAATGGCGAGCCGCAGCTTGGCTAACCCCGCAGCCGGATTACGTTGTCCGCCTTCGGCTTTAGCTGCCCCATCGCGCCCAGGGCCGTCATTGCGGCAGCGTGGCCGTCGGTGATCAGGTGCAATGGTGACATCGGATATTGGAACTGTCTGAAAGCCTCCCCGATTTGCGTGATCAAAGATCCAGCTATCTGGTGGGAGGCCAGGTTGGCTCTGGGGCGCCCCGCCGCCATGCCGTCAGTTGATGCGGCGAGCCCACGCCGCGACCAACGACGCAGAGGTCATGAATGTGGTTGGGGATGACCTAACGGCCTGCGCCGTCGTATTTTCTTCCTCGGTGATGAGGCCGGCGGCGATTACCGCCGGTGCGCCGGCTTCGGCCGTGAGTGAGGTTGTCCCGGGTCTCGTAGAACTTGAGGTGGCGGTCCCCCGCTCGAAACCTGCCGTGTGGTAGGTGTCGGGCGTTCCGCCAAGAACACCAACAGCAAGGGGACCACCATGAAGAAGAGTAGCCAGATTCAGTCCGCGGACGCGATCGTGTCGGCGATGCCGGAGCAGGTCAGCGTGGCGATGGGCGAGATCGCCGGGAACATGCAGGAGGGTCTGCTGGCGTTGGCCGTGGGCGCCGGCCTGCAGGTGATGGCCGCGTTGATGGAGGCCGACGTGGCCGAGCTGGCCGGGCCGAAGGGCAAGCACGACATGACGCGGACCGCGGTGCGGCACGGTCGCGAGCGCGGGTCGGTGACCCTGGGCGGGCGCCGGGTGCCGGTGACCCGCCCACGGGTGCGCGCCGCGGACGGGTCCGGGGAGTTGCCGGTCGCGTCCTATGAGCTGTTTAGCTCGACGGAGATCCTGGGCAAGATGGCGATGGAGAAGATGCTGGCCGGGCTCTCGACGCGGCGGTACCCGGTCGGGCTGGAGCCGGTGGGCGAGCGGGTCACCGAAACGTCTTCGGCCACAAGCAAATCGGCGGTTTCTCGCAAGTTCGTGGCGATGACTGAAACCGCGCTGGCCGAGCTGCTGTCGCGGGATCTGTCCGGGCTGGATCTGGTGGCGTTGATGATCGACGGGGTGCACTTCGCCGAGTCCTGCTGTGTCGTGGCGTTGGGCATTGACATCGAGGGCACCAAGCATCCGCTGGCGCTGGTGGAGGGCTCCACGGAGAACGCGACCTTGGTCACCGAGCTGCTGGTGGACCTGCGGGAGCGGGGCCTGGACGTGACCCGCCCGATGCTGGTCGGCCTGGACGGGTCCAAGGCCCTGCGCAAGGCCGTGGTCGACGTGCTCGATCACCCGGTCATCCAACGCTGCCAACTGCATAAGATTCGGAACGTGAAAGACCATCTGCCGCAACGACTTCGGTCCAGTGTCGGCCGGAAGATGACCGACGCCTACCACGCCGGATCGGCGTTGGAGGCCGAGGCCGCGCTGCTGGCCCTGGCCAAGGAACTCGACCGCACCCACCCCGGGGCGGCAGCGAGTCTGCGTGAGGGCCTAGATGAGACCCTCACGGTCCTGCGCCTGGGTGTACCGCCGACGCTGGCGCGGACGTTGCGCTCGACGAACTGCATCGAGTCGATGATCTCGGTCTGCCGTGAACACGCGAGCAATGTCAAGCGCTGGCGCGACGGGCAGATGGCGCTGCGCTGGTGCGCCGCCGGGATGGTCGAGGCCGGCAAGCAGTTCCGCCGCGTCAACGGTCATCAGCACCTACCGACACTGCGAGCAGCCCTCGAGCGTGAGTGCGCCGAATCTGTCGGACCCGTCGTGCACAATGACCAAGTGAGCGCAGCCTGATGCTCACCGGACCGCCACCGAAGTTCCACGGAACTCGGGACAACCTCCTGTCCCTCAACGCCGATCTCGCAGACGCAAACGCGTGGACTGCCGACCAGATGCGCGAACGACGCCAACGGCTTGCGGGGCAGGCATTCGACCTTTTCCGCCTCGATGCCCGGCCTTCGCGATGACAGCAAGGATACTCGCCGTATACAGCGGCGTCGTTGCTCGCCGTCCCGATCGAAGCACTTCCTAACGCGTTAGGTGCGACAGATGAGTGCGGACGTCGCCAAGCTTCTCCGACGCTCCTACCGGCTGCTGGCGGAACGGGTTGAACCAGTGAGCACGGTAGGCGACGACATCGACGCCCTGCGGATCGACTACATGACGCGGGTCGGCGAGATGACCGCTACCGAGTTGCGCGATGAGCTTCAGCGCGTAACGCAGCGGGCCAGCGGCGGTGAACAGACGGCCATCGTCGAGGCCGAGCAGCAGCGACGCCGCGGCGTGCTTCCCCGCCCACCGCTCTAACCTCGATTTTTCGCGCAATGCCCCGGGTGGAGTGTGTTGATACGCGAAAGTGCCTGTCCTGCAAGGAATAATAGGACTTCTTAACGGTTCCATTAGCCTGGCTGGAAGGCACTTCGCAGGTGAAGAGTAGCGCAGCGGTTTCCCGAGTGAAAGTGTCCGCGGATGGTCATGGCGTCGTGTCTCACGCCGGGGTGGGGATGCTGCGGGAACTGGCGGATCTGTCCGGGCTGTCGGCGGGGGTCACCGCGGCGTTGGCCGACACCTATCGGGGCCCGTGGATCTACCCGCCGGGGGCGGTGTTCGCCGATCTCGCCGCGGCGGTCGCTGACGGCGCGACCTGCATCGACGGGGTCGGGCAGTTGTGCGGGGACCGTGAGCACGTGTTCGGTCCGGCCGCCTCGACGACCACGATGTGGCGGCTGGTCGACGAGCGGATCGACGCCGCGCACCTGCCGGCGATCCGGGCGGCGCGCTGCGATGCGCGGGCGGCGGCGTGGGCTGCCGGGGCTGCGCCGGCCGCTGGCAGGTGGCTGCACATCGACCTCGACGCCACCATCACCATCGACCATTCCGACAACAAGGAGAACGCGGCCGCGACCTGGAAGAAGACCTACGGTCACCACCCGCTGCTGGCGTTCCTGGACCGCCCCGAGGTCGCCGGCGGCGAAGCGCTGGCCGGGCTGCTGCGAGCGGGCAACGCCGGCAGCAACACCGCCGCCGATCACATCACCGTGTTGGGCTGGGCGCTGGAATCGCTGCCGGCCGCCTACCGACCCGACCCGCACGATCCCACCGCCCACAAGATCCTGGTGCGGTCGGATTCCGCCGGTGCCACGCACAAGTTCGCCGCCGAATGCCGCAGGCAAGGGGTGGGGTTCTCGTTCGGGTTCGCCGTCGACGCCCGCGTGCGCGACGCGGTCGACACCCTCAACCTCGCCGAGGCCTGGTATCCGGCGATCGACTCCAGCGGCGCGATCCGCGACGGCGCCTGGGTCGCCGAGGCCACCGGCCTGGTCGAGATGAGCAGCTGGCCCGAGGGCACCCGGCTGATCCTGCGCAGGGAACGCCCCCACCCCGGCGCGCAGCTGCGGTTCACCGACGCCGACGGGATGCGGGTCACCGCCTTCATCACCGACACACCCAACGGCGTCGTCGACGGGCAACTCGCCGGCCTGGAGCTGCGGCATCGCCAACACGCCCGCGTCGAGGACCGCATCCGCGAGGCCAAAACCACCGGGCTGCGCAACCTGCCCTGCCACGGCTTCGATGCCAACGCTGCCTGGCTCGAAATCATCCTCACCGCAACCGATCTCGTGGCCTGGACCAAACTCATCGGCTTCGCCGACCAGCCCGACATCGCCGGCTGCGAGATCGACACCTTCCGCTACCGCGTCCTGCACGTCGCCGCCCGCATCACCCGCGCCGCCCGACGCACCCACCTGCGCATCGACGCCACATGGCGCTGGGCCCACGCCATCGCCACCGCATGGCAGCGCCTGCGCACCGCCTTCGGTTGACCACCGCGCCACCCGTCCACCACGACCCGAAAGACCCACCGGCCCTGGAAAGCCCGCCACACCGAGCGACACCGGCCAAACCGTCACACCCACCCACCGAAACCGCGCCCGAACAGCCCCAGCCGACCCCGAACCGCACTCCGACCAATTCGCACGCAAAATCGAGGCTAATGCCCGTGATCGCTGTGCGGCGCGGGCTCGGTTCCCTTCCGGGGCGCCGTCGAGGGCGTCGGAATAGCGAGGGTGGTGACGTTGGCCGGTGCCGAGGCGGGCGCAAGCGGCGAGAAGCTGATGCCGCTGGGTTGGGTACCGACGGGGACGGGGGCCATCGCCGACAAGGTGGACAGGTCGACGGCGGTGACGGTGTTGTCATAGGTGTTGGTCACCCATGCCCAGTTGCCTGAGGCGTCGATGACCACGCCATGCGGGCCGGCTCCGGTGATGACTGTCCCGCGGGTGGTCATCGCCTTGGTGTCGATGACCGACAGAGTGTGCCCTTGGGCGTCTTTGCGGCCTTGGTCAGCAGAGACAACCTCATTCTCATCGGGGGTGAGGTACAACTGCACTGGTGCGTTGGGCACAGGTGCGCTGCCGACAACTTTGCGTTGCGCCAAATCGACTTTCACCACGCTCGGCGGATCGCTGATCCCGGTGTAGGCGTATCTGCCGTCGGTGCTCACGGCGACTTGAGCGGGACCAGACCCGACGGCAACGGCGCCCACGTCCGTGTCGGTGGCTGGGTCGATCAGGTCAAGAGCTCCGTCCATGGTGTTAGCAACAACAATCAGTGACCCGCCGGCGGCGGCCCGCAATCCGTGCGGCATTCCATCGAGGGTGATCCACCCGGCCGGGGTGAGACCGGGAGCCTGGTAGACCGATACCGTGCCGTCGCCGGAGTTGGTGACGTACACCTTGCCGTTGGGTGCCTCGATGACGTGAGCGGGCTGTGACCCGGTGGGTGCTGTGGCGGTCACCCGATAGGTGGCGGGGTCGATCGCCACGACGACGCCGGCGCTGCTGACCGCGTAGACGACGGCCCCGCCGCGGCCGACCTGGACGTTGTGCGGACTTTTGATTCCGTTCAAGGTGATCGTCACCGTTTTGGTGGCCGCGTCGATGACGGTGAGACTATCGCGGCCTTCATCAGCGACCCAGACCGAACCCGACCGGGGCGGCAGCGTTGGTTGCGGCTTGCCCGAACAACCAGTCAGGACAGCCAGAAGCACGATAAAGGCTACGAGCGTGCGAACTGCGGCTTTCGCCATCGCGACCCCCGATCTACCAGGGCACACGAAGTGCCCCCGAGCGCTTCCACGCTACGCCCGCCGGCCTGACACTTTCATGGTGGCGGCCTCCGCTCCGAGGTCTGCGGGCGCAGGACGTCAGTGAGCGTGGTCGAATACCACGAGGGTGTGGGCCAGTGCGCCGTCGACGAAATAGGCCCGGCAGTCGAAGTGGTCCTGGATCGTCGAGCCCACTTCGCTGGGTGCGTTGACCACTCCGGAAACGTTCAGCACCGTAATGCGGGAGATATCAACGCCCTTCAGCGGTTCGCTGGCTGTCAACGAGGAAAAGTCGCGGCCCTCGGCGTCGAGGCTACTGGTCTCGGTACGGCTGTCAGAGATCGTGGCCTTGGCGGGGGATACCAACCGCTTCACCACATCTGACTCGCACCGCTGTTGGGCAGACTGCTCGGCAGAGGGTGCAGAATCCCCGGACTTGCCCAGCTCTAGCGCGCCGGTGGCGACGGCGATCGCGACGATGGCCACCCCAGCGGCGATCAAGGCGGCGGCCCACAACAGCGGGCTGCGGTTTCCGCGGCGATCACCGTGGTGGTTGCCCATCGTCTCCCTGCCTGACGTGATGGCTCACGATTTCTGCTGCGGACGATACGCGATGCCACGCCCTGCCCGGATTGGTGGAAGCAGCTGACGCCGGGGCGGGCGCAGGCGGTGCTGAACTCAAAGCGGACGCGTGATCGACAGTCATCGGTGTTGCCCACGAGACAGCACCAGCCCAGCGGCGACAGTTAAGATCACCAGCCACGCTGTCGCAGCGAGCAGCGGTCTGGTCTGGTCGAAGTGCGCAGTCAAGCCGGTGTCGAACAGCACCTTGGTCCAGCCGTAGCCTGGCAGCGCCTGTGCCCCTGCCGCCGGGATGGGGCGAAGCATCGGGCTTTGGGCAATACCGAGGTCAGGAACGGGACGAGAAAGGCGACAGACACGCCGGCGACCCGGCCGAACAGTGGGCCGATGACGACGCCGATTAGGGCGTAGGTCGCTCCTAGCCTCGATTTTGCGTGCGAATTGGTCGGAGTGCGGTTCGGGGTCGGCTGGGGCTGTTCGGGCGCGGTTTCGGTGGGTGGGTGTGACGGTTTGGCCGGTGTCGCTCGGTGTGGCGGGCTTTCCAGGGCCGGTGGGTCTTTCGGGTCGTGGTGGACGTGTGGTGCGGTGGTCAACCGAAGGCGGTGCGCAGACGCTGCCATGCGGTGGCGATGGCGTGGGCCCAGCGCCATGTGGCGTCGATGCGCAGGTGGGTGCGTCGGGCGGCGCGGGTGATGCGGGCGGCGACGTGCAGGACGCGGTAGCGGAAGGTGTCGATCTCGCAGCCGGCGATGTCGGGCTGGTCGGCGAAGCCGATGAGTTTGGTCCAGGCCACGAGATCGGTTGCGGTGAGGATGATTTCGAGCCAGGCAGCGTTGGCATCGAAGCCGTGGCAGGGCAGGTTGCGCAGCCCGGTGGTTTTGGCCTCGCGGATGCGGTCCTCGACGCGGGCGTGTTGGCGATGCCGCAGCTCCAGGCCGGCGAGTTGCCCGTCGACGACGCCGTTGGGTGTGTCGGTGATGAAGGCGGTGACCCGCATCCCGTCGGCGTCGGTGAACCGCAGCTGCGCGCCGGGGTGGGGGCGTTCCCTGCGCAGGATCAGCCGGGTGCCCTCGGGCCAGCTGCTCATCTCGACCAGGCCGGTGGCCTCGGCGACCCAGGCGCCGTCGCGGATCGCGCCGCTGGAGTCGATCGCCGGATACCAGGCCTCGGCGAGGTTGAGGGTGTCGACCGCGTCGCGCACGCGGGCGTCGACGGCGAACCCGAACGAGAACCCCACCCCTTGCCTGCGGCATTCGGCGGCGAACTTGTGCGTGGCACCGGCGGAATCCGACCGCACCAGGATCTTGTGGGCGGTGGGATCGTGCGGGTCGGGTCGGTAGGCGGCCGGCAGCGATTCCAGCGCCCAGCCCAACACGGTGATGTGATCGGCGGCGGTGTTGCTGCCGGCGTTGCCCGCTCGCAGCAGCCCGGCCAGCGCTTCGCCGCCGGCGACCTCGGGGCGGTCCAGGAACGCCAGCAGCGGGTGGTGACCGTAGGTCTTCTTCCAGGTCGCGGCCGCGTTCTCCTTGTTGTCGGAATGGTCGATGGTGATGGTGGCGTCGAGGTCGATGTGCAGCCACCTGCCAGCGGCCGGCGCAGCCCCGGCAGCCCACGCCGCCGCCCGCGCATCGCAGCGCGCCGCCCGGATCGCCGGCAGGTGCGCGGCGTCGATCCGCTCGTCGACCAGCCGCCACATCGTGGTCGTCGAGGCGGCCGGACCGAACACGTGCTCACGGTCCCCGCACAACTGCCCGACCCCGTCGATGCAGGTCGCGCCGTCAGCGACCGCCGCGGCGAGATCGGCGAACACCGCCCCCGGCGGGTAGATCCACGGGCCCCGATAGGTGTCGGCCAACGCCGCGGTGACCCCCGCCGACAGCCCGGACAGATCCGCCAGTTCCCGCAGCATCCCCACCCCGGCGTGAGACACGACGCCATGACCATCCGCGGACACTTTCACTCGGGAAACCGCTGCGCTACTCTTGTCGGGTAGCCCGAGCGCATTGCTGCGCCCGGGCCCCCTCAGAACCGGACGTGCGACTTTCACCGCATCCGGCTCAAGCAAGCCCCGAGGGCGTCTGTCTACTGAATTGGCTGGACCCGCTGCCTATTTCGTTGTTCACGTTGTCGGCAGTGGGCGTGCATGAGGCGGTGCGCGGTCGGATCGTCGCCCTGGGCTGCATCCATCACAACGGCGTTGCTGCGGAGTGCTCGCGTGAGTGTGCTGGTCCACTGGCCCCACTCGTGTGGGCTTTGCGGACCGTGGTCGGCATGCAGCAGGAACGTGTTGCAACCGGGGCAGCGTCCGTGCTGCCGCAGCAGCAGGGACGCGGTGATTCCACCCAGGAGCGAGTACGTTTTGCGGCGCCGATCTGCCCAGTACTGGTCCAGGGCCGGGTCGTCTGGCGACGCGGTTCCCATGACCAGCCGGTGGCGGACGATCTTGGTCCAGACGAACTGGCGCAGGTAGATGCCGCTGTCGCGGTCACCGAAAACCCACCGGTCCTGTCTGGACGGGTTGAACTTACCGAAATACCTGTTGACGACCCAGTGTCTCGGCTTGTTCGGGTGGGAGCGCAGCGCCCACCGGTAGAGATGCTGCCACAGGTGATGATCGAGCGTGGCGAACGCCTCTTTGGAGACCGCGTTCCGGTAGTAGGCGGACCAGCCCCGGATGATCGGGGTGAGCCGCCGGATCACCGCTTCGGCGTTGGCTCCCCGAAGGGAGCGCACTTCTGCAGCGAGTCGCTGCCGGATCCGCTTCATCGCCGCCGGGCTGGGTTTGATGAGCAGCTTGCCGCGGTAGCGGCGGATGTTGAATCCCAGAAAGTCGAAGCCCTGGTCAGCGTGGACGATCTGCGTTTTGTCCTCGTTGAACGCAAGGCCTCGCGGGAGCAGCCACTCACCGAGCCGGCGCCAGACCTGCTCGGCCTGGTCGCTGGTGTGACACATGACGACGAAGTCGTCGGCGTAGCGCACCAGTACCGGCGAGTCCGCCCTGGTCTCGACCCCGTAGGTATCGCGACGCAGATAGCGGACACCGGCGGCTTCTTCCATCCCGTGCAGCGCAATGTTGAGCAGCATCGGGCTGATCACCCCACCTTGTGGGGTTCCCTGCTCGGTCGGGGCGAATCGGCCCCGCTCGACCACACCGGCGGCCAGCCACCCGGCGATCATCGCCCTGCCGGGGAAGGTGCCCAGGTGAGCAAGGAGACGGTCGTGATCGATGCGGTCGAACGCCGCTGACAGGTCGGCGTCGAGGATCCATTGACGCTTGGCCCGCCGGCCTTTGAGCGTCCAGTAGATCGCCTCGATCGCGTCGTGACAGCCACGTCCAGGCCGAAACCCATACGAGCGCGGCTCAAACCGCGCCTCCCACTCGGGTTCCAGCGCGTTGGCGACCCGGGCTTGTTGCACCCGGTCGCGCAGTACCGGAATCCCCAGGGGCCGTTGCTTCCCATTCGCTTTCGGGATGTAGACCCGCTTGACCGGGCGGGCCTGCCAAGGCGTCGTATGTCGGTGTAGATCCACCGCCAACGCCGCCCTGTCCGGTGCGGTCACCGCGACCTCACCGTCAATGCCCGCAGTCTTGCGGCCAGCATTGTGCTGTGTCACCCGCCGCACGCTGTGCAGCGTGTTCGACCGGCTCCGCAGCATCAGCTTCTGCAGGTTGCGAACCCGTTTAAGGTCCCCATCCTGCGACGCCTTGAAGATCCGTCGCCGCAGCCGCCGTACGTCATCCTCGACCGGGCGCCACAAGATCGCGTCCCAGTCCAGGTTGTCGTCTTGCGGTCCGTTCACCAGGTCGGTGTCTAACTTGTCCACAAGTGCAGGCGTTGTCATCGTCGCTTCTCCAAAGGCTCACCTGGCCCACGTCAGCGCCACTTGCAAGGCCCGGGGCAGTACCCGGTATCCGGCCAGTTATCCGGGCCGACCGCTGAAGGAGACGGTATGCACGGCACGGTTTCCTGTTGCCTTTCGGCCACCGGCGTTGGCTTCTTGGGCCATCCTGTTCCCGCCACAGGAGTTCGGTCTTCCTCACGGTCGACTCACCGAGACACTGCCCGGACCGGGGCGGGGTTTCCACGTTCCACATGCGCAAGACTCGGCCGGGGAGGGTGCCGCCTATATCCCGGGAGCGGCGGTGTTCATGCGACCGATCAAGTGCCCTGGGTCGCCGCCTGCCGCTTCCCAGCGGCCAGCTCCTGCACCCCGGTACCGCAATCCATCTATCCGGGGCTCACTTTGACGAGACGTCCTCAGCGGTTCACTCACGTTCACCCGTCCGGCCTTCCCCTCACCCGCAACCCTCGGATGGATCAAGGACCGCTTCGGCTTTCCCCTGAGCTTCGCACCTCACCGTTACCAGCGACGCACGTCAGGGGTGGGGACAGGGCAACGAACACATACCCGGGCTACGTCATCGACAACACCGCCGACCTCCACTCAACGCGCCACTTAACACATGCGACCTCGTGTCGCACCACCTGCGAAGTGCCTTCCAGCCAGGCTAATGGAACCGTTAAGAAGTCCTATTATTCCTTGCAGGACAGGCACTTTCGCGTATCAACACACTCCACCCGGGGCATTGCGCGAAAAATCGAGGCTAGGCCAAGGTTGGCCGCGGCGAAGCCGGCCCACTGTCGGGCGCTGAACACGGTGGCGGTCACCGCGAGCGCGGCCGCACAGATCACCACGACGGCCGCGGCGACCACACTCAGTCGGGCGGCCACAGCCATGCTGATGCGATAGCCGGCGACGCTGAGCCGCCGGTCTCCGGCCGCCGAGTCGATCACGACGAACATGCCGGCCAGGGCAGCCAGCGACCCGACCGCGATTGGGGCCATGGTTCCGGCGTGCACCTCGGGGAACCAGAATGGCTGGTTGGTGCTGATGCCGTTTTCGGTCACCGCCACGATCAGGGTGCGCGCCGGGGTGGTGGCCTTGGCCAGCAGGAGGAACACCGAGGGCACGATGACCAGCAGAACCAGCAGCACAGGGTTGCGCCGAAGATCGACCAGGCCGAGCCGTACCGCGGTCACGAACTGCCCCGAGGGACGAAGTTTGCGGCCAGCGGTAGCCCCGCAATGGGGCGCCCGACCTCGCCAAACGCCATCCCTTCGACGGGACGGGGCCGTGTCAGTTCTCACGCGAAGTGGCGAATTCTCAGGGATCTGGCGAAACGGTGGCGAGTTCTCACCGAAGCGGCGAAAGATGGACGGGTGCTGGAGGCTTTTGAGCTCAACGGGGTTTCGCTTGCCGTAGGTGAGGACGGGTTCGATGCGGTGTTGTGACCGCGTCCGGGGACGGGCGGCGGGTGCCGTGGCGGTGGCTACCACAGGTGGTCGATGAGATTGGGGGACCGGTGCGGGCGTTGCGGTCCCACCACGGTCAACGCAATTTCCCGGGCTGGTATTGGTCTTCGACGTTGGGCCGGCGGGTCGGGTTCGAGTCGTGGGTGGCGCGGGATCATTTGTTGGCGCTGGATTTCGACCCGGACGTGGTGGACATCGTGTCGCAGCGTTTTGGTTGGTCTGGCGAGATGGGCAGGGCAAGCAGCGGCGCCATGCGCCGGACTTCCTGGTGCGGCGAACCACGGGCGGGTGCACGCTGGTACTGGATTCGCGCCCGCGGGAGTCGATCGGGGATCGGGCCGCGTTCGCGGCGATGTCGCAGGCCAGCAGCATGGTCAGCTGGGAGTACGCGCTGTGGGATTGCCTGGATCCGGTGGTGGCGGCCAATCATCGCTGGCTGGGCGGCTATCGGCACCCGCGTTGCTTCGACGAGGCGGTTTTGTCGCGGATCGGCCTACCGCCACGTCGGATGCTGCGGTGACTATGAGCTGGGTTTTCTTGGCCTGCGGGCTGTTGTCGCGTGTCGGTGCCGGGCTCCACGAGCCGCGGCCGCCTGCTACATTCCCCGCTGTGAAGATCCTGTACGTCGCCCTCGCCGCATCCGTGACGCTGACGCTCACAGCCTGCGGCGGAGCACATGACAGCTCAACGGTCCATTGACGGTGCACGAGTGCGGATTCCGGGCAGAGCTCGAGCGGCGAGGCTACGGGCCAGATGCAGTCCAGTGGCGGATCCGTCACTTGAGGGCATTGAACCGCTGGCACTCGCAGTAGTTAACTGGTAACCTGCCGTATCGCTTTGTGGCGAGTAGCACGTTTCCGTCATATCTCTCGCAATATCGGCTCTCGCGACCGTTCTCGGGGTTCGGTCACGAACACTGACCTTCGCTCGCTCGCTCGCTCGCCGTCCGTCCAGTTGATCGGCGAGTTCACTGACTTTGGGCATACCCACCCCTTGATGGCGCTATTGGGGACCGAGGTTTGGCGGCTCTTCCGAGTTAGTGGGGGTCTGGTGTGACCGATTGGGATCGTGTCGGTGACTGATTGGGGGCTCGCGCCCTTGTGAACTGGGTGTTCTCTACGCATCCAGAAGCAAAGGCGCGAGCATGCTCAACGATAATGGTTCCCTGCTGCTTGGACTCGACGGTGTCGTCGTGGATTCGGTGCAGATCGATGACGACCAGGCCCGTACGGTCCATGTTCTGACCGGTCCGAACTGGGTGGGCGTGTGTCCGCAGTGTCGCCGACGGTCATCGCGGTCCAAGGGCTGGGTGAGCACCCGGCCCCGCGATATCAAGGTCGGCCCGGACCGGCCTCAGATCGTGTGGCGGAAGCGGAAATGGTTGTGCACCAATATGTTCTGTGAACGGAAGTACTTCACTGAGTCGGTGCCGGCCGTCCCTCCCAGAGCGCGGGTCACAGTCCGCGCGAAGGCGGAGATGGCGTTGGCGGTCCTCGACGACGACCGCTCCGTCAAGTCGGTCGCCGCGGCCTACGGTACTACCTGGAACGTCTGCCACCAGGCCGTGAAGGCGACCGCGGACCCGGTCCTGGCCGGCGAACCGCCCCCGGTTCAGGTGCTGGGGATCGACGAGACCCGCCGCGGCAAGGCCAAGTGGGAGACCTGCCCGGACACCGGTGTGCGCGCATGGGTGGACCGCTGGGACACCGGACTGGTCGACATCACCGGGACCGGCGGGTTGCTGGTGCAGGTCAACGGGCGTGCAGCGCGGCCGGTGACGGACTGGCTCGACCGGCGTGACCAGGCCTGGAAGGACGGGATCGAGTTCGTCGCGATCGACATGTCGGGCGCCTACGCCAAAGCCGCCCGCCAGGCATTGCCGCGCGCGAAGCTGATCGTGGATCGCTTCCACCTGGTCAAGAAAGCCAACGAGATGGTGGATCGAGTCCGCCGCCGCGTCACCCAGGCATACCGCGGGCGGCGCGGACACAAGAGCGATCCGGAATGGATCAACCGGCGCCGGCTGCTGCGCGCGGCCGAACGACTCACCGACGATCAACGCCGCACCCTGTTCGAGAAGCTGACCTCAGCTGACCCGGGCGGGGACATCGCCGCCGCGTGGATTGCCAAGGAACTCCTTCGAGACGTGTTGGCCTGCAACGACCGTGGTGGACTGTCCTACGAGATCCGCGATGCCCTGTACAGGTTCTACACGTTCTGCGCTGCGTGCTCGGTGCCCGAGATCGGCAAGCTCGCCGAAACAATCTCAGCGTGGCAGGAGCCGATGATCCTGGCCATTCAGACCGGGTTGTCTAACGCTCGCAGTGAGGGCTACAACCGGATCGTGAAACACATCGGGCGCATCGCGTTCGGATTCAGGACACCCGAGAATCAACGCCGCCGAGTACGGTGGGCCTGCACCCGCCAATCACGGCGAGCGCCATCCAGAACCAGGCTCCGCCCCTGTTAAGTCGGAAGAGCCGGTTTGGCAGCGCGCCCGGATCGGGGCGTGCACGTTTGATGTTCTGGTATGCGCGGGGGAAGTACCGAACTCGTTCGGGAAGTAGCGGCCAGGTCCGTTTGACCGTTTCGGCGAACACCTGGAATGCGAGTTGATCGCGCCGGGTCCAGCGCAACCCGAGGATTTCCCGACCGCGTGCGGGCATGAGCGCATTTAGCAGCCACACGTTGAAGCCTGTCACTGGCCGCTGCACCAACGCCCAAACTGGTTCCGGCAGGCCCGGCGGCGGAGGCATTTTGCGGCCCGACGCGCCGATGGCGTAATCGGTGCTGGCGTTGGATTCCAATTCGGTGTCGAGCATCCGTTGCCAGTAGGCGTCAAAGCTGGCGTAGTCGTGGATGCCGGTAGTCGGCGAGTTCGACATCCCGTACCGCTGCCACCAGGTGATGCCTTCGGCGATGAGTTGGTCCTTCTCCTCGCTGGTCAGCGGGGTGCCGAAGTGGTCATTCATCGCGATGATGAGTTCGATGAACGTAGCGTGGGTCCACCAGTACACCTGCGGGTTGAGCGCGTGATAGCGCCGCCCTTTGGGGTCAACGCCTTTGAGGTCCTTGTGGTAGTCGCGCACCGCGATCCCGGTGCCCATCTCGGCAGGGTCATAAATCACACCGAGGATCGGTGGGATGGATCGAAGGAACCGATCCCACCGATCATCGAAGAAATTCGAGTGATCTTGCAGGGCGGCACCGACGGCGTAGTGCATGTTCTGCAAGGTGCCGGACCGCCCGAGGAACAACAGAATGCGGCGGTCGCCCAGCCAGCGCCAGGTCAGTGAATCTGGCCCGATAGGCAGGCCGACCGGGGCGTCGTTGCCAGCGTCCGCGCTTTCGTTGGTCGCCGTGTTGTGGCTGCTCGTCGTCATTGATCACCCACAGGAGCTCACCAATCTCAGTCAGCGCCTCAACGTCGCGCTGGCCAATTACCAGGCCAGCGGCGGGGCAAACGCTGCCCAGGTAGAGGCCTTGTCGAACGATTTGACCACCAAGCGCGCGTCCGTGATGAGCGCCTTCCAGGGTTTCGCCACCGCCGCGCCGCCGACCATCGGCGGGGCGGCTAAACCGCCACCGCCCGCCCCACCCATCGTGCAAGCCGAAATGCTGAACCCACACCCGGCACCCAAGACCGGCGGCGCGGACGAGGGCCTCGACGAGGGCCATGGACACCACGGTGAAGGCGACAACAAGACCGGCGACCCCACCTCGGCGGATCATCCTCCCGTCGGCGGCGCCACGGCCCCGACCAACCCCACCCCGGCAGCACCGCTGGCCGGTGCTGACCCCCAATTCGGCGAGCATGCTCGCCAAATTGGCCGGGATGATCATGGGAGCTGGTACCGGGGCGGTCGGTCAAGTTACCCACGGCCTCGGCGGCGCGTCTCCGCTCTCGGCGCTGTCGAGCCTGTCCTCGCTGCCCGGTATGGGCGGCGGCGGAATGCCGCAGCTAGGCAACCCCCGAGATGCCCGACACCGGCGGCGGCTCGGGCTCACCGTCGGATGACTCAGGCAGCGACTTCGGCAGCGGCGGCACCAGCCCGGCCGGCGGTGCCGGCGACGGCGGGGGAGGAGGCGCACCGATGTCGAGTTCCAGCCCGGCCGTCGGTCCGCCCGCAGGATCCGGTCTGGCCGTCGGTTCCCCCGCTACCGGAGCAGCATCCGCCAGCGCCGGACCTATCGGCTGCGGAATGGGCATGATGCCGCCCATGATGGGCGGCAAAAAATGGCTCTCCTGACGTCGATGTGGATCACCGAGCGTGTGGTATGGGGCAGCGATGGTGAGTGGGGGCGCACGGACGGTGATCTAGGTTCGAAGGCTCTGACCCCAATCGATCCAGGAGCCGTCCGTGCGCGCATCAACCCTACTCAATTCCCTGTTCCATCTGCCCGGTGTGCGGGTCGGCAAGGCTGCCGTGGTGGACGGTGAGCTGCAGGTCACAGTCAGCCTGCGCCGGCGGCGGCTGTGCTGCCCGCAGTGTTCGTTTACCACCCGGCACCGCTATGACACCCGTGAGGTGGACTCATCGTGGCGACATCTGGACATGGGTGGGCGGGTATGCCGGATCGTGTTGCGCCGCAGACGGCTGCGCTGCTGCGAGCATGGTGTGTTGGCCGAAGCGGTGCCGTTCGCGCGTCCTGATTCCCGCCACACCCGCGACTTCGAGGATCTGGTGGCGTGGCTGGTCACCAAGACCGACAAGACCACCGTGAGCACCTTCGCCCGCATCGCCTGGCGCACCGTGGGCGCGATCTGCGAGCGGGTCGCCGCCGACGTGTTAGACCCCGACCGGCTGTGCGGGCTGGTCGACATCGGCGTCGATGAGATCTCCTGGCGCAAACACCACCGGTATTTGACGCTGGTCTCCGACCACGACAGCGGCACCATCGTGTGGGGCAAACCCGGTAAGGACACCGACACCTTGGGCGCATTCTTCGACGAGCTGCCCGACGGCGGCGCATCCCTGGAGGCGGTGTCGATGGACATGGGACCGGCCTACGCCAAAGCCGTGCGCGAGCGGGCACCAGCGGCGGTCATCTGCTTTGATCCCTTCCACGTTGTCAAAGTCGTCACCGATGCGCTTGAGGCGGTGCGCCGCCAGGTCTGGCAGGCCGCCCGTGCGCTGCCCGACCAGCAGATCGCCAAAACCTTCAAAGGGGCGCGCTGGGCGCTGCTGAAAAACCCCGCCGACCTCACCGACATGCAGGCCCAAACCCTACGGGAAATGAAACGCAGCGGTGGAATGCTTTGGCGCGCCTACCAACTCAAAGAAGCGCTGCGCGAAGTCTTCGCCGGCGACCTGGATGCCGGCACTGTCGGCGAGCTCCTCGACCGCTGGTGCGCACGCGCCCAGCGCAGCCGCATCCCCGAGTTCGTCAAAGCCGCACGTACCATCCGCAAACACCGCGCCGGCATCGACGCCGCTATCGACCGCGGACTGTCCAACGGCCGCCATGAAGGGCTCAACACCAAGGTTCGACTGCTCATCCGCCGCGCCTACGGCTTCCACAGCGCCCAGGCCGCGCTAGCACTTGTTCTCCTGGCGTGCGGACCCGTCACCCTCGGACTCCCATACCACACCCAGGGTCATCCACATTCACGTCAATAGAGCCCAAAAAATGATGAAGTCTGCAAAGCCGAGGAGCGGCGCCGCGTCGTCGAACGATCCACGCCCAACGCCGAACCTGTTTTCGGTGAGATGCGGCGCGAGACGCGACGACGTCGCGACCCAGACAAGAAGACGTAAACCGACAGATCGAGGGGAAGCGTTGCACGCAACGCATATCGCAGTTAAGGGAGAGAACACGATGGCCACGCGAGCTGAGAAGTCCTCAGAGATGATCGACAAACTGTTAGACGCTGTCTACCGCTGGGAGGACAAGGTGGCCGCATTGTTCGGCGAGTTGATCGAACTGATCGATCAGCAGCGTCGCAGTGCGGCAGCACAGGATCTCCGTCAGTATTCGGCCGCCGACGACGCGTTTCACCGGCGCATAGTCGAGGCGGCGGGCAACACCATCGCACAGCGGTTCTACGGATCCCTCAGCGATCGTCAGCGGCGCATGATCTCCGATGTGGCACAACGGAATTCCGCCCGTCTGGCGCAACTCACCGACGAACACCAGCAGCTAGCCGCCGCGATCCGCCAACGCGACCCGCAGTCATTCGAAGCCGCCCTGCTGACCCATCTGGAAGCGACGTATCGGGTGGTGCTGGGATGACGATTCGACCCTGGGCCGCAGTGGCCTGTGCTGTGGCCTGCATTGGCTGGGGCGGAAATCAGTTCACGCCCTTACTGATTGTGGCGAGTCCCCGATTTCGAGTCCACCTGATCTGTCCCCGCTGTTTCGAGCCACGATCATGCGAGTTGAGGGATCGAACAGGTGGATGTCGACATGCTGCTCGGGGCGTACGTCCTGGGCCTGGTGCCGGGTCTGCTGGTCGCCTCGGCTCTGTCGGACCGACACGGTCGACGGCGCGTGATGCTGTTCGGTGTCGCGTCCTCGGCAGCAGGCAGCGTCATCCTGGCCGTGGGCGACCTGTGGGGATTCCCGGCCCTGTTCGTCGGCCGCCTGCTCAGCGGCCTCGCCGTCGGCATCGCGATGGCCGTGGGGTCAGCGTGGATCACCGAACTGTCCAAGCCGCCGTTCGACGACGCGTCACCCGGGACGGGAGCGCGGCGGGCGTCGATCTGGTTGACAGTCGGCTTCGGGCTGGGCCCGCTGTTCGCGGGACTGCTGGCGGCATTCGCCCCGCAACCGCTGGTCCTCACCTATGTGCTGCATGCGACGCTGTGCCTGCCCGCGCTGTGGGCACTGCAACCTCGTGCGGTGGAGACCCATGGTGCTGCCGTCGCCAGGACCATGGTGGATCGGTTGCGGGTGCCCGCGGCCGGGCACCGGCGCTTTGTGCGCGTCGTTGTTCCGATGGCGCCGTGGATCTTTGGCTCTGCGGGCATCGCCTACGCCATCGTGCCCGCCCTGGTCGCCGACCAGCTCGGGTCATGGGCGCTGCTGTACACCGCCGGGCTGACGGTCCTGACGCTGTTGTGTGGCGTCCTGGTCCAACCGATCGCCCGACGCCTCGACGACCGGTCCAGCGCACGGGCCGTGGTGATCTCGATGGTGCTGATGACGATGGGGGTCTTCGCCGCCGTGGCGACCGCAATCACCCGCTCCCCCGTCGCCGCACTGCTGGTCGCCATGCTCCTCGGCTGCGCGTACGGCATCGCGATCGTGTCCGGCCTGCTGGAGATTCAACGCATCGCCGATCCCGACGAGCTCGCAGGCATCTCCGGGGTGTACTACTCGCTGGCGTATGTCGGCTTCCTCGTGCCCGCCGTGTTGGCCGGGCTCGCGCACTTCTTCAGCTACCCGGCCATGCTGACCGCGCTGGGGCTGCTGGCGACCGTCTGTGCGATCTGTTGCGCCTTCGGCTGGTCCAAACATCTCCAACCGACTACCTCAGAACCGCCCGCCAATGACCTGATGTCGCGATAGTGTCTGCAAATGAGCACATCTCGGCACAGAACTTCGGCGGGATAGACAGCCTGGTGAAGGCGGCCAAAGCCGAGTCTGCACTGAATGTGACGAACAGATCATCGACACCTTCTCCGATAAGTACGGCATCAAGGTCACCTCCGCCCAGCCCGATGTGAACAGCCAGAACGAGATCAACGCCGCGAATCAGCAGAACGGCAAGAGCACCGCGGCCCGTCGTCTTCGATCTGCGCCAGGCGATCGCGCTGGCCAACACCGATGCGCACTCCGATAGGGTTCGAATCGCTACACCAATCCGCTTAGCCCGTGTCTGAAACCAAGTATGGCGACATCGCCGAACCCGGGGCACATCAAGGCCTCCAGCATTTCCAGGGCGTTTCAGCCCTTTCCATTTCTTCGCGGATGCGTGTTCGGGTGTTCCTCTATCAGAGGCCCTCCGCTGTGTCTGCACTGTTGTGCGACACACTTATTCATCAGCGGTGCTTCATCAGGCCCACGCGCACCCGCCCAGCGGGAGACCGGTGATTCACGAGCTCGCTAGAAGGACTTTGATTCAAAGCATCACTAAAGCGTCGCCACGGTTGGATCGTCCTTCATCAGTCGTCGCAGCCCCAGCGACTCGAAACCCACCACGTAGAGCAGGGTCATCAACACCATCCAATCGACGAATCCCAGCGCGTTACCGTTGATACCTGGTGCGACCGCAGCCTCGTGCAGGATGTGTTCTGCGGCGAACCGGTAGTAAAAGATGAAGCTGACCACGGCCAACGCCAACGTTAGTGCGGTCCGGATGGCGTAGTTCACCGCCATATTGAGGCCTGTCGGTCTGTTGCCAAACGCGTTGGCCCACAGAATCATCCAGAAGACCCAGCAGACACCAATCTGGGCGGGGAACTGGTTGATAGTGATGCCGAGCGCGGCCGTCGTGTCTGAACCCAGGAGGACCTCGACGAGCTGTCTGGCCAGGATATAGAAGATGGTTCCTAGCCTCGATTTTGCGTGCGAATTGGTCGGAGTGCGGTTCGGGGTCGGCTGGGGCTGTTCGGGCGCGGTTTCGGTGGGTGGGTGTGACGGTTTGGCCGGTGTCGCTCGGTGTGGCGGGCTTTCCAGGGCCGGTGGGTCTTTCGGGTCGTGGTGGACGTGTGGTGCGGTGGTCAACCGAAGGCGGTGCGCAGACGCTGCCATGCGGTGGCGATGGCGTGGGCCCAGCGCCATGTGGCGTCGATGCGCAGGTGGGTGCGTCGGGCGGCGCGGGTGATGCGGGCGGCGACGTGCAGGACGCGGTAGCGGAAGGTGTCGATCTCGCAGCCGGCGATGTCGGGCTGGTCGGCGAAGCCGATGAGTTTGGTCCAGGCCACGAGATCGGTTGCGGTGAGGATGATTTCGAGCCAGGCAGCGTTGGCATCGAAGCCGTGGCAGGGCAGGTTGCGCAGCCCGGTGGTTTTGGCCTCGCGGATGCGGTCCTCGACGCGGGCGTGTTGGCGATGCCGCAGCTCCAGGCCGGCGAGTTGCCCGTCGACGACGCCGTTGGGTGTGTCGGTGATGAAGGCGGTGACCCGCATCCCGTCGGCGTCGGTGAACCGCAGCTGCGCGCCGGGGTGGGGGCGTTCCCTGCGCAGGATCAGCCGGGTGCCCTCGGGCCAGCTGCTCATCTCGACCAGGCCGGTGGCCTCGGCGACCCAGGCGCCGTCGCGGATCGCGCCGCTGGAGTCGATCGCCGGATACCAGGCCTCGGCGAGGTTGAGGGTGTCGACCGCGTCGCGCACGCGGGCGTCGACGGCGAACCCGAACGAGAACCCCACCCCTTGCCTGCGGCATTCGGCGGCGAACTTGTGCGTGGCACCGGCGGAATCCGACCGCACCAGGATCTTGTGGGCGGTGGGATCGTGCGGGTCGGGTCGGTAGGCGGCCGGCAGCGATTCCAGCGCCCAGCCCAACACGGTGATGTGATCGGCGGCGGTGTTGCTGCCGGCGTTGCCCGCTCGCAGCAGCCCGGCCAGCGCTTCGCCGCCGGCGACCTCGGGGCGGTCCAGGAACGCCAGCAGCGGGTGGTGACCGTAGGTCTTCTTCCAGGTCGCGGCCGCGTTCTCCTTGTTGTCGGAATGGTCGATGGTGATGGTGGCGTCGAGGTCGATGTGCAGCCACCTGCCAGCGGCCGGCGCAGCCCCGGCAGCCCACGCCGCCGCCCGCGCATCGCAGCGCGCCGCCCGGATCGCCGGCAGGTGCGCGGCGTCGATCCGCTCGTCGACCAGCCGCCACATCGTGGTCGTCGAGGCGGCCGGACCGAACACGTGCTCACGGTCCCCGCACAACTGCCCGACCCCGTCGATGCAGGTCGCGCCGTCAGCGACCGCCGCGGCGAGATCGGCGAACACCGCCCCCGGCGGGTAGATCCACGGGCCCCGATAGGTGTCGGCCAACGCCGCGGTGACCCCCGCCGACAGCCCGGACAGATCCGCCAGTTCCCGCAGCATCCCCACCCCGGCGTGAGACACGACGCCATGACCATCCGCGGACACTTTCACTCGGGAAACCGCTGCGCTACTCTTCACCTGCGAAGTGCCTTCCAGCCAGGCTAATGGAACCGTTAAGAAGTCCTATTATTCCTTGCAGGACAGGCACTTTCGCGTATCAACACACTCCACCCGGGGCATTGCGCGAAAAATCGAGGCTAGCACCAGGTTGCCGATAGTGGAGGTGAGGGCGACCCGACCCGGACTGCCCGCTAGGCGCCATGGCCAGTTATCCAGTGCCTGGCCGGTGAGGATTATCGAGACGATGACGCTGTAGAACCAGCCCATCAGCGTATCGAGAGCCATGACCGGGTGTGAGTCTGCGGCGGTGACCGCGGGCAGCCCAAGGACGAAGTACAGCAGCATGGTGGGTCCGGCGACAGCTGCGATCTCAGCCAGGCCGACGGCTGGTTGCTGCAGGCCGAGTTGTGGCCAGGGCCAGTGCTGCCAATTGAGCACGGCGATCACGAAGGTGCCGAATCCGAACAGGACAAAGAGGGCACCGGTGAAATATCCGAGACCACCGTCCCTGCCAGGCGCGAAGTCGAAATCGATGTTGCCGAGTCCTGCCGAGAGCAGCCACGTCACCACAACCGCGAACACCGCTGTTGCGGTCGTGATCGCCAGGCCACGCCATGGCTGAGCAAGCCGGTTGAACCCCGCGAACTCGGCGTTGAAACCGATGAACACGACGAAGAGGATCGCCCAGAACAGCGTCGCGTTGAACGGCATCGGGTAGAAACTCCACGGGCTTAGCTCAGGGTCGGCGAGTAGGTACCATCCCGCCACCGACAGGGCGAGCACCACCGCGAGGTTGGCCAGGCCGAAGATCACCCAGCGGTGCTGTTGGGGTTTGTGCCGCGCCGAGTCGGTGGCGTGGGAGGGATCGAGTGTTGGTTGTGGTTCGGTCGGCCCCCCTTTCGGCGGAAGCTGGGCTGTTGACATCTGTTGTGCTCCTTGCGAGTTGGCGGATCCGCAGGCCGTCGCTCCTGCTGTCAAGTAGGCGGACTGGCGAGACGGTCTCGACTAGCACTAGCTAGATAGCCGGCGCATCCGCATTGCTGGGAGTGGTGCGTTGTTCGACGATGTCGGTGAAGCGCTGCGCGATGTACTCGCCGGCCCGGACCGCCAGTGCACCGATGGTCGATGTCGGGTTGACCGCGCCGCCAGTGGTGAGCGAACTACCGTCGACGACGAAGAGGTTGGGCACATCCCATGTTTGATGCCACTTGTTCGTCACCGAATCCTGCGGGTTGTTACCCATGCGGCAGGTACCCATGAGATGCCAGGCGGGGGGCGGGTTGAGAACGCCGGTGTCGTTCGTCTCGACCGCGCCCAGTGCTCGGGCGGCGTCGAAGATGCGGTCGATCCCGTAATTGGCGAGCGCGATATCGTTCTGGTGGGGTTCCCAGTTGACGTGTGCGGCGGGCAGCCCGCTGGAGTCCTTGACGTCTGGATTGAGCGTGACGCAGTTCGTCTCCACGGGTAGGTCCTCACCGAACATGAACACCATGAGGTGATTGCCGAAGTGCTCGTTGAAGAACTTGCGGTGGTTTTCTCCCCAGGGGGCGACGTAGCCCGTATGACTTCCCATCGCGGTGTAGGCCGAGCCGAAGCTGCGGGCCACCTGCATGCCGAAGCCGTTGACGAACCCTCGCTCGACGTCGGTATTGTAGAACTCGTGTGAATACAGGGGCGCACCGAACGCGCCCTTGTAGCCCTCCATCGGCTTGTCGAACCAGGCGTCGCAGAACGCGAAGATGTGGTGCATCAAGTACTTGCCCACCATTCCGTTGCTGTTGGCCAACCCGTCGGGGTGGCCCTTCTGCGCGCTCATCAACAGCAAGCGGGGGGAGCCGATACCACTGGCGGCAACAACGACGATCTTCGCGTTGATCTCGTGTCGGGTACCGGTACGAGTATCGATGTAAGTCGCGCCCGTCGCCTTGCCATTCTTCGCGTGGATCTGCTCGACGCGGGCATGGGTCCGCAGGTCGGCGCCTAAGGCGATCGCGAATGGCCAATGTGTGTGCGTCGGAGTGCTCAGTGATCCGGTCGGGCTGCCCGAGAGCTCATTGCCCGCGGCGATGTCAGCTTCACGGTTCTCGCGTGGTCGCGTGATGATGGCGTTATCGGACGGCCACCAGTGCCAGCCGAGGCCGCCCAATGCGGAGGCGAAGTTGCGGCCCAGCTTTCCTGGCTTCACCGGCGGATCCCGGTCTACCCCAGTGCGATCCGGGTACGACGGGTCACCGATCATGCCGGAGATGCCGTAGATCGCGTCGTTCTTGTCGTAATAGGGTGCGAGATCCTCGTAACTAATGGGCCAGTCGATGGTGCCCTCGAGCCCGTGTTCGGTGCCCTTGCGAAAGTCGACCGGCTTATAGCGCGGCCAGTGACCGGCATAGTGCATCGTGCTGCCGCCAACGTTGTTCATCAGATACGGCGTGGTGAAACCGGTGACCGGATAGTCCTCTGGAAGTCCACGGACGTTCGGGTCGTAGGCCCACCCTCGCTGCTTCTCGATCTCCCATTCTCGGTGGTAGTGGGGATGTTCTGTAGGGGTGACCCACGGGCCCTGCTCGAGGCATGTCACCTTGTAGCCGGCTTGGACGAGTTCGAGCGTCAGGCCCGCGCCGCCAGGTCCAGCGCCGATCACTAGGACATCGGTTTCGTCGGTCGTCGAAGTCACTTCGCGTTCTCCTTCACTTGTTGCGTGTGCGGCCATGTCAGTTTGCTGAGGTCGACCCGGACGACGTCTTCGGTCGTCACGTATCCAGAACCTTGGCCAGCCGAAGCCAACGCCGCCTCGTCCCAGTCTTCGATGCAGTCCAGATAGCCGTAGGGCAATGGTGGCCCGTGGTAATCACGGCCCGCGGGTATCTCGTGTTGAATCGCCGTGGTGACCTCGGCGGCGGAGTAGTAGCCGTAGTAGACCAGGCTTCGGAGTTGGGTGAAAAGCTCCTCCTGATCTTTTTCCAGCCGCTCCACCTCGTTCGCGCGAGACTTGGTCCCAGCCGCAAGGAAGCCCTCACCGAGGCTCGCCAGCGCAGCCTTCAAGACGTCTTCCTCCAAATATGGAAAGTGTTTGGCGCGGAAACCAGTTGGGGTCGTATAACGGCTAAAGAAGTCGGCGATGCCGACCTCGCTGGCTGCAGGAAAGCCGTTGCCGGGCGGCACGATCGTGTCGGCCAGCGCGGCGATGACCTTCGTCTCCGTTTCGCTGAACACGATTGGAGTGGCCAGGCCACCCAGTCGTGGTCGACCGGATTCGAAGTGTGGCTGATCCGGGCGATCGGTTCCTAGCGCAGGGGCTCCGAAGGGAGCGGGTGTCTGGTCGTCGTCGTTGCTCATCGTGTCTCCTTCGTGGGTGTGTAGGCATCGCGGGCCGATGCGGTTGTTGTTGCCGGCCCGAAATGGTTGTGATGGCTAGTTACAGGGGTGCTCCGGCCCAATTGCTGGCTTTTGCTGGGGACCTGTCAAGGTTGATCCCGATGTGTTTGACCTGGGTGTAGCCGTGGACTGCTTCGAGGCCCTCTTCGCGGCCGGTGCCGGATTGCTTGTGGCCCCCGTGGGGAGTCATCGGCAGCTCGCCGAACCAGTCGTTGATCATCACCGAGCCCACTTGGAGGCGCTTGGCCGTATCGAGTGCGGAGGTGATGTCTTGGCACCACAAAACCGCGAACAGGCCGTAGTCGGAGTCATTGATCGTCGCGATCAGATCCTCCACCGAGGACCAGCGCATGACGGCGGTGACAGGGCCGAAGATCTCCTCGCGGGCGATCCGCGCATCCTTGGGTACGTCGACGAAAACCGTTGGTTCCACGAAGAACCCAGCGCTCGCTGCGTGCTCGGGTTGGCCGCCACCATAGAGCAGCGTGGCCTCCTGCTTGCCGATTTCGATGTACTCCCGGACCCGGTCGAAATGCTTCTGTGAGGCCAACGGACCCATTTGGGTGTTGTCGTCGAAGGGGTCGCCGATCACGGCTGTGCGCAGTCGCGCGACGAGCATCTCCAGGAACTGGTCGGCGATGTCTTCGTGCAGAAAGAGCCGGCTGCCCGCCACACATACCTGTCCCGCGCGCGAGCAGAAGCCTTGGACGGCAACTTCAACGGCATCTTCGAGTGGGGCATCCGGGAACACCACCAACGGGCTCTTGCCTCCGAGTTCAAGGTTCACCTGGGCGATGTGCTGGCCGCCGAGGCGAGCGATCTCGCGTCCGGTTTCGGTGGAACCGGTGAACGTGATTCCCCGGACCTCGGGGTGGGCGGCCAGAGCCGCTCCCGCTTCGGCTCCGTACCCGGTGACCACGTTAAAGACCCCGTCGGGGAACCCAGCTTCCTGTACCAGCTCGGCGAACTTGAGCGCTGAAAGCGAAGTGTCCTCGGCCGGCTTGACCACGCACGTGTTACCGAGGGCCAGTGCGGGCGCAACCGAGCGGACCAGAATCAGCAGCGGATAGTTCCAGGGAATGATGTGAGCCGTCACGCCCAGCGGCTCAAGCAGCGTGAAGCTGATCTTGTTCCCCGGGACCGCGATGGTGCGTCCGCCGACCTTATCTGCTGCCCCAGCCCAGTACTCAAGCCACAACGGCATCGCATCAACCAGCTCGCGTGCCTTCCCGAGATAGTGCCCCGAATCAATGGATTCGATTCTCGCCAGCTCATCCGCATTCTCAGACACGAGCGCGCCGAGCCGACGCAGCAGACCGGCCCGCGTGATGGCGTCGCTGAACTGCCATTCGATGGCGGCGTCGGCTGCCGCCTGAACCGCGTGGTCAACATCGACGGAGTCACCGCGAGGCACGTCAGCGATGTGTCGGCCAGTGCTTGGGTCTGTCGTCGGGAAAGTGGCACCGCTCCGCGCGGGTACCGAGGCCCCGTTGATGTGCATGAACGCTGACGCAACGGTGCGCGCCTCGTTGTCGACCGTGATGGATAGGGTCATGACTTGTCTCCTTATGGGGGCGCTTCAGGCATGTCGGCAGATACGAGTCGGCAGGTCGGAATGCCTGCTGCGGCTGTCGGCCGCCATTTGTGACGAGGGGCTCAATTGCGGATGTGTGTAACACAGCACACATCTCCCCGGCGAAAGTGCACAAGAGTTACATTGCGTTACATGTAGCCAGGTCCCAGCCCCTCTGCGCGTTGACTACAGGCTGCTCAGGTGGAATGAGCAACTGCCCGACCTTGCGGGATTGGGGCATGATGATCGGTGGCCCGGCGCCGAGTTGAATGCAAAGAACCCCGACGACAGCAAGGGCGATGTCGCCGAGCATCCGTCGTGAACGCGGTTCGCGGAACAGGTAATTGGAGGCGATCGCGGTGGGCGCGACGCCCGAGGCGGTCCTCTTCGCGTAACTGAGTCTCTATGTGACTGGGCCCAGTGCTGCTGACAGCATCGGTGTTGTCGGCGATGTTGCGGAGGGCTGGACTAAGGAGCAACTCGGAGATAATGACCGCCGCGAGAGGATTAGATTCGGGTCAAACACCAGCAGAGCATTGACCGCACAGCGACAAGTGATTATGGGCTCTATTGACGTGAATGTGGATGACCCTGGGTGTGGTATGGGAGTTCGAGGGTGACGGGTCCGCACGCCAGGAGGATGAGCGCTAGCGCGGCCTGGGCGCTGTGGAAGCCGTAGGCGCGTCGGATGAGAAGTCGAACCTTGGTGTTGAGCCCTTCATGGCGGCCGTTGGACAGTCCGCGATCGATAGCGGCGTCGATGCCGGCGCGGTGTTTGCGGATGGTACGTGCGGCTTTGATGAACTCGGGGATGCGGCTGCGCTGGGCGCGTGCGCACCAGCGGTCGAGGAGCTCGCCGACAGTGCCGGCATCCAGGTCGCCGGCGAAGACTTCGCGCAGCGCTTCTTTGAGTTGGTAGGCGCGCCAAAGCATTCCACCGCTGCGTTTCATTTCCCGTAGGGTTTGGGCCTGCATGTCGGTGAGGTCGGCGGGGTTTTTCAGCAGCGCCCAGCGCGCCCCCTTGAAGGTTTTGGCGATCTGCTGGTCGGGCAGCGCACGGGCGGCCTGCCAGACCTGGCGGCGCACCGCCTCAAGCGCATCGGTGACGACTTTGACAACGTGGAAGGGATCAAAGCAGATGACCGCCGCTGGTGCCCGCTCGCGCACGGCTTTGGCGTAGGCCGGTCCCATGTCCATCGACACCGCCTCGATGGATGCGCCGCCGTCGGGCAGCTCGTCGAAGAACGCGCCCAAGGTGTCGGTGTCCTTACCGGGTTTGCCCCACACGATGGTGCCGCTGTCGTGGTCGGAGACCAGCGTCAAATACCGGTGGTGTGTGCGCCAGGAGATCTCATCGACGCCGATGTCGACCAGCCCGCGCAGCCGGTCGGGGTCTAACACGTCGGCGGCGACCCGCTCGCAGATCGCGCCCACGGTGCGCCAGGCGATGCGGGCGAAGGTGCTCACGGTGGTCTTGTCGGTCTTGGTGACCAGCCACGCCACCAGATCCTCGAAGTCGAGGGTGTGGCGGGAATCAGGACGCGCGAACGGCACCGCTTCGGCCAACACACCATGCTCGCAGCAGCGCAGCCGTCTGCGGCGCAACACGATCCGGCATACCCGCCCACCCATGTCCAGATGTCGCCACGATGAGTCCACCTCACGGGTGTCATAGCGGTGCCGGGTGGTAAACGAACACTGCGGGCAGCACAGCCGCCGCCGGCGCAGGCTGACTGTCACCTGCAGCTCACCGTCCACCACGGCAGCCTTGCCGACCCGCACACCGGGCAGGTCGAACAGGGAATTGAGTAGGGTTGATGCGCGCACGGACGGCTCCTGGATCGATTGGGGTCAGAGCCTTCGAACCTAGATCACCGTCCGTGCGCCCCACTCACCATCGCTGCCCCATACCACACGCTCGGTGATCCACATCGACGTCAGGAGAGCCTGATTATGGTCCTACCACAGCTATGACTGGCGTCGAACCGCAACTCAACGAGGGAGACCCGTGGCGCAAGATCTCTCACGACGACGAGGTTGAAGAAGAGGTTGGAAATGCGTGGCACCGCTCACCCCGAGCCGGCCGTGGCGCCCGGTGAAGATCCCCGCAAATATGCGAGGCTGATGTCGGCGGTCTACGACGCAACGATGGCAGGAAAACTTGCGCCGACCCGCCCGCGGCGGGTCATATGGGATTCCTGGCAACGGTTGATAACTAAGGGTCTGCGGCCTGACCGTCGGACCCCGCCCGTGGCGGGCGCCAGCACCGTGGAGACTCTACGCCAGGATTCTGGGCTGATATCTGTCGTCGACGAGGTGTCGGGATGTCTGAGTTCGCTTATCTCCGGTGGCGACAGCATCTTTGCCCTCGCAGATGCCGAGGGTCGGGTGCTGTGGCGATCTGGTTCAACAAAGGTTCTCCTCAACGCAGACAAACTTGGATTTGTCGAGGGTGCGCACTGGGCGGAAAACACCGTGGGCACCAACGCACTTGGCACCGCATTGGTGTCCCAGCGCGCGGTACAAGTGTTCTGTGCTGAGCACTACAACCGCAGCCAGCATCCGTGGACGTGTGCAGGCGCGCCGATCCGTGATCCGAGCACGGGGCGGGTAATGGGGGTGATCGACGTGACCGGGCCGGCGGCCACCGTCCATCCGACTACCTTGGCACTCATTGACACTGTGGCGCGGTTGGCTGAATCTCGTTTGCGTGAACGGCGGGATCAATCCTTAAACCGACTCCGCGCTGTCGCGGCACCCATCTTGGCCCGAATTGGCTCGCCTGCCCTCGCGGTTGATACCGACGGCTGGGTAGCTGCGGTGGGCGCGGTACCGGTGCAAAGTCGGATCCTGCTACCACCGGACGTTACCCCCGGCCACCTGTGGGTGCCGTCGCTTGGAATGTGCGATGTCGAGACGCTGCCGGGCGGCTGGCTGGTCCGGCCGGTCATCGAAGAGACGGAGCCTGCGATAGCGCAGGTGACGCTTGATCTGCATGACAGCGCGGCACCGGTTTTGGAGATGGTCGGTCAGTTCGGCAGCTGGCGGCATGACATCTCGCTACGACATGCGGAGATCCTGTTAATCCTGGCGGTACGCACGCAAGGTCGATCGGCGCCTGAGCTGGCCGCCGACCTCCACGGTGATCCCAGCCGTGTCGGCGCCGTGCGGGTTGAGATGTCGCGTCTGCGAAAGCAATTCGCGGGCATTGTGGTAGGCCGACCGTATCGTTTCGCCAGCTCCGCAGTCGTCGAGGTCCGATATCCCGACGATAGGTCGGAGCTGTTGGCGCCGTCGGTGGCTCCCGCGGTTCGTGCGATGCGTGTTACGCACGCCACCACTGCGACGACTTACTAGCGATCGGACAGCAATCCTTACGTGCTGACGAGTCGGCTCCAGGTCAGTCGAGCGTGAGATCACTGGGTAGTGCGGTCTGGATGAGCATTGCAGCAGCGCTACGTAGCAGTGGCACCGCAGCCACTGCGCCAGACCCTTCGCCGAACGGGAGCGTGCGGTTGATGAGGGGAGTCAGCCCAAGCTGGGTCAATGCCAACGCTTGCGCCGGATCATTGGCGGAACGGTGACCGGCGGTAAACCATGCGGCCGCCCCGGCGGCGATAGCATCGGCGATGAGCGCACTGGCGGTCGCTGGCAACCCGCCGATTAGCGCCGGGATGCCGCAGCGGGCCGCAGTGAGAAGATACCCGGTGGAGGCGGCCAGATCGGCGCTGCCAAGGGCAGCAAGGGCAGTCATCGGGTCTCCTACCCGGTCACCGGCACGGGATAGCGCAGACGCAATCACGGCAGTCGTGCGTTGCAGCGCGGAGTCGTCGATGCCGCCTCCGCGGCCAACGACGGAGCTTGCGGGCAACCCGAGTGTGGCGGCCACCGATGCGGCTGCGGAGGTGAGGTTTTCGCCGCCGAGTTCGCCGCTGATTAGTAGCTGGGCACCGGCGGCAATCTCCTCATGTGCCACTGCGGCGCCAGCAGCCAGGGCTGTGTGAACTTCACACTGAGAAAGCGCGTCCTCGACGTCGATGGCACCGCTGCGGCGGCGAACTTTGTACGCCTGCAACGCGGCCCGGGATTCCTCCGCCAGGTCGTCGAAATCGTCGTCTACGGCGAGATCTAGCACTCGAACCGTCACGCCGTGCGCGGCTGCCAGAGAATTGACGCCACGCAGTTCCGCGAGTGCCGCGCGGACCTTTTCCCCAGTGGGTTCCGAGAGGGATTCTGACTCGCCGCCGCCGGTGACGCCGTGATCTCCGGCGAAGATGACCAGCCGTACGTTGATGAGCTGTCGGGGCAGGACCTGGTTCTGCGTCGCGGCGAGCCAGACCGCGAGGTCACCCAGTGTGGCGGCAGCCGCGCCCGGCGGCATGACGACCGAGTGGTCGACCAGCCGTTCGGCGGCCGCGGCGGCGACTTCTACGCTGGGCGGGTCGATCGGTACACGCAGCGCAGTTACGTCGAACGATGGTGGCTTGGTGTAGCTCATCGCGCCCCTGCTGTACGCAGATTCAGGGGCAGCGCATAGGCGCCGAATCGGCGCGCGAACGGCGTAGATGCGAGATATGAGCGGTGAGAAAAGGCGCATGTCATCGCGATCTCCTGTAAGGAAAGATGGATCCCCGACGCTATGGATAGATGATGAGCCCAACGTCGAGGGCCTACCCTCGCAGAGGTTAGCGCAGCCGCACCCGTGCCGGGGCGCTCCTAGAGACCCTCGGGGTGCGGGAAATCCGTTGAAGGCACGCGCGGCTGCCACACCGTCAGTGCGGTCATCAAGCGCGGCGCGATTGAACGGCGACTTATCGAAGTATGCCAGCTTGACCCGCCGATGGGTGTCGCCGCTGATCACAGCGGGCGCGGCTGGAAACCTTGCAGATATGCCGATGTTGCGACTGCTCTACGATGGCGGGGTAGGTCTCGTGGCGTAGGAACCCGGTGTAAACCCGGGGCGGTTCCGCCACTGTGAGGGTCGCGCCACACCAAGTGATCGCTACCTCTAGCCAGATACTGGCCACGGGACATCCGAATCGAGGGGCGAGAACCCCTAGTAGGAGGCCCAGGATGACCAGTGCGTCTCAAGCGCGTCGTATCGCGTTGCTATCCACGTCGGATACCGACCTGCTCTCTGCTCGTGCTAGCAGGGCCGCCTTCAACCTTGGCAACCCGGTGCGCCAGGACCTCAGCCCGGTGATATCCGGCTCCGACATCGTTGTGCTCCGTGTCCTCGGGTCATCGGCGGAGATCGAGCCGCAGCTCAACGAGCTCCGTGCCAGTAGGCTGCCGCTTGTGGTGCTCGGTGGTGAGCGGCAACCGAGCGCGGAGCTGATGGAGTGCTCCACGCTGCCCATTGGCGTCGCGGCGCAGGCGCACGCCTACCTCGTTGAGGGTGGCCCGGTGAATCTGGCTCAGTTACATGCGTTTCTCTGTGACACAGTGCTTCTCACTGGCGAAGGATTTGATGAGCCGGTCGCCATCCCGGAGTGGGGATACGGGAAGCGGCCCGGCGGGGCCGCCGCGCTGGAGGACGTGTCGGATTCAGCCCGAGACAAGGTGCGCGTCGGGGTGCTGTACTACCGGGCGCATGAGATCAGTGGCAACGCCGGATTCGCGCACGCCCTGGTAGAGGCGATTGACGCCACCGGCGCGGGGGTGGGCGTGCCGATCTTCGCGTCATCTCTGCGCAGCGCTCCCCAGGAGGTGTATGACGCCCTGGGATCGTTGGATGCGTTGGTGGTCAGTGTGCTCGCTGCCGGCGGTTCCAAGCCGTCGGGAGTTAGCGCGGGCGGTGAGGACGGGTCGTGGGACATCGAGCGCATCGCCGCGCTCAACATCCCCACGCTGCAGGGCCTGTGCCTGACTTCTTCGCGAGCGGAGTGGGTGGCCGGCACCGACGGTGTGACGCCGCTGGATTCGGCCACCCAGATCGCGATACCGGAGTTCGACGGCCGCATCATCACCGCGCCGTTCTCCTTCAAGGAGATCGACGCCGACGGCCTGCCCCACTACGTCGCCGACCCGGAACGCTGTGCGCGAGTCGCCGGTATCGCGGTCAAACATGCTGTGCTGCGCCATGTTCCGAATAAGGATAAAAAGCTGGCACTGGTTCTGTCGGCGTACCCTACCAAGCATTCCCGGGTGGGAAATGCGGTTGGCCTCGACACTCCGGTCTCGACCGTGCGGCTGTTGCGACGCCTTGCCGAGGCGGGCTACGACATCGGCGACGGGTTTGGTGTGCTGGACATCGAGGACGAGACCGAAGCCGGGGACCGGCTGATCCACACGCTGATCGCCGCGGGCGGGCAGGACGAGCAGTGGCTGACCAGTGCGCAGCTCACCGATGCCCAAGTGACGATTACCGCCGAGCAGTACGGTGCGTGGACCGCCGATCTCCCCGCGGCCTTGCGCGACTCGATGGTCGACGCCTGGGGCCCGGCGCCGGGTCAGTTGTTCGTCAACGATGCCGGCGAAATCGTCGTTGCCGCACTGCGAACGGGCAACATCGTGCTGATGATCCAGCCGCCGCGTGGTTTCGGCGAGAACCCCATCGCCATCTATCACGACCCCGACTTGCCGCCGAGCCACCATTACCTCGCGGCGTACCGCTGGCTGGAGGAGGGTTTCGGCGCGCATGCGGTGGTGCATCTCGGCAAGCACGGCTCGATGGAATGGTTACCCGGCAAGAACGCTGCGCTGTCAGCGGAATGCGCCACCGACGCGGCCATCGGCAACCTGCCGCTGATCTATCCGTTCCTCGTCAACGATCCCGGCGAAGGCGCACAAGCCAAACGGCGCGCACATGCCACCATCGTCGACCACCTCATCCCGCCGATGGCGCGTGCGGAAAGCTACGGCGACATCGCGCGGCTGGAACAACTTTTGGACGAGTACGGCAATATCGCCTCGATGGATCCGGCGAAGCTGCCGGCCATCCGCGGTGAGATCTGGAACCTGATGCATGCCGCGGAACTACACCGCGATCTCGGTCTCGAAGACCGACCGGACGATGAGGAATTCGACGACTTCATCCTCCACGTCGACGGCTGGCTCTGTGAGATCAAGGACGCCCAGATTCGCGATGGACTGCACGTGTTGGGCGGCGCTCCGGTAGGTCCGCCTCGGGTCAACCTGGTACTGGCAATCCTGCGTGCCTCGCAGGTATGGGGCGGCCGGGATCAGGCGGTGCCCGGCCTGCGTGCGGCACTGGGGCTGAAGGAAGGCGCCGGGACAAGGGCTGTCGATGAGATCGAAGGCCGAGCCCGTGCGCTGATCGAAGCGATGGAGGCCGGCGGGTGGAACGTCGCGGCGATCGCCACCTTGCACGACGATCCGAACGTGCAGGCGGTACTGAGGTTCGCGGCCACGGAGGTAGTCCCGCGGCTGGCCGGTACTGCCGAGGAGCTGGATGCGGTAATGCGCGCACTGGCAGGCGGTTTCATCCGCCCTGGGCCTTCGGGTTCGCCGCTGCGCGGATTGGTCAACGTCCTGCCGACCGGCCGCAACTTCTACACGGTCGACCCGCGGGCGGTACCGTCGCGGCTGGCGTGGCAGACCGGCCAGGCGATGGCGGATTCGCTGATCCAGCGCTACCTCGACGACACCGGCAGCTATCCAGAGTCGGTCGGCCTGTCGGTGTGGGGTACCAGCGCCATGCGGACCTCCGGTGACGACATCGCCGAGGTGCTGGCGCTGCTGGGCGTGCGCCCCGAATGGGATGAGGCATCCCGGCGGGTGTCTCGGCTCTCGGTGATCTCCTTGAACGAACTGGGGCGGCCGCGGATTGATGTCACGGTGCGTATCTCCGGGTTCTTCCGTGACGCGTTCCCACACGTCGTCGCAATGCTCGACGACGCCGTCCGGATGGTCGCGAAACTGGGCGAGACCGACGAGCAGAACTTCGTCGCCGCGCATGCGCGCGCGGATCTGGCCGAGCACGGCGACGAACGTCGGGCCACGATACGGGTTTTCGGCTCCAAACCGGGCTCCTACGGGGCAGGCATTCTTCAAGTTGTGGAGGCCGGCACGTGGCGCGACGACAAAGACCTCGCCGAGGTCTACACCGCCTGGGGCGGGTTCGCCTACGGGCGGGGTTTGGACGGGGTGGCGGCTGCCGATGACATGCGCACCAACTACAGACGAATCAAGGTGGCGGCCAAGAACATTGATACGCGCGAGCACGACATCGCCGACAGCGACGACTATTTTCAATATCACGGCGGCATGGTGGCGACGGTACGTGCGTTGACCGGGTCCGACCCGAAGGCCTATGTGGGGGATTCGACGACCCCGGACGCGGTCCGCACCCGGACGCTGTCCGAGGAGACCGCCCGGGTCTTCCGGTCCCGGGTGGTCAATCCGCGGTGGATCGCGGCGATGCGCCGACACGGCTACAAAGGGGCATTCGAGCTCGCTGCGACCGTCGACTATCTGTTCGGGTTCGACGCAACAGCCGGGGTGGTCCACGACTGGATGTACGAGAAGCTCGCGCAGGAATATGTCCTCGACCCCACCACCCGCGAATTTCTCGACACCTCGAATCCCTGGGCACTGCAGGGGATCGTCGAACGGCTGCAAGAGGCTGCGGACCGTGGGCTGTGGGCCGACCCGTCGCCCGAAACGCTCGCGGCGCTGCGGCAGGCCTATCTTGATGTCGAAGGCGATCTGGAGGACCGCTGACATGGCTGCGCCGTTAAAGGTTCTAATTCTCGGTGTCGGGATGGGACCGCAGCACGTAACGCCGGAAGTGGCCGCCGCGCTGCGGTCGGTTGACTATGTTCTTGCCGCAGAGAAAGGCGCAGAGGACGGTCTGCTCGCCTTGCGGCGCGACATCGTGAACGCGCACGCCGGGCCCGACGGTCCGGTCGAGATCGTCTCGGTGCCTGATCCCGAACGCGACCGTTCGACGGGTCTGACCGGTGCCGGCTACCAGGCCGCGGTCGCCGACTGGCACAAGGCCCGGGCCGCGGAATACGCCACCATCATGAGCGAGCGCAGTGGAACCGCGGCGTTTCTGGTCTGGGGGGACCCCTCGTTGTACGACTCGACCATTCGGATCGTCGAGAAGGTGCGCCAACTAGGGGTGTCGCTGGACTTCGACGTGCTGCCGGGGATCAGTGCGCCGCAACTGCTGGCCGCGCGGCATCGCATCGTCCTGCACGACGTCGGACGGCCGGTGACGGTGACCACCGGCCGCCGACTGCAGGATGCGGTAGCGACTGGGCTGGACAACATCGTCGCCATGCTCAACCCGCCCCCGGATCGGCTCGACCTGTCCGGGCTCGATGATTGGACGATCTGGTGGGGCGCCAATCTGGGCGCTCCGGGCGAACAACTCGTCGCCGGCCGGCTCGGCGACGTGATGGGCGCCATCGCCGATGCGCGCGCCGCGGCCAAAGCTGACGCCGGCTGGGTGATGGACATCTTCGTGGTGAGGAGGGGCTGATGGCGGGAATTCTGATCGCCGGCACGACGAGCGACGCCGGCAAGAGTGTGGTCACCACCGGGCTCTGCCGGGCGCTGGCGCGGCGCGGCATCAAGGTGGCGCCCTTCAAAGCGCAGAACATGTCCAACAACTCCATGGTCTGCGCTCCGGTGCGCAGGAGCGAAGCGACCCGGAGAATCGATGATGGTCCCGCCTGCGAAGGCGTGGAAATCGGACGGGCGCAGTGGGTGCAGTCACTGGCGGCGCAGGTCACCCCTGAGGCCACCATGAATCCGGTGTTACTCAAGCCGGGCAGTGACAGCCGCAGTCACGTGGTGCTGATGGGCCGGCCATGGGGAGAGGTGTCCTCAGCGGACTGGCTGGAAGGCCGGCGTGCGCTGGCGGCGGCCGCGTATGACGCCTTCGACGATCTCGCCTCGCGTTTCGATGTCGTGGTGGCCGAAGGAGCCGGCAGCCCGGCTGAAATCAACTTGCGCGCAGGCGATTACGTCAACCTCGGGCTGGCACGGCATGCCGATCTACCCACGGTGGCTGTCGGCGACATCGACCGGGGCGGTGTCTTCGCTGCATTCCTGGGCACCGTCGCGTTGCTGTCACCGGAGGACCAGGCGCTGATGGCCGGCTTCATCGTGAACAAATTTCGGGGTGATCTCGCGCTTCTGGAACCCGGTCTGCGGGACCTTGAGCGGCTCACCGGCCGGCGGGTTTACGGCACCTTGCCATGGCATCCCGATCTCTGGCTGGACTCCGAAGATGCCCTGCATTTGGCGGCTCGACGGTCGGCGGGCGACAGGGTTCGACGGGTCGCAGTCCTGCGGCTGCCGCGGATCAGCAATTTCACCGACGTGGATGCGCTCGGTCTCGAACCCGACCTGGACGTGGTGTTCGTCTCGGACCCGCGCGGGCTCGGGGACGCCGATCTGGTGGTGCTGCCGGGTACCCGCGCCACGATCGCCGACCTCGCGTGGCTGCGGTCGCGGGGACTTGATCGTGCGGTGGCAGCGCACGTCGCCGCTGGTAAACCCGTGCTCGGCATCTGCGGCGGCTTCCAGATGCTGGGTCGGGTCATCCGCGATCCGGTCGGAGTCGAGGGGGCCGTCGCCGAGGTCGAAGGGCTGGGGCTGCTCGATGTCGAAACCACCTTCGCGGCGTCGAAGGTGTTGCGACTGCCGCACGGTACCGGGCTTGGCGTTCCGGCGTCGGGATACGAGATCCACCATGGGCGTATCGCGTGCGGGGCCGGCGCGGAAGACTTCCTCGGCGGTGCGCGGGCCGGGCAGGTCTTCGGCACCATGTGGCATGGCGCCCTGGAGGGAGACCAGCTCCGTGGGGCCTTCCTTCGCGAGACTCTCGGTGTGCCCGTCTCCGGGGTGAGCTTCCCCGCCGCTCGCGAACGCCGGCTCGATCTTCTCGGTCAGCTCATCGAGGAGCATGTCGATGTCGATGCGCTGCTATCCCTCGTGGGCGAGGGAAGCCCGGCGGAGTTGCCCTTCCTTGCACCCGGAGCCCCCTGATGCCGATCCGGGTGCTCCTGCTCGGCGGTACTGCCGAGGCAAGGGCATTGGCTGCCCGCCTCGTCGCCGACGGCGTCGACGTGACGTGTTCCCTGGCGGGTCGCGTCGCGGATCCGCAGCTTCCGGTGGGCCCGGTGCGGATCGGGGGATTCGGGGGCGTCGAGGGGTTGCGGTCCGCGCTCAACGACTTCGACGTGGTGGTCGACGCGACACATCCATTCGCAGCGACGATCTCGGCGAACGCCGTCGCCGCCTGCACCACTGAGCAGATGGGCCGTCCGTTGTTGCGGTTGCAACGGCCGGGCTGGTCCGATCGATCGCGACCCTGGTGGCATTGGGTGGATACGCACCAGCAAGCCGCCCTGGCAACGAGCCAGCTCGGACAACGCCCGCTGCTCACCGTCGGTCGACAACAGCTCGCGCATTTCGTCCCGGCCCTGACCACACATTCGGTGCTCGCCCGGGTGGTGGACCAGCCGGAAACCGAGCTGCCCGCGAGCTGGCAGGTGCTGACCAGCCGCGGCCCGTACACCCTCGACGGTGAGCTGAACCTCTTCGCCGAACATCGGGCAGATGTCCTTGTTACCAAAGATTCTGGTGGGCAACACACCTGGCCGAAAATGCTCGCCGCAGAGCAGAACGGGATACCGGTGGTCATCGTGCGCCGCCCGAAAGGTCGGGCCGACGTGCCCGTGGTCTCCGATGTGGAGCTCGCGCTGGCCTGGGTGCGCGCTGCCGCGGTCAGCGCCCCCGGCCGCGCAGTAGACACACGGAGGCGGCAGTAAACACGGCGCCCCAGGTGACGCGGCGGGCAAGGCTAGTGGTCTGGATTATGTCGTCGGGCACGGGGCCGCGGCCCTGGCCCATCAGCGCGCGATCCTCGATTCTGTTGCCGTAGTACGTGTTGGTCCCGCCCAGCTCAAGCCCGAGAGCGCCGGCAAAGCTGGCCTCGATCACCCCGGCGTTGGGACTCGGATGATGCCGAGCGTCATGCCGCCACGCAGTGATCGTCGCCCGCCGATCCGGTCCGACGGCAACGGTGAGCATTCCGCTCAACCGAGCACCGGGTAGGCCCATGACATCGTCGAAACGAGCTGCAGCCCAACCAAATCGCTCGTACCTCGCGTTGTGGTGGCCGATCATGGCGTCGAGGGTGTTGGCGGTGCGGTGCGCAACCAGTCCAGGGACACCTGCGATGGCGCCCCACAGGTAGGAGGAGACGACGGCGTCGCTGGTGTTCTCAGCGACTGACTCGATGACCGCGCGGGCGATTTCGTCTGGGGTCAAGGCGGTGGTGTCGCGGCCGACGAGGTTCCGTAGTCGCCGCCTGGCATCGTCGAGATCGCCCGCAGCCAGGAGGCGGTGGACGGCGGCTGCTTCGCGTTCCAGGGAGCGCCCGCCGAGCACCGCCCACGTGACCGCCGCAGTGAGCAGTAGGCGAGCCAACGGGTGACGCGCGAAACGCTCGGCGGCGGTGGCGCCGGCCGTGGCCCCGCCGACGAGGGCGAGGACGTACGCCGCTCCGCAAGCGCGGCTGTCGGCGTACATCTGCCTCTCGAGCAGCAAGGCCGTCCTGCCGAACCCGGCGACGGGATGCCATCGGCGAGGGTCACCGAACAGGCGGTCGGCGATATGGCCCAGTAGCAGTCCGCCCGCCCGGGGAACCATCGGGTTCATAGTTCGGGACTCCTTAAGATGTCAAGGTGCGGATCATGGTCACGGGGGGCGTTCGTTCCGGCAAGTCGAAGCACACCGAAGGGTTGTTCGACGATGCCGCAGTGATCTCCTACCTCGCACCGGGGCGACCCGCTGACGGTCAGGATCCCGAGTGGGATGCTCGCGTGGCGCGTCATCGATCACGCCGTCCTGCGCATTGGGTCACCGTGGAGACCGCTGCCCTCGATGATGCCTGCCGGGCAGCGTCGGGATCGGTGCTTATCGATTGCCTCCGAACCTGGCTTACTGCAGCGATGGATACCGGTCAGCTGTGGGAGGCCACGACAGAGGAGGCGTACGCAGCGATGTCGCTGCGCATCGACTCCCTGTGTCACGCTCTTGCCGATCGGCCGGTGGCCGTGGTGGTGACCAATGAGGTCGGTCTCGGTGTCGTCCCATCGCACCGCTCGGGAGTGATGTTTCGCGACTTGCTCGGAACGGTGAATCAGCGGGTCGCTGCTGTCTGCGACGAGGTGCACCTGGTGATCGCCGGTCGCGTTCTGAAGCTGTGAAATAAGCTGTGGGAACGAGCTATTCATGAGAGGTCTACCAGCAGTGCGGTCAATGTCAGCTCGACGGCAGCACCGAAAATGTCCCCGGTGACCCCTCCTAGACGTCGGTGAGTGCGTCGCAGCAGCAGCGCCAGGACGACTAGGGCGATCGCCGCGGCGAGCGTGCCGCGCCACCACGCGACGTGCGCGAAGCGGCATGCTGCGGTGAGGGCGCCCGGGGCGAATAGCCGCACGAGTGCGGTGCCAAACCATGGCACGGTGCCGGCGTACGCAGCGCCGAGCCCGTGATGCCGAGCCGGCGGCATGCCACGGGTGCAACACACAGCCAACGCGCTGCGAGACACGATCACGGCAAGCCCGGCAAGGATCGCACCGCCCGGCGTGGCCGCGAGTGCAGCCACGGCGGCCGTTTGCAGACCGATGACCACGATGAGTGCAACTGCACCGGCAGGCCCAGCGGTGCCGCCCGTCATGACCTGAAGGCTGCGTGCGCGGTCGTAGGAGGCGGTCAGACCGTCCTCTGTGTCTGACCGCCCGTCAAGGTGAAGGCATCTGCTGCCCAGCGCCAAGGCACCGACCGCGAGCAACCCGGTGACGAGCGCGGGCAGGGCGAGCGCATGTCCGGCAATTGCGAGTACGGTCACCGCCACGCCGAGCGGTACGGCGGCGATGGGCGCGATGAGCATCGCGGTGCGGGTCGTGTTGTGGTCCCCCCGCAGCGGCGGTGCTACGGGGACAACGGTGAGAGTGCCGACGGCAAGCCGCCAGCTGTCCCGCAGGTCGGATGCTGTGGGGACGATTGGCGTCACCCCGGCATAAGGTCGCTGAGCAGCGCCGTGTGGGCGAGAACAGCGACGGCGCCGCGCAATACGGGTACCGCGGCGACGGCGCCCGAACCTTCGCCGAGGCGCATGTTGAGGTCCAGGATCGGCGTTAAACCAAGCTTGTCGAGGGCCAGGCTCTGCGCCGGTTCGGTGGAACGGTGACCCGCGGCATACCACGCTGCTGCGCCAGGGGCGATGCGATCGGCTGTTAGCGCGCATGCCACTGCCATCAGACCGTCCAGCAGGGCCGGGACCCCGAGTCGGGCGGCGGTGAGAAGGTATCCGGTCGATGCGGCCAGATCGGCGCTGCCGAGCGCAGCCAGAGTCTCGATCGGATCGGCGGTGCGGTCACCGACGCGCGTTAGCGCTGCGTCGATGACAGTTGTCTTGTGTTGCAGCGCGGCATCGTTGATGCCACTTCCACGACCTACCACCTCGCTCGCGGGTAACCCTAGCGCGGCGGCCACTAGAGCTGCCGCGCTAGTGGTGTTTCCGATGCCGAGGTCACCGCTGATCAGTAACTGCGCGCCGGCCTCGATTTCCTGGCGCGCCACGGTCGCTCCGGCGGCCAGCGCCGTGTGCGCTTCGTGTTCGGTCAGCGCATCGTCGAGATGAATGGCTCCGCTGCAACGGCGAATCTTGTATGCCTGCAAAGCAGTACGAGCCTTCGCAGGCAGATCGTCGAAGTCGTCATCTACCCCGAGATCCAGTACACGAACGGCAACGCCATAGGCGGCGGCGAGCGCACTCACCCCGAGCTGTCCGCTGATGGCGGCCCGCACTGTGGCCGCGGTAATCGCCGACGGAAAGGCTGACACGCCGTGGGCGGCGACGCCATGGTCACCGGCGAAAATGACCAGCCGCACATTGTCGAGCTGACGAGGCGGCACCCGTTGCTGTGTCGTGGCGATCCACACCGCGACATTACCCAAGTTGCCCAGCGCGCCAGGCGGGGTGGCCAAGTTGGCCAGTCGCTCGGCCGCTGCGGCGTTGACCGTCGGCGACGGGGGTGCGATGGGGGCCCACAAAGCACTCTTATCGACTGCGGGGATGGAGTGAAACGTTGCCATGGATTCTCCTGCAGGGAAGGGCTGCGTCCCTGAATCAAAGGATTGATGAACAGCCTGAGGGTCTGACTTCACCCCGGCACCGGGGTGTCACAGTAGCGCGACTGTTCCGGATTCACACCGGCTTCCTGAGGCCTGATTCAGCTTAGGGTATCGACGGATTGCGGGGCCAGTAAAGGCAACGTGGTGGGTGCGCGCGAGGACACTCCGAGAACGTCATCCAAGGCTGCGAACAACTGTTCCGCGGTCGCTGCGTTGCGCGCGGCGATTCGCACCCACGCATCGCCAAGGCCGGGAAACGTGTCGGCGCGCCGGACAGCGATCCCCTTATTGCGCAGGGAACCGTGTACTCCTGCTCCGACGCGGGCCAGGACAAAGGGCGCCCTGCCGGTCACAACGGGGATGCCGCGGCTTGCGAGACCCTCGGTGAGGTTCGTGCGCCACTGCGCTAATTCGGTTGCACGTCTTCGGCTTTCGACGCAAGCGCGGTCATCGGAACATGACAGCATGGCGGCGATGGCCGACGTAGAGACCGACCAGGGAACTTGATGGCGTGCAGCGTCGGCGATCAGCGTGGGATCGCCTAGCAGGTAGCCGGCCCGGACGCCGGGTATTGACCAGTGCTTGGTGAGGCTTCGGGTCACCAGTAACCCCGCGGACCGGTCGCCCGCCAGTGTTTCTGGTTGTCCGGGTATCGCGTCCAGGAAGGCTTCGTCGACGAGGACGACTCTGCCGGGGCGTAGAAGTTGGCGAATTGTGTTGGCCGGGTGCAGAACTCCGGTCGGGTTGGTGGGATTGCCCACGATGACGAGGTCGGCGTCCTCGGGCACTGCATCGGGATGGAGTAGGAAGCCGTCTTCGGGATGACACAACACCGTGAAGACGGTGTGTCCGGCATCCAGCAACGCCGCATGCGGTTCGGTGAACTGGGGGTGGATGACCGCGGGGCGGCGCCATCGGCGAAGGCTCGCGACGAGAGAGAATGCCTCCGATGCCCCTGCGGTCGGTAACACCTCGTTTGCCGGGCGGCCGTGAAGGGTAGCCAGTACGGCCCGGGCTTCGGTGGCATCGGGGTAAGCGGCTGCGTCGTCGACCGCACGGTGGAGCGCTGCGTCGAGCCAGGTGGGCCTTGGTCCCGCGTACACATTGACGGCGAAGTCGAGCAGGCTCGACCCGGTCTCGGAGTCCCCGTGATGGCGCAGCATGTCGCGCGTCGCGGGACAGCTTGTCGACACCGCTCGGTGGTGTACGGCGTCTGCGAAGCGTTGGGCCAGTTGTGGGTGGCCCGCCCAGTGGACATGCAGGTAGGACGCGTGCAGGGTGCGGCTGGCGAATCCGTCGGGTCCCGAGGCGAGATCCCATGCTGCAGCGAAATCATCGCTACCGGTTGAGGACTCGCCAGAAGTCGGTGTGACGAGGGTTCGGTGGAACTCGTGTCCGGTGACCTGTTCGCCTCGTTTGGCCAGTACTGAGTCAACCGGTGCAGTAGCGGTGCGATAGCCCAGGGTCAGCCGGGGTGTCATCGCGGCCCGGGCGGAAACCACTCCTACGGCGGGTGTCTCGTCGAGGGTCTGGCATAGATAGGTCAGACCCGCGCATTCGGCGACCGTGGGTACGCCTGACTCGATTGCGGCTCGCAGGTCTCTGATCAACGAGGTATTGCTCGCCAGCTCGGCGGCGTGGACTTCGGGGAATCCACCGCCGAGATAGATTCCCGTCGTGCCCTGTGGCAGAACGGTGTCAGTCAGCGGATCGAAATCGACGACGTCGCAGCCCGCGGCGCGCAGCAGTTCCTCGGTTTCGGCGTAGCGGAAGGTGAAAGCCAGGCCACCGGCGATCGCCACCACCGGGCGGCCCTGCGAGGGCGCGGTGATCTCGGCGGCTGCGGCCCATGCTGCTCCCTCGAGAGGCGTCGCGCGACTGCCGATGTCGAGTACGGCGTCGAGATCGACGTGGTCTTCGATGATCTGGGCTAATCGGGCCAGCGTCGCCGCGGATTCGGCCCGTTCTGCGGCGGGCACCAGGCCGAGATGGCGTGACGGCATGTCGACACCGGCGTCGCGGGGAAGGACGCCCAGAACGGCAATGCCGATACTGTTTAGGGCGCTGCGAACTTCCTCGGCGTGCCGTGCTGATCGGGACTTGTTCAGGATGACCCCGGTGATGTGCACGGTCGGGTCGAAGGCGGCGAGTCCGGCGACGGTCGCGGCGTGCGTCCGGGAGGCGTGTGAGATGTCGACGACGAGGACGACGGGTGAGGCGGTGAGGGCCGCCACGTGGGCGGTGGATGACTCGCCGGGTGTGCCCAGGCGGCCGTCGAAAAGCCCCATGACTCCTTCGATGACGGCGATGTCGGCGGCTGCGGCGCCGTGCAGCAACAGCGGGACGATCCGCTGTTCGCCGACCATGAACGGGTCAAGGTTGCGGCCGGGTCGTCCGGTGGCCATCGCGTGATACCCGGGGTCGATGTAATCGGGGCCGACCTTGTGACCGGATACCGCAAGCCCTCGGGCGACCAGGGCGGCCATGAGACCGGTTGCGACAGTGGTCTTGCCGTGCCCGGACGCTGGTGCCGCGATGACCAGGCGCGGGAGCGGGGTGGCTACCATTCGATTCCCCGCTGGCCCTTCTGGCCTGCGTCCATCGGATGCTTGACGTTGCCCATCTCGGTGACAAGATCAGCGATTTCGGCCAGTTTCGGATCGACCCTGCGACCGGTGACGACGACGTGTTGGCGGCCGGGGCGGTTCGCCAGGGTGTCAACCACATCGTCGACGTCGATCCAGCCCCAATTCAGGGGATAGGTGAATTCGTCCAGGACATAGAGATCGTGGCTTTCTTCGGAAATCCTGCGCTTGATCTCCAGCCAGCCTTCTGCGGCAGCGGCGGCGTGGTCAGACTCGCTCCCTTCCTTGCGGCTCCACGACCAGCCCGCACCCATCTTGTGCCATTCGACTGGTCCGCCTTCGCCGGTGTCGGCATGGAGGGCACCGAGGCGTTCCAGCACGGTCTGCTCGCCGATGCGCCACTTCGCGGATTTGACGAACTGGAACACACCGATGCGAAAGCCTTGGTTCCAGCCGCGCATCGCGAGACCGAACGCGGCGGTGGACTTTCCTTTGCCGTCGCCGGTGTGCACGATCAGCAGCGGTCGGTTACGGCGCTGGCGCGTGGTGAGCAGGTCGTCTGGAATCGTCAACGGTTGTCCCTGAGGCATCAGGCGGCTCCTTCTCTCGTGGCGTCACGGACGATGTCGGTGAGCGCTTGGGCGTTCACGTCAGCCAGCCAAACGTGATTGGCTGCCATATGCTCGGCGAGGCTGCGTGCCAACCCCATCCGCATCCGCCCGCTCTCGCAGTCGACGACGACGCAGCTGATGCCTTGAGCAGCAAGATAATTCGCTGCCTGTCGCGATCGACCGACAGCATCAGCGCCAGCGGTGGCTCGGCCGTCGGTGACCACCACCAGCAAAGGTCGGTGGCCTGGGTCTTTGAGGTGTTCGCGGCGGACTACCTCGGCGGTCGCCAGCAGCCCCTCTGCCAGGGGAGTGCGACCTCCCGCAGGCAGGTCATCGAGTCGCCGGGCGGCGATGTCGACCGAGCGGGTCGGGGGCAACGCGACTTCGGCGCCACTGTCTCGGAACGTCACCAGACCAACCCGGTCCCGCCGGCGGTAGGCGTCGAGCAACAGTGACAGGATCGCCGTCTTGACCTGCTGCATTCGCTGCCGAGCTGCCATCGAGCCGGAGGTGTCGACGACGAACAGGATGAGATTTGCCTCGCGTCCCTCGCGTACCGCTCGGCGCAGGTCACTCGCCTGCAGGATGAGCCGTCCGCGGGTGCGCCCACGAGCCGACTGGAACGGCGCCGCTGTGCGAACCGTCTCGAGCAGGTGGATGCCGGTGGCTGCGGCGGCCGAAGGTGTTGCGCCGATGCGGTGTCCGGTCGTGGTTCGCGCGCGGCTGCGGCGCCCGGCCTGGCCAGCGCCGAGACCGTCGACGGTGAAGAGCCTGGCCTTGTATGGCTCACCGGCACCGACGGGTGCCGGTTGATGTGCCACGGATTCACTGCCGCTCGGGCCAGGATCAGAGGACGGCGCCTCACCCTGCTCGGCGGAAGTGCCGTCCCCGCCCCCAGGGCCATCCGGGTTCGGGTCCGGTTCGGGGTCGGTGTGGCCAGTGTTGGGCGGCAGCAATTCATCGAGCTCGCTGTCGCTCAGACCCGGTGCATCGAACGGGTTGCGTCGGCGTCGATGGGGCAGCGCCAGACGGGCAGCCACCCGGAGGTCGTCGGCGGTGATGGCCTCGCGACCCTGCCATGCCGCGTGAGCGGCAGCGGTTCGGGCGGTGACGATGTCGCCGCGCATACCGTCGACTCCGAAAGCTGAACACACCTCGGCGACTGTGTGCAACACCTCCGACGTGACCTCGACGGAGGCCATTCGGCTCTGCGACTCTTCGATACGGCTGCGCAGCCGCTGTTCGGCCTCGGCATAGTGACCGCGGAAACCTTCGGGGTCGGCGTCAAAGAGCAGCCGCCGCCGCACCACCTCGGCCCGCTGGGCAGGTTCCCGCGGCGCAGCGACCTCCACGGTGAGACCGAAGCGGTCCAGCAGTTGCGGCCGCAGTTCACCCTCTTCAGGATTCATCGTGCCGACAATCACGAACTTGGCCGCGTGCGTGACGGAGATGCCGTCCCGCTCGACAGTAAGTTGGCCCATGGCGGCGGCATCAAGCAGAAGATCGACCAGGTGATCGTGCAGCAGGTTGACCTCGTCGACATAGAGGATGCCGCGGTGCGCTTTGGCCAACAGTCCGGGCTCGAAGTGCACGGCCCCCTCGGCGAGAGCCCGTTCGAGGTGGATGGAGCCGGCGACCCGATCCTCGGTGGCGCCGACCGGTAATTCAACGAGCCGCACCGCACGAGTTTCGACAGCGACATCCGCCTCGAATGGGCCGTCCGGCGAGAGCGGCTGCGGCTCAGCTGGATCGGTGGAGAAACGGTCACCGGCAATCACATTGATGGGCGGCAGTATTTGGGTCAACGCTCGCACTAGAGTTGACTTGGCGGTGCCTTTCTCGCCGCGCACCAGCACACCGCCGATGCTGGGGGCGATCACATTGAGCACCAACGCCAGGGCCATATCGTCGAGCCCGTCGGCGGCGTCGGGATTAGCGCCGAGAACGGCAGTGAAGGGGTACAACTGCATTAGGGGAGGCTCCGCTCATCATGGTGACCCGGGACGGGTGCGCGCGAGGCCGGTCTTCGGACTGACCGAGTCCGGCTCCCGTGCCAGCAGGAGCGGCTTGGATCACCGCAGCGGGCCTGTGCCGGACTCTCACCGGACTTCCCAGATTCTCCCCGAGCGGCTTCCGCGCCGTTTCCGACACGGGGGCACACGGGGCACCTCGCGTCTGTCACGCTAGCATCGCCGCCGTGCTGGTCCCCGATGTGCGTCTCACCGTGGTAGGTATCGGGGCGGACGGCTGGGCCGGGCTGCCAGAAGGTGCCCAGTCGGCTATCTGCGCCGCCGAAGTCATCCTGGGGGCCCCACGGCAGCTCGGCCTGCTTCCCGAGGTGGCAGACCAACAGCGAGTCGTGTGGCCCACCCCGCTTCGCACCCAAGTGCCTGCCTTGCTGGCAGCTCACCGCGGCCGCCGACTGGTCGCGGTGGCCTCCGGCGATCCCATGGTCAGCGGGATCGGCAGCATGCTGATCGACCTGCTCGGCGCGGGCCGGGTCAGGGTGACTCCGCACGTGTCCTCGGTGGCATTGGCCCGCGCGCGGATGGGCTGGTCGGCGGAGTCGACCGCAGTGGTCAGCGTCGTTGGACGCGATACGCATACGGTGCTGCGAGAGTTGGCGCCGGGTCGTCGGGTCCTGGTGCTGTCCGCTGACGAACAAAGGCCGGCCGAAGTCGCCGATCTGTTGGTTCCTCGCGGTTACGGGTCGAGCCGGATGGTGGTGCTGGGCAACCTCGGCAGCCCTTCGGAAACGCGGTTGGAGACGACAGCAGGTGAGTTCGCCGGGGTGGTGCCCCGATTGAATGTGGTCGCGGTGGAACTGCTCGGGCCATTGGGGACTGGCTGGGCCACCGGATTGCCTGACGACATGTTTGAACACGATGGCCAGCTCACGAAGCGGGATCTGCGAGCGGCGGCGCTGGCCCGCTTGATGCCCGCGCCTGGCCAGCTCCTCTGGGATGTGGGAGCGGGCGCGGGCTCCGTCGGAATCGAGTGGATGCGCGCACATCCGACGTGTCGCGCGGTGGCTGTCGAGGCGGACGGTGTCCGCGCCGCTCGAATCGGCTGCAATGCAAGAACTCTCGGCGTTCCGGGCGTGGAGATCGTCCACGGCAGCGCACCTGAGGCTCTGAACGGCCTGCCGGCCCCCGACGCCGTGTTCATCGGTGGCGGCGGCACCCGTGCGGGGGTACTCGACGCTTGCCTGCAGGCGTTGCGGCCCGGTGGGCGGCTCGTCGTGCACGGAGTGACGGTAGAGACTGAGGTCCTGCTCGGACAGGCCTATCGGGACCGTGGCGGGGAGCTCACCCGGATCCACATCGAGCGTGCCGCACCGGTGGGCTCGTTCACCGGGTGGACGCCGGCGCGGGCCGTCACGCAGTGGGCGTTCACCCGGCTCTGAGATCATCGAAATCCTTTGTCACCGCGCGGTGTAGCGCTCTTCGTGCACGACGGCCTGCAGGGGACAACGTCCGCGCCAGCCGTGATGCTCGAGGTCGGGGACGTCGGGCAGGCCGGCCACCTGGCCAACACATAACCACGCGACGGGACGCACGTGCGGGGGCATTGCCACCAGTGAGCGCAAGAACTCCTCGCGGTAGAACGACACCCACCCGACACCGAGCCCTTCGGCGGTGGCGGCGAGCCACAGATTCTGAATTGCGCAGATCACCGAGTACAGCCCGGCGTCGGCGATGGCGTGTCTTCCCAGAACCTGCGGGCCGCCGCGGGTGGGGTCATAGCCGACAACGATGCCAAGACCTGATTCGCTGATGCCCTCGATCTTGATTCGGGAAAAGGTTTCGGCCCGTTCACTGTTGAGCGAGGTGGCAAAGATGTCGCGCTCTGCGGCGACATGGTCGCGAAAAGCCGCCAGAGTCCCGGGCGATCGGACGAGGATGAAATCCCAGGGCTGGGACATCCCTACCGACGGCGCCGCGTGAGCGGCCGACAGCACCCGGTCGAGTACGTCGGCGGTCACTGGGTCACCACTGAACTCCCGGCGGGTGTCACGCCGCCGGTAGATCACGTCGTAGAGGTTGCGCAGGGCAGAGGGGGGAACAGCGGTCCTCATCGGCGTCGTCATCCCCGCTCACCTGTCTGCTGTGCTGAGCGGTCGCGGCAGGGGTCGTAGAGATGACTGTCGCCCCCGCAGGGGTCCGGGCGATCGGCGAGGGCGCGGCCCACGAGAATGACTGCGGCCTGGCGCAGCCCGGCCGCCTCGACCTGATCGGCGATATCGACCACCGTGCCGCGCAGGACAAGTTCTTGTGGCTGAGAAGCGCGGTACACCACCACAACAGGGCAGTCCGGTCCGTGCGACGACGTGAGCTCGGCCATGATCAGGCGGATACGGGTGATGGCCAGATGAAGCACCAAGGTCGCTCGGGTCGCCGCGAACGCCGCCAATGACTCAGATTCTGGCATCGGGGTCGACCGTTGCTGGGTGCGCGTGAGTACTACCGACTGGGTGACCAACGGGACGGTCAGTTCCCGGCCGACCCGGGCCGCCGCCGCAGCATAGGCTGGAACGCCTGGTGTGACCGACCACGGCACGCCGGCCGCGTCGAGTCGTCGGGTCTGCTCGAACACCGCGCTGTAGAGCGTCGGATCGCCGGAGACCAGGCGCACCACCCGCAGGCCCGCCTGCTGTGCCGCCACGATCCGGGCGATGATGGCGTCGAGGTTCAAATCCTGAGTATCGATCAAATCGCCGGCCCGAGAGCAGATGTCGAGTATCGCCGCGTCAAGGTAGCTGCCGGGATACAGCACCACATCAGCTTCGCTGAGCAATCGCGCGGCACGCAGGGTAAGCAGATCCGCCGCACCGGGTCCAGCACCGACGAACTGCACAGCACTCACCGGTTTCATCGGTCCGGTCATTTCACCCACCGCGGCGTCCACACTTGGCCCGTCGCAGTCACGCGAGTGGTGGAAGCACCCACGAGCAGGAGACATTTCATGTCGATGGTGTCGGTATCGAGGCCGCCGAGGGTGGTGATCTGCAGCGATTCCTGTGCGCGGCCGACATCGCGTCCGATCACGACGACGGTGTCGCTACGGCGATGTTCCAGCAGCACTTTTCGGGCGATCGCGATTTGGTCGGGACGCGATCGAGAGGCTGGGTTGTAGATGGCGAGCACCAGGTCGGCGTCGGCGATCGCCCGCAGCCGAGTTTCGATTATCGACCACGGTTTGAGTCGGTCAGAAAGGCTGACCACGGCGAAGTCGGCGCCGATCGGCGCTCCTGCGCGCGCTGCGACGGCCTGGACCGCGGAGACCCCGGGCAACACTGTGATGGGGACGTGGGCGTACCGGGCGTCCTCGGCGGCTTCGAAAACTGCTGCGGCCATGCCGAATACACCAGCGTCACCGCCGGAGACCACCGCTACTTTCTTGCCGCGGCTGGCCAGGTCCAGGGCGAAGCGGGCGCGGTCGACTTCAACGGTGTTGCCGGAGGCGTGGCGCTGTAGTCCGACCCGCTGCGGGACGCGGGCGATGTAGGGCCCGTATCCGACGACATGATCGACCTCGGCGAGTGTTGCCGCCGCCTCCGGGGTTAGCCAGCCGTCCGGTCCGGGTCCGAGACCGACCACCACGAGCTCAGCGGCCACACCGATAGCTGGGGGCACTGTCGCCGGGCTCTGTTCAGCGGGCGTTCGTGAGCGCTGCCCGTTGAGGGAGTCGCCGTTGACGACGATCAGGGACAGGTAGGGCACGGAGGTCTCGTCGACGTCGGCCACGGGCAGCCAGCGTTGTTGTTCGTGGCTGGCCCGCTCCACATACAGCGCGTGCCCGAGCCGGCCTGACGCGGCCAGCGCCCGCCGGACGGCGGGAAAGGTGCGACCGAGCTTCATAACGATGGCGCCGTCGGTATCGGCCAGGCGGCGGGCCAGTTCGGCTTCCGGAAGGGTTCCCGGTAGCACCGTGAGCACATCAGTCTGTCGCACCAACGGTGTGGCGGTGGCGGCGGTCGCGGCGACGAATGCAGGTAGGCCAGGGATGATTTCGGTCACGTAGCGAGTGCTTAACCGGTCATGCATATACATATAAGAGCCGTAGAAGAGGGGATCACCTTCGGCCAGGAGCGCGACCGTCCGACCTGCGTCGAGGTGGACGGCCATCCGGGCAGCAGAGTGCTCATAAAACTCAGCGAGCGCACCAGCGTACCCGCCGGGATGATCGGTACTGCCGGTAGTGACCGGGTAGCGCAGCTCTTCTTCGATCGCGTCGGCGGTGATGAGGTCGGCCGCGATGCGGCGGGCGTAGGACTGCTTGTTGACCCCGGCGTGATAGGCGATGACGTCGGCTTCAGCGATGATCCTGGCGGCCTTGAGGGTGATCAACTCGGGGTCTCCCGGTCCCAGTCCGACGCCGTAGAACCGCCCGCGGGTGCTGTTGCTCATTCCGCCTCCGAGGCCAACGCATTGAGCGCCGAGGAGGTGATTGCCGACCCGCCGCGGCGCCCGCGGATGGTCACGTAAGGGATGTCGATGCCATGGTCGTCGGCGAAGGAAGTGAGGGCGTCCTTGGACTCTTGCGCTCCGATGAATCCGACTGGGCAACCGATGATCGCGGCGGGCCGGGGCGCGCCGTCGAGGATCATCTCCAGCAGGTGAAACAGCGCGGTGGGGGCGTTGCCGATCGCGATGACCGCTCCGAGCAGGAACGGCTCCCACAACGAGACGGCGGCCGCGGTGCGGGTGGTGCCCCAGGCGCGGGCGAGGCCGGGCACTTGCGCGTCGTGTAAGAAGCAGTGCACGTCATTGCCGGCGGGCAAACGTCCCGCCGTGACACCGGTGGCGACCATGGTGGCGTCGCACAGAATGGGCGCGCCCGCTCGCAGCGCGGTCGCGCTGGCGCGCACCAAATCGGGATGGATGACCAGGTCCTTGGTCAGCGCCGGTTCCCCGGTGCCGTGCACCATGCGAACCGCTAATTTCTCGGCCTCGATCGGAATTGCGGACAGGTCGGCTTCGCGACGGATCATCGCGAACGACTCGACATAGATGGCCGGGCCGTCGTCAATGTACTCATAGCGTTTGGTGGGACGCGCGATTGCGTGGGTCTGCGGACCAGTCATTGAGCTGCCTCCTCGATGTGCGGGACGAAGATTCCATGCCACGGGGTCACGATGACCTCGGCGCCGGCCTCGCTTCCAGTGCTGGGAATGATCGTGGCGAGTAGCGTTCGCGCCAACTCAGGGGTGAGGACGCCGTCACGCACCGACACGTGTTCGCCGCCGGACACTGCGCCGTAAGCCAGCGGTGGGGTCGGCACCGGAACGCGGGGGTCGGCCACGATCGGCTGGCGTAAGGGAGCGACCAGTTCGCGCAGGTGCCATGGCGCTGAGGTGGCTGGTCCGCGGGCGTTGACGAAGGCGGCCGCCAATCCTGCCAGGTGCAGAGCCGCTTCATCGAGCCGAACGACCTCGCCCCAATGGTCGCCAATCCGCAGTTGCACATCGGTCTCGGTCAGGACGACGAGACCCAAATCTGTGCCGCGACGGCCGGTTCCGGTCAGTCTGTCAAGCATATCGCCGCGGCCATCATCCAGCGTGAACAGGAAACGGCCCGGCAGCAGCGCCAGTGCCGGATCGGCGCGCAACGCCGCATCCAGGCACGACGCCACAGAACGCAGGTTCGCGCGCCCACCGGCAATGCCGGACTGGGGTGAGACCAGGATGTTGCGCACCAGCTCGTGAGTGGTGGAGGGTATGAGGCCGGTGGCCGCCAGGGCGGTCACGACTGCAGGGGGCAGTGTGCCGTTAATTTCCGGTAGACCACGGATTTGCAGGTTTGCCCGCGTCGTGAGATATAGGTGCCCGTCGGCGTGCTGCTGGCTGATGTCCATCAGCCTGCCGAGCACCTCAACAGGCAGCCGGCCGCCCACCAACCGCAAGCGCACCATAAGCCCGTCGTCGGCGACCCACGGTCTCGACACGCCTGGACACAGATCGCGGCGGGTGCGTCCCAAGATCTGCTCGGCCGCCTCGGGGTCTCGTTGCAAACGAGGTGACATCTGTGGGGGACCGTATGGTGCAGCATCGCGTAATAAGCGAGTTGTGTCCGTCGCCATTTTTCTCCCACTCTGTTGCGCAGATCACCTCACTGTACATATGGTAGAACCACGCTGTGGTCAACCACAGATGTTACTACCTTGGTTAACACCAGCTCATGCGCCCTCTGGTCGACGAGATCGGGCGTGTCTACTAAACGAGAGGTGGCCATGACGACCTCAGTCATCGTGTCCGGAGCGCGCACACCGATTGGCAAGCTGATGGGTTCACTGAAGGACTTCTCCGGTTCCAATCTCGGCGGGATCGCCATCAAGGCGGCGTTGGAGAAGGCCAAGGTGCCGGCGTCGCTGGTGGACTACGTGATCATGGGCCAGGTGCTGACCGCAGGTGCGGGCCAGATGCCGGCCCGGCAGTCGGCCATCGCCGCAGGCATCGGCTGGGACGTGCCCTCGCTAACGATCAACAAGATGTGCCTGTCCGGTATCGACGCCATCGCCCTGGCCGACCAGCTGATTCGCGCCGGCGAGTTCGAGGTCGTGGTCGCCGGTGGGCAGGAATCGATGAGCAAGGCGCCGCATCTGCTGCTGGACAGCCGGGCCGGTTACAAGTACGGCGACGTCACCGTCCGCGATCACCTGGCCTACGACGGCCTGTACGACGTCTTCACTGATCAGCCCATGGGCGCGCTCACTGAGCAGCGCAACGATACCGACAAGTTCACCAGGGCAGAGCAGGACGAGCTCGCCGCGGCGTCGCACCAGAAGGCGGCGGCGGCGTGGAAAGACGGCGTCTTCGCCGACGAGGTGGTGCCGGTCAGCATCCCGCAGCGCAAGGGCGACCCCATCGAATTCGCCCAGGATGAGGGCATCCGCGCCAACACCACCGCCGAATCGCTGAGCGGCCTGAAGCCGGCCTTCCGCAAGGACGGCACCATCACCGCCGGATCCGCGTCGCAGATCTCCGACGGGGCGTGCGCCGTCGTCGTCATGAACAAGGCCAAGGCAGAAGATCTGGGCCTGGACTGGCTGGTCGAGATCGGCGCGCACGGTGCGGTCGCCGGTCCGGATTCCACGCTGCAGAGCCAGCCGGCCAACGCGATCAAGAAAGCCGTTGCGCGCGAGGGCATCTCGCTCGACCAACTGGATGTCATCGAGATCAACGAGGCCTTCGCCGCAGTGTCGTTGGCATCGACGAAGGAACTGGGCATCGATCCGGAGAAAGTCAACGTCCACGGCGGTGCGATCGCCGTCGGGCACCCCATCGGGATGTCAGGAGCGCGGATCGCGCTGCACGTCGCGCTCGAGCTCAAGCGGCGCGGCTCTGGCTACGGCATCGCCGCGCTGTGCGGCGCGGGTGGCCAGGGTGACGCCCTGATCCTGCGGGGGGCATGACAACGATGGTGAACCTGACCCGCATCTACACCCGCACGGGAGATAGCGGCACGACGCGTCTGGGCGACTTGAGTGAGACATCCAAACTCGACCCGCGGCTCGAGGCGTACGCCACGGTCGACGAGACGAACGCGCATATCGGTGTCGCGCTGTCCATCCCGGAGATCGATGACGCAGTCGGCGCGGTGCTGCTGCACATCCAGAACGACCTTTTCGACGTAGGCGCTGATCTGAGCACACCGGTGGTGCCCGATCCGAAACATCCGCCACTGCGGGTCACTCAGGACTACGTTGACCGATTGGAGAAGTGGTGCGATGAGTTCAACGAACAACTGGAGCCATTGCGGTCATTCATCCTCAATGGCGGCTCCCCGGCGGCGGCGCATCTGCATGTTGCGCGCACCGTCGCCCGTCGCGCGGAAAGGGCAGCCTGGCGGGCGCACGCTGAGTATGCCGACACGATGAACACGCTGACGATCACTTACCTAAATCGACTGTCTGACCTGCTGTTCATCTTCGCCCGCTACAGCAATCGCGAACATGGCGACGTGCTATGGGTACCCGGCGGAGCTCGGTACTGAGACGTCTGGCGATGACCATGACCGAACAACGAGCCCACGGCGGCCAGGAGAATCACATGTCCGACGTACGCACCGGCGTCGGCGCTGCCGAATTGTCCTTCGAACCCAGCTCCCGGCAGAACTACTGGGCGAGGGTTGACCTGGCCGGGCGCGCCGTGGTCGTTTTCGGGGGCGGTGGAGCAGCGCTACGTCACGTCGGTGCTTTGCTGCATGCGGCGGCGTCGGTCACCGTGATCAGCCGCGAGGCTGAAGCGACAGTCGACGATCTGGCCGGGCGCGGTCTGCTCACCTGGGAGCAGCGTGAGTTCGACGAAGGTGACCTTGAGCATGTGTGGTTGGCCATCGCGGCCACCGAAGTCGCCACCGTGGACGGCAGGATCGCCCGCGCGTGCGAGCAACGGCGTCTGTGGTGTATCCGGGAATCCGGCGGCGAGCACCACGTCTCCGGTGTGGGCCGGGTGACCTTGGTCGGGGGTGGTCCAGGCGATCCAGGCCTAATGACCATTGCGGGGCTCGACGCGTTGCGCGCCGCGGATGTCGTCGTCGCTGACCGGTTGGCGCCGTTATCGGTCCTCGCCGGGCTGGGGCCCGCTGTCAAGATCATCGATGTCGGCAAGGTGCCGTTCGGCAAAGCAACGCCGCAGGAGCGGATTAATCGAATCCTCATCGAGCATGCCCAAGCGGGTAACGCGGTCGTGCGGTTCAAAGGCGGCGACAGCTTTCTGTTCGGCCGCGGCGGGGAGGAACTGATCGCCTGTGTCGCCGCGGGTGTTCCGGTGTCGGTGATACCGGGGGTGACCTCAGCGTTCGCCGTCCCGGCCTGTGCCGGGATACCGGTGACCCACCGGGGAGTCACCCAGGGCGTCACAGTGGTGTCCGGCCATGTGCCGCCCGATGACCCGGCCAGCACCGTTGACTATGAGGCGCTGGCTCGGTGCGGGACCACCCTAGTGTTCTTGATGGCGGTGTCGACCCTGCCTGCCATTGCCGAGGCACTCCTTGGGTATGGGATGGCACCGGAGACCGCGGCGGTCACCATTGCCGACGGCACGCTAGCCCAGCAGCGCACCGTCCGCGGCACACTCTCTACTATCGCCAAAGATGTCGCTGTCGCAGGCCTCATGCCACCAGCGATCACCGTCATCGGAAGTGTGGCGGATTTCGACCCCGCTGCGATGCCACACCGAACATCGCCGGACGATCCGTCTACCGCAGCGATGATCCGTCCGGTGGGTGCGAACTCGGACATCACCAGTCGCTGAGATGCAGGGCCGTCCCGATCGGCTCGAAGAATCGGTCAATGTCGGCTGCCGTGACCTCGGCGAGGGCGGCTGGTTGCCAGTGCGGCGTGCGGTCCTTGTCAACAACGCGCGCCCGGATGCCCTCTCGAAGATCCGGGTGCCGCGAACAATGCTGGCCGACCCGCAAATCCTGCTCCAGGCACTGCCCCAAGGTTGCCATTGACGTCGCCCTGCGCAGCGCCTCGAACGTGACACACAGGGCCGTCGGTGATCCGGTGGTCAACGCCGTGACCGCGGCATCTGCCACGGCATAGGCATCGGGTGCGTCGGTGTTGGCTGCGTCGGCCAACGCCAGGATTTCTGGAACGGAGTGCGCACCAAAGATCTTGTCGATGGCGTCGCGGTGCGCCGCGACCCACGACGGGACCGGCTGATGGTCGAACCCGGCCAGTGCCTCTGCTGGAGGCAGGCGATGCAGCCGGTCGATCAGCGTGTCGATCTGATCATCGGGCAGGTAGTGATCGGCGAGCCCCATATAGAGCGCGTCGCCAGCACTGAGGTGTACAGCGGTGAGCGCAGCAAAGACTCCGGTATGCCCTGGCGCTCGTGAATACAGCCACAGACCCCCGATATCGGGTGACAAACCGATAAGTACCTCGGGCATACCCATCCGGGTCGAGTCGGTGACCACCCGATACGCGGCATGTGACGCCAAGCCCACCCCACCCCCCAGGCTCAGCCCGTGTGCGATCGACACCACCGGCTTGGGACAGGTGGAAATCAAGTGGTCCAGGCGGTATTCCTCGGACCAAAAGGCCGCAAGCTGATCTAGCCGGCCTGAGGTGATCATGTGGTGGACGCGTTTGATGTCGCCGCCCGCGCAGAATCCGCGGTGCCCTTCCCCCCGGATCAGGACCGTCTCGACGGCCGGGTCCGCCACTGCGCTCCGCAGCGCCGTGGTGATGGCGGCGATGTCCTCTGGCCCGATCGCATTGATCGACGCTGGTTTGCGCAACGTAATCATGCCCAATCGCCCCTGGCGCTGCAGCGAGGGCTCCCCGAATGCCTGCGAAATCATGCGTGTCCTAACTGGTTTGCACTTTTCTGGCTAGCTTTTGAGGGGCTGCGCCCCGCCGTGGTGGGCGAAAATTTGCTGCTCGTCCGCCGGTCGGGTACGGGGTTGTCTCAGCGGTGGCCCGGGTTGATGCTGATGGAGTGTTTCGGTCGACCCCGGTCGCTCTATGTTGCCATGTGAGCCCGCAGGCTAGCTTGGGGTGGAGGGCACATCTTGTCCACGGGAACCGTGGAATGTTGCCGTCGAGCACGAGTGTCAGATTCCTGTTTCACTCCCGCCCTCCCCGAAACACCCTCCACAACAAGGAATTACGGTACATCAGATTGAGGTGATGGGTGATGGATGTGATGCACCCGCGGTGCGCGGGGATCGACTGCTCGAAGAAGGACGCCAAGGTCTGCATCCGGGTGCAAGGCCACGGCCGGCGGGCCACCGCAGCGACGGTGACGACCTGGGGCGCGACGACCAGCCAGATCCTGGCGCTACGTGAGCACCTGGTGGCAGCCAAGGTCAGCTGCGTAGTGATCGAGTCCACCAGCGACTATTGGAAACCGTTCTACTACCTGCTCGACGACGAACTCGACGTGGTGCTGGTCAACGCCGCCTCGGTGCGAGGCCTACCCGGCCGCAAAACCGACGTCTCCGATGCCGCGTGGCTGGCCGATCTGGGCGCCCACGGGCTGGTGAAGGCGTCGTTCGTGCCTCCGGCGCCGATCCGGGCGTTGCGCGATCTGACCCGCGCCCGCACCGTGATCACCCGCGAACGCACCCGCGAGGTGCAGCGACTGGAGAAACTGCTCGAAGACGCCGGCATCAAACTGTCCTCGGTGGCCACCGACATCACCGGCGTCTCGGGCCGGGCGATGCTCGAAGCGCTGATCGCGGGCCAGCGTGACCCCGCTGCCCTGGCCGATCTGGCCCGGCGCCGGCTGCGCTCGAAGATCCCGGCCTTGACCGAAGCGCTGACCGGACGCTTCAACGACCACCACGCGTTCATGGCGCGACTGTTTCTGGACCGCATCGACGCCCACACCGCCGACATCGGTCGACTCGATGAGCGCATCGAGGCGGCGATGGAACCTTTTCTCCCGGCCCGGGACCTGCTGATGAGCATCCCGGGATTCTCCCGGATCGTCGCTGAAGTGTTCATCGCCGAAACCGGCGGCGACATGAGCGTGTTCCCCACCGCCGGGCATCTGGCATCCTGGGCGGGAGTCTCGCCCGGTTCCAACGAGTCCGCCGGACGGGTCAAATCCACCAAAACCCGGCCCGGCAACCGCTACCTCAAGGGCGTCCTCGGAATCGCCGCGCTGTCCGCAGCCCGCTCCAAGAACACCTACTTGTCCGCCAAATACAAGCGCATCGCCACCCGACGCGGCCCGATGCGCGCCATCGTCGCCATCGAACACGCCATGATCACCGCCGCCCACAACATGCTCACCAACGGCGACTTCTACCGCGACCCCGGCGCGAACTACTACACCGCCCACCAGCCCGCCCGAACCAAATCCCGGGCAATCAACCAACTCGAATCCCTCGGCTACCGAGTCACACTGGAACCACTCACCCAGTCTGCATAACCCGCCAAACAAGCAGGGTCACCCGTTGTGGTCACCCAATTTTCGTGTCAGCAATTCAGGGGCGCTGCGCTGGCCCCTCCGTGGGGACGGAAAATGGTGGCGACCTCACCTGTGCCGATGGTCGACGCCGACTCTGGCGTGATACCGCGTGAAGGGTGCAGGCTTTCCAGGTGTGTGTTGCGGCCAACCCCGATCAGCCTGTGGTGCCGGTGAGCCTGCGTGTCAGCATGGTGGTGGAGGGCATGATCGTCATCCGCGGGGACCGTGGAGTGTTGCCTTCGAGCACGAGTGAGAGATTTCTGTTTTACCCCCGCCCTCCCCGTAACCCACACGCCTGCAATGAAACTGCAATGGGAATGCTGAGGTGATCGGCGATGGAAGTGATACATCCGCGGTGCGCGGGAATAGATATCTCAAAGAGGGACGCCAAAGTCTGCGTCCGGGTCCAAGGCTCTGGGAGCACACCGACATCGGCCACGGTGACGACGTGGGGTGCGATGTCGGGTCAGATCCTGGCGTTGCGTGAGCACCTGCTCGACCAAAGGGTCAACTGTGTGGTGATGGAAGCGACGGGCGATTATTGGAAGCCGTACTTCTACCTCCTCGAAGACACCCTGACGGTGATGCTGGTCAACGCCCACGACGCCCGCAACATGCCGGGCCGCAAGACCGATGTCTCCGATGCTGCCTGGCTGGCCGATTTGGGTGCGCACGGGTTGCTACGCGGATCGCTGGTGCCGCCCCAACCAATCCGGGAACTACGCGATCTCACCCGCGCCCGCACCACCCTGACCCGCGACCGCGCACGGCAGGTGCAGCGCATCGAGAAAGTCCTCGAGGACGCCGGCATCAAACTGTCCTCGGTCGCCACCGACATCATGGGAGTCTCGGGCAGGGCGATGCTGGAGGCCCTCATCGCGGGCCAGTCGGGGCCGGCGGCGATGGCAGATCTGGCCCAACGCCGGATGCGCTCGAAGATCCCGACCCTCACCGAGGCGCTGACCGGCCGGTTCACCCCCCACCACGGATACTTGATCAGGATGCACCTGAATCTGATCGACCAGTACGGGCAGGCGTTAGCCGACCTCGATGACAGGATCGGCGTGGCGGTGACACCTTTAGCGGCGGCCCGGGAACTGCTGACGAGCATCCCGGGCGTCTCAAGGATCGTCGCTGAGGTGCTGCTCGCCGAGACCGGCGCCGACATGAGCGTATTTGCCACCGCCGGGCATCTGGCGTCGTGGGCGGGCACCGCACCCGGATCCAACGAGTCCGCGGGCAAGGTGAAGTCGACCAAAACCCGGCACGGAAACCGGTATTTGAAAGGGGCCCTCGGGACTGCCGCGCTAGCCGCGTCCCGCTCGAAGGGAACCTACCTCTCAGCCAAATACCGGCGTATCGCCGCCCGTCGAGGTCCGATGAAAGCACTTGTTGCACTCGAACATTCCATCCTCGTGGCGGTGTGGAACATGCTCACCAACGGCGAGTTCTACCGTGATCCCGGCGCCGACTACTTCACCCGCCGTATCCCAGCCAAAACCAAGGCACACGCGATCAGTCAGCTCGAATCCCTCGGCTACCGAGTCAGCCTCCAACCCCTCACCAACACCGCATAACAACAACGCGCCAACCTCGATCACCCCACCCGCCACAGCTGGCGAGTCACCCACGCACGCCTCACCAGCTGTGGTCACGTGAATTTTCGTGAGAGAGAGAGAGATACTGCCCGAGGCCGCCTGATCGTCGCACGCGACGACCGCCGGGCTGCTGTGGGCGCGATCAAAATCAGCCCTCGGGTGTTGCACACATCACGTTACCGCGTCTATGGTAGAACCACAGTTTGGTCGTCCCACAGAATAGGCAAATTCATGAACCAACCGTCGGTGCTGCCCATCCGAGTGATGCTGGCGAAGATCGGACTCGACGGACACGACCGTGGTGTCAAGGTCGTCGCCCGCACCCTGCGAGACGCCGGCATGGAGGTGATCTACACCGGCCTGCATCGCAGCCCGGCTCAGGTCGTCGAAGCCGCCAGCCAGGAGGACGTCGACGTGCTCGGCGTGAGTCTGCTGTCGGGCGCCCACATGCCGATCTTCACCAAGATCTTCGAGATTCTCGATCAGATGGACGAGCGCCCGCGCTTTGCGATCGTGGCCGGCGGCGTGATGCCCGATGAGGATGAGATCGAACTGCAGAAGATGGGCGTCGCCGCGGTCCTCGGCCAAGACACCACCCCGGAGAAAATCGTCGAGGTCATCAAGGCGGCCGCCGCGGTGGAGGCGAGCTCCTGATGGCACAGATGGAGTCTTGGAGCTGGCCGCCGTCCTATGATGCGGGGTACCGGCCACCGGCCGGGCAACAACACTGGTTTCCGGTCCGCGAGACGATGGACCCCGAGCAGCGCGACGAGGCGATCCTTGGACGCATACAGCAGCTGATGGCTTACGCCTGGGAACACGCACCGTTCTACCGCCGCAAGTGGTCCGAGGCCGGTCTGGAACCCGGCGACATCACGTCACTGGAGGCGTTTGAGCAAGTTCCGGTGATCTACAAAGATGAACTGCGCACCGACCAGGCCGCCCACCAACCGTACGGCAGCTATCTCTGCGTTGATCCCGTCGAGGTCACCCACATCAAGGGCACGTCGGGAACCACCGGGCGTCCGACCGCGTTCGGGATCTGCCAGCGTGACTGGGTCGCCATCGCGAACGCGCATGCCCGCATCATGTGGGGCATGGGGATCCGGCCCGAGGACGTCGTGCTGATCGGTTCCCCGCTGACACAGTATTGGGGCTCGTGGGGTGCCTACAGCGGCGCGGAACGCCTGGGCGCCGCAGTGTTCCCGTTCGGTGCCGGTGTGCAGGGGCAGAGTCTGCGGACGCTGCAGTGGATGCGCCAGATGCGTGCGACGGTGTTCTACGGCACGCCCTCTTACGCGCTGCGTCTGGCCGAGGTTGCTCGCGATAACGACATTGATCCGCGCGCTCTGGGCCTGCGCAAGATGTTCTTCTCGGGCGAACCAGGGGCGAGCGTCCCGGCGATCCGGCAGCGGATCATCGATGCGTTCGACGTCGAGGTCTACGACTCCGGCAGTATGGGTGAAGTCGCGCCGTGGATGTCGCTTGGCGCCGCGTCGAACGAGCCGGGCGTGTTCACCTGGCAGGATTTGGTGTACACCGAGGTGTGTGACCCCACGTCGATGACGCGCGTGCCTTACGGTTCCGAGGGCACACCCGTCTACACGACGCTCGAGCGCACCTCACAGCCGATGATCCGACTGCTGTCCAACGACCTCACCCGGTGGGAAGCGCCCGACTCCTCCCGCGGCCGCACATACCCATTTCTGCCCAAGGGCATCTACGGCCGCATCGACGACATGTTCCAAATCCGCGGCGAGAACGTGCAGCCCAACGCGATCGACGACGTGGTGATGAGCGCCGAGGGATACGGCGGCGAACACCGCATCGTCATCTCCCGAACCGGCACGATGGACGAACTGCTCGTCCAGGTCGAATTTGATGCCGCGAAAACAACTGTCGCAGAGGATGTCTGGGTCAAGCGGGTCAGCGAGGACCTTCGTACAGTCCTCGGAGTGGGAGCGAAAGTCGTGACGGTACAGCCCGCCACGTTCGAACGCACCGATTTCAAGGCCCGCCGCGTCATCGACGATCGCCACCTCTTCGACTCCCTGGGGCAGGGGAGTTCGTCATGAGTCAGGTCGCGACCCCCTCACCGGTCGTGGCCATGGCCGATCGCATCCGGGCGGGCTCGCAGGTCTCCCTGGCCCGCGGTCTGACCCTGGTCGAAAGCCGTGCCGAGGCAGCATCGGAACTGCTGGCGGAAATCTGGAAGGACAGCGGACAGGCCCACGTCGTCGGTATCACCGGTCCGGCAGGCAGCGGAAAAAGCACACTGGTGACCGCGATGGCACGCGAATACGTCGCCCGGGGCTCGCGGGTGGCAATCCTGGCGGTCGACCCCTCCAGTGCCTACTCCGGGGGCGCGATCCTGGGCGACCGCATCCGCATGACCGAACATGCAGGAAACAAAGACATCTTCATCCGGTCGATGGCATCGCGGGGCGCCACCGGCGGGCTCTCGCGGGCCGTGCTCGACGGCATCGTCTTGCTCGACGCCGCGGGCTTTGATGTCGTCATCCTCGAAACGGTCGGTGTCGGGCAAGCCGAAGTCGACGTCATCAGCGTGGCCCACACGGTGCTCGTCGTCAGCGTCCCCGGTCTCGGTGATGACATTCAGGCGATCAAAGCTGGACTGATCGAGATCGCCGACATCCACGTGGTCAACAAGGCGGACCGCCCGGGCGCCGACCTGACGGTCAAACAGCTGCGGGAGTCGCTGCGACTGGCTCACGGGCTGGCCGGCAAGTGGGACGTACCGATCCTCAAGACCACCGCCTCTGACGGCGATGGCGTCCCTGAGCTGCTGGACAAGACCGCTGAGCACCGCCACTGGATGACCGACAACGGTGCCATGCGTGACGTCGAACGCCGCAACGCGGCAACCCGAATCCGTTGGGCAGCAGAAACACTGATCGCTGCGACACTGCGATCGGGACATCGCGAATTCGACGCAGCCGTCGACGCGCTCATCGCCCGCACGGACGAACCGCGCCAAGCCGCCGCCCGGCTGCTGACCGCCATGGCCGTAGACCCAACCGACATCAATGGAAAAGGACAATCATGACCGCCGATGACCACTCGACCCCAGAGGAACTGCGCCTCGCCACCGACGCACTGCGTAAGCGCGCCCAGGCGGAACTCGAGCAGTGGGAGAGCCACGAGCTCGCCGAGTTCGTCGCCCGCGCTCCCGAGTCCAGAGAGAGCTACCTGACCGGGGTCGGAATGCCCGTCAAGCGGGTCTACGGCCCGCAGGATCTTCCCGAAAGCTATGACGAGATCGGTCTCCCGGGTCAATTTCCCTACACCCGCGGTCCGTACCCGACGATGTACCGCGGCCGTAAGTGGACGATGCGTCAGATCGCGGGCTTCGGACAGGCCGAGGAAACCAACAAGCGCTTCCAGTACCTCATCGCCCAGGGCCAGACCGGTCTGTCGGTGGACTTCGACATGCCGACGCTGATGGGTCTGGACAGCGATGACGAGATGAGCCTTGGCGAGGTCGGCCGCGAGGGAGTGGCGATCGACGTCCTGCCTGACATGGCAGCTCTGTTCGACGGTATCGACCTGGAGAACATCTCGGTGTCGATGACCATCAACCCGTCGGCGTGGATCCTGCTGGCGATGTACGTCGCGGTCGCGGAAGACCGCGGCATGGACCTCAACAAGCTGTCCGGGACCATCCAGAACGACATCCTCAAAGAGTATGTCGCGCAGAAGGAATGGGTCTTCCCCGTGCGCCCAAGCATGCGCATCGTCCGCGATTGCATCGCCTACGGAGCCGAGAACATGGCCCGCTACAACCCGGTCAACATCAGCGGGTATCACATCAGCGAGGCCGGCGGAAACGCTCTGCAAGAGGTCGCCTTCACGATGGCCATCACCAAGGCCTACGTCGAGGATGTCATCAAGGCCGGTATCGACGTCGACACTTTCGCCTCGCGGCTGTCGTTCTTCTTTGTCTCCCAGGCCGACTTGTTCGAAGAGGTCGCCAAGTTCCGGGCCGTTCGCCGGTATTACGCGAAGATGATGAAGGAGCACTTCGGGGCCAAGAAGGCGAACTCGATGCGGCTGCGCTTCCACGCCCAGACCGCCGCCGCCACGCTGACCAAGCCCCAACCCATGGTGAACATCGTCCGCACCGCACTGCAGGCCCTCTCGGCGGTCCTCGGTGGCGCCCAGTCGATCCACACCAACGGACTCGACGAGGCCTACACGATTCCCAGCGAGATGGCGATGAAGCTCGCCCTACGGACCCAGCAGATCATCGCCGACGAGACGAACGTCCCCAATGTGATCGACCCGCTGGGCGGTTCGTACTACGTGGAAGCCCTGACCGACGAGATCGAAAAAGGCATCCAGGAATACATGGACAAGGTCGAGGCGATGGGCGGCGTCGTGCCTGCCATCGAACAAGGTTTCTTCCAGAAGGAGATCTCCGACACCGCCTACGACTACGCCAAGCGCAAAGCCAGCGGTGATCGGCCGGTGATCGGCGTCAATAAATATGTCGATGAAACCGAAGACCAGAAAATCGAGATCCACAAGCTCGATCCAGAGTCCGAAGCGCGCCAAATTCGGCGGCTCAAGCAGACCCGAGCCGACCGCGACCCGCAACGCGCGCAAGCTGCGCTCGACACTCTGCTGGCGGTGGCGCGCGACGAGAACGCCAACCTGATGCCCGCGACCATCGAAGCCGTCCGGGCGCATCTTTCCATGGGAGAGATCACCGGTGCCTTGCGGGAGGTGTTCGGCAGCTACCAAGAGACACCGGTGTTCTGACGGCTCGCCGTGATGGCCGACCACGACACGGATAAACCAAGGTGTGGTCGGTACCATCGGGGGAGACGAATTTGTTGCTCACAGAAGTGAGGTGCGAGGTGGTCGAGGAAATTCCGTCGCAATGGAAGCCCATCCCGCGCTTACGCGCGCACGAGCAGGTCGTGGCCGAGATCGAGAGTCGCCTGATCGCCGGAACGTTGAAGGCGGGCGACCGGCTGCCCGCTGAACGGCAGTTCGCCGAGGCACTCGGCGTCAGCCGCGGTGCGGTCCGGGAAGCTCTGCGGATCCTCGAAGCCATCGGGGTCGTCGAAGCAGGAACAGGTTCGGGACCCACGTCAGGATCGATGATCGTCAAAGACAGCATCGCCGGGATGGCGATGGTGCTACGAATCCATCTGCAACTGGCCTCGTTCACTCAGGAGGATCTCGTCGAGATCCGCCTGCTGATCGAAGGGCCCGCAGCACGCAAGGCAGCACAGAGCGCCACCAGCGATGACATCGCCACGCTGCGGGGGCTGATCGACGACATGCGCGGAGTCCACACCACGGCCTCCTACAACGACCTCGACGCCGCGTTCCACGTGCACATCGTGCGAGCTTCCGGCAACGCCCTGGCTGCTGTGCTCATGGCGGCGCTACGAGAAGCCCTGCGCCAAGCGATGGTGACCGCATTCGAGACACTCGAAGACCCCGTCGCGACCATGACGGTGCTCACCGACGAACACGCAGCCATCGTCGAAGCCATCGCAGCGGGTGACGGCGCGCAGGCTGCGGCGCTGGTCAGCGAACACATCCGCGGCTTCTACCGCTCCGTCGGATTCAGTGACATGAAGTGGGCCGGCTAACCGAAGCTGGACACTCAGAACGAGACAGCCAACCACACTGCGGGAGGTCTAGGGCGACCTCACTGTGGATCCCACACGGGAAACGGAGCGTGTCGTCACGCATATCCCTGAGGGATTTCTGCCACCCCTGCACGCCACCGCGTGGACCGTCGCGGCGACGTCGTTTGCCATCCCCGGTGTGCGGGCGGTAGTGCTGCGAAGCCCGAGAACGGCTCGAATGACGCCTGTTGTTACACCGCAGCCGGCGTGTTCACGTTCGTCTTGTCGGCCATCAAGTTGCCATCGCTAACCGGCAGCTCGAAGCCATCCCACCGGTACTGGGCCTGGGCGCGGTGTTGTTCCGGCCCTCGGTCATGGCGTTCCTAGGCGCCGTCGTCCTGCTCTTTCAAGAGCTACTGCTCGGACACGGCGGCATCACCACTCACCCACCAGTTGTCGTTCGGGCAGCGAAAACGGGGCGCCATCGCAGGGGCCGTCGCAATGCGACCCTGTGTGCTCCTGCTGGATGAGCCAACCGCCGGCATCGATCCAGCCGGCATCGAGGCCCTTTTCGCGACTTCAGCCAGATTGGGAAGGGCGGGCACGACCGTAGCGCTATCGACCCATGACACCACATTGGCACTGGAGTGGGCTGACTCCGTCGCGATCATGAGGAGGGGAGTGGCTCGTCAGGGCCCTCCATCGTCGATCTTTGCCGACGGAGATCTGTTGAGTGGAGCGCAGTTACGCGTTCGTTGGCTGGTGGCCCTCACGGGGAGCTGATGGCCGACGGCATTCTGCCTCCCGGCGGCAAATCCAACAACGCCTCAGCAACTACGTATCGCGGTCAAAGCGATGTACACGCGCTCGACACGGCAGATATCCACAGGCAGCTCTTTGCCGTAAACTTTCGGTGCGTGCCCGATGAAGTTGGTGAGATTCCAGCGCAGTCGCGCTACTGTGACATCCCTGCTCATGGGGATGAAGTCAGACCTGACGGCCCGCAGACGAATCCATTTATCAGGGACGCTGTTATCCCTGCGGGAGGTCACTATGGCGAGAGCCGATGCTGCGTTGACGACGCTATGGAAACCCTTGGCGCGCATGCGCACACACGAGCAGGTTGTAGCGGAGATCGAGCACCGTCTGATGACTGGGGTTCTCAAAGCTGGGGATCGACTGCCCGCGGAGCGTCAGTTCGCGGAAGCATTAGGAGTCAGCCGAGGTGCGGTCCGGGAAGCCTTGAGAATTCTGGAGGCCATCGGCGTGGTGGAGGCTGGAACCGGTTCGGGACCGTCATCCGGTTCGATGATCGTCAAGGACAGCGCCACGGGGATAGCGATGGTACTGCGACTACATCTGCAGGTGGCATCGTTCACCCCGGACGATCTCGCGGAGGTGCGGCTCCTGATCGAGTGGTTGGCGGCGCGGAAGGTCGCTGACCTCGCCACCGACGAGGAGATCATTGAATTGCGTTGTGTGGTCGACCGAATGCACAAGACCACCGACGTCACGGAGTTTGACGACCTCGAGCAGGAGTTTCATCGACGCATCATTGAGGCAGCTGATAATGCCTTGGTGAAGGTCTTGATCGGAGCTGTGAGGGCGACCGAACTCCCTGGCGGCACAACAATTCCCGCAGAACCGGACACCGCAGAGGAGGCAGCGCGGTGGCTGGCGGACGAGTACTCGGCCGTCGTGGCGGCGATCATAGACGGTGACGGTGACCGGGTCGCCGAGCTGCTAGCCAACGTGAGTCGAAGTGGCCGCTGCCCGACCAGCGCTAGCGCCCTGAAATGGGGCGGTTGAAGGTCGGCTCTGCGATGACTGGGCCAGCCGCTAGGGGATTCCTGGGTTCGAGGGTCCAGTCTGTGATGTCGAGGACCGCGCGCAGGAATCCTTCAAAACTTCCGAAATGGAAGTGCTTGAGGCCGGGACGTGTCCGGTAGATTTCGCCGGACCATGGTTCGTGGGTGGCGATAATGAATTTACGTTTCGTTGATGGATTCGCGTATGGCGGTGGCGGTTTGGGCTGACAGCGCTTTCGGCGGCCGCTGTGTGTTCGCTCGGGAGTTGTTGCCCGGTCGGTCTTCTGAGGAGAGGTCGCATCAATTGACCATCCGGTGACTGCGAGCAGCGAACTGCAGAAGGTTTCCAGTGTGCTGAAACGCAGTCGGAGTCGGCCGGGATAGGTGCCGTAGATCTCCCCGGCCCACGGCGCTTCTGCGGCAACGATCAGCTTGCAGGACACCGCCGGCGTAGGCGGCGGCGAATCTGGGCGCTGCCGGTCACTGTCTGGCACGATTCAACCCCGCGCAGCGGTTCCCGTGTAGTCCACGTCGACGTCCTGCCGTTGGATCCAGCTCATCAGTTTGCGCAGGTCACGGCCGGTGCCTTCGATGGGATGTCGCTCGCCCTGGGCGCGCAGCTTATGGAACTCAGCTGCACCGGTGTCCTGGTCCTCGATGAAGCGCCGCGCGAACGAGCCGTCGACGATGTCGGCGAGAACAGCTTTCATATTCTCTTTGACGTCCGGTGTGATCACCCTGGGCCCGGAGACGTAATCGCCGAATTCTGCTGTGTCCGAACATGACCAGCGCTGTTTGGCGATACCGCCTTCATACATCAGGTCCACGATGAGCTTCAGCTCGTGCAGACATTCGAAATAGGCGACCTCAGGTTGGTAGCCGGCTTCGATCAGAGTCTCGAACCCGTACATCACCAACTGAGACGCGCCTCCGCAGAGCACCGACTGCTCGCCGAACAGATCGGTCTCGGTTTCCTCGGAGAAGGTGGTCTTGATCCCACCGGCGCGCAGTCCGCCCAGGGCCTTGGCGTACGACAACGCCAAGGGCCACGCCTGACCTGAAGAATCCTGTTCCACCGCGACGAGCACAGGCACGCCTTTACCGTCCACGAACTCGCGGCGTACCAGATGTCCGGGTCCCTTCGGCGCGACCATGAAGACGTCGACATCCGGGGGCGGCACGATGTACCCGAATCGAATGTTGAAGCCGTGACTGAATACCAGGGCATCGCCCGCGCTCAAAGCTGGAGCGATCTCGTCGGCGTACAGCGTGCGCTGACCCTGGTCGGGGACCAGGATGACGATCACGTCCGCTTCCCGGGTCGCCTCGGCGGGAGTCAGTACCGGTAAGCCTTCCTCCTGCGCTTTCAGGCGACTGCGCGAGTCTGGCTGCAGACCGATCCGCACGTCGACGCCACTGTCCCGCAGAGACAGTGCCTGGGCATGGCCCTGACTGCCGTAGCCGATGACTGCGACTCGTTTCCCTTGGATCTGAGACAGGTCGGCATCGGGGTCGTAAAACATCTTGGCGGGCACGGCAAACTCCAACCTTCATCACTAAGAAGATCAACTTGACGGTAGACCAGTGGTGTGGTCGGACCATATCGCGCAATGTCGAGAAGAGTCAAGGGTCGCTATGTGGCGGGTGCAACGTTCCCGTATGGCTTGTGGTGCGAACCACAGTTGTGGTAGGACCATAGTAAGATTCATCCACTATTGGAGACGCCCATGCATCAGGACAGCCCAGCTCTGACCGCTGGCCAAGAACGAACCGCTGAACGTCGTGGCCTGCGCAAAGTCGGAGCCGCCAGCCTCGTCGGCACCACGATTGAGTACTACGATTTCTTCGTCTACGGCACCGCCGCCGCGCTGGTGTTTCCCAAGATTTTCTTCCCCGGTACCAGTCCTGCGATGGGTACGATCGCGTCGTTCGCAACGTTCGGAGTCGCGTTCTTCGCTCGCCCCATCGGCTCGATCCTGTTCGGCCACTTCGGTGACAAGATCGGTCGCAAGCGGACCCTGGTGTGGACGCTGCTGATCATGGGACTCTCGACCGTCTTGATCGGGCTTTTCCCCGGCTATGAGACCGGTGTGTTCGGCATCTTCGACAACGGCATCGGGATCTGGGCACCGATCCTCCTGGTCGGCATGCGCTTCCTGCAGGGTTTGGCCATGGGCGGTGAATGGGCAGGCGCGACGCTCCTGGCGGCCGAATATGCGCCGAAGGGCGAACGCGGACGAATGGCCGTGTACCCACAGCTGGGGCCGGCCTGTGCGTTCTTCCTGGCGAGCGCGACGTTCTTCCTGGCCTCGGTAACGGTCGGTGCCACCAGCGAGACATTCATCAACTACGGTTGGCGCCTCCCGTTCATCGCATCGCTCTTGCTCGTCATGGTCGGGCTTTGGATTCGGTTGAGCGTGGAAGAAACACCGGTCTTCAAGACGCACCTGCAGAACAAGAAGCTCGAGAGCGAACCGGTGAAACTCCCGTTCGCCGACGCTGTGCGGGTGCAGTGGAAACAGATCGTGCTCGCCGGACTGGCAATGTCCACGCTGTTCGCGATGTTCTATATCGGAAGCACCTTCCTCACCAGCTACGGAACCGGAACGCTTGAATTCAGCCGGACGATGATCCTCGGCTTCGGCATAATCGCCGCTGTCGTGCTCGCGATTGCCACAGCCGCAGCCGCCATCCTCTCGGACCGGATTGGCCGCAGGAAAGTCATTGCAGGGTCCTACGTCATCGCGTTCTTTTGGTCGCTTGCGCTATTCCCACTGCTCGACACCGGTTCACCCATTGCCTTCTTGATCGGCGTGACCATCACCCTGTCGCTGTACGGCATCGCCAACGGACCCGCCGGCGCGTTGCTCCCCGAGATGTTCCAGTCGAAATTCCGCTACACCGGAGCGGGTTTGAGCTACAACCTTGGCGGCATCATCGGCGGAGCGATTCCGCCGATACTGGCGGCCCAAATCGTGGCGCATTACCCCAGCATCTGGGTGGGGGTGTTGCTGGCCGGACTCTCCGCCGTCAGCCTGATCTGCGTGTGGGCGTTACCGGAAACCAACAACAACGACCTCAACGACGCGCCCGTCGACGAAGCTCTGCAGCCCTGACCCCGGGCGCGAAGATGTGCTCCGTCAATGCGATCCACGGGCCTGCAGACGGGCGCCTCATTGCCCCAATCCGCTATCGGAACAAGAAATGGATGATCTGTGCGATGAACCATGAATCCGTCCGAAAGTCACGTCAACACACCATAACTCAGCAACCGACGATTCCGATCTGGAAGGCGCAAGCTAATCCGGCGCTTGTTGGAATGGCGCTGTGAGTAGCGCGATCGACGGGGTTGGTGTCGTCGGATGTGGCCTGATGGGGGCTGGGATCGCCGAGACTTGTGCCCGCTCCGGGCAGCCTGTGACCGTAGTGGAACTCAGCACCGCAGCTGCCGACGCCGGGCGGCGGCGACTGGAGAATTCGTTGGCAAAGGCGGAATCAAGAGGAAAGATCGTCTCCGCCGCGGAAGTGCTGGGAAGGATTCGGATCGGCGAAGACATCGACGCTTTGGCCGAGAGCACACTGGTGATCGAAGCAATCATGGAGGACGAGACCGTCAAAACCGCGCTGTTTCGGCAGCTTGACCGGGTGGTGGCCGACCCAGACGCGATCCTTGCCTCGAACACATCGTCGATTCCGATTATCAAGCTGGGTGTGGTGACCGAACGCCCGGAGAGCGTGCTGGGCATCCATTTCTTCAATCCCGTCCCCGTGTTGTCGCTGGTCGAGTTGGTGCCGAGCTTCCTGACCGCAAACGAAACCACCGAACGAGCCCGCGCTTTCGTTCAAGATGTGCTCGGCAAGCATGCAATTAATTGCAAAGACCGCGCCGGGTTCGTCGTCAACGCGTTGCTGATCCCGTTCCTGCTGTCCGCGATCCGAATGGTTGAAGATGGGGTTGCGGTACCAGCGGACATAGATGAGGGACTAGTCCGCGGCTGCGCCCACCCCCAGGGGCCTCTCGCGCTCAGCGACCTAATCGGGCTCGACACCGTCAGAGCGATTGCGGACTCGTTGTACGACGAGTTCAAGCAGCCCCATTATGCGTGTCCGCCGCTGCTGGCGCGGATGGTCGAAGCCGGGCTCCTCGGCCGGAAAAGTGGCCGCGGATTCTTCAGCTATAGCTGAGTTCGCCGTGCCGATAAACACGTTATGGGTGCGGCATGGTGAGTCGACGTGGAACCGCGCTGGATTGATGCAAGGGCAAACCTCCGAGCCGCGGTTAACCCCAATGCCGCTCAGTTAAGGTCATGGGCCGGTTGTCAACTGGCCGTTGATGGTGACGTCGACGGTGATCTTGTAGCTGTTGCGGTCGATGTCGCCTTTGGCGCGGTGTTTGGAGATGGCGCGTTTGACGACGCGGGGACTGGTTCTGCGGCGGTGGGCCGGGAGCAGGTGATCGAGCACGGCGTGGCCGATCTTGCCGATGAGGTCGATAGTGGTGTCGGCGATGACGCCGGCGGCCTGGATGACCTGGTCACGGGCGGTGTTGAGCGCGATGCTGAAGCCCGCGCGGTCAGTGGTGGCGGCGGCGGTGGCGGTGGCATCGGATATCGCGATGCGCAGCGCTTGGTAGGTGACCAGCAGGGCATAGATCTCCTGGGCGATCCCGTCGGGTGTGCGGGCGCGCAGCACCCGGCCGCCGAGGATGGTGGATTTCAGTTCCAGGTAGGAGGTTTCGATCTCCCACCGCTGGTGATAGAGGGCGACCAGTTCGGTGGCGGGGTATCGCCGGTGGTCGGTGAGGGTGGTGATCAGCAGGTAGCGCTCGCTGCGACGTGGGCCCCCGGCGAGTCGCACGGCGACCTGGGCGTCGATCACCCGCACGGTCGTCGTGTCAATCCGCGACAGCCACGAGCCGTCACCGCAGTGGCCGATCACGGGGAGTTTGCGGTTGGTCTTGGCGCGGAACAGCAGGTCAGCGCCCGTGGCGGCGACCTGCTCGATCAGGCCCGCGGCGGCGAAGTTACGGTCGGCGAGCAGCAGCATGCCCTGGCGGAGGCAGCCCAGAAGCTTTGGTGCATAGTTGGTTTCGCCCACGCTCAAGGTGCCGAAGACGGCACCCAGTACGGTGCGGGTGCCGCACGCGACCACGGTCAGCATCCGCAGCATCGGATACCCCGACGGGCCGTTGCCGCCGCCGACCCGGCCGAACGCGGCCAGATTCGACGCGGTGTCGGGGGTGAACATCGACGTGCCGTCGATCGCGCATACCAGCAGGCCCCGCCATCGCGCCGCACCGGCGGCCGGACCGCGGACCAGGTCGAACAGCTCCCGCAGCGGCTTGACACCGATGCGGCGACGGGCCTGCGCCAACGCCGAGGACACCGGATCGGCGACGTCGATCCCGTCCAGGCCCGCGGTCATCCGAGCCCACACCTGGCCGTAGCCGAGCTCGGCGAACAGCGCCGCCGCCAGCAGCAGGTACACCACCACCCGCGACGGCAACGCCCGCACCCTGGCCTGCACCGTCCGGGTCGATTCCAGCACCGCATCGACCATCTCGAACGGGACGATCTGGGTCAACCCACCGAGGTGACCGGGCGCGAACCGACCCGCACCAACCACCACCGAACCACGAATGACAGACTGAACAGACAGCGGAACTCCCAGGTGAGATGGTGTCTTTGGTCGGACAATCCATCCATACCGGGAGTTCCGCTGCCCCAACTCCCCGACACGCCGCACCCGTCACACTTGACCCAACAGTCACACCCTTAACTGAGCGGCATTGCGGTTAACCCTGCGAGGTGTTCGGCAGGCGCATACAGCGGCAGATGAGCTCAGCCGCCACAACCCTGTCCTATTGCTCAGTTCGGACCTAAAGCGGGCTTGTCAAACAGCTCGCATCATCGCAGCCCGACTAGCACTGCCGTTCGACCACACTCCCCTTCTGCGCGAGCGGCATTGGGGAGTATATGAAGGCCGACCCGCGAGCGAAGGGCATCAAGCGGAATCAGCCATAAGTCCCAACGAGGCTGTACCACAGGGTGAGTCACGAAATGAAGTCGCCGAACGACTACACCGCCTGCTGCCGCTGCTGGCCCCGGCACAGGGACCGATCGTGTTGGTCACGCACGGCGACGTCATCCGGGAAGGGATCAGATTGTGGGCAGACGGGCCAGACGAGTATCCACTCGGAAACGGTTGCATCATCAAAATGTCGGGTCAACAAGCTGCACCACAACCATCGTGGACACTGAGCAGGAACTCCGAATGACCGAATCGGATGACGAGCGGACCTCAGACCGAACATCGAGGCGTCGCGCGCTGCGTACCGGGGCCATCGCCATGCTCCCAGTCCTCATCGGGATAGCCCCCTTCGCCGCCGTCGCTGGTCTCGCCGGCACCCACAATGGGTTCACTATCGTTGAGACAGCGGCATTTTCGCTCTTCGCCTACGCAGGTGCGGCACAGATCGCGGCAGTGGATCTGATCGGCAACGGCGCGGCGACAAGTGTCGTGATCACCACGGCTCTCATCATCAACCTTCGCTTTATCGTCTATTCGGCCAGCCTCGCACCAATGTTCGTGGGTGCCAGTGTTAGGACGCGCACCCTGGGTTCCTATTTGCTTGTCGATCATGCTGTCGCGCTCACCGTGACCCGCACCAAAAACCTGCCGTTACGCGACACGGTCGCGTTCATTGATCGGCCTCCTCGCGTCTGGTCCGGCCAACCGCACCGGGAGCTACAATGCCACACTATATGTGGATATGTTGCATACGGCTAGACTGAATCGGAGGAGGCGGTACTCGATGGGTTCTTCCCCGGTGTTGCAACTGCTGCTGAGCGACAACAGCTCCGGCGATGTGGTGGACACCCGCATACTCGACGCGGCACTCGAACAGTTCGCCCTGGTCGGAATCAGACGCACCTCAGCCGACGACATAGCCCGCCGCGCCGGGGTGAACCGCACGACCCTCTACCGCAGAATGGGCAACAAGGACGACATCGTGCGATCCGCGATCATCCACGAGATTCGCCGACTACTCGCCCAGATCGAGGCCGAAATCGGAAGCATCCAGGACGTTTCCGAACGCATCGTGGAGGGCATGGTGGTGACTGTGACGCTGCTGCGCGACCATCGAGTGTTTCGTCAAAGCCTCGCCGTAGACCGAGGCGAAACCTTGGCGCAGATCACCCTCGGCGCTGGCGAAGGCTTACGTGTTGGTGCCGCGTTCGTCGCCGAACAAATTCGCCGCGGCAGAACCGATCTCGGACTACCGGCAGGCGATGACGTCGATACCCTCGCGGCCATCCTCGTCCGCCTAGTCCATTCGCTAGTGGTGATCCCCGACGGACCACCCGATCTCACTAGTCCCGAACAACTCCGCACCTTCGCCCGAACGATGATCCTTCCCCTCATCACCGGGCGTTGAACGCCGCCCGCTAGATCAGTCACTGTCCTCGGGGGGGGCTCCCTAGTGCCGTGCAGTGAGACTTATCTCCAGGTAAGGGTTGTTGGTGGTTATGTCTCTGCGTGAATGCGGTCGGCGACGTAGGCGCCGTATTGGCCGGATCCGCGGCGGGCGTGGCGGATCGCCGTTTGCGGGTTCAGGCCGAGCGCATCGGCCAGCACCGGTGGCGGGGTGGTCTGGGTGATGGTCTGCCAGGTGCCAATGCGCGTGGAGAGCGAGGGAAATCCGAGCTTTTTCAGCCGGATCCGGACGTGGTTGGCGTTGAGGTGGCTTCCGGGTCGATAGCCAGGGAACACCCACGGGGTGACGGCGTTGGCGGCGGTTTGCCGATTGGCAACGGATTGGCTGACCGCGACGACGAGTTCGTCGAGTGGGGGTTCGAGGATCACCGGGTGCTTGCCCAGGGTGATGGCCTGAGCACCGTCGCGGATGGTGATGTCTTTCCATTGCAGCGCAACGACTTTATGGGTCGGTTGCCCAAAGACGAGGATGAGGGCGGCCATCAGCCGATCCTGGGCGTTCATGTCGGGGTGAGCGAACAGATTCTGCAGTTGCTCGATCTGCTCGTCAACGGTCTTTTCCCGGGTGGTGTCTCGCCGATGAGGCGTGATCTCCAACTTCGTCAGCCGATAGCTCTTGATCGCCCAGGGTAGGAATCGGGTCAGCAGACGCCGCGTCTCGGGTCCCTCGGCAATATAGCGGTCGACATCGGTCTGCGAGACTTCGGTGAATGGGATAGATTGTGCCGCAAGCCAATTGAAAAAACTGACCGCGACGGTGACGGCTTGCTTGCTGGCGAGGAATCGGCCTTCGCTGCACGCGTCGTGCAGCTTGTGGGCGAGGTGCCAGCGCAGGTAGCTGCGGAGAACACGTTGGGATGCCGGGTCGTTGACCTCGGCGATCTTGTCCAGCGACCAGGTGTCGAACCTGTCGCGGTAGTCGACCTTGGCGTCGGTGACGCCGTGTTGGGCGAGCAGTGCGCGGATGTGGCTGGTGTGCCGCGATGGAGGAAGGCCCTCCAGCAGTGATTGGTCGATGGTGGGGCTCTGCGCGAGCTGGCGCAGGATGGAACGCACCTGCTGGTTGCGCAACCACGTCACTCCGCTGTTGGGTCGCGACATCGATTTCAGGGCCGAGGCCAGGGGTTCGAGCTGAACGTTGATCGTGCCGGTCGCGGGGTGGGTGAGGAGTTGGTCGACTTGGGCGCCGAGTTCACACCGCCAGCAATGGCCGGCGCGGTAGAGTTCGGCTTCATCGCCGCATTGGACGCAGTCCACGTTGAGGCGGATGCCGCTGCACTTGCGGCACAAGAGCTCTCCGGTGGGGGTGCGGCCCGGACAGATCCCGACGTGCCGGCAGCGGACGCAGCGGCCGGTGGTGCGTTTACCGGCCAGGTAGCAGTAGTTGCAGATCGGCTGGCCTTGCCACCACGCCACGGTCGGGTAGGCCTGGTTGCAGCGCTGGCACGGGGTGTACTTGGTGGGGTCGGGGAGTGGTTTTGGGCGGGCCAAGGTTCTTATGTCTCCTCGTCCTCGACGACGCGAACCCGGCGAACGCCCGGGGCTTTCTGGTTTGTGGGTCTGGCCGTCGATCCGGGGTGCACGTCGGGTGCATTCGCCGTCGCCCGCGCTTCCATCACCACGATCGGTTCGAACAGTTCCGCGGGCGAACAGTCCAGGATGTCGCACAATGCGGCGAACACCCGGGTGTTGATGCGTTCAGGCTTGCCGGTCATCAGCCGGTAGGTTTGTGGTTGTGAGAGCACGATTCCGCGCGAGCGCAGCAGCGGGATGAGTTCGGTGGATTTCCACAGGTTGCGGGCGGCCATGAGCTTGCGCAGGTTCCACTCGAAGTCGACCCGCTTCTGCGTGGTCATGGCGTCTTCCCGTAGCTGATGTCCGCCGATCCAAGGCGCTGGCTGATCATGCGTTGCAGAGTCTTCTGCCGGTAGTCCGAGGACACCTGCGTGTAGAGCGCCGTCGTCGAGGATTGTTCGTGCCCGACCTGCTGCTGGACGAACAGCGGGTCGTAACCGGCCTCGATCAGATGGGTCACATACGACCGCCGGAATCCGTGCAGTGACAAACCGTCGGGCAGTCCCGCGGCGCGGCGGTGATCGGTGAACCGAGTCGCATAAGAGTCGAGCGTCAGCTGGGCGCCGCGCTCGGAGGGCCACAACCAGGGTGATGCCGCACCGAAGGTCATCCGTTGCCGACACTCGGGATCGTTGATCCAGGCATCCAGGATCTCAGGGGCCCAACCCATCAACGGCACCGTCAGGACTGTTCGTCTCTTGGCTTGAGAACCCCGCGATCCCTTGCCCCAACGCACGTACATGGCGCCGAACGCACCGTATTGCGGGACATGAGGATTCGGGCCGAAGTCGACGGTCTGCAGCCACAGCAGCTCTTGTCGTCGCACACCGTACGCGTAGGCGACCTTCGCGATGCAGGCATCGCGCAGCGTCGTCAGCCACGCCTTCTTGTTGGCGGCGTACAGCTCGTCGACGCGGTTGTCGAAGTAGTCGAACAAGGTTTGCACCTCATCGCGTGAGAACGCCCGCCGCTTGGGCTCGGCCTCATTCTCCGAGACGTGGACGGGCAGGTTGTACTCGAAGCACACTTGCGCGGGATATTCGCCGAACAGTTTGTGGCACAGTTCGGCCCACCCGTAGCGCGGTTCGCACAGGAAGCTGCAGAACGACCGGATGACCATCAGATACCCGCGCACCGTCGACTTCGCCGCCGTTGTGCCGCGCCGCTCGTGCGCCCGCGCGTGCAGCACGGTCACGTAGTCGCCCACGTCGGCGGGGCTCCAGTGCCACGGGTAGTCGTTGCAGACCGTCTGGAAATCGGTCAGCACTCGCACATAGTTTCGGATGGTGCCGACGGCGCTATTGCGTGCCAGCAGCGACGCACGCCAGCCCTCCAGCATCTCCGACCAGACCTGCTCGTCGGCTCGCAGCAATCGCGCGTCGCCGCGCAGCAACCGCAGCGGAGCACCGCCTGGGAGTGGCTCGTAGTCAGCCATTCATCGATCATAACACCGTTTCATTCATCTAACGATTGATTTATGGTTCGGCAGTACACCGGCGGCGCGTCAACGCCCGTTACGCCGGCGCGGGCCACCAGTCGCGCTTGATGTCATTCGGCGAGATGCGAATGCCGAGAACCACTGTGACACAGACTATTACGTCACAGTGACGAATGTGCGCCAGGGTGCTGAGACGGGTTGGTGATCAATCGAACGGGATCGGAGAACCCGTCACGCATGTCGTCAAGCGGCCACCGCGCAACTGCAGGTTGCATTCGTTAGACGAATGAAGGTGCAATCCATGCAGGTAGATCGGATGGCCACAGAACCTTCTCGTCACGGCGGCCCGGGGCGGCCGCAGACGAACGTGCAGGTCAGGCCGAAAAGCACTTCGCCGCGAGTATTCATCTAGTGATGACCTCGATAGAAAATTTTGCCGATAAGCCACATTATGTCAACTTAACGTCGCCGTTTTCCGGCCAAACCGTCACACCCACCCACCGAAACTGTCCTGTCTCGATATACCTGGCGGTTTTCGCAAAACATCTGGCGGTCTTCGGCGCGTCGCTATTTTCTCAGTAAACCTGGCGGTAATGTCGGACTGCGCCTGTAGCCTCCGGGCAGCTGGTTCAAAGGGGTCGAGAATGGCAACTCCACGTCTGCGTTCGCTACCGCGGAACGCCACGGACGTGACGCGGGTGCTGGCGTGCGTTGACGGGACCGTTCAAAACCTGGAGCTGTCACTAGGCGTCGGGTCGGTGCGGGTCGAGCGTGCCACGCCGATCCGTGAGTTCTTCTCCTGGCCGGGCAAACGGAACTACGAGGGCCTGTACTGGTCAAGCACAAATCGCGGACACGTGGATTTCGAGTCACTCCTCGAACGTGAGTTCCTACTGTCGGCAGATGCCGCGACCGACGTTGTTGCCATCGCGGCCCAGCCGTTGGCGCTGCTATGGCCACGAGGCACGGGCGGCCACCACGACCACGTACCTGACTTCTTCGTTCGGCTTTCCAACGGTGATGGACGGGTCGTTGACGTTCGGTCTCCCGAGCGAGTCGAGAAGAACGCCGAACAGTTTGCCCTGACACGCAAGGCGTGCGACGAAATCGGTTGGCAATACGACGTCTTCACCGGACTCCCGTCAGAGCACGCGCACAATCTGCGCTGGCTCGCCGGGTACCGGCATGACCGTAATGCTCCCACCATGGGCACTGCTGAGTTGATCCGGGACTGCTTCGAAAGGCCACTTCCGCTTCAAGACGGTCTACGCCGTATCAGCGGCGCGACGGGTCTCAGCACCGAGGTCCTGACGGCCAACGTGCTGCACCTGTTATGGCGGCAGATTCTGTCAACAGATCTGAGCCGGCCATTGTCGATGTCCAGCGAGGTGTGGGCATGAAGTCCGTTCGCCTGTTCGACTGCCTGCAGTATGACGGTCAGACATGGCAGGTCGTAGCCCAGGACGGACCGGAACTGGCGCTGAAAGACCTTATGTCCGGGCGGATTCGCCGGATCGGGGTTGCCGAACTGCTCGGGGACGACAGCTTTCTCCCGGACGTTCCAGATCGGCTTCCCCGCCTCGACTCGGCCGCGGTCTTGGAGACTCTCGATACCGATGCTCGCGAACGCGTATTGTTCCTCCGCCATCATGTCATCGAAGTGCTTACCGGCACACCTCCAGCGAATCTTGACGGCCACGACGAACAAGATGCACCACCGTCCCGTCGGGAGTACGACCCCAAACTTCCACTCAAGGACCGGATTGCCGCGAAAGTGTCCGAGTTGGCAGCGGCCAACACTCCCATTGGCTTCAGGAGTCTGGAACGCCACATCAAGGCGTATCGCAATGACGGTGTTGCAGGCCTGGTCGACGGGCGCATGCATAGGCAGGCCTCTCCTACCGGTCGAATCGACCCGGCGGTGGCATCCCTGCTCGAAAACGCCGTCAGGGCGCAAACGAACGTCTCGACCGGCACGCGCTCGCGCGTAATCAAGCAGATCAGCATAGAGGCCACCCAGTTGGGGCTGCCACTCCCCTCGCGGTCGACTTTGTATCGCGCACTGGACAATATCGAGAAATCCCGGCATCCCTTCGGAAATGCGACAACTCGACGAACACAGGCCAACCGGCCGGACCGAACGTGGGGTCATCAGGCACCTTCGCGGCCAGGTGAACTTACCGAAGTCGACAGCACGCCAATGGATCTGTTGGTCATATACCCCGATGGGACCACGGGACGTGTGGACCTGACGGTAATGCTAGACATCGCCACCCGCACTTTGTGCGCAGCGATTCTGCGACCAGTAGCTACCAAGAGCGTCGACGCGGCAGTACTTCTCGCTCGGGCACTCACGCCCCTTCCAATGCAGCCCGGGTGGCAACCATCCGTAGCGTTTTCACGTTCCATCCTTCCCGCAGGAATGATCGAGGGCGACGACGAAATACGGACCAGCGTCGCCGCCAAACCCGTGATTGTGCCCGAGTCGATCACCGTGGACCGCGGCAAGGTTTACGTCGGCTCGACCTTTCTCAATGCTTGCGAGCGATTGCAGATCAGCGTGACCAAGGCTGCGCCACGCACGCCTACCGATAAACCCCACGTTGAACGAGTCTTTGCGGCCATCAACAGTGGGTTCACCCAGTACCTCGCCGGATACGTCGGACCAAACGTGGTCAATCGTGGAGCGTCCCCACAGACCGAGGCTATTTGGACGTTGGCCGAGGTGCAGAACCTGCTGGATCTTTGGATTGTCGCTGTCTGGCAGAACAAGCGGCATCCAGGACTCCGCCACCCCGCGATGCCGAAGAAGGATCTCACCCCCAACGAGGCCTTCGCGGCGCTGGCCTCGGTTGCACCAACGGTCAATGTCGCGCTGGATCGCGACGACTACATTGGCTTACTTCCGGTGGCGTACCGGACAATCCAGGGCTACGGCGTCAATTTCGAGAGCTTGCACTACGACAGTCCAGCGCTGCACCCCTACCGTGGCGTCAAGAGTGGTTTGCCGCTCCCAGCGAACGACAGATGGGAAGTCCGATACGACCCCTATCGGCTGCAGTCGATCTTCCTCCGTGACCATTTCCGGGGCGAATGGATTGAGGCCGAGTGGAGCCTCGCCAAACAGGCGCTGGCGCCGTTCTCCCTCGACGTTCTGCGCGCCGCCCGCCAGGCAATAGAGCGCCGCGGCGACACGCCCACCGGAGTTGATGTCCTTGCCGAGATCAGCCGCATCCAAACCGGTGGTGCTCGCACAGTCAAGGAACAGCGAGCCGCGAAACGCGACAGCGTGAACAAACCCGTGGTGCCACCGCTCTCCCCCGTCACCGAGAAAAATCGTTCAGATGTGGGGACCGAACACTTGGCGACTGTTTCCGCAATCAACGAGACCGCTGCAGCCCCAACGCGTCGGCCGGCACGGCGCATCGATGACGCGGGCGAGGAGTAGCCGTGGCCGTACCCGATTCACTAGCCGCGTGGCGGGAGTTCGTCAACCGTCGCAACGTCGAGCCTGAGCACCTCAACTTGAAGCAGATCAAGACCCTCTCCCCCGCCGGGAAAGAGGAATACGACCAGCAGCGATTTGCCTGGCTTGGGGCAGACGTCGTGTTGGAGACGCCAGACACCGAGGCGTTGACACATCAGACCCGCGTCTTAATGGCGAGGAACTCTGCTGAGTCTGCCACCGCACGCCGCGGCCTTGCGATCTCTGGGTCCGCGGGCCGTGGCAAGTCCACCGCCGCACTGCTGATCGGCCGCCGCCATGACCGGATGATGCGAGCCAAAATCAACCGTTACGACGACGGGTTCGCCCCGGTGGTCTATACGGTCGTCCCGCCGGGGACTACCCCAAAGATGATGATGCTGGCATTCGCCAACTTCCTCGGCCTCTTGGTTCCGAACAAGTCAACCGCTCAGGACCTGACCGAGCAGATCGTGGGCGTCATGCGGAGCCTCTCGGTTTCGCTAGTCCTGGTCGACGAGGTGCACAACCTCAAGACAAATCACCAGGCAGGCAGCGAAGCCGCATCAGCACTGAAGGTGTTCTCGGAAAGACTCGACGCAACATTCATCTACGCCGGCATCGACCTACTGCAGGCCGATCTGTTCGCCGGTCACATGGGACGTCAGCTCAAGGGTCGAATGGCTGTCCACCAGATGCGGAAGTATGAGTACGGGACCAAGGCGCAACGGGACAGGTGGGCCGAACTCATCCTCGGCATCGAAGCCCTCCTACCGCTAGGTCGCCATGCCGCTGGATCCCTCGAATCAGAGGCGACCTACCTATATGACCGCACCGGAGGTTCAATTGGTTCGCTCCGCGCCCTCCTCAACGACGCGGCGATTGCGGCGATCCTCAGCGGCGACGAGTTGATCAATAGGAAGCTTCTCGACATGACTTCGACTGATTTCGCGTCTGAGGAGGCTGCAGCGCGGACGGTGGCAGGCGACATGGCTACCCCGATGCCGTTGAGGAGGGCTGAGTGAGGATCCCACCCCTTCCAGTTCGCACACGTCTTTATCACGGTGAGAACCTGGACTCGTATATGCGGCGGCACGCTGGCCGGAACTTCTGCTTGCCCTCAGATGTCGACCGCGCTTTGCGCGAGCGCGGTGTCATCAAATCGAAGAGCCGGCGCAATCCCGATCGCCTCCAGGCATGGCGGGATCTCGGTGATCTGCGAGCCGAGGCCTTCACTGCCCCCGAGTACGTCCTCGACCAGGAGGTGACGGAGCGGGCTCTGTGCCTCCGCTGTACCAAAGGCGAGCCCGCCCGAGGAAAACTCACCCGTATTGGGCTGGTGTGCGTACGGCACAGGAGGTGGCTCGGATCTCCTCAGATCGACCTGCATGGCTACTACCCTGCTCTCGCCGCTGAGCGACACTTTCGGCGCCATCTCGCCGCTCGCGACGTCTTGCATGATTCCCTGCTCATGCGGGTTGGCCGAGAGAGCGCTAGTCCTGGGATCGTAGGGGCCAGTGAGATCGCCCGTCGTAGAGACGAATTCGGTATCGATGACGTCGACGCGCTGATGTATCCAGAGCAAGTCAAAATCGCTCGACTACTCGCCCTGCCCGGATTCCTACGCGCAGCGACCGATCCTGACACCGACGCAACTCAGCGCAGTGCGTTGGTCGCAAGGGAAGTAGAGAAGATCATCCCCGCTCGCAACGACTCGGACCCGTGGCGAGCGACCAACCGGGTATGGACTGCGATCACACATGTGACCGCGCGTCGCCGGGACGCACGGATCTACGGGGTTCCGATGCGAGACACGTACTACAACATTCTGCGGTTCATCGATGGACCTTGAAATGAGAGCCCTCTGCAGGGCGAGGAAGGCGGGACAGTTTGAAGACCGATGATCTTGCGCAGGTCCGCCGGACGCTTTGGGCTGCCGCCGACGAGTTGCGTGCGAACTCCACGCTTTCTCCCGCCGAGTATCGCGGTCCGGCGCTCGGCCTGATCTTCCTGGCCTACGCGGAGTTCCGGTTCGAGCAGGTCCGCCCCGAGCTGGAGGCCAAGGCTACGGCGCGTCGGCCGGTGACGCCGGATGACTACCGCGCCAAGTCGGCGCTGTTCGTACCGGACGCGGCGCGCCTCTCACAACTCGTCGACCTTCCCGAGGGCCAAAACCTCGGCAAGGCGATCGACGAGGCGATGAAGGCGATTGAGGACGCCAACCCAGAGCTGCGCGACGTGCTGCCGCGGGGTTACCAACGCATGGAGAAGTCCACGCTCGCCGAGCAGTTGCGGCTGTTCGCTCCGCTGCCGCGCCAGCTGTCCGGTGATGCGTTCGGCCTGATCTATGAGGACTTTCTGTCCAACTTCGCCGCCAGCGAGGGCCGCCTCGGTGGTGAGTTCTTCACGCCCTACTCGATCGTCCGGCTGATCGTGGAGATCATCGAGCCGTTCCACGGACGGGTGCTCGATCCCGCATGCGGGTCGGGTGGCATGTTCGTGCAGTCCGCAAAGTTCGTTGAGCGACATCACAAGTCGGCCGCCCGAGAGCTCTCGGTGTTCGGCGTCGAGCAGAAGGAGGGAACGGTCCCCCTCGCGAAGATGAACCTCGCACTCCATGGGTTGTCGGGCGACATTCGTCTCGGTAACAGCTACTACGAGGATCCGCACGATTCGGCGGGAGCATTTGACTTCGTTATGGCCAACCCGCCATTCAACGTGGACAAGGTCGACAAGAATAAGCTAGCCGGCGACAAGCGATTCCCGTTCGGGATTCCCAAGCCCGACAACGCAAACTACTTGTGGATTCAGCTCTTCTACTCGGCCTTGAGCGAGAATGGGCGCGCTGGATTCGTAATGGCGAACTCGGCGGGTGACGCCACGCACTCCGAACGGAACATCCGGCAGAAGCTAATCGAGTCCGGAGTTGTCGACGTCATGGTCGCAATTGGAACGAACTTCTTCTACACCGTGACTCTGCCGGTGACTCTGTGGTTCCTTGACCGCGGCAAGCGGAGTACGGGGCGCGAAGATACGGTCCTGTTTATCGATGCGCGACACTTGTATCGGCAGATTGATCGGGCACACAGGGACTTCTTACCCGAACACATCGAGTTCCTCGCTAACATCGTGCGCCTATATCGTGGCGAAACCATTGAGGCGACGGATGGCAGCGAGCCGCTCGTCCATGAACATTTCCCGGGTGAGAAGTACGTTGATGTTCCTGGATTGTGTAGGGTCGCCACCCGCACTGAGATCGAAGCGCAGGGCTGGAGTCTCAACCCGGGCCGTTACACGGGAACGGCCGAAATCAAGGATGACGGCGAAGACTTCCGTGAGAGATTGGCTGGTTTGTACGAGGAGTTCTCACGGCTCAGTGACGAAGCCGTCATTCTGCGAGCCGAAGTCGACACAGCGGTGCAGGGAGTGCTGGACGCGTGAGCGAGATTCACGCTATCGGGGACCTGATTGAGGCCCTCATCGATTACCGAGGTAAGACCCCGCCGAAGTCGCCATCGGGCGTCCCGCTGATAACGGCGAAGGTGATTAAAGGCGGATTCATTTTGCCCGAGCCCCGTGAATGGATCGCGGAGGAAATCTACGACAGTTGGATGCGCCGTGGGCTTCCAAGAACAGGTGACATACTAATCACGACAGAAGCTCCGTTAGGTGAAGTTGCGCAGGTTGGGACCGACGCGCGAATCGCACTGGCGCAGAGGGTGATTCTGTTGAGGCCCGACCCGGCGAGCGTTGACCCGCAATTCTTGTTCCACTATCTGAGATCGCCGCAGGCCCGAGCAAGTCTTCAACGGCGTGCCAGCGGAACCACCGTGAGCGGTATCCGGCAGCCTGAGCTAAGAGCGGTAGAGGTGCCGCTACTTTCCCGTCCGCTACAGGAGATCGTGGGACGAATCCTTGACGGACTCGATGGCCTGATCGAAAACAACAGGGAGCGGCTCGAGATACTTGAGGAGATGGCGCGCACACTCTATCGAGAATGGTTCGTGCATTTTCGGTTCCCCGGGTATGAGAACCAGGCGTTCGTCAGTTCGCCCATCGGCCTTGTACCCGATGGTTGGCCCATCGCGAGGGCGTCCGATGCGATCACGATCAACCCGCGCGTTCGCGTGGACCGGACTGTGGCGCATCCGTTCATTGCAATGGCAGATCTGGACGAACGCACGATGTCCTGCTCGCCGAGCGAGATGAGGATCGGTAGTAGTGGATCGAAGTACGAGAACGGTGACACGTTATTTGCAAGGATCACGCCATGCCTCGAAAACGGCAAGACCGGATTCGTGCAGTGTCTCGGAGAGGGAGAGGTCGGACTCGGATCCACCGAGTTCGTAGTTCTCCGCGGTCGCACGATCGGCCCAACACATACCTACTGCATTGCGCGATCGGATGGCTTTCGAGCTCACGCGATCGCCAGTATGAGTGGTGCGAGTGGCCGACAGCGAGTCCGCAACGAGTGCTTTGGTTCCTTTCTTCTCGCCGAGCCGCCAAAGGAGATCAGCGAAAAGTTCGAAGCAGTAGTGCAACCGATGTTCAAAGCGTGTCGAACACTCCAACTTCAGTCGGAACAGCTCTACAGCATGCGTGATTTATTGCTACCGAAACTCGTAGCGGGTCAGATCGATGTGTCGGGCTTGGACCTGGACACGCTGGTCAGTAGTGCGGTGGCGTAAATGGGTGGGAGATACACCGAGAGCGGTCTGGTGGAGCAACCTAGCCTGGGCTTGCTTGAGCAGCTCGGCTGGACAGTCATCAACGGATTTCAGGAAACGTTCGGTCCTGCAGGAACTTTGGGCCGTGACTCGATGCACGATGTCGTGCTCATTCACCGGGTCCGCGATGCCCTCCGAGATCTGAATCCGCTCATCCCCGACACGATCCGCGAGGAAGCACTAGCTGCCCTCGTCCGAGACCGGTCACTGATGGACCAGGTGCGCGCGAATCGCGAAACCTACAAGCTGGTCCGCGATGGTTACCGCGCCGAGTGGACGGACGACCACGGCGAGCGTCAGTACGCGACGGTGCAGTACATCGACTTTCGTGACTCGACGAAGAACGAGTGGGTCGCTGTCCCGCAAATGTGGTTCGCCGGTGACCTGTACCGTCGACGGACCGATACGGTGCTGTTCGTAAACGGCATCCCATTAGTGCTGTTCGAGTTCAAAGACCCCAACCGCCCTGTGAAGGCGGCGTACGACGAGAACCTCACCGACTACCGCGACACGATCCCGCGGCTTTTCGTGCCGAACGGACTTATCGTTCTCTCCAACGGACGAGACGCGAAGGTTGGGGCTACCTACGCATCGTGGGAGTTCTTTAGTGACTGGACTGTTATCGACGCCCAGGGCAACCGAGGCGTTATCGCGTTAGAGACCGCGATCCGAGGCACCTGCACTCCGCACATACTGCTCGACCTAATCGAGAACTTCGTCGCCTACATCGAAAGGCCCGGCGGCCTGATCAAGACGGTCGCCCGCAGCCATCAGTACCACGGCGTCAATGCCGCGATTGACAACCTCTACCAGGTGCGCGCGACAGGCGATAAGCGACTCGGCGTCTTCTGGCACACCCAGGGTTCAGGCAAGTCACTGTCGATGTTGTGGTTCACGCAGAAGGTGCTGCGCCAGATTCCGGGGTCGTGGACATTCGTGATGGTCACAGACCGCACAGAACTTGACCTTCAGTTACACGGCGAGTTCGCTGACGCCGGCGCGATACCTGCGGAGGCCAGGGTTCACGCCTCGTCCATCGCCCACCTGCGCGAGTTGCTCGCCGCCGACCACCGCTACGTCTTCACGCTGATCCACAAGTTTCAACCCGGCAAGGGCGAGAAGTCGATGCCGGTGCTGTCGGACCGATCTGACGTTATTGTCATCACCGACGAGGCGCACCGAAGCCAATACGACACTCTCGCACTGAATATGCGACGCGCGTTGCCGAACGCGTCCTTCATGGGCTTCACCGGAACTCCGCTGATCGTCGGCGAGGAGCTCACCAAGCAACAGTTCGGCGACTACGTCAGTACGTACAACTTCCGTGCCGCCATCGAAGACGGATCGACAGTTCCGCTCTACTACGAGAACCGAATCCCAGAGCTGCAGCTCGTCAACGAGGACTTCGAGGAAGAACTTGAGAACCTTTTGGAGGCGGCAGAACTCGACGAAGCAGCAGAGGGCCAGCTCGCTCGGCGATTCGGCAAGCAGTACACCCTTCTGACCCGTCCCGAACGGCTGCGCAAGATCGCGCAAGACCTCGTCACACATTTTGTAGGACGGGGTTTCACGGGCAAGGCGATGTACGTAGGACTGGATAAAGCCGCCGCTGTCCGCATGTACGACTATGTACGTGAGGCCTGGGACGAGCATCTCGGCGAACTACGGATGCAGCACGACGCCCTACCCGAGCTCGAAAGGCCCTGGCTGGCAAGTCGAATCGAACTAATGGAGACGACCGATATGGCCGTCGTTGTCTCCCAGGGTCAAAATGAAATAGCGGCACTCGACAGCGTCGGCTTGGACATCCGTCCGCACCGCGAGCGGATGAACCGCGAGAATCTGGCCGAGAAGTTCAAGGACGCTGACAATCCGTTGCGGTTGGTGTTTGTCTGCGCGATGTGGATTACTGGCTTTGACGCTCCTAGCGTATCGACAGTTTATCTCGACCGGCCGATGCGCAACCACACGTTGATGCAGACGATCGCGCGCGCCAACCGGGTGTTCCCGGATAAGGACAACGGCCTGATCGTGGACTACGCCGGTGTGTTCCGGAATCTTGAGAAGGCGTTGGCGATCTACGGCGCTGCAAATGCCGACAGCGATGTCGGGTCTCCGATCCAGGATATTGATGCACTCGTCGGCGAGCTAGCCTCCGCGCTCGACAATCTCGTTGCCTTCTGCACCACTCAGGGCGTCGATCTTGCAGCGTTGCGTGATGCGTCCGGATTCGAACACATCGCGTTGCGTGACGCAGCGGTTGAAGCCCTTCTAGCCGATGAGGACGTGCGTACGACTTTTTTGGCCGGCGCTCGGCAAGTACGCAAGCTCTTCAAGGCTCTACTCCCTGATCCGAAAGCTGCTTCTCACCAACAAACAGTGGCCGCAATCCGGGTTGTCGCCGAGCGGATCGCCGATGTAAGCCGGCCAGCGGCGGCCGATATATCCGCTGTGTCGGATGCGGTGGACGCACTGCTTGACCGATCCGTCGGTGCCGAGGAGTACGTCATTCGAGCTGCCGCAGAAGGCAGCGAGCCGGATCCTCTCATCGACCTATCGAAAATTGACTTCGATACTCTGGCAGCCCAGTTCGCTGGACGTAAACGCGCAGAAACTGACCGGCTTGCTGAGTTGCTAAAACAGAGAGCAGCATCTGCAGCGACTCGCAACCCGACTCGATACGACCTCGTTCAGCGGATCGAGGATCTAATCGATGAGTACAACGCCGGCAGTGTCAACATCGACGAGTACCTACGGCGATTGATCGAGCTTTCTCGCACTCTCACCGATGAGGAGCAACGCGCCGCGCGTGAGGACTTGAGCGAAGAAGAGCTGGCCATTTTCGACCTACTCACCAAGCCTGACCCAGTGCTCACAGATGATGATCGCGCCGTCGTGAAGTCCAGTGCCAAGCGACTGCTCTCGCATGTCCATGACAAGGTTGTTCTGGATTGGCGTCGAAAAGCTGCGACAGCTGCTGATGTGCGATCGACTATCCGACAAGTACTCGACGAGAGTCTCCCGGCAGACCCATACCCCCTTGATTTGTTCAATGTGAAAGTTCAGGCGGTGTTTGACCACCTCTTGAGCGCGTACGGCGATGACGGATCCACGGTGTACCGCGGAGAACACGTGCAGCCCGTGCCGTCTCGTGCGTCGGTGGCCACCCTTGAGCTGCCGGACTTGGCGAATATGAGCGATGAAGTGATCGAGCTGATCCGCACCAATGAAGAGGTCGCAGCACGCGTTGCGGACGAACTCCGCCGGAGGGAAGCACAGCTACGTACTGTCGAGCAACTGATCGAGAATGATGAGGATTTCTCCGTGGAGTTCAAGTCCACGGCCAGGTGGGATCTTCGGGAGAGCCGAAAGAGCAAGGCGATTGAAGACGCAGTGGTCAAGACCATCGCAGCCTTCCTCAACACAGATGGCGGAACCCTCCTGATCGGTGTCGACAACCAGGGTGCGGTGCTCGGGCTCGAAATCGACTATGACTGCGTGAGACCGCCCAACGGCGACGGCTTCGTGAACTGGCTGACCACACACTTGATCAATGCGCTCGGTCATAACCCCACAACCCTTGTCCGGGCCAGAATCGTTGTGCATCAAGGAAAGGAGATCTGCCGTGTTGATGTTGGTCGCTACGAGGAAGGTACCTGGGCGAAGACCAGTAAGGGCGAAAGTGTTTTCTTCGTGCGCGTGAACAACTCGACTAGGGCTTGGCCTGAAGGCGATGTGGATGGTTATCTAGCTAGTCGACATCTCTGATGCAGGAATTGGTCAAGGTGATTCCGGGAGTCCTAGTGGATCGCTTTGCCGTAACCAGCGTCAGAATGCGCGACAGGAGGATGCTCCTCATGCCTCGCTCAGGCAACAATGACAACGTGGGGCTCCTCAAGGAGACCGCGGCATCCGAGCGGACATACGCGAATGTGGGAAGTGACGTTCAACTACTCGCAAATGGCTTCGCCCCCACACTTAGGAAGAATCCCTTGATGGAGGCACTCCCCATGTCAAATTGTCCACTTTGGTTGAAAGCGAGGTGCGACGATGCGCGTCACGCACATTAGCGCTAGCAACTGGCGCAACTTCAAATCCCTGGAATTTCCCCTTGAAGATCGACTGTTCATCGTCGGCCCCAATGCGGCCGGTAAATCCAACCTGCTCGACCTGTTTCGCTTTTTGGGCGATGTTGCAGGTCCCGGAGGTGGGCTTGCCGCAGCGATAGACAGTCGCGGCGGATTATCGAAGGTCCGCAGTCTGTTCGCCCGTAACAACAAAAAGGGTAGGCTCATCGTCGACGTCGAGCTGCAGGACGGTGACGATACGTGGCGTTACCACCTGTCAGTGCGTGGGGAAGCAAAGGGACGTAACCGCCCGCTTGTTAGTGCCGAACGTGTGGAACACAACGGCGAAACCCTTCTCGAACGCCCGGACGCGGCCGACGTGGCCGATCCCGAGAGACTCACGCAGACTCACCTCGAACAGATATCGGCAAATCAGAACTTCCGCCCGATCCCTGAGTATTTCGCGAAAGTCCGCTACTTCCACCTAGTCCCGCAGCTGATCCGCGATCCCGCACGGTATGGCGGCGTGTCAGACGATGTCCACGGAGGCGATTTCATTGCGCAGATCAACTCCATCACACCCCGGAATCGGAATGCCTGGTTGAAGCGGATGCAGAATGCCTTGCGTTTTGCGGTACCAGGGTTCGAATCACTGAATTTGGAGGTAGATCCGGCTGGCCGCCCACACCTGGTGGCGGGGTACCGCAACTGGAGGGAGGCGCCGGCTCGCCAGAGTGAAGCCGACTTCTCGGATGGAACATTAAGGCTCATCGGCTTGCTTTGGACGCTGGTGAGCGCTCCGGCCAACGGAGGCGTATTACTTCTTGAGGAGCCAGAACTATCGCTCAACGCTGCCGTGGTCCGGACTCTGCCGACGGTGCTCGCCACCGCTCAGCGAGATCGCAGCATGCAAGTGCTGCTATCAACCCACGCCCCGGAACTGCTTGATGACGAAGGTATCTCGCCTCGAGAGGTTCTAGTTTTGCAGGTTACCGATGATGGCTCAACGGTGACGTTGCTCTCCGATATCGATGAGGTTGCCGATGAACTTGCGGCGGAATTGCCGACGTCGCAGATCGTTGACGGGCTCGTCTCCCCGCAAGACCTTGCTGGCCTCATCGTGGTGGGCGAAGGGAAGCGTCGTTGATCAATCTCGTGGTCGAAGGTGATTCTGACCGAGAAGCGGCCAAAGCGATTGTGGTTTCGACAGGGCGGACGGTCGCGAAAGTCTTTGTCGCCGGAGGTAAGACGCGGCTTGACCCAAAGATCGCCAAGTACAACCAGGCTGCGCGTCAGTCCAGTTGGATCGTCTTCAGGGATTCCGACGGAAAGTGTCCCGCTCGGCTCCGCGCAGAACTCACCGCCGAGATTACGGCGTGGAGCCCAAGATTCTTGCTGCGCATCGCGCATTCGATGACCGAGGCGTGGCTGCTTGCTGATCGGGTCGGCTTCGCTGACTTCTTCCGCGTAAAGGTTGGGCAGGTCCCCGCTGACCCCGAAAGCCTGCCTCACGCGAAGCAAGAGGTTCTGCGACTGTGTGGAAATTCGAGGGCTCGGACAATCCGGCAGGATATGGTCCGATCGACGGGAGAGACCGGCCCGCTATATGTCAACAGACTTAACGAGTTTGCAGCCACGAGATGGGATGTCAGCGGCGCCTCAGCGAGGTGCGACAGTCTTAGCCGGGCAATCCGAAGCATTCAGGGCCTCCCATAACAAGGATCCGCGAGCGAGGTCGGCAGCATCTGCAACTTCATTTGATGCATGTTCGCGATGGTGGAACCTACACACGCAGCCGCGGTTCGTATCGGTGCGATCTTCACGAGTCCTGGTGAGACACGAAACCGCCAATTATTTTGATACAGATATGCGCCTCGCGAATGCAGTTTTGTTGGCGGTTCCCAGCAGGTAACCGCCGACTAAGTTGAGACCGGACAACCGCAGTCATGCTCCCTATCGGTGATGCGGGTGGGTGACCGATCGGAGTTCCAGTCGAGGGATTCCTACGAAGTCGGCGGGATTGCATGTGTATAGCGGTACCGCATGTGCGATTGCGCTGGCTGCGATGAGTGCGTCGTATGCTCGCGCAGCCGGCTTGCGCCCCGACGCGCGCAGCGCCGCCGCTACGCTGCCAAATGCTCGGGCGCAGCCTCCATCAAATGGAAGTACGTCAAAGTCCGCCTCTGCCTGCTGGAGGTGTTGTTGACGGGCACCGCGCTCGGCATCGTCGCGCGCGACGTGCGGACCTACGGACAGCTCGGCCAGCGTTATCGCGCTAATCACCGATTCGTCGGGGAGCTCGGATGGGTCGGATAGCTGGCCTAGGAGGATCACTGTGGAGGTATCCAGCATCCCCCGGTTCTGAGCTTCCGTCACAGCGACGGGTCGATCAGGTTGTCGATGTCGCGTCGAAGGGCACCCGGGTCCACCTGTGGAAGATTCTTACGGCGACCAATCAGTTCCGCTGGTCCGGCGCTGGAACGAGGTAGAGGGCGAAGCTCTGCAACCGGCGTGCCGTCCCGGGTGATGACGATGCGCTCACCGTGCTCGACACGGCGCAGGACTTCTCCTCCGCGGTTCCGGAGTTCGCGCACCGTGACTGTGTCCACAATCGCGAGTGTATCACCGGTGAGACGGTGGCGCGAGGGCCGCAACCTGCGCTTCCTCGTGCGGGCGAATATGCAGGAATCGAATATGTGCAGACCGACCAAAGTCACTTGAGCAGAGGAGTCAACGCGGAACGTTGTCAGGTCGGTCCGTTCGACCTCGGCGGCACGACGAATCAATGCGTCCCGCTCAGGCGTCAGCCGCACCGTGAAACGTTCAGACCACCTACCTACTGTGTGCCCGATAGGCGTACACTCAACCATGACCACGTTTGGCGCGGGCTCGCTGCCCGCGCGGGCCGCGCCAGCAAACGATCGCTCTGCGCCCCGTTCCCTCCGTGTCGGTCCGTCGGAATCAGATACTGCCGCCCGGTTGTCGGGCGCCGCCCCGTCCGCGCCAGCCGAAGTCACCGCCGGCGGGCTGAAGGAATACGGCCAAATCGAATACGGCGGGTTACCAGTACTCTATCCGGCCACACCCACAACCACATCCCGCGCCGCATATCTAACCGGAGAGATGGTCGAGCGGCCCGCACCGTACGCCGTATCGTTCGCGGATCGTGTCGAGGGTCTTGCGGTTGCGGTCGCGCCCACGGCGGTGGTTGAGCCGGAATTTCATGAGGGCGGCCAGCCGCCGCGGCAGCGGATACCAGAGCATCAGGTCGGATCCAAACTCGACGAACACCTTCTTGGGAAGGTGGTCGAAGGCGAGGCTCAAGTTGTACCCGGTCAGCGGGAATACGACCGGCGTCGGCGACTTTCCGGTCTTGGCGCACAACTCTTCGATATCCGCCGCGTATAAAGGGAGGGTGTTGAGCCCGCCGGTAAACATCAGGTGGGTCAGGAAATAGCCCGCTTGTAGCGTGAGCGGGATGACCGCCGATCGGAGCTGTATCGACAGCGTCCGGCCCGAGGGCGAGACGAACGGCTCGAACGGATGCGAGCTGCGGAGTAATAGACCCGTGCAGTTGACGATCCAGGTGCCGTCAGCGAGGCGCTCGGTGTGGCCGCTGCGAAACACGAATTCGGCGGCACCATCGCGGTCGACTACATCGGCGAGGTGTTCGTTTTCGGCTCGGCACAGGCCGTTGGTGATGACCGCCATCTCCGCGTCGGACGTACAACCTCCGAAGCCATGGGCGAACTCGCCTTTGTCGCCCGTTGGACCGGTCCCGAGAACGGAGTAGAACCAGCGCCGGACCTCCTCTTCGTTGGTCCCGTCGTATCGCTTCGCGAACTCGGTGCTCAGGGCGGCGAACGGCAGACCGCCGAGCCAGCGGCGCGCCCCGGTGGCGAACAGGACATCGCGCCGCAGGGCCATGGATCCGCTGCCGACCAGCATGTTCACTTCGCGTCCGGGGCATTGCGTGATGAGCGTGTGGGCGGTGTCGAGACCGGTCTTGCCACCGCCGATGATCCACACCGGGGCGTCGGAGTCGATGATCCGGGGCATGTCGTTCGGGGTCGCCGATTTCACCCGGGCGCTGGAGAAGTTCAGCGGCGGATTCGGCACAACCTGAAATCCGAAGGCCTTGATCAGCCGCTTGGCGGTCACCACCCGGGTCAGCCCATCGGGAGCCCGCAACGTGACCCGGACCAGGCTGCCGGTCTCCTCGTGCGATACGTAGTCCCAGCCAAAACGCTCGTCAACGTCCATCCGACGGGAAAGGACGTCCAGGCAGTGCTGCAGGTGGTCGAGAATCTCCGGCTTGGTCGCCAGGTAGCTGCGCTCCTTATCGAGCGTCCACTTGATGTTCCCGGCGGTGAACAGTTGGTGTGGCTGGTGCAACCGGACGTAGTCGTAGGTGTCGGTCCACATCCCACCGACGCGCGTACGGCGGTCGACGAGCACCACCCGGTCGTTGCGGCCAAGGTACTGACTTGCTGCGAAAAGGGCGTTCAGGCCGGCGATTCCCGCGCCGACAATGCAGATTTCGCACTGATCGATTCGGGGCGTGTCCATGGCTGCCACCCTTCCCCGCAGCTGGGTCCTGGCAGTTCAGTGTCTCGCAGACCAATCCGGCCGACCAGAGTAATCGGCTACTCGATTTCTGGACGCATTCCCGCAGCTTTGTCGGCTCTCGGTGATTGTCAACCAGGCTACTACTCCACTGGGTCGACAGTTCTGACACAGTAAGCGCGGGAGGTTGGCATGGGATGCCGAACGTGACGAACGACGGTGTTTTTCCGGGCGGACCGCTCAGATGGATCCTCCTGCCGTTCCAGCTCACGGGATACGGTTGGTGGCTTCGCGTCATCAACCTTCGTTCCCGGCAACCCGTCGTTGGCACCTGCAACGTAGATGTTTCGCTGGCAAGTCACGGAGTGCGGGTTCGCACGGTGTGGAAAACGATCGAAACAATCGGGCGCGGCGTCGAACGGCCTCGGCGCGTGATCCTCTGGCTGGCCGACGAAACTGCGGTCAAGAGACCGCCCCGTACGTTGCGGCGCCTGGTGCGGCGTGGCCTGGAAATCAACCACTGCGGGGACTTCGGCCCGCACAACAAATACTTTCCCTACGTCATGGCGAGGGAACCGACGCGCACGCTGGTCACTGCCGATGACGACGTCTATTACCCGCGGAATTGGCTGTCACGGCTGGTGGCCGCGCATCGCGACGGCGAGGTCACCGCCTACCGTGCGCGGATTCGCTCCGACGAACCCTACTCGAAGTGGCCTATGTGCACGACCAGCGAACCCTCCGATCGAGTGTTCGCAACCGGAGTCTCTGGTGTCGCTTATCCGCCGGAACTATTGTCGGTGCTGCGGCGTCGTGGTGACGTCTTTGTCACGGTGTGTCCGCATGCGGATGATGTCTGGCTGCACTTCGCGGCGGTAGCCAGCGGAATCCCCGTCCGCCAGGTGTCGAACGTGGCCGCGAACTGGTGGCCGCAACTGGGAGTGGCCGGCATCGGACTGTGGGCCGAGAACGTCATGAACCATGCCAACGACGTGGTCATCGAGCCCACACGCCGCGCATGGTTGGACGGTGCTGACTACCGCAACGGGTAACCAACAACATCACCGCCACGTACAACACGCGCACCGCCACAGCCGCGCATTCTCGGAGTCGGCGGCCTCCAACTCGTAGTCGCGCTGCCGGGCCGCCGTACCCGGTTTGGAAGCGGCCAGCGCCCAGTTGGTCGACAAGGCGCCGGGCGGTCCACCCCGGCCGCACAACGGTCCTACGCATCGCCGACCACTTCCCATTGGAAGCCTACCCACCAGCGGCCGCCGTAGACTTGCGAATAGCGATGTCGTATCCCTCCGCGATGGCCTCGGCGATTCTTGAGTCGGGCCATGTTCATCGGATGGATTCCGCGTTCCGGTTGCCGCACGAACCGCCGCGCTTCCTAGCACTCGGCGGCGGGTTACTCTCAGCGTCGTTGCGACTACTTCCAGTCAAGGGGTGACCCGATAGCAGTCGAACGAGGCGCCAATGACCGAATTAACCCCGTTCTCGAGGTAATCGACAAGGGGCGTTGCAGTGAGGCCCACCCAGCTCCGCTGCTATTCGTTCACGGCGGCTCACATGCCGCGTGGTGCTGGGACGAACATTTCCTAGATTTCTTCGCCGACAGGGGCTATCGCGTTCTGGCCCCGAGCCTTCGTGGTCACGGTAGTAGCCCGACTTCGAAACGCTTGCTGACCTGTTCGATCGCCGACTATGTCGAGGACGTGTGCTCGGTTGCAAACAACCTGACTGCAGCGCCGGTGCTGATAGGGCACTCGATGGGCGGGTTCATCGTGCAGAAGTATCTTCAAACCCACAGTGCCCCCGCCGGTGTATTGATTACATCCACACCGCCGCACGGACACCTCGGCGCCCAGTTGCGATTGATCAGGCGCCATCCGTGGCGTTCAGTTAGATCCCTGATCTTGGGCAAGACGTCGATTCTCTTCTGCACTCCTGATTTGGTACGCGAGAGCTTTTTCTGCGCACACACACCGGAGTCGATCGTCGCGCGCACCACTGCTCGGATTCAGGACGAGAGTCCACGTGCGATCGCTTTGGACATGACGCTTTTGAACCTGGTCAGGTCCAAGGATGTGACAACTCCTCTGCTGGTCGTTGGCGCCGAAGAAGACGGCACCTATAGCCACGCGTATGTGCGGGCCACCGCAGCTGCCTACCACACCGAAGCGGAATTCTTCGCCAGCGTGGGCCACGACATGATGCTCGAGGACGGTTGGCGCGCCGTCGCGGATCGAGTCCACACCTGGCTCGGCTCACACGGACTGTGAAGCCACAAGCAGGATCTGCTCCAGTCGCCGTTTCTCGGTGAACGTCCGCCGCCGGACCCGTTCGGGTACCTCGGGATCGGGACGTCGCGTTCCATCCCGGCCGGTTTGGGCCGGCAGCAAACACCGCGGTGCCGAGCATTCAGCGAGCGAGTCAGCACGACGAGCCCGACCATCACGAGAGCCAGGACCCGACTGGGATCCTGGCTCTCGTACACCGACGTCCACCGACAAGCCTCGTGCTATGCCTGCACCTGTCCGAGGGTGACCTGCACCGTGTGCGACGACCCTGCCGGGTCCTGGTAGGCCAGTGCGACGGCGTCGCCTGGCGCCTTGGAATTGATCGCCGCGACAAGGGCTTCCGGGCCATCGATGACCAGGTCGTCGACCTTGGTGATCATCGCGCCCTTCGGCAGGCCGGCCGCCGCCGCCGGACTGCCCTGAACGACTCCGACCACGGTGGCGCCGTGCCCGCTGTCATCGGAACTCAGTTTCACACCCAGTGAAGCCCGCTGGACGGTACCGGTGGAGATCAGTTCATCGGCGATGCGCTTGGCCTGATCCACCGGAATGGCGAAGCCCAGACCGATCGATCCGGGCTGCGCCCCTGGTGAATCCTGGCCGCCCATCGATGCGATGGCGGAGTTGACACCGATCAGGTCGCCGTTCATGTCCACCAGAGCGCCACCGGAGTTGCCGGGATTGATTGCCGCGTCGGTCTGGATGGCGCTCATCACCGAGTGCTGGCCGGTCTGCTCGTCGCCGGTGGCCACCGGACGGTTGAGTGCACTGATGATGCCGGTGGTCACCGTGCCCTGCAGGCCCAGCGGCGAGCCGATTGCCACGACGTTCTGCCCGACCTTGAGGTCCTTCGAGGAACCGATGGTGATCGGGGTCAGCCCGGAGAGATTCTGCACACGGACCACCGCGATGTCGTCGGCCGGGTCAGTGCCGACAACCTTGAACGGGGCTGTGCGACCGTCCGACAGCGTCACGGTCGCCTGCGGGCCGTCACTGCCGCGGGCTGAGGGCCCGCCGGTGGGCCCGTCGGCCGGATCCTGAGCGTTGGAACCGTCTTGGGGAGCACCCGGCAGCTGCCCGCGCGGCAGGCCGGGAATCTGCCGGTCTGGTGCCCCGTCGGTAGCCAGTTGCCCCGGGTTGCCCGCGCTCTGGGCCACCGCAGCCACCACGTGGTTGTTCGTCAGGATCAGCCCATCGGCGCTGAGCACGATGCCGGAACCCTCCTCGCGCTGCCGCCCGCTGTCGATCTGCAGTTTCACCACGCTGGGCAACACCTTGGCCGACACCTGCTCGACGGATCCGGGCGTGGTGACGGCCGTCTGCTGGCGTTGCGTGGGTGACGACTTGCCCGCGACTACCGGCGCGGGTGCCGAAGCACTCGGGGGGCCCGAATGGTTGACCACAGCCCAAGCTGTGGCGGCGCCGGCCGCCATGGCAACGGCGGCCGTGCCGGCGACCAGGATGCCCGCCCGCGGTGTCTTTCTTTGCCGTAGTTCGCGGCCGGTGGGCGCAGCCGCGAACTGCTCCCCCATGTCGGGACGCTGGCCGTAGGGCTGCTGATACGCCCGGCCGGTGGGTGCCGATCCGTGAGGCGGGTGATACCCGCCCGGGCTCCAGTAAGTCGAGAGCTGTTGGTCGGCAAATTGATTCGACTGGCGCGAATATTCGCTGCCTTGAGACGGATAACTGGAACGGTCGCTCATTGGGCGGGGCTTCATCTTCCTCGAGACACGGACATAATTGCGCCGAACCGGCGATCTCCCCCAGGGTGCCGACGGCGACTGATGATTTGCTGAGAATGGCTTCAGCGCTGCCAAAGACTTTTCGGGTCGCAAACGGCCGTCCGGTCGGGCGCAGCGCTAGCACCGGTCAGCGAAAGCTCGCCCTTTGCAATCCAACTCGCGTTCCGTTCCCCGGCAAACCATGCTTTTCGGCGTGTATGGCCGCTGGTCACAGTTCGGTCTCGGGGGTCGTCCTCGGCTCGGGAATTCTGTTGGCATAACAGCGCTGGTGGGACATGAGCATTTCCGAAGACTCCATTTTCAGCCGGCACGGAATGCGGCTGTAGCGTGGCGGGCGTGAACTCCTCTCGTGTCTCGTCCACTGTCGCACTAGCCGCCTGTGCCGCCGCGTTCGCCATGACCCTCGCCGCATGCGGCTCCGAGGCCAAGACTTCGACGTCGTCGTCAAGCACGCCCTCGGTTGCCGAAGTGGCCACCTCCTCGGTGACGGCGCCGACCACGGCCAGCGCGGCCAGCTCGTGCCCGACGGTGGCGCCCCAGACCGCTGGCACACCGGAGTGGACGCTGACCGGCGCCACCGGCAGCGTCGCGGTCACCGGATCCACCGATACGGCGGCACCGGTGGTCAAGGTCGAAGCGCCGTTCAGCGTGACCGAGACCCAGGTGCACACCCTCAAAGCCGGCGACGGACCCGTCGTCGCCCCCACCGCCACCGTGTCGGTCTGCTACCAGGGCGTCAACGGGCGCGACGGGTCGGTGTTCGACAGCAGCTACGAGCGCGGCGCACCGGCCGAGTTCTCCCTCGACGGAGTGGTGCCCGGCTTCCAGAAGGCCATCGCCGGCCAGAAGGTCGGGTCGACGGTCGCGGTCGCGATGGTCCCGGCGGACGGCTACCCCGAAGGCCAGCCCGCTGCCGGCATTCACAAGGGCGACACGCTTATCTTCGCGATCAAGATTCTCAGCGCCTCGAGCTGAGCCGCCGCGGTGTAGCATTCTGCTACACGCTATTGCGAAGTGCTGCAAGGAGGTGCGATGGCCGACGTCGCAGACCGCGTCATCCGCATGGCCGCCGACCTCGTCGACAGCGCGGCCGCCGAAGGCGCGCGCCAAAGCCGTTCCGCCAAACAGCAACTCGATCACTGGGCTCGAGTGGGGCGTGCTGTCTCCAGCCAGCACACGGCGTCGCGGCGCCGCGTCGAGGCGGCGCTGTCCGGCGATCTCGACCTGGTCGAGCTGACCGTCGAAGAGGGTGTGGTCTTCAACTCCGAGGTCTCCGCGGCCATCGAGGAGAACCTGACCCGCACCCACTACGGTCATCTTCTCGCGGCGAGCGGTGTGGCCGCGGTGGCACTCGACGATGCCGGCGACATCGTCGAGTACCACCCGGAAGGAACCTCGGCGGTGCTGTCCCACGACAGCTGATCGCCGCTGCTCCGCCGCCCGATGAGACGGCTCGACCTCGTCGTTGGACCCAACGGCGCGGGCAAATCGACCTTCATTGCGGTGACGCTCGCGCCACTGCTGTCCCGCAGTTTCGTGGTCAACGCCGACGAGATCGCGTGGCAGCGCTGGCCGCAGGATCCGCCGGGGCACGCCTATGACGCCGCACGCGTCGCCGCTGCCACCCGTTCGGCGCTGATCGCGGGCGGACGCTCCTTCATCGCCGAGACCGTGTTTTCCCACCCCTCCAAGCTGGGGTTACTGGCCGAGGCCCAGGCTGCGGGGTACATCGTCGCCCTGCACGTCGTGATCGTTCCCGAGGACCTCGCCGTGCAGCGGGTGGCCGCCCGGGTGCGCGCCGGCGGCCACAGTGTTCCCGAAGACAAGATTCGCCAACGCCATCGCCGCCTGTGGCCTCTGGTGGCCACAGCGTCGGCCCGTGCCGACCTCGCCACGGTGTACGACAACAGCCGGCTGGTCGGCCCGCGGATCGTGGCTCAGCTCGCTGGCGGTGAGGTCATCGGCTCACCGTCCTGGCCGTCGTGGGCTGCCACGCCACTCACCGCGCGTTGGCCGTGATCGGCTACTGACCGGGAACGGGCACCACGGTCGTCGTCGGCGCGGCCCCGTTCGGCGCGGGCGTTTCGAACTGGTAGCCGGGCGGCGGAGGCCCGCTCGTGGAGTAGTAGCCGGGCGGAAGTGCCGGACGACCGGTCGCCGGCCCGCCACCGCCGCCGGTCGAGGGGGTCTCCGAACCGGGAGCGTTGGTCGACACGTAGCCGGGTGGCAACGCCGGTGCCGGGCCGGCGCCTGGCGGCGGTGCTGCCCCGCCTCCGGAGCCCATGGCTTCCTCGGGGGCGTAGTAGGGGTTCTGGGCCTGGTGCCACAGATCCTTGAGCGTTCCGAGCACGCCTCCGCCGCCGCCGGACCCGTATGTCGGGTTCTGGATCTCCGGCACGTGGGGCTGAAGGACGGGAGGAGCGGGCGGGGCGACGGCCGGATCGCCTGCCGGCGCCGGGGGCTGGTTGGGGGTCATGCCCTGGGGATCCGAAGGCGGCGCAGGCGGTGCTGCCGGGACCGTCGTCACCGGTGCCGGAGCCGGCTCCGCGGGATCGGCCGCGGACAGACCCGCTCCGGCCAGCGCCGCGCCGATGATGCCTGCACCCGCGAGTACCACTGTGATTACGCGATGCCGTTCGGTCATGAATCCGGCGGTCCTCTCTGTTGCGCTCGCTGGGGACTGCTGCCGGGCACGGGATCAGCGAACTCTAGAGGCATCGTCGCACACATCGGCCCCACCGTTACGGCGTGCCGTTGTCCGCCGGTGTGCTGAGATGGTGGTGGCCAACCGGATTCAAACCCTGCTCGGCGTAAACTATCCCGTCGTGCAGGCCCTTCCCCTGGCGGCCGAGGCGTCGACCTGCCCGTCATTGCGGCGGGGGGAATCTGCGACGCGCGCTCGGCAGCGGCGGTATTGCCCCGGTGCCGAGGGCGTCCAGATGGGTCCCCGAATGCTGGAAGGAGGCGATCGTGGCTGCTGACGACGCGGGCACCGTCCTGCTCGACGTTCCGGGCAACCCCACCATGCGGATCCTGCGAACCGGGCGGGGAGTGCAGAACGCGCTGACGTCGGCGACGGCACGCATCGGGTAGCCATGGGCGCTAAGACGGACTACTCGAAGCGGTCGGTGACCTCCGCGGACGGTACGACCATCGGCTTCCGCCAACTCGGCCGTGGCCCCGCCGTCGTGATCCTGCACGGGGGCGCGCTGGCCTCCCAGCACTACATGAAACTCGCGGCAGCGCTGGCTGATTCGTTCACGGTGTGCATCTCCGATCGCCGTGGCCGAGGCATGAGCGGTCCCTACGGCCGGGACTACAGCATCGACCGCGAGGACGAGGACCTGGCGGCGGTCGTCGCCGAGACCGGTGCGCAGTTCGTGTTCGGCGCGGCGGACGGTGGACTGTTCGCGTTGCACGGGTCGGTGGCGGTGCCCGAGATCCGGAAGGTCGCCGTCTTCGAGCCGGTGATCTTCGTCGGCCAGCCTGGTCTCGACGAGTTCATCAAGACCATCGAGCGCGGTGAGGCGCTGGTAGCCAGGGGCGACCTCGCCGCTGCGATGTCGAGCCTGGCCGCCGACGCGGGCAATGACCCTCGGACACAGGCGGTTTCGCGTCCCTACCGGGTGATGGCGCGACTGCTGGCGGCGCCGATCGCGTGCCGCGCCCTGCTCTTTCTCGACGCGCTGGCCGCGCGCGGTGGCACCGTCGCACTGCGCGACCTCGTGCCGGCCCTGATCCCGGAACTGCAGTTGGTCAAGGCCACTGCGGGAACCATCGACTACTACCGCAATGTCACCGCGCAGTGCCTGCTGATGTGCGGCACCGGCGCGCCGCAGCTGTTCACCGCCACCCAGGACGCACTGCAACAGGTGCTGCCGCACTCCAGCGCAGTGGTGCTCGCCGGACTCAACCACGGCGCGGCCCAGGACCAGGGCGGCAACCCGGCCGTCATCGCCGAGCAATTGAGACAGTTCTTCACCTGATCGCGACACGTCCGGCATCTTGATCACCGGGCCACTCCCCTAGCGCCGGCAGGACCGCAACCAGGCCGGCCAACCCGCACCCCAAGCGAAAAGGCAACGGCGCAATGGGTCAATGTACCTTCAGGCTGCCGTCGAGGTATTCCGTACGGCATGCGCGTCGAGCCAGCTTCCCGCTTGTGGTGCGCGGGATCGCCCCGGCCGGCACCAAGTGCGCCTGGGCCACCTCGACGCCGTGCTTGGCCAGGACCGCGGCGCGGATCGCGTCCCGGGCCACCTGCGGGTCGGCGCGGCTGGTGCCGGCCGCACGTTCGGCGATGATTACCAGCACCGGTGCGGCGTCGTCGGTCTGCGATCCCGGTAACTCCCTCGCGGGTGCGCAGAACGCCGCGACGTATCCGCGCCGCACGATCGGCGACGCCTCCGCCGCCGTGGCCTCGATGTCCTGGGGGTAGAAGGTGCGGCCGTCCACGGTGACCAGATCCGCGATGCGGCCGGTGACATACAGTTCGCCGTCATGATAGAAGCCGAGGTCGCCGGTGCGCAGCCAGGTGGCCGAGTTCGGTGTGCCGTCGGCATGGCTACCCACCTCGAGACGCTGTACGAGATTGGCGCCGAACGTCTTTCGGCTCATCTCGGGCTGACCCCAGTACCCGCGGCCGATGTTCGCACCGTGTAGCCAGATTTCGCCCACCTGGGAATCTGGCACTTCAGTACAGTTGTCCGGATCGACCATCACCGCCCATTGGCTCCGGGCCACCTGGCCGCAGGACACCTGCGCCACGGCGTCGGGGTGGTCAGCCGCTACCGGTACAGCCCGCCCCGCGGCCAGTCGGGCACCGTCGAGATGGACGACGGTGGCCGTGGCGTCAGGTGCGATGGTCGAGACGAACAGCGTCGCCTCGGCGATCCCGTAGGACGGCTTGAACGCGGTGGCCGGCAATCCATGTGGCGCGAACGCGACGTTGAACGTGCGGATGGCGTCGATGCTGACCGGCTCGGAACCGATGATCAGCACCACGTTGCTCAGGTCGATGTCCTCGCCCGGATCCGGCAGGCCGCGCTGCGCGGTCCATTCGTAGGCGAAATTCGGTGCGGCAGTGACCACGTGGCCTTCCCGGGATCCGGCCGACATGGCCTGGATCCACCGTTGCGGCCGCCGGACGAACGCTGTCGGTGACAGCAGGGTGGAATGCCCGCCGTAGACGGTGGGAAACCCGATCATCGACAGGCCCATGTCGTGGTAGAGCGGTAACCAACTGACGCCGTGGGTGTTTCGGTCCAACAGGTCGATCGACAGGATCATCTGGATGAGGTTCGTGCCGACGGCCCGATGGGTGATTTCCACGCCCACCGGCGGGCGGGTCGAACCCGAGGTGTACTGCAGGTGTGAGATGTCGTCGACATTGATGACGGTGGCTGCGAAATCCTCCGCCGCCGAGTCCGGGATCTCGTCGATCACGATCACCTCCGGTCGCCGCGCGGACGGCAGCCGGCTCAGGAAGCCGCGTACCGATTCGTGCGCCGCCGCGGTGGTGAGGACCACGCGGGGGGCGGCGTCTGCGAGCGCGATGTCCAGGCGCTCGGCGTGCCCGGGCAGTTCCGGGGCGAACAGCGGCACCGCGATGGTGCCCGCCTTGATCGCGGCGAAGAAGCCCGTGATGTACTCCAGTCCCTGCGGCGCGAGGATGGCCACCCGATCGCCCCAGGACGCGGCCTTCTGGATGTGCGCGCCGACCGCCAGCAGCCGGCGGCCCAACTGCATCCAGGTCAGCTCGGCGACCTGTCCCTCGGCGCAACGGCTGTAGTCGAGGTATCGATAGGCAACGGAGTCACCGACATTGGCGACATTGCGCTCGATCAGCGAGATCAGCGTCACGCCCGCGGGCAGGACCACGCCGCCGTCGGAATCCAGGCAGTCCTCGATGCGGAGCAGGCCGTCCGGTACGTCGTCGTGGCCCCGAGCCATTGGTAGTCAGGGGCGCAGTGCCCGCAGTGCGGGTCTGTTTCCCCATCCCCCTTTCAATCCGTGCGTGCGGTACTCCCGCACACGGCTTACCGATGATCTTCTTGACATGGTCACGCAGCCTTCGGGTAGCGGATGGTGCCGCCACGAAGCCGGTGCAGGCCGTGCCCGTTAAACCACTGTTCGCTCCGCTGATCGGCTCGTCCGGCACGCAGATTACGGCCCCGCTCGTTGACCATCAAGCAGAACACTCGCCACACCTCGATACCCCCGGTCTTCGCCCGACGCAGGCGGGGTAGACGGCCCCCTCCTGTTCCCGACTGAACTGTGCGCACATGCCGCTCCCCGTACCCCCGGAAGGACCCGCTGACCTCAGCCAAGGGCTCGACAAACATAGACCTTCGCCGCGACACGAGCGCCTCGGCTCCGGCTGACCGCGGACGCTGTACTGGCCAATCGCCTCTACATGTTGCCGCACGCCAAGTCGCGCGGATCGATCCGGCGCCGTTTCGACAGGATCGACCGAATCTTCGATGAACAGGCTGCCGAGGGCTGGATGCACTAGCCTCCCACTGCCGTGGTGTTTAGGCGGGGCGCGGTTTGGGAACAAACCCGCATTCGGCCGCGTTTACGCGTCGGTCGAGACCAATAGGACTGGAAAGGCACGGACATGACGGTTGATTACGACGCCCCCCGCCGTACCCAAGCCGAGCCTGAGGAGGAGTCGCTCGAGGACTTGGCGGGCCGGCGCAACGACCCCACCACCGCGGTGATCGACGTCGACGAGGCGGAGGCGGCGGATTCGTTCGAACTGCCGGGTGCCGACTTATCCGACGAGGAACTGACGGTCCGGGTCATCCCCAAGCAGGCTGACGAATTCACCTGCACCAGCTGTTTCCTGGTGCATCACCGCAGCCGGCTCGCCGACCCCGCACAACTGATCTGCACCGACTGCGCGTAGGTCAGCGCACACGCACCACAATGGTCGGGCGCCCAGCGTCGAAAAGCCGCCTTGTTGCCCCGGCCATCCGCCTGAGCGGCCGCGGAAAACCGCTCTTCGGTCCGCCGCGCCGGCTTTCGCGACGACCGCGAGATCACCGTTGCTGATCAGGCGATGACGCGGACCAGGTAGGGGGCCATGTCCTTGGTGCGCACCGGCGAAACGGCGACGACGGTGTCGGTGACCTCGAGCATCTGCCCGTTACCGAGGAACATGGTGACGCTCTGGGTGCCGTCCGGCCCGTAGAAGATCAGGTCACCGGGCAGCGCCTGGTCGGCTGTGACGCGCTGACCGACCTTGTACATGTCGCCTGAGGACCGCGGCAGCTTCGCCCCCACCCCGGCGTAGATGTACTGGATCAGGCCTGAGGAGTCGAATCCGACCGTCGTCGCACCGGGGCCCTTGCCCAGCGTGGGACCGTTGATGTCACCGCCGGCCCACGAGTAGGGCACCCCGCGCTGAGCAAGCCCACGGTCGATCACGATCTTGACGTACTGATCGCGGCTGACCGGCGCGGCGCTCGCCTGACCCGACACCAGGGTAGGGATCGCCAGCAGCATCGCCAGGCTGATCGCGAAGGCGTAGAACTTCTTCATCTCAACTCGCCTCTCCGGGCTCTCCGGTCGTTGCGCCATCGGCCCACTACGTCCCCGTGCAAGTGCCGGGAGCAAACCCGGTCTCAGTCACAAGAGTCACTACTGTCACTTCTATAGCAAACACACAGGCCGCTGCTACCCGGCGACGGGGTTGCTCAGGAGTTTTGTCCGAACCGTGACACGACGGTGTCCCAAGCGCTTCCGAATGTTCGCCGAACAGTTGCGGTTTCGAACGGCACGTCGGTTGCGCCGGGCGCGAACGGCTTGCCGACCAGCCTCGTGCACGCGCTGGCCGTTGGCGCGATCTCCGCGAACTGGTCGGCGACGATCCGCTGGGCCGAGTCGGCCAGCCCCGGAAGGTAATCGTCGCGGGCGGCCGGGCCGGCCAAATCGCAACTTCCGGCCGCCCGGCGCGCAGTGCCGGAAGGTCCAGAATCTCGCGAAGCGTCGGCCGCATTTGACACCTCGATCGCCAGGCGCACCCCGCTCCCGGTGCCCGCGGCCGACTACAGTTTCGGCGGGTGGAAGGCGTCGCTGTTCGGCGACACCCACGCCCACGAAACCGAGGGCGTGCACTTCTTCGCTCGTGGCAAGGTGGTCACCAGCCGGTGGCTCGACCCAGCCGCGGCGGCAGCAATCTCGGCTTCCCACAACAACTGAGCTTGAAAGAGGCACGCACCCCATGACTGCAACCACGTCCGACCTGCTGCCCAACGGCCAGGACGTCGAGACCGCCCGCGCCGAAGCCGCCCGGACCTACGAACTCGACCGCCAGCACGTCTTCCACTCCTGGTCGGCGCAGGCGCAGATCAAGCCGATGACGATCGTCGCCTCGGAAGGGTCCTACATCTGGGACGGCGACGGCAACAAGCTGTTGGACTTCTCCGGCCAGCTGGTGTTCACCAACATCGGTCATCAGCATCCGAAGGTCGTCGCGGCCATCGCCGAACAGGCCGCCAAACTGTGCACCATCGCGCCGCAGCACGCCAACGCCGCGCGCTCGGAGGCCGCCCGCCTGATCGCCGAGCGGACCCCGGGTGACCTGAACCGGGTGTTCTTCACCAACGGCGGCGCCGACGCCGTCGAGCACGCCGTGCGGATGGCCCGCCTGCACACCGGCAGGCGCAAGGTGCTGTCGCGCTACCGCTCGTATCACGGCGGCACCGACACCGCCATCAACCTCACCGGCGACCCCCGGCGCTACCCCAACGACTACGCCAGCGCCGGCGTCGTGCACTTCAACGGTCCGTTTCTGTACCGCTCCTCGTTTTTCGCCGAGAACGAGCAGCAGGAGTCCGAGCGTGCCCTGGACTACCTCGAGCGCCTGATCGCGCACGAGGGTTCGTCCTCGATCGCCGCGATCATCCTGGAGTCCGTGCCGGGCACCGCCGGCATTATGGTGCCGCCGCCGGGCTACATGGCCGGTGTGCGCGAGATCTGCGACCGCCACGGCATCGTGTTCATCGCCGACGAGGTGATGGCCGGTTTCGGCCGGACCGGAAAGTGGTTCGCCATCGACCATTTCGACGTCGTGCCCGACCTGATGACGTTCGCCAAGGGCGTCAACTCCGGCTATGTGCCGCTCGGCGGGGTGGCCATCAACAACGCGGTTTACTCGACGTTCGCAGACCGCGCCTACCCGGGTGGGCTGACCTACTCCGGCCATCCGCTGGCGTGTGCGGCCGCGGTGGCGACCATCAACGCGATGGAGGACGAGGGCATGGTGGCCAACGCCGCCCGGATCGGCGAGCAGGTGCTCGGACCCGGGCTGCGCGAGCTGGCGGCCCGCCACCCGTCGGTCGGCGAGGTCCGTGGCCTCGGCGTGTTCTGGGCGGTCGAACTCGTCGCCGACCAGACGACCCGCGAACCGCTGGCCCCCTACGGCGGCTCCAGTGAGGCGATGAATGCGGTCCTGGCCGCCTGCAAGTCCGGCGGGTTGCTTCCGTTCGCGAACTTCAACCGGATTCACGCGGTGCCCGCCTGCAACGTCACCGCCGCCGAAGTCGCCGAAGGCCTGGCTATCCTCGACAAGGCACTCGACGTCGCCGACACCTACGTCACCGGCTGACCCGAACCGACCGCCGCAGGCGGGCGGCGCACCCTGTACGTCGCCCACCACCCGCCGTCGCTGTGGGTTGCGCGGCTGCAGCATAGCGGGTTCAGTACGGCGACGTGTGCTGGGTCAGGATGAACAACACCAAGCCCATGCACAGCAGCATGTTGATCGCCACGACGATGCCGGCGATCACCATCAGCGAGTGCGTGCACCGGCGTCGGGCGCGTCCGCGTCGGGACCGGCGTTTTTCGTTGAGCAGTTCGGTGACGGTGAGCGCGAAGCTGACGTCGACGAGTTCGTCCTCGGTGGCCGGACGGCCCATGGCGATGGCCCGAATCCGCTCGGGCGCGATCCCGACACCGACGGCCTCGAAGCGGCGACTCATCCGCCGTGACTGCCGACGGCTGACCGACCGTTGCCCGAGCATCACCGGGGCCGACCAGGTCGTCATAGCTCGTTGAGCTTAGTGGCGGTTCGCCTCGGGCGCGCCCGAATTGCGCTGTCTCACAGCTCCTAGAGACCGGGCTGGTCCTCGATGATGCCCAGCCAGATCTGTGCGGCGTCGATGGCCGCCAGCTCGCGCATCCCGCGTGCCACGGCCAGGACCTGGTCCCCCGCCTCGAGTGTCGACGTCATCGTCGTTCTCCGATGTTGTTGCGGCGGCGATGCACAGCCAGTGAACAACTCTGGAAAACTGGATGGACCCGACTAGTGGTGGGGCAAGAACAACTCCGGATCGCTCGACGCGCGCCGTGTCCGCCGATGGGCCATAGTTCACGTGAGCGACTCGCCGGGCTCGCCGGGCTGAAACACGGCAATGCCACACTGCGGTCCTCAGCAGCTGTCCAGAAGCAGGGAGCATGCAATGACCGATGTGGTGAGCACCACGCCCGGGAACGCGGAAGCTTTCGATCCCGCCGCACCGCCCGCACCCGCACCTCACGAGCACAGCCGCACCGGCCTGTCGCCCGACGCGCTGCGCCGCGCCATCAGTGACCACCTCACCTATTCGATCGCCCGGCCCGCCGCCGCGCTGACCGCCGAGCACTACTACCGCGCGCTGGCCCTGGCCGTGCGCGACCGGATGCAGCATCGCTGGATGGCCACCACCCAGGACTGGCTCGATCAGTCCAACAAGGTGACCTGCTACCTGTCGGCGGAGTTCCTGATGGGCCCCCAGCTCGGCAACAACCTGCTGAACCTCGGAATCGAGGAGCAGGCCCGCGAGGCGCTGGCCGCACTCGGTCAGGAATTCGACGAGATCGTGGCGTGCGAAGAGGAGCCCGGACTGGGCAACGGCGGCTTGGGCCGGCTCGCGGCGTGCTACCTGGATTCGCTGGCCACCCTGGAGCGCCCGTCCATCGGCTACGGAATCCGTTACGAGTTCGGGATTTTCGACCAGGAGATCCACCACGGTTGGCAGGTCGAGAAGACCGACAACTGGCTGGTGCGGGGCAACCCGTGGGAGATCGACAAGCCCGACGCCAGTCACATCGTCAACTGGGGCGGGCACACCGAACAGTACGAGGACCTCGCCGGCCACCATCGCGTGCGGTGGATCCCGCAGGAGGTGATCAAGGGCGTCTCCTATGACACACCGATCCAGGGATACGGCGTCAACACCTGCAACACGCTCACGCTCTGGAGCGCCCGCTCCGTCGAGTCCTTCGCCCTGGAGGCCTTCAATACCGGCGACTTCTACAAGGCCGTCGAGGAGGAGGTCGCCGCCGAGAAGGTCTCGAAGGTGCTCTACCCCAACGACGAACCCGAGGCCGGCAAGCGGCTTCGGCTGCAACAGCAGTATTTCTTCGTGTCGTGCTCACTGCAGGACATCCTGCGCATCCACACCGAGCGGGCCGGGCTGCCGCTGTCGGCGCTCCCGCAGAAGTGGGCCATTCAGCTCAACGACACCCACCCGTCGATCGCGGTGGCCGAGCTGATGCGCCTGCTCGTCGACGACCACCACATCAGCTGGGACGACGCCTGGGCCATCACCGTGGAAACCTTCGCCTACACCAACCACACCCTGCTGCCCGAGGCTCTGGAGACCTGGTCACTGGGCATCTTCGGGGAATCCCTGCCCCGGCATCTCGAGATCATCTACGAGATCAACGACCGTTTCCTCGACGAGGTGCGGTCACGGTTCCCCGCCGACGAGGACCGCATCGCGCGGATGTCGCTCATCGGCGAGGAGCACGGACAGTGCGTGCGGATGGCACATCTGGCGACAGTGGGCAGCCACGCGGTCAACGGCGTCGCCGCGCTGCACTCGGAGCTGCTGAAAGCCAGTGTGCTCAAAGACTTCTACGAGCTGTGGCCGGAGCGGTTCGGCAACGTGACCAACGGTGTGACACCACGACGTTTCCTGGCCCTGTCCAACCCGGGACTGCGCGGCCTGCTCGACGAGACCATCGGTGACGGTTGGCTGACCGACCTCGACCAGCTGCGCCGGCTCGAAGACTTCATCGAAGACCCCGCCTTCCGGCAGCGCTGGCGAGAAGTCAAGCGCGCCAACAAAAAACGGCTCGCCGAGTTCGTACACTCCACCACCGGTGTCGAATTGGACCACACCTGGATGTTCGACATTCAGGTCAAGCGGATCCACGAGTACAAGCGTCAGCACCTCAACGTCCTGCACATCATCACGCTCTACAACCGCCTCAAGCAGAACCCCGGTTTCGCCGTCGCGCCGCGCGCCTTCATCTTCGGCGGCAAGGCGGCGCCGGGCTACTTCATGGCCAAGCGGATCATCAGGCTTATCACCGCGGTCGGGGCAACGGTCAACAACGACCCCGACGTCAACCGCTTCATGAAAGTGGTGTTCCTGCCGAACTTCAACGTGCAGAACGCCCATCTGATCTACCCGGCGGCCAACCTCTCCGAGCAGATCTCCACCGCCGGCAAGGAGGCCTCCGGCACCGGCAACATGAAGTTCATGATGAACGGCGCCCTGACCATCGGCACCCTCGACGGCGCGAACGTCGAGATCCGCGAAGAGGCGGGGGCGGAGAACTTCTTCCTGTTCGGGCTGACCGTCGACGAGGTGGAGCGGATCAAGGCCGAAGGGTACCGGCCGGCGAGCTACATCGAGCGCGACCCGGAGCTGGCCGAGGCGCTCGAGCTGATCCTGGATGGCGCTTTCACGAACGGCGACACCGAGATCCTGCGTCCCGTGGTGGACAACCTCATTCACCACGACCCGTTCCTGGTGCTGGCCGACTACCGCTCCTACGTGGACTGCCAGGCCAAGGTCAGTGCAGCGTGGCAGGACGACGACACCTGGTCACGGATGTCGATCCTCAACGCTGCCCGCAGCGGGAAGTTCTCGTCAGATCGCGCGATCGCCGAGTACTGCGACGAGATCTGGAACGTCGAGCCGATGCCGGTCGTTCTGTAGACCTTCTCAGTCCTCTGGCTGGATTGGGGCAGAGGACGGCGGCGGAGATGGTCCCGCCCGGCTGTGCGGGCTCCCCGGATCTGTGCACCTACTCGTCCAGCGTCTTCATCATCGCGTCAGATTTTGCATCGCGTTCACCGTTGATTAACCCCGCCGGACTATACATAACCCCAGTCGATCCGTCAGCCGGAGGGGAGTTGGCGGGTGTCTTGCGGTGTGCCGGCGGCGCATCGTCCTAGTAGGAACTTGTTCGTCTAGGCATTCAACTGAGTCGTGGTGCTATCTCAGCACCTCCAGAGCAGAGCTTTGTCGTGGGTAAGTCCCCTGGGGTGGGGTTTCGGCCCTGGGTCGACGGCCGGGGGGTGTGCCTGGCGTGTCGTTGAGGGTTTGGGGTGGGCGATCGCGTAGGAGTGAGCTACCTCCCAGAGTGACTCAAGCAAAGGACACATCCCGCGATGACCCAGGACCGTCCTGCATTGCTGGCCCATGTCAGGCCCGCAAAGGCGGCCTCAAACCAACAAGCGAACCCACCCAGACCCGATCCCGCGACTGGGGAACCGTTTGCTCACACGCCCAACTTGTCGCAGCCCGGGTTTACCCTCGCATGGTGGCGATAGCGTCGTCGGTGTTGCGCTACCAGCGCCTCCAGAAGGAGTCGCCGGAGTGGTCACTGCTTCGCGCCCGAACCGCAGGCCTGATCGTCGCCGTGATCCAGGACTACTTCCCGCCCGAGCGTCGCACCCGTCCGGCGGCCGAGATAATCGCCGCGCTCGACCAGGATCTCGAACAGCTCAGGGAACTCGGCGCCGAATTTGAATCCACCGCCGCCGCCTACGTGGCTGACTGGGTCGGTGCCGGTTATTTGATCCGCCGCCCGGGCGAGACGCGCGGCAGCGAAACGCTGACGCCGTCTGCGGCTGCCCTGAATGTCGCGGCCACAGTGGGCGGAATCGAATCGCCGCAGCGCACCGCCTCGGCATCCCGACTCGGCTCGATTGCTTCGAACCTTATTGCGCTGCAACGTGACTCAGATCCCAATTCGGCGAGCCGGCTGTCTTTACTGGAGGCCGAGCGCGACGCCGTCGAACTGCGGATAGCCGAAGTACGCAGCGGCGATTTCGCGATACTCGATCCGGACACCGCAAAGGAGCGGGTCGCCGAGACATTGGGCCTCGCGCAGGAAGTTCCCGTGGATTTCGCCCGGGTGCGATCGACCATTGAAGATCTGAGCCGGGAGCTGCGGGCCAAGATCCTCGACGATACAGCTGAGGGCGGCGCGACGCTGAACAATGTGTTCCGCGGGGTCGACCTGCTCGCCGAGTCGGACGCGGGCCGCTCCGTGAACGGTTTCTATGACGTGATCCTCGATGCCGAACAGTCGGCCCGGCTGCAAGAAGCCATCACGGCGATCCTGTCTCGCGACTTTGCCTCCGACCTCGACCCGCAGGCGCGCTCAGACCTGAACATGCTGCTCTCGCGACTGGAAGACGAAGCCGCCACCGTCCGACAGACCATGCTTGTCTTATCCCGGTCGCTGCGCCATTTTGTGTTGTCCCGCCAGTACGAGGAACACCGCCGGTTGCGTCAGTTGATCCAGCGTTGCCAATCGCTGGCGGTGCAAGTGAGTGCCCACCACCGTCCCGAGAAGCCAATGAATTTGGAACTGACGCGGATCGGCATGCAGATCCGGTCCATCGCCGCGCTCAAGCTGCACAATCCCGGCGAGGGGCGGGTGCCCACCGATTTCGAGCGGCACGACACCGACGACGTTGACTTTGCCGAACTCGCTGAGCAGGCACGTGAATCCGATATCGACTTCGAAGAGCTGCGCAGCAACATCATCGCGACATTGCGGCGTGTCGGCGGTCCGGTCACCGCCGCTCAGGTGCTGGCCGAACACCCCGCCACCCAAGGTCTGGCCAGTATCGTCGGGCTAATGGTTCTCGGCGCTGAGCATGGTGACACCGCCACCGAGGACACCGAACGTGTGATGCTGGAGCGGCGCACCGTCACACTGCCAACCATCACCTTCGGTCCCGACGCTTTCGAGGGTCACCGGTGAATCCCGAGGAGATCTTTCCATTCGAAGCCAAGCGCGCGCTCGTCCAACTTCTTCGCGGGCCGGTGGTGACGCACGACGCCCATCGCCAGCAGTGGTCGGCGATTCTGGCCCACCGTACCGAGATCGAACGACGCCTCGCCGACGTATTCCTCGACCTGGTCCTCGATGAGGACGACGGTATCGCGTTCACCCGGCCACAGCCAGCACCCGAAGATCCCAAACTCACACCCCCGCAAGTGCTTCGAACTGAGACGCTGACCTTCATGGACACACTGGTGGTACTCGCGCTGCGATATCAACTCCTGGTGGCAACCCCCGGCCAGCGCGTGATCGTCGAGTACGACGACGTCGTCGCCAACATGGACCCCTACCGCGGGCGCTACGCCACCGATGACGCCGGGTTCCGGAAACGGATCGACGCGTCCTGGGAAAAGATGAAGAGGTATTCATTGGTCTCCGCCGCAGACACCCCGGGCAGGTTCGAGGTTTCGCCAGTGCTTCGTCAGTTGTTCGACGCGGACGAGGTTGCCCTTGTCGAGGCCGAGTACCAGCGCCTCGTCCCGGCTGACAATGACCAACACCCACAACACGAGACCGTCGATGGCTGAGGACCTGCTGCGGCACGGGCAACACCGACTAGCCCGCGTGCAACTGTTCAACTGGGGCACCTACGACGGCTACCATGACCTACCCGTCGCCCGTCGCGGCTTCCTGATCACGGGCCCCTCGGGGTCAGGCAAGTCCACGCTGCTCGACGCGATCTCAACGGTGTTGGTGCCCCCGTCCAAGCTCAGCTTCAACGCCGCCGCGCACGGGCGCGGCCGTACGATGGCGTCCTACATTCGCGGTGCCTACGCCCGTGGATCCGATAGCGAGACAAGAGAACTGCGGGCTCGATACCTGCGTGAGGGCGCGACCTGGAGCGCCGTCGGACTCACCATGACCACCGCAGACCCCGGCGACGACACCGTCACCACGCTGGTTGCCCTGTTCCACCTCAAACGCGGCAGCAACGACGTCGGTGAATCCGGCCGCGCTTTCCTGCTCTTCGATGACCACATGGACATCACCGAGCTGAGGCACGTGGTGACCAACGGGATCGACGTCCGCGGACTGAAGAAACGCTGGCCGAACGTCCTGTACAACAAGAGCTATCCACAGTTCGGGCAGCGGTTGCGCGCCAGGCTGGGCATCGCCGACGAAAACGCGCAGCTGCTGTTGCACCGTGCGATGTCAGCCAAAGGCCTGGACAGCCTGGACCGGCTTTTCCGTGACTACATGCTCGAAGAACCGGATACATTCGCCGAGGCACGTCGCGCGGTGGAGTTCTTCGCCGACCTGGATGAGGCGCACCGCAGAGTGGTCCAGACCCGCGAGCAAATCGCCGCCCTCACCCCGTTGGAGGAGCTGACCGCGACCCGTCGCCGCGCTCATCGGGAAACACAGGAACTCGGGGAGGAACTGGCTGCGCTGGACGGCCTGGCCGCTCGCTTCGAGCTCGACCTAGCGCAGGGCTGGCGCGCCGATGCCGAAGCCGCCCACGCCAACGCGATAACTCAGGAAAACCACGCCCGCTCTGCTCGTCACATCGCCACGATCGCGCTCAAGGAGGCCGAGCGGGCCCGTGACGGCAACCAAACCCTGCGTGAACTCAGCGACGCCCTCGACCATGCCGCCGAACGCGTTCAACGGGTACTCACCCAGCGCGACCGCCTGGCCATGGCGCTGCAGCACTGGGATGCCACGGTACCTGACTCCGCCGAGGAATTCGCCACCGTTCGATCCCAAATCGACAGGGAAGCAAAGGAATTGGAGGACACTTTCGAAAGGCATGATGCCGCGTACGGCCTGCTCATGCTGGCCTCTGCCCGCGCCGATGAGCATGCCGCCACCCTGACACAGCAGATAACCGCACTCGCACGCGAGAAGTCGAATCTCGACCCAAAGCTGCTCGCGGCGCGCGAGTCGATCGCGCGGTCCACAGGGCTGCCCGTTCGATCGCTGCCCTTCGTCGGCGAGCTCATCGACATCACCGACTCTGACTGGGCGGGAGCGGCCGAGCGGGTGCTCGGCGGGCTGGGCCGCACACTCCTAGTCGCAGACGAGCATGCCGACGCCGTGGCGGCCGCCGCCGATGCCTCCCACCTGGGCACCCGATTGGTGTGGCGTCGGGTGGATCTGCGCCGCACGCATCGGGTGCCGGCGGTTGACGCCGAGTCCATCGTGAACGTGCTGAAGATCGCTGACTCACCGTGGCAGCATTGGCTGCATTTCGAACTCGCGTCCAGGTTCGATTACCGCCGGGTCGAGGACGCGCGGGAATTGGGGCGTCATCAGCGCGCCGTCACCCGGGCGGGTCAGACCAAAAGCGGCGACCGCCACATCAAGGACGATCGGTTCGCCATCGACGACCGGACCCGGTACGTGCTGGGAACCAGCAATGACGCCAAGCTTCAGTTCTTGCGCGACAGGCTGCGCAGCGCCGAAGCTGCCGCGGTGTCCGCGCGTCAGCGATCTGACGCCGCGCGCGACGAGTCCCGTCTTCGCCGTAACCGAATCGCATCCGCGCCGATCATCGCGTCGGTGCAGTGGGACGAAATTGACGTCCGAAGCGCCGAATCCCACCACCTGGATGTGAGCGAACGACTCGCCACACTGCGCGGCGACCCCGAGATCGACCGGCTGGAGGCAGCCGTTATCGCAGCTCAGGACTCAGCCAAAAAGTCTGAGGACGCCTACCAGAAAGCGCGCGACGCGCTCCACACGGCACGCACGGATGCCGATCGGGTCGCCGCGCGCATTGAGTCGCTGCGCGAGACAGCGGCGCAGACAGCCGAACCTGCGGACGAGCTGACCCCGCGCTACCGCGCCCGCTTCGATGACGGGCGCCGAGCCGCATTGCGACTCGACGGCTTCCCCGCCGCCGAAAAGGCTGTGGCGAACCAGATTCGGGCCGCACATTCATCCTCCGAGAAGTCGCTGATGCAGGCCCAACACGCCATCGAATCGGTTCTGCAGCGGTACCTGCACAACTGGCCGCACCCCGAGTTGGCCGCCGAGCACGGCTACGGCGACGACGCCGTCACCTTCCTGCGCCGGCTGCGCGCCGACGACTTACCGAGCGTGGAGAACCGATTCTTCGAACTCAACGAGCAGCAGTCGAATCAGAACCTCGGCACGCTGGCGATGCGGATTCGGCGCGCACCGGGCGAGATACGACGCCGGATCGACGAGGTCAATTCGTCACTGGCACGTTCGGAGTTCGATCGCGGCCGATTCCTGAGGATCGACGTTCGTGATTCCCTGCACCCAGACCTCACCGAGTTCCTCGCGGCGATCGCACGGGTGCAGGACCGCTCGCTGCTCGCCGACGACCGCCAAGCTCAAGAGCAGCGGTTCGAACGGATGCGGGAGCTCCTCGGGCGACTCGGTTCCTCAGATCCCGGCGATGTTGTCTGGCGCAATCGCTGCCTCGACACCCGCCGCCACGTCACGTTCGTGGGCGTCGAGCATGACACCGCCGGAACTGCGGTCAATCATCACGACTCATCGGATGCCCTGTCGGGCGGGCAGGCACAGAAGCTCGTGTTCTTCTGCCTCGCCGCCGCTCTTCGGTACCAATTGGTCGGGCCAGACGGCGATCTACCGAAGTACGGCACGGTGATCCTGGACGAAGCATTCGACCGGTCGGACCCCGAGTACACCCGCCGGGCAGCAGACGTGTTCGACCAGTTCGGTTTTCATCTCGTACTTGCCACGCCACTCAAGATGATCCGGACGCTGCAGGAGTACGTCGGCGGCGTCGCCACCGTCTCGATCCGAGATTCGAGGGCGTCCCGGCTGGGAGTCGCGTCGATCACCGAAGCCTCCGATGGCTGATCCACCGAAGCTCGTGCTGCCCGCCGATGTCGCCGAGAAGGCACGGCGGATGTTGGACCGCAACCTTAAGGCCTGGCTGTTCGGTGACGCCGCCGCGTCTCTGACAGTGCGACTGGGCAGCCCCAGCGAAGCAACCGTCGCGGCCCATCGCGTGGCGGTGGAGGCCTGGGTCCGCGCCTGGCAGGGTTCACACCTCGACGTCCGCTGGGAGGAGCGGCACTGGCCCAGTCTCGGCCGGCAACTCCTACCACTGTCGGTGACGCTGGAAGGGCGCGGTTCGATCGCCGCCGCGGCCGGTGCCACCGAGCGCTGGCAGACGGTCCGGCGGCGGTTCGCCAGGTTGCAGGCGCTCCATGAAGAACCGACCTGGAACGTGGTTCTGTCCACTGCGTTCCGACACTGGAATGCGTTGACTGACAACGACTTCGACCGCCTAATCGCCGTACTCGCCTGGCTGCAGCAGAATCCCGCCTCCGGGCTGCTGATCCGCCAGTTGCCGATCCCCGGCGTCGACACCAAATGGCTGGGCACCCACCGCATCGCAGTGACATCGCTTGCGGTTCCGCTGGGCATACCCGAACATCTGGGGCTACGGGAACGCGAACTGCTGCGGGCTGTCGCCATCCTCGATCCTGCGCATCGGCGAGGTCGTCCGCGCCTGTTTGCGGCCTCGGACAGGGAACTCACGGCCCTCAAGCTGGCGCCGCCACAGGTCCTGGTGGTGGAAAACCTCCAGACGTTGGAAGCTCTGCCCGACGTACCGGACACCGTCGCCGTCTTCGGCTGGGGCGGCCACGCGATGGCGGTGGCCGAGTTCCCCTGGGTGCGTGATGCACCACGCGTGCTCTACTGGGGCGACCTGGATACCGACGGCTTCGCTATCCTCACCCGCTTTCGCGCGAAGCGCTCCTGCGAAAGCCTGCTGATGGACCTCGCCACGATAGAACGCTGGCGTGACCTCGCGGTGCCGCACCCCGCGACGGAACCCGTTGACGCCAATCTGTTGACGAAAGACGAACTCGCGGCTCTGGAACTACTGCGCCGCGAACGTCTACGGCTGGAGCAGGAACGGATTCCGATAGATGTCGCCATGGGCCAGATTCGAGTCTGGCGAGCCCCCGCAGTACCTGCCTTAAGGACCTGATAGGAGAATCCTCGACCCATGATCGATGCCGGTCGCATCACCTCCATCTGGCGCTACCCGGTGAAGTCGATGGCCCCCGAGCGCGTCCCGTTCGCCGACGTGGGTCCGCTGGGCCTGCACGCCGACCGGACCTGGGCCGTGCGCGACGTCGAACACGACACCACCACCAGCGCCAAGAAGCTGCCCGGGCTGCTGTGGTGCACGGCTCGCTACGCGCACACCCCGCCCGCGGAGGCCGGCCCGGGAAACGCACCGGAGGTGATCGTCGGACTGCCCGACGGCCGCGAGTTCTCCAGCTCCGACCCCGGCGTGCACCGCGCGTTGTCCGAGCACGTCGACCATGAGGTCGAACTGCGCGCGCTGCCGCCGATCACCGACCGTCAGCAGTACCGCACCCCGATGGCCACCAAGACCGACCTTCGCACTGTGTTCGGTCTCGAGGACGACGAGCCGCTGCCGGACCTGTCGATGTTCCCGGTGCGCAAGCTCGCCGAGATCACCCGCTACGCCACACCGGTGGGCAGCTACGTCGACGCCTACCCCGTGCACATCCTGACCTCGCAGAGCCTGGCCGCCATGGCGGCCGTGGCGCCGGACTCCGAGTTCGACGTGCGGCGTTTCCGGCCGAGTTTGCTGATCGACTCCCCCGACACCTCCGAACATCCGGAGTGGGGCTGGTGCGGCGGGGTGCTGCACGGCCCGCATGCCGACCTGCAGCCGCTGATTCCGACCATCCGCTGCGTGATGCCCTCCCACGACCAGCCGGGGCTCGAGCGCGACCGGGAGATCACCCGCGCCATCGCCGCCCATTCGCGACGGTGCCTCGGGGTCTACGGCAACGTCGTCAAACCCGGCCGGATCGCAGAGGGCGACGTACTGAAACTCGAGCCACCGGCCCGGCCGGCGGCGGAGTCGGGGGCGGTCAAGGTCAAGCGCGCGTTGATGCGCGCAGTGGCCGCAGCCATCCCCAACGGAGGAAGGAATTAGACCTGCGTCACGCAGTCGGCATCGTCGCTGTCACCGACGCGACGTCTCAAACATTCAAATCAGCTCTTGGACGATTCGCAGCAGTTCGCGCCACCGGACGACCCGCGCAGGGTCGCCGACGGCGAACTCGGCGAGCCGGTCGCGGTCCGGCGCCGGTGGCATCGGCGCCACCGGGAGGTGGCCGTCGACCGGAATCAGCGAGCGCCCCGGCGACACCAGGTCCCCAGTGAGCACCGCCGCGGTGCCCAGCCCGCAGTCGTGGGTCAGGTCCGGCAGCGCACCGGCCAGTGCCAGTCCGCCCGCCAGCCCGACGCTGCTGTCCGGTTCGGCGGCGACCACGCACGATAACCCGCAGGTCTCCGCCATCCGCATCGCCCGCCGCACGCCTCCGAGTGCGGTGACCGTCAGCACCGCGATGTCGGCGGCCTCGGTCAGCGCGAGGCTGAACGGGTCGGCGGCCAGGCGGATCGACTCGTCGACGGCGACCGGCACGGACACGCGGCGCCGCACCTCGGCCACGGCCTCCAGCGAGGCGCACGGCTGCTCGACGAACTCGAGCCCCCCGGCCGCCTTGTCCAGTTCCGCAATCACCGCCACCGCGGTCTCGACGTCCCAGGCGCCCCCGGCATCGCATCGGATGACACCGCCGGGCCCCAGCGCGTCGCGGACGGCCTCGAGTCGGGCGATGTCCCCGCGCAGCGACTCCGGCCCGCACGCGACCCGCACGTCGGCGGTTCGGCATCCGCCGGTGCCGGCGATCCTCGCGGCGAGTGCCGGCTCGACGGCCGGCACCGCGACGGCCACCGGCACACGACCGCGCATCGGGTCGGGCCAGCCGACGGTTCCGGCCTCGATCGCCGCGGTCAGGTAGCGCGCTGAGCGCAGGTCGGCGATCCCGTCGGGCGGGCTGAACTCGCCCCAGCCCTGCGGCCCCTCGAGCAGCATGCCCTCGCAGCCGGTGAAGCCGCGGTAGCCGTCGCGCGCCGGGATCGCGAAGACCGGCGCGTTGTCGAAATCGATCAGGGTCTGCACAGCTGGAACGCTACGACGATGCGGGGTCCGGCGGCGACCAGTAGGCCAGCATCGCCGCGAAGGTGTCGAAGGCCGGCCGCGACATTCCGTAGGTGGCCTCGAAATGAATGCTCAGCGCGAAACCCAGCTCGCCGACGCCGTCGATCACCCGCTTGTAGAGGTCGATGAGCATCTGGCACTTGACCTCCGGGTCGCTGGCGGCCAGAGTCCGCACGACGTCCTGTTCGGCGGCGACGGCGGCGTTGCCGGGGTCCTGAATGAGCCAGTTGATGAGCCCGACCCGGGTCTCCACCTTGGGCACGAAGCCGAACGACAGCAGGATCTCGGGGCGGCGCTCGTTGTCTCGTGCGAAGTCGGCCAGGAATCGCACGATGGCGTCGGAGTACAGCAGTTGCGTCAAGCCGTAGGTGGCGCCCTGGCGGCATTTGAAGCCGAACCGTCCCGCCTCCCCTTCCCGCGTGGGGATCAGGATCGCCCCGCGGTTGGGTACCAGGTCGCGATAGATGCCCAAGGCGTCGGTGGGCGCGACGCCCGAGCCTTCGCCGTCGCTCAAGGTCCGGGGCACGCCGACGAAGACGATGCCTTCCATGCCCGCGGCGATCAGCTCGGTCAGCCGGGTGCGCAGCGCGGCTTCGTCCATGAAGGCGGTGACCTGGGTGCACAGCCCCTTGATGCCGGGCAGTTCCGGGGAGATCCTCGACCAGTAGTCGAGGACGTCGAGCTTGGGTTTCATCTCGACCGGCCGGTCGTCGTCCTCGGCGATCATCCCCGGGATCATCACGTGCCGGATCCGGCCCTGCAGGCCGGTCTCGGCCGAGAAACGCACGACCTTGCGCGCCTCGTCGAGGATCTCGTCGGGGCTGCGGTCGGTGTTCGGCGGCACGAGTTCGAGCGCGACCGTGTTGAGGGGCACGACACTGCTCCTGTTGTGAGGACTGGTTCCCGGGGTGCCGGGCGGCTGCGACCGCACATTAGTCATCCGCCGGAAGGTTCACCATACCGATCGGCCTGCGGAAAGCGGTACCCGTCGCTCCACTCACCCCCACCGCAGGTCCCGGGCAGAGCGGTACGGGTCCCCTGATCACGTGCTTCTTCCGAACCTGCGACAAAATCTTGACTCAGTCCAGAAAACGGTGCCACAATCGTAATTGTGACGTCGATGGCGGATTTCGAGGACCAGCTGCGTGCGGCTGACCTGCGGGTGACCCGCCCCCGCCTCGCGGTCCTCGACGCGGTGCACGCCAACTCGCATGCCGATACCGAGACGATCTTCGGCGCGGTCCGGGCCAGCCTGCCCGACGTCTCCCGCCAGGCGGTCTACGACGTGTTGCACGCGCTGACCGCAGCCAGGCTGGTGCGTCGTATCCAGCCCTCGGGCCTGGTGGCGCGCTACGAGTCGCGGGTCGGCGACAACCATCACCACATCGTCTGCCGGATCTGCGGGGTGATCGGCGACGTCGACTGTGCCGTGGGCGACACGCCCTGCCTGACCGCCTCCGACGACAACGGTTTCGCCGTCGACGAGGCCGAGGTCATCTACTGGGGCCTGTGCCCCGAGTGCTCGACTGAGCAAGCTTCGGGATCACGTCCGTGATCGCGGTGGGTGTCTCACCAACTCCTGAGAAAGAAGGACGAAGTGTCTAACAGCGAAAGCCAAAACCCGGGAATCAATCCGCCTGAACCCCAGGCGCACCGGCCCATGAGGAACCAGGACTGGTGGCCCAACCAGGTCGACGTCTCGGTTCTGCACGCCCAGCCGGAGAAGGCCAACCCCCTGGGAGCCGACTTCGACTATGCCGAGGAGTTCGCCAAGCTCGACGTCGACGCCCTCAAGGCCGACCTCGTTGCGCTGATGACCAGCTCGCAGGACTGGTGGCCCGCCGACTACGGCCACTACGGCGGTCTGTTCATCCGCATGAGCTGGCACGCCGCGGGCACCTACCGCATCTTCGACGGCCGCGGCGGCGGTGGCCAGGGCGCCCAGCGCTTCGCCCCGCTCAACAGCTGGCCGGACAACGCCAACCTGGACAAGGCCCGCCGCCTGCTGTGGCCAATCAAGAAGAAGTACGGCCAGAAGATCTCCTGGGCCGACCTGATCGTGCTGGCCGGCAACGTGGCCCTGGAGTCAATGGGCTTCAAGACCTTCGGCTTCGGCTTCGGCCGCCAGGACATCTGGGAGCCCGAGGAAACCCTGTGGGGCTACGAGGACACCTGGCTGGGCACCGACAAGCGCTACGCGGGTGACCGCGAGCTGGACAACCCGTTCGGCGCCACCACGATGGGTCTGATCTACGTCAACCCCGAAGGCCCGGAGGGCAAGCCCGATCCGCTGGCCGCGGCCAAGGACATCCGCGAGACGTTCGGCCGGATGGCGATGAACGACGAGGAGACCGCCGCGCTGATCGTCGGTGGGCACACCTTCGGCAAGACTCACGGCGCCGCCAGCGGCGACCTGGTGGGCCCGGAGCCCGAAGGCGCGCCCATCGAGGCGCAGGGCCTGGGCTGGAAGAGCTCCTACCACTCGGGCAAGGGTGAGGACGCCATCACCAGCGGCCTGGAGGTGGTGTGGAAGCCCAACCCCACCAAGTGGGACAACGGCTACCTGGAGACCCTCTACGGCTACGAGTGGGAGCTGGTCCAAAGCCCCGGTGGCGCATGGCAATTCGAGGCCAAGGATGGACCCGAGGTCATCCCGGACCCGTTCGACTCCACCAAGAAGCGCAAGCCCACCATGCTGGTCACCGACGTGACCATGCGGGTCGATCCGATCTACGGCAAGATCACCCGCCGCTGGCTGGAGCACCCCGAGGAACTCGCGGACGCGTTCGCGCGGGCCTGGTACAAGCTGCTGCACCGCGACATGGGTCCGGTCAGCCGCTACCTGGGCCCCTGGATTCCCGAGCCGCAGCTCTGGCAGGACCCGGTCCCAGCGGTCGACCACGCACTGGTCGACGACAGCGACGTCGCCGCGCTCAAGGCCAAGGTGCTCGATTCAGGCCTGTCGGTCAGCCAGCTGGTCAAGACCGCGTGGGCCTCGGCGTCCAGCTTCCGCGGCACCGACAAGCGCGGCGGTGCCGACGGCGCCCGGATCCGGCTGGAGCCGCAGAAGGGCTGGGCGGTCAACGAGCCCGCCGAGCTGGCCACGGCGCTTCCGGTCCTCGAGAAAATCCAGCAGGACTTCAACGCCTCGGCATCCGGTGGCAAGAAGATCTCGCTGGCCGACCTGATCGTGCTGGCCGGTTCGGCCGCGGTGGAGAAGGCGGCCAAGGATGCCGGCGTCGCGGTCACCGTGCCGTTCGCGGCCGGTCGCACCGACGCCTCGCAGGACCAGACCGACGTCGAGTCGTTCGCGGTTCTCGAGCCGCGGGCCGACGGGTTCCGCAACTACATCCGGCCGGGTGAGAAGACCCAGATCGAGCGTCTGCTCGTCGACCGGGCGTACATGCTGAACCTGACCGCCCCGGAGCTCACGGTGCTCGTCGGCGGTCTGCGTGCCCTCGGCGCCAACTACGGCGGCAGCAAGCACGGCGTGTTCACCGACCGGCCCGGTGTGCTCTCCAACGACTTCTTCGTCAACCTGCTCGACATGGGCACGGAGTGGAAGCCGTCGGCGGAGTCGGAGAACGTCTACGACGGCGTTGACCGGGCTTCCGGCAAGACCAAGTGGACTGCGACGGCCAACGATCTGGTCTTCGGCTCGCACTCGGTGCTGCGCTCGCTGGCCGAGGTGTACGCCGAGGACGACGCCAAGGACAAGTTCGTCAAGGACTTCGTCGCGGCGTGGGTCAAGGTCATGAACAACGACCGGTTCGACCTGCACTGACGCTCAACGCTACGAACCCCCGCGGGCAGCGCCCCCGGAGGTTCGTAGCGACGTGCAGCGGAGTAGATAGCCGCTAGCTACGCCGACCGGGGAACCGCGCTGCGACGTCGCCGTCGTCGCGCCCACACCACCGCTGCCGTCACCGCCAGCAACACGACGGCTAGCACCCACGGCCACGCGCCGTGCTCGTAGACCCACCCCGCCAGAGCCCGCTGTAGCCGGCCCGCGGCGTTGATGACAGGATCCTGCGCGTTGCCCTCGGCGCTGAACAGCCGGATCTCGTAGACGCCGTAGTAGCCGACATACAGCCCGACCACCACCAGCACCACCCCGCTGATCCGGTTGACGTAGGGCAGCACGCGACGCATCCGGTCGACCAGCGCGGCATTGGCCACCGCCACCGCGACCGCGAGCACGCCCACCACCAGCGCAATGCCCGCCACGTAGGCGAGGTAGACCAGCAGGCCGTGGAGAATCGACCCGCTGCGCATGCTGCTGCCGGTGACCGCGAGGAACGGCCCGACGGTGCACGACAGCGAGGCGATCGCGTAGCCGACGCCGTAACCGAACATCGACCCCAGCTGCGCCGTCGGCGTCCACCGGCTACCGAGGCGGGCCGGATTCCAGCTCACCGCGGTCAGCTCCCGGCCCGATAGCAACCAGATGCCAAGGGCCACAAGCACTATGCCGACCACAACTGTCAGATAGGGCGTGTACTGCTGCACGGTCGACGCGACCGACACCGTCAGCAAACCGAACACTCCGAACACCGTCAGGAAGCCCAGCGCCATCGCCGCGGTGGCCGCCAGTGCCCGGCCGATCGCCGCGGGGCGCCCGACATCGTCACCGTTGACCACAAGCGCCAGGTACGCCGGCAGCATGGCGAATCCGCACGGGTTCAGCGCTGCGACCATCCCGGCGGCGAACGCCAGGGCGACCAGATTCTGGTCCACGGCCGCCTCAGGACGCCAGTGCGCGCACCCGGTCGGTGAGCTCCTGCTGCGACATCGCCAAGGTGGGGTTGTTGACGAACGTCGAGGTTCCGTCCGGGCGCAGGAAGACATAGGCCGGCTGCCACGGCACGCTGAACCTGGCCCAGATCGATCCGTCCGCGTCGTTGAGGTTGGTGAAGTTCAGGTTGTACTTCGACACGAAGTTCTCCATCTGGCCGACGTCGGCCCGGGCCGCGACCCCGACGAAGGTGACCTTCGGATTAGCCGCCGCCACCGCGCTGACGCTGGGGGCCTCGGCGTTGCAGAACGGGCACCACGGCGTCCAGAACCACAGCACGGCGGGCTTGCCCTGCAGGCTGGCGCCGCTGAACGGTGCCCCGCTCAATGTGGTGCCGGTGAAGTTGAGTTGGTCGTCGGCGCGGGCCGCCGGCGCCTCGGTGACGCTCACCACCAGCGCGGCGGCGCCCAGCATGAGGGCGGCCGATCGGAGCAAACTGTGCAATCGAAGCTTCATGAGATGACCTCCCGGTCGTCGACTGTCCCGTGCAACGCGCAGCCGACGGTGCAGCCGGCCCGTGTGTATGTCACGGTTTTGGCGGTTCTGGGGTTCACGGTATCGGCGTTGTGACACCGCTGCTACGGCGTGGGGCCCAGGGTCAGAATTGCCTAACCGCCGAGCATCCCCGCGACCGCTTCGTCGGCTGAACCGGGGTGCGGGCCAGCCGCGCCAGGCGGGTTCGGTCGACCAGCACGCAATTGTGCACCTCGGCCAGGTGCTGTGCGGCACTGGTGTAGCGGTGATTCGACACCACCATGGTGGCGGTGCAGTCGTGCACGGCGGCACCCGCGACGACCTGCTGGATGGCCGCACCGTTGACGGCGCGGGCCTGCCGCTTGCACTGCACCGCGGTACGCACGCCGTTCCGGGTGGCGATCAGATCAACACCGAAATCGCCAGTGGCCCTGGTGAACTCGACGCTGTATCCCCTGCCCCGCAGGACGGCGGCCACGTAGTGCTCGAATTCGACACCGGTCATCGAGTCGACAGCGGCCTGCCCGCTCGAGCGGTAGAGCGCCTCGAGCCGCAGATTCCGGCGATGGTTGAGATAGGCCAGTAGCGCGCGCCATGCAGCGACCACAGTGAGCACTGCGGCCGCGGCGGCCAGGACCCACACCGCCCTGTTCAGCAGACCCCCGAGGGCCAGCAGCGCTGTCGCGGCCAACCACAGCGCCAGCCACTGCAGGGCAGTCGTGAAGGCGGTCGACTCCTCGCGCACGCCGTCACCGTATCGGCGCGGTCGGACACGACGGCCCGCGACGGGCCCGGTCTGCCCAAACCGTGATCCGGTGGACGGTATGCCGGTCGAGGTGGCCTGGAAATCGGTGCAGCCGCTGACCAATCGGGTCCTTCCGGCGCTGAACGAGAGGTCAGCGGCGTCGCATTTCCTGCCGACGTTGCTCGATGCGGGGGTCTCCGGTGAAACATGCGTTCTTAACAGGTTTTTAGTCACTGCTCCCGGTGACCTTAACTTTGCGGCATAGCCTACGAGTCAAGGGTGGGGCAACCGCGAGGGGCCACGCGACGCACACTATGACCGGAATGAGGCCGCACATGACGAGTTTCACCTCGCGCTACGGCAACCCTGCTGTTGACCACAAGGGCGCACACGTTCGTGCTCATTTCCGGCATGCGGCGACCGTGGTCGCCATCGGCGGTCGCATCGACGCCTCGAACGTCGACCTGGTCGCCGAATGCGTCAACCGATTCGTCCTCAACGACAAGCCGTTCGTCCTGGACCTCAGTGGTGTGAGTTCGTTCACCCCGCAGTCCGTCCGGTTGCTTGCCGAGATCGACGAGCGGTGCAACGCCGCCGGTGTGGACTGGGCCGTTGTCGGCAGTGACGTCGTGATGCATCGGCTGCGCGCCCGCAACAACGACGTGCTGTTCCCCATCGTCGGCTCGGTGGCCGAGGCGGAGCACGAGTTCGACGACGCCATCCTCAACCGCCGCCGGTTCCTGCTGCCATTGCTGAGCAAGACCGCCTAGCCGGATCGGCTCCATCGCGGGCCCGCGTACCCTGTTGTCGTGGTCCGATCGAACAACATGGTCGTCGCCGCGGCCCTGGCCGCCGGGTTCCTGGTGCTGGCTGCGGGTGTCGCATCCGCTGATCCGAGCACCCCGGCCCCCGCACCGCCGGTCATGCCGCGGACCGCGATGGACCAGGCGGGCACCTATGCGATCGGCACCGACATCGTGGCGGGAACCTACGTCTCGGCCGGACCGGTCGAGGGCGACAAGTGCTACTGGAAGCGCGTCGGTGGCGACGACGGCAAGACCACACTGGACAACGCGATGAGCGCCAAGCCGCAGGTCGTCTGGATCGACCCCACCGACACGGCCTTCAAGACCAACGGCTGCCAGCCGTGGCACCTCACCGACGCTCCCCCGCCGGGTGACACCCCGCCGTGGCTGTCCCAGCTGCAGCTGCGCCACTACCTCGACGTCCTCAACGGGCTGGCCGGTCAGTCCGGAAACGGTCAGCTGCCTCCATCCTGAGGCCGCCTGCTGTGCGGTGGAGTTCGTCGCCGGTAGCTGCGCCGGACAGAAGTCGTGGTCCTGCAACTGCTCGCCCCCTGCGAAGTCACCGGTCTCACCGTCGGCACGGTCGGCCAGCATGATGAACCCGGGTCCACCGCCCACATTGTCAGCGCCGGCGACCACCAGCGTGTAGTTGCCCATGTCGGCGCGGGCACCGGGCACGCCGTCGGCCAGCAAGGCGAAAGGGTCGGCCTCGAGCTCACTGCCGGGCACCGCCATGGCCGTATAGCTATGTCCAGCAAGGGGAATGGGCAACGGAGCCGGCTTGGCGGGTGCCGATCATCCGTATCCGTGAGGCAGCCGAGCTGCTCGGGGTCAGCGACGACACGGTCCGCCGGCGCAACCGGTTCGCCGCGGCGGCCGCCCGGTGGTGTGTGAATGCCCGATTTTCGGCCCCGTTAACGTCATGCGTCGTGATCGTGCTGCTGCCGCCGTCGGAGACCAAACGCCCCGGCGGTGACGGGCCGCCGCTGCTGCTCGACTCGCTGGGCAGTCCGGAGCTCGGCGGGCTGCGCGCGGCGCTGGTCGACGAGTTGGTCGCGCTGGCCGGCGACCGGGAGGCCAGTCGGCGCGCTCTGGGTCTCTCGCCGTCGCAGGACGCCGAGATCGACCGCAACGCCGCGTTGCGTACCGCTGCGACGCTGCCAGCCATCCAGCGCTACACCGGTGTCCTCTTCGACGCGTTGGACGTCGACTCGTTGCACGATGTGGAGGCAGCCCGGGCCCGGGCCCGGCTGTTCGTCTCCTCGGCCCTGTTCGGCCTGCTGCGCGCCGACGACCGGATACCCGCCTACCGGCTGTCGGCGACCTCGAAGCTGCCCGGCCGACCGGGCCTGGCCACCCGGTGGCGTCCGGTGCTCGAGCCGGTGCTGGCCGAACTGGCCGGTCGCGACCTGGTGGTCGACCTGCGTTCGGGGTCCTACGCCGCGCTCGGCAAGGTGCCCGACGCGGTCCGCGTCGACGTTCTGGCCGAGCACCCCGACGGCAGGCGCACCGTGGTCACCCACTTCAACAAGGCGCACAAGGGGCGGCTCGCCCGCGCACTGGCCACGACCAGATCCGAGGCCGGGGACGCGGCGGCTGTCGCCGCCGTTGCCCGCCGGGCCGGGATGAAAGTCGAGCGCAGCGGCAACGAGCTGACCGTCGTCGTTTCGGCCTGACCCGCCCGGGCGGAGTTCTGCCACGATGAAGGGCATGACCCGGTGGCAGTAATCCGAGGCACCGCGCGGTGATGACTACGACGCGCGCTGGCGCATGCAGGCGGCGGCGACGTCCAAGGCGCCCGAGCTGTCCTGGATCGAAGCCGACCTGGCGGAGTTGGGGTCGGCTGTGCCCGGGCCCTTCGACGTCGTTGTGCTGGCCGGCAACGTGATGATCTTCCTGGAGCCGGGCACCGAGGCCAGGACGTTGGCCGCACTGGCCGGCCGGCTGACCGCGGGCGGTCTGCTGGTCGCCGGCTTCAGTATGCGAGCCGACCGCCTGACGCTCGAGCGCTACGACGGGCTGGCCGTCGCCACCGGTCTGCAGCTCGCGGCGCGGTGGGCGACGTGGGACCATGAACCGTTCGAGGGCGGCGATTACGCCGTCTCGGTGCACAAGCTGGCCAGTGTCGGTGGTGTTCGCTAGGCTCGGGTCCCGGCTATGGCGGACGGGGTGTTCGGGGATTGCTGGGCACACCGGGGATTGCTGGGCACACCGAGCAGTCAGCGTGATGACTGAGGGGAACCAATGATGAGGTTGGGGTTCAACGGCCGCAGCCCCGATCACTATTACCGCCTCACCGCCATGCTCGCCGCCCGTGGTGCGCAGACCCTGACCTCTAGGGTGATCGCGGCGATCAGCTTCGGCCTGGGGTTTCTGGCCGCGCTGGCCACGTTCAGTTCCGCAGCCTCCCAGCTGCCCATGGGCCGGTTGATCTGGGCGGTGGCGTCGGCTCTGGCACTGGTCAGCGGGTTGAGCTGGCTTCGGCGCCGCTGGCCGACGCGCCGCGAATCCATCATCCAGGTGTTCGTCGTGACCGTGGCCATCGTCGTTGGCTCCGTGATCCCCAAGGATCCGCTGCAGGGGGTACTCGGGGCGACGGCGCTGACGTTCGTCATCGGCTACACCTCGCTGTTCCACGCCCTGCGGCTGACGGCGCTCATCATGGCCACGGGGCTGGCGACGACGGTGTTTCTCGCGGTGCGTATCGCCGCACACGATATTGCCCTCGGCTTGATCGCGGTGGTGCTCAACACCCTGCTGTACGTCTTCGCCGCGTTCTCGCGCCGGGTGGTGGTCGAGTTGACCGGCACCGACGCCTGGCCCGACGGAGTCGAGCCACTGACCGGGCTGTTCAACCGCGACTCGTTCTACGAGCAGGCGGCCACCCTGCTCGGCGCGCGCAACCGGACCGACGACCGTTACTTCGTGATCGCGGTGGTCAACATCGACAGCTTCGCGGCCATGGTGAGCATGCTCGGCAATCGCGGGGGCGACCGTGCGCGCGTCTCGGCCGGGCAGGCCCTGCGTGAGACCGTTCGCCGCGACGCGATCCTGGCCCATGTGGGCGAGGCGGAATTCCTCATCGCCGACACGTTCACCGGCCCCGACCCCTCACCCCTGGTCGAGCGGGCCCGTGGCTCGATCGCGACCACGCCGAACGGGATGACGGTGAGCATCGGGGTGGTGAGCACGCCGCTGCGTCCGTTGACCGAGCATCCCCCCCACGGGGTGCTCGACGAGATCGTCGCGCTGGCGACCACGGCGATGCACGAGGCGCGGCGGGCCGGGGGCAATCAGGTCCGTTTCGTCACCGACCCCGACCTCAGCATCTCCGACGACGACGATGATGATCTGCCCGAGTCACTGATCTGACTGTCCGGCGACGGGATTCAGCGCGGAATAGTGTTGGCGGCGCGCCGTCGAGCGCACGGCGCAGCGTCGCCCGGACCCGCTCGGACCACCCGCTGACCCCGAGGCCGAGCTTGGCGATGGTCCCGGAAGCTTCGTGGCCCTGGGTGACCACCGGGCGCTGAGCGGGGAAGGTGCCGTTGATCAGGCTCAGGTCGGAATGGCAGATGCCACTGAACGCCACCTTGACCAGGACTTCACCCTCGCCCGGCGCGGGATCGGAACATCCTCCTGCGCAACAGTTTTGGTGTCGGCGTCGAACCGCTCGGAGCGCGTGGTCGCCATGGCTACTCGACTCCGATCATCACCTCGGTCGACTTGACCAGCACCGTCGCCGGCTGGCCTTCGGCCAGCCCGAGCTCCTCGGCGGCATCCTTGGTGATCGAGGCGGTCACCACCTGATCGCCGCCGCCGAGGCGGACCTTCACCGTCGCCATCACCGCACCGAGCTGAACCTCGACGATGGTGCCTTTGAGTTGATTGCGGGTCGACAAACGCATGAGATCCTCCGTTGGTTCGAAGTCGGCCGAAAGCGGTGCCTCCCGAGCCTACGCAGAACTCTCGCCGTCGGGCTTAAGTTCTGTGGTGAGACGCCGTCGTCACACCGGCGGAGAGTCAACAAGACCGCCATCTGAGGCGGCGGCGCGCCGGGCGGAGCGCTCATGCCAGCGCAGGCGCAGGATCAGCAGCCCGCGATGCGCCTCGAAACCCACCGACAGCGGATCGCGCAGCCGGCGTGCTCGGTGCCGACGTGTTGGTGCCATGTCACCAGTGAACCGCATCTCGGCGAACCCGCGCTGACGTACAGGTGGCGACCGGTGTGCCGGCCGGCCACAACTCGATATCGGACGTGGTGGCCCGGCTGTCAGCGTGCCCCCAGCCGCTGCACAGGGAATCACCAGAAAAGTGGGCCTGACCTGTTGTTTCGCCTCCCGCTGTCGGTGACGCACCGGGGGGCGCTCGCCGGGCGGCAACTAGCGCCGCACCCGGGTTGCCACCCCCGGCCGGGGCGGCGAAGATCCGTGCAATGGATGCGACGCTGGCCGCTGAACTCGCCGACACCGACGCGATAGGACAAGCCGAGCTGGCCGCTGCCGGCGAGCTGTCGGCCACCGAGCTGCTGGAAGCGGCGATCCTGCGGCTGGAAGCCGCCCGCGGACTCAATGCCGTCATCACCGACCTATTCGATCGCGGCCGTGAGCGGGCCGCCGCCATCGACGCCTCCGGCGTTGTGCGGGCAGGCTCGGCCGGCCCGCTGGCCGCAGTTCCGTTCCTGCTCAAGGATCTTGGTGCCTCGCTGGCCGGTGCGCCGGAGGCGATGGGTTCGCGCGCGCTTCGCACCCACGTGGCGCAGCACAACGCCTGGATCGTCGATTGCTACCTCGACGCCGGGCTGGTCGTGTTCGGCAAAACCAACACCCCGGAGTGGGGCAACCACTGCACCACCGAGCCGTCGCTGTTCGGTCGCACCGTCAACCCGTGGTCGCCGTTGATCACCCCTGGAGGCTCCTCGGGCGGGTCGGCGGCGGCGGTGGCCGCGGGCGTGGTGCCCGCCGCCTCCGGCGGGGACGGGACGGGATCGATTCGGGTGCCCGCGGCGTGTTGCGGACTGGTCGGGCTCAAACCGCGCCGCGCCCGCACCTCGTTCGCGCCGGACGGCCATCTGCTCGAGGGCCTGGCCGTCGAACATGCGCTGACGAGGACCGTTCGTGACAGCGCCGCCCTGCTCGACGCGGTGACGGGATCGGCTCCCGGCGATCCGTACAACGCAACACCGCCGAGTCAGCCGTTCCTGCAAGCCATTCGGCAGGCACCGAAACCTCAGCGCATCCTGGTGTCGACCTGCTCCCCGTTCCCGGCACCCGATACCGACCCGGGCGTCGTCGACGCTGTCGAATCGGCGGCGCGGGTGTTCGAAGGCCTCGGGCACCGGCTGGAAACGGGCGCGCCGTCATTCGATGCCGACGCAGTGGCCGATGCGATCGCCGTCCTGCACAACGTCAGCAACGTGCGGCTCTACAGCTTCGCCCGCGCGCACCTGGGCCGCGACCCACGCGAGGACGAGTTCGAGCCCAGCACCTGGGTGATGATCCGGGAGGGTTTCACCACCACCGGCGTGGCCTACGCCGACGCCATCGGCACCGTTCATTCCCAGACCCGCAGCTTCGCCGCAGGTATGGCGAACCACGACGTGTTCCTGGCTCCGACACTGGTGAGCCCGCCGCCGTCCTATGGCGTGCTGGACCAACCGCAGGGCACCACCCGGGCCTTCTTCGACGTCGAGTTCGCGCACACCGGATGGACATCTCTGGGCAACGTGACCGGATGGGCGGCCATCTCGCTACCGCTGGCGGTCAATGCCGACGGGCTGCCGATCGGCGTGCAGTTGATGGCGCCCGAGGAAACGGTTCTGCTGCAGCTCGCCGCCGCGCTCGAGCAGGAACTGCCCTGGTCAGCGCGTCGGCCAGCGGGGTGGGTAGGTCGATAGCCCGGTGGCCGCTTCGCCGTTGGCGGAACCCGCGGGCGCCGCATGTGGCGCGTGGGACACTGGGCCCATGGCCCTCTCCGTCGCCCGCCCCAAGCTTGAGGGCAACATCGCTGTCGGCGAGGACCGCCAGATCGGCTTCGCAGAATTCGGCGATCCTGCGGGCCGGGCCGTCTTCTGGCTGCACGGAACGCCGGGCGCGCGGCGCCAGATCCCGATGGAGGCGCGGGTCTTCGCCGAGCTACGCAGCATCCGGCTGATCGGCATCGACCGCCCCGGAATCGGTTCGTCGACCCCGTTCCAGTACGACAACGTGCTGGCCTTCGCCGGCGATCTGAGCACCATCGCCGACACACTCGGTGTCGAGAAGATGGCGGTCGTGGGGCTGTCCGGCGGTGGGCCGTACGCCCTGGCATGCGCCGCCGCGATGCCCGAGCGGGTGGTGGCTGCCGGTGTGCTCGGTGGCGTGGCGCCGACGGTAGGGCCGGATGCGATCGGCGGTGGGCTGATGGGGCTCGGGACGGTCGTCGCCCCGCTGATCGAGGTCGCGGGCGGTCCGATCCGGCTGGCCGCCAGCACCATAATCCGGCTGATCCGGCCGGTGGCCGGGCCGGCGCTGTACCTCTACGCCGGGATCTCCCCGGAGGCCGACCGCAAGATGCTGGTCCGTCCGGAGTTCAAAGCGATGTTCCTCGACGACCTGCTCAACGGCAGCCGCAAGCAGCTGGCGGCACCGTTCGCCGACATCGTCGTCTTCGCCCGGGACTGGGGATTCCGGCTCGACGAGGTGAAGGTCCCGATCCGGTGGTGGCACGGCGACCGCGACCACATCGTGCCGTTCGCCCACGGCCGGCACGTGGTCGACGGGTTGCCCGACGCCGAACTCTACCACCTGCCCGGTGAGAGCCACTTCGCCGGACTCGGCCGGGCCGAAGACATTCTGAATAGCATGCTCGACATCTGGGACCGTGACGAAAAGGATTGACAGTAAACTGATTTCGCTCGTCGCAGCCGCGATGTCGTGGCGGTGGCGGCCTCGGCACCTGCCGACCGGATGATCGCCGGCTACGCGCCGAGTCGACTCTTGATCAGCGCATCCTGTTTCTGGCCCATTTCGATCACCAGGTCCGAGGGTGCCGGGTCGGCGGACGGACCGGCGAATTCGATTGTCGATGCCGCATTGCCCTCGGTGAAATACAGGACGCTCAACGACCGCGTTCCATCCGGTGATGTGCCGCTGATCAGTTGGCCGCCGGAGCCGACGGGTGCCGACACCAGTTTCTGGTTGGCGATGGCGAGGTTGCCCTGCGCCTGGTTGATGGCGCTGCTGGCGGCGGCCGGATCGGTCAACACCCAGACCGTGTCGGTGATCGTGCGGCCGTCGCGGTGGGTGAATACCGTCCTGGCCCCCGGCTGGCCACCAGGGTTGAGCGTCGGCGGTGTCGCGGTGTACGCCTGCGAGTCGGTGACCACGTTGGGGTCGATGATCAACGCGGTGTAGTCACCGGGGTCCGCCACTGCCAGGCCGGCACCGAAGGTCAAAGCTGACGAGAAGAGCGCGGCGGTGAGCCCGCCGAGGCGACGAGTGTTCATGGCGAAGCCTTCCATTCGGGTGAATGCTTGGACGGATCCGGGCTGAGTGCCGGGTCAGCAGGGGTAACAGCCCCACCCGCGCCAGCCGTCACGCCAGAAGAAGCCGGGCCCGCAGCCCATGTTGCCGGTGGTGCCGTGGCAGTCGAGCGCGGTGACGATCGGTGCGGAATTGTTCGGACTCGACGGGGTGGCATGGTTCGGTTGCGCTGCATTGGCCGTTTGCGCACCCGTCAATGAGCCGGCAATGATGCCGGCCGCGGCAAAGCCCATGATGATTTTTCGCATTCTCGTTCTCCCACCGACAATGAGACGCACTGAGCGGACGGGGATTACGTTACGCGCGCAATTCCGCTCGAACCGGGCAAACAGATTGATTGTTCACGGGCGTTTTGACCTCTGGTCGGTTTGTCAAATTGCCCGCCAAGACAGGGCCACAAGTCCCTGTCGGCGACGGCGCCGGAGCGGCAGTCTGAACGCGTGCTGAAGAAACCGGTGCACGGACGGCTTGGTCGCCGCACCGCCATCGAAAGGCTGCCCGAATGAGTGAATTCGCAGACGAGCGGCGTTACGCCCGGCGGATGATCCGCGCGGCGCGTCAGGTCCAAGCCGCCGGCCTTCGTGTCAACGGCGCGGCGATGTGCCGTGACGAGATCCTCGGCTTGCTCGACGCCGCCCTCGATGCCGGCCTTGACCGCGCCGAACTCGTGGTGGAACTGGCGAACCTCGGTGCCCGTTTCGACACGCTGTGCGATCCGGACAGCGCCGTGGCGTATGACCTGGCGGTCGAAGACGCCCAGATCTGCCTGAATTAGGCTTCCAGAGCGCCGAATTCGCCGAGGAGCGTGCGCCGCAAGAGGTGCATGGCCACGGTCGTGGACCGGTCCCGGATGTCCGAGCGCTGCCCGGGCAGACGAAGAGATCGAATCACCGTGGTGCCCTCGGCCAGCTTCACGCAGAACCAGACGGTGCCCACCGGCTTGTCCGCCGTCCCGCCGCCGGGGCCGGCGATCCCCGTGATCGCCACGGCGGTATCGGCGTCGAACCGGCGCAGCGCCCCGTCCGCCATCGCCTTGGCCACTTCCTGGGACACCGCGCCGTGTGCGTCGATCAGAGCCGCGTCGACTCCCAGCAGATCGACCTTCGCCTCGTTGGCGTAGGCCACCACCCCACCGGCGACGTAGGCCGACGAGCCGGCGATGTCGGTCAGCCGGGCCGCGAGCAGACCGGCGGTGCACGATTCGGCGGTCGCGATCCGCCGGCCGGCCAGCAACCGTGCCACCAGGTCGTCGACCAGGGATCCGTCCTCGGAGAACACCAAGGCGCCGTGCCGGTCGCGGACGACGGCCATCAACTGCCGGTACGCCCCCGCACTACGCGGCTCATAGCGGGTCACCATCTCCAGCTCGCCGCGGCGCAGGCAGGTGGTGATCTCAAGGTCGGCGAATCCCGGAACGACTCTCTCGGCCTCGCGCAATGTCTCGGCCAGACCTGACTCGGCCAGCCCGAACATGCGGACGGTGTCCTGGTGATAGATGGTCCGGCCGACGATCGCCTGCTGCACGGCGTCGCTGGCCATCGCGGCCGGCCACATGGCCTGCAGTTCCCAGGGCGGCCCGGGTAGAACCAGCACTGTCGGCTTGCCGGGCACCACCACCCCGGGCGCGGTACCGACCGGGTCGAGGACCTGCGCGCCGACGGGAACCATGGCCTGCTTGCGGTTGGCGGCGCGCACCGCATCGAAGTCGACGCCGGTGTAGCGCGCCATCAACGACTTCAGGACCGCCGCGATCCTGGCTTCCAGCTCAGCGTCCAGGACCAGCTCCCGGCCGCAGAAACGGGCGACGATCTCCACCGTCATGTCATCGGCCGTCGGTCCCAGCCCGCCAGTCGTCACGATCAGGTCCACGCCTTCAGCGGCGAGGAAACGCAGCTGCGCCTCGATGTCGCTCGCCCGGTCACCGCAGATCGTGATGTGCGCCAGCTCGACGCCGAGCTCGAACAGCCGGTCGGCCACCCACGGGCCGTTGCGGTCGGCCACGCGTCCGGTCAGCACCTCGGTGCCGGTGACCACGATTCCCGCACGCGTACTCATACCGTGCGACACTACGCAGCACCCCGCGCGCGGCTCAGGTCTGGTCGACAGCAATCCCGGCGAGGTCAGCCCGCGCCGCCCCCCGGTGCGCGCACCACCAGTGGAACCGCCGGGAAGTGCGCCGCCATCTCCGATCGGGATTTGCGCAGCGCGGCGGTGCCGTAGCCCTTCTTGCGGTGGTCCGGGTGAATCCAGATGCGGACGTTGACCTCGCCGCCGGCGAGCTCGCCGAAGACCATGCCCACCTTGTCCTCACCGTCGACGGCGACGAACCACGCCGCCTCCTCGGCGTGCAGACGCTCTCGCGCGGAACGGATCTCGGCGTCGAGATCGGCGGCCGGGGAACCCGATCCGTCGCCTGCGGCACCCATCTCGTCGGTGCGGACCGCGAAGATGTCGCGGTCGGCGTCGTGGGAGAACGGCCGCAGATACAGCCGGTCGTCGGAGCTTGCCGGGCGCTCACCGAGGGTGAAGCTGAGCTGGCTGTTGAGGTCGTCGAGTTCCTTGGCGATCCGGCGTCGCGAGTCCTTCGTCAACTGGTCGAAGGACATGCCCATGATGGCTTCACCGCCCCTCCGGGACTTGCCCAGCAGCGCGGTGATGGCCTCGATCGCCGAGGAGCGGTCGGGCGATTCCACGATGACGTCGAGCACCTCGTGGCGGCGTTCGAGCGCGGTCAGCAGGGCATCGGCAATCTCGCGGCGGGCTGCCGCGCGGTCCTGATCAGTCATGGCGTAAGCCTAGATCGACGGGCACGGTTCCGCGGCGTCCCTGCTAAGTCGGCTTTCCCTGGGTCTTCGGCGCGGGGTCCACGAAGTGGTCGTAGCGGCGCTGGTCTCAGTGGGAACCGAACTGTTCCCGGATGTTGTCCGCGACGTTGAGGCGTTCGGTCAGCTCGTACGGTTGCATCAGGTACCTGTGCTGCGTTCCACATAAACCAGACACGACGACCAGACTGCGGCTCTGCCAAGATGTATCGGCGACACCCGGCGTTCGCCGAGCCGTTGTCTTGTCGCAACATCGATGCAAGGAGTTGGAGGACGGTGGCGAAGACGTTCGGAGCGATCGTCGTCGTCGTGCTCCTGTTGGTGTACGCCGGGGACTGCCGGATCTTCGGAGCTTCCCCGCCGCAGGCCGCCCAGGACCTCGAACTGTCCACCGGCTGGAAGCTCCAGTCCGCCACCGATCTGGGCGCCGACGGCAAGGCGGTGTCCAGCACCGGTTACGACGACTCCGGGTGGCACCCGGTGAACCGGATGCCGGCCACGGTTCTGCAGACCCTCCAGGATGACGGCACCTACCCCAACCTGTACTACGGCAAGAACATACTCACCGAGGTCCCGCAGGATCTCTACAAGCAGGACTGGTGGTACCGGACGACCTTAAGTCCCCCGGCCGGGCAGCGCACCTACCTGCTGGATTTCCCGGGCATCAACTACCGCGCCGAGATCTGGCTCAACGGCCACCGGGTGGCCGACAACCGCCAGATCGTCGGGATGTACGACGACCACCAACTCGACGTGACCCCGTGGATTCAGCAGGGCACCCCGAACGTCTTGGCGGTCAAGGTGACTCCGGAACGGGCCATCCAGGACATCAACGGTGTCGAACTGGCCGACAGCTGGTACGACTGGATCAACTGGCGTTACCTGGGCTACCAGGGGCCGGACAAAAATCCGGCCAACGGTAACTCGTTCGTCCCCGACCGCAACGCCGGCATCTGGAAACCGGTGTACCTCAAGACATCCGGCGCGGTGGCCATCGGCGCCGCCACGGTCAACACCGAACTGCCGCTGCCGGACACCGACAGCGCGCGGCTGACAATCTACACCGGCCTGCGCAACTACTCCGACGAGAGAGTGAGCGGTGTGCTGCGCGCGACGATCACCCGCGACGGCAAGGCCCCCATCCACGTCGACGAACCCGTCTCGCTCAAACCAGGCGAAGAGCGGGAGATCAGCCTGACCCCGGACCGGTTCGCCGCGCTGACGGTCAGCCACCCCGACCTGTGGTGGCCCTACACGATGGGTCACCCCGACCTGTACGACCTGAAGCTGGACTTCGTCCAGAACCGCACGGTCACCGACACCGCCTCTTCAAAGTTCGGGATCCGCACCATCACCCAGGGGCGCGACGGCGATGACTCGTTCGCCCAACTGGGCACCGGGGGCAACTTCTACCTCGAGGTCAACGGCAAGGACTTCCTGGTACGCGGGGCCACCTACACCCCCGACCTGCTCTACCGGTACGACCCCGACCGCGACGCCGCGATCCTGCGCTACGCCAAAGACCTCGGGCTGAACATGCTGCGACTGGAGTCCAAGATCTCCTCCGCGCGGTTCGTCGAGATGGCCGACGAGATGGGCATCCCGCTGATGTACGGCTGGATGTGCTGCAACCAGTGGGAGAAGTGGCAGCAGTGGGACGACGAGGACCGCCGCGTCGCCCAGGAGAGCATGCGCTCGCAGATCGACATGCTGCGCTCGCACCCCTCGGTGTTCGTCTGGGCCAACGGCAGCGACGGCCGCCCGCCGGCCGAGGTGCTCGCCGACTACCACCGCATCCTGACCGACCTGCACTGGCAGAACGCCACCGTCGACACGGTGTCGTCGCTGAACCGGGACAGCAGCGGCCAGCCGACGTGGGACGGCATCCAGATGGCCGGCCCGTACAGCTGGCGGCCGCCCTCCTACTGGTTCAGCGGCCGCTACGGCGCGGCCCGCGGCTCCTCGGCCGAGCAGGGCGACAACGAGCACATCCCGCCTTATTCCAGCTTGCGCAAGTTCATCCCGCCCGACAAGCTGTGGCCGATCAACGACACCTGGTTCTTCCACGCCGGGTCGGGCCCGCAGAACTCTCAGCTGGTCAACGTGCGCCGGGTGATAGACCGCCGCTACGGTCCCTCGCCCAACGCCCAGGTATTCGCCGACAAGGCGCAGCTGGCCCACTACGAGGCCACTCGCGCGCAGTTCGAGTCATTCGCCGCCAACGGCTGGGACGGCCACAAGATGACGATCTATTGGATGCTCAACAGCCACTGGCCGTCGTTCTTCGGCAACATCTTCGACTACTACCTGCGGCCCGGCGGGGCCTACTACGGCGCCAAGAAGGGCCTGCGTCCGCTGTCGGTGGTGTTCGACTCCTATGCCACCGGCAACCACCGCCAGGCGCACGTCACCGTCGTCAACCAGACCCCCTACGGGCAGGACAAGCTGCGGGTACGGGTACGCACCTACGACGTGTCGGGCCGGCTGCGCGACGACCGGGCCTCCGACGACATCGCCATCGGCCCCGGCAGCGCTGCACCGGTCATGACGCTGCCGCCCGGGCCACCGGACTCCCCGGTGTTCTTCGTGCGCTGCGAACTGCTCGACTCCGCCGGTCACCTTGTCACCGGCAACGTCTACTGGCAGTCCCGGCGGGTCGACGATGTCGGGCCGCCGTCCAATGACGCGGCCTTCGACACCAAACAGGTCAGCTGGGCCGACATGACCGCGCTGAACGCGATGCCCAAGGTGCCGCTGGACATCAGCGCACACGCCGACGGCGACGACGACGCCCAAGGCCAGAAGGTGACCATCACGCTGCACAACCCGACGCCGCGCGTCGCCTTCTTCGAGCGCGCTGAGCTGCTGCCGAGTCCGTTGGCCGACGAGATCCTGCCGATCGAGTACGACGACAACTACGTCACCGTGTTTCCGGGCGAGACCGTCTCCATCGGGGGGCGCGTTCCCGCCGGCGGGCCCCCCGCCGACTGGGTACGGGTCACCGGCTACAACAGCACGCCGACGGTCGTGCAGGTGCGCTGACGCTCGCGTGGCCTACATTCGGTGCTACAGCCGACACCGCGGAAGGGACTGACGACATTGCTGCAACACGCCCTGGTTGTGGCAGCAGCCCTCGCGGGTGCGGTGTTCGCAGCCATCGGCATCGTCGTCCGCCAGCGGGCGACGATGGACGTTCCGGCTGACCAAGGTGTCAGCACCGTCATGGTGTCGACGCTGCTGCGCCGGCGGTTGTGGTGGGCCGGTACCGCCGCGGCAGTCACCGGGTACGCGTTCCAGGCGGTCGCGCTGGCCTTCGGCTCGTTGCTGCTCGTCGCTCCCCTGCTGGTGTCCGCGCTGCTGTTCGCCCTTCCGCTCAGCGCCCGGCTGGCCCACCGGCGGGTGACGCGCGCCGAGTGGGGCTGGGCCGTTCTGCTGACCGTGGCGCTGGGCATCTTCGTGGCACTGGCCCGCACGAAGCCCGGCGACTACGACGGTGCCGTGTTGCCCGCCGGACTCGTGGCGGGCATCAGTCTGCTGTTCGTCGCAGGTTGCGCGGGCGTGGCCGTGCGGTTCTCCGACTGGCGGCGGGCGATCCTGCTGGCGGTCGGGGTCGGCGTGCTGTTCGGTGTGGTGGCGGCGCTGACCAAGCTCGTCATGCACATCGTCACCCACGGCAACATGGTCAAGCTGCTGGCCTCCCCCATCCTGTACCTGCTGATCGTCATCGGTGTCATCGCGACACTGCTGCAGCAGTCGGCGTTTCACGCCGGCTCACTGCGGGCCTCGGTGCCGGCCATGCTGGTGCTGGAGCCGGTAGTGGCGGTGCTGCTGGGTGAGGTACTGCTCGGCGAGCATCTGGCGGTCAGCAAGCCCTCGGCCGTCGTGCTGGCCGTCGTGGTGGGTGCGATGGCGGCGGCGACCATCGCGCTGGGCCGCGACGAGGGAGCCTGGGAAGACGAGCTGGAAGCCTCCGTCAGGGAAGCCTCCGTCAGGGCGGACACCCGCCGGAGCGCCTAGCTCACGAATTCCGGGGGCCGACGCCCCCGATCGAGTCGCAGGCAGCCCTTGGGTGGCCTGGTCGGGACGGATCTTCCGGATCCCGGCGGACCTCGTGGCCAGCGCAAAGCTCGGCGGCGGGACCGTCACTCGGTGGCTCGACTGAGCCTCGGCCATGATGGTGTGGTGATGCTGTCACCGGACCCCGTCACACAGATCGCCCACAGCCCCGAGGGGCCGGCCACCGGGGCGTTCTTCGACCTCGACGGAACGCTGGTGGCCGGCTTCACCGCGACCGCGCACGCCAGCGACCGAATCCGGCGCGGGCAGGCCCGGATCGGCGAGGTTCTCGGCGTCATCGAGGCTTCGCTGCGCTACAAGCTGGGCCGCATGCAGTTCGAGCGGCTGCTGGTGCGGGCGGCGGGTTATCTGCGCGGTGAGTCACTGGCCGACCTCGACGAGATCGGCGAGCGGCTGTTCGCCGAGCAGGTGTCCGAGCGGGTGTACCCGCTGATGCGCGAGATCGTCGAGGCGCACCGGCAGCGCGGGCACACCGTGGTGCTCAGTTCCTCGGCGCTGACCATCCACGCCGAGCCGGTCGCTCGCGCGCTGGGCATCTCGAACGTGGTGTGCAACACCTTCGAACTCGACGAAGCCGGGCTGTTGACCGGCCGGATCAACCGGCCCGTCGTGTGGGGGACGCAGAAAGCCGCTGCCGCCCAACGTTTTTGCGAGGCCAACGGAGTCGACCTGGCGCGCAGCTACTTCTATTCCGACGGCGACGAGGACGCGCCGTTGATGGCACTCGTCGGCCACCCGCGGCCGGTGAACCCCCGCGCCGGATTGGCGGCAATGGCCGCCGCGCGCGACTGGCCGGTCCTGCGATTGAGCATTCCGGGCCGGCGCGGCGGAGCGGCGAATGCGATCGGGCACTTCCCGGCGCTGGGCCGAGCCGCCCTGGGCGCGGCGTTCAGTTCCCTTGCGCTGCGGGTGCGCCGCAACGGCAGGAGCTGACCGCGCCGATCACATGGTGCGGTGCGGGACGTCGGTGATCTCAGGGCCCGTAACTCGGGTACCCGGGGACCAGCAGGGCGCCCGGATAGTTCACGTAGTACGAGATGCACATCGGGACGTGCCGACAGGCGATGATCGCGCCGGCGTCCGGAGCGGCGCCGATGATCTGCTTGCCGCGCGGCGGCAGGTTGCAGTTCACGACGTACGGGTTGAGCGGGATGATGCCGTTGACGCAGTCGGGCGGTCCGGCGCTGGCCGACGGCGGCGGCGGGGAGAACGTTTCGGCGACCGCGGGAGCCAGCGCGGCGGCGAGCGTGGTGGCGGCGAGCCCGGCCATCAGGATTCGTCGGGTTCTGTGCCGTGAGGCGATCATGGCGAGCCTCAATTCGTTGAGAAGTGCTCCCCTTCGAGCACACAATCAAGGGTACTCGTGTTCGCATCGCAGTTAAGGGATGCTGCGATGACGCCGCGAGCGGGTTCCGGTGGAGGGCGCCGTGCCGACGCCACCGCCACCCCGCAGGCGGAGGTGGCGCCCCAGCATCCCAAGGTGACACTGATCGCCAACGCGCTGGGCGCTCCGCCAGCCGACATGATCAAGCACATCCGCGAATCCGGCCGCAAGGTGGCCGCAAGGTGGCCGCGTTGGGCGGCTCTCCCGCGCAAGCGACCGGCAGTTAGCCCGCCGGGTTGAACGAGCTTCCGTTGCCCCACTCGCCCGACGTCAGGTAGCCGGGCTGCCAGCCCTGCGCGCCGAGACACAGCATGGGCAGGCCGTCCGGAGACTGGGCCGCCGACTGCGGGCCGGGGCACGGCGAGCCGACTGCCTGCTCGCCGTAGAGCTTGTAGGAGGCCACCCACGCACCGGCGTCGGCCGGCGAGCGATCCATGCCGAAGGGCGACTGGTTGGGAATCCAATGACACGCCAACGGCTCTCCGCCGGGCCCGCGACCGTAGATGAAGCGGTCGAAGTTGTAGCAGGGGGCATGCAGATAGGCCTGATAGTTGGTGCCAGGCGGATCGCCCGCGAACGGGCCGTGGGGCTCATCGGCCGAGGCGCACGGTGCGGCACACAGCGCGCTCACCGCGACGGCTGCTGTGACGACGAGTTCGCGGAACATGTTCCAACCTCTAGGTCGTGTGCGTTCGGGCCCTATGCCCCCGCCGGCCTTGCGCTGAGCCTAACGGCATTGCCTCCGCCGGTTCGGGAGAAACCGCAAAGGCGTGGGTGTGCGGCGGCGCACCCGATTGCCCGGCGAAACGCCGCCTCGCCAGCGCGGAAAACACCCCGCGAGGTGGTTCGCTTAGACCAACATCCGAGTCGGAGGGATCCCATGTCCGTTGACCACCCGCTTGACCCGAATCCGGGCACCTCGCAGCGCTCCCGGCTGCTGGCACCGCTGGCAGCCGGCGCCGTCCTCGCCGCGGTGAGCATGGTCGTGGGGGTGACAGTGAATTCGGGCTCGGCGGACAGCCTGCCGGTGGCCCAGGCAGCCCCGAGCACAACGACCATGACCACGGCGACCTCGAGCGCCGCCTCGTCGTCGTACAAGGCCGACAGCAAGGGGTACCTCGACACGAAAGCGCGCTGCGACGACAGCCAGATTGTGGCGGCCTACGGCCGCACCCAGCGATCCCTGGTAGCCATCTGCGTCGATCCCAGCGGCGACCTCCAGTACCGCGGTGTGCGACTCAGCGACAACGCGTCGCTGAAGCTGTCCGCCACTCGCGGCTCCGACGGCACCGTCACCGCCGGTAACGACGGTGTCACGTACTCGATCTCGCCCAAGTTGTTCCTGGTGTCCGAAGGCGACAACGTTATCTACCGCGATTCGTGGATCGAGTTCGAGCAGCCCGGATTCTCTGGCTCGAGCACATCCTCGGCCGCCACCACGACCGCGACCACCTCGGGTAGCGCGACGACGACGGTGAGCACCACGACCGTCACCGTGACCACGTCGGTGACGCCGACGACGTCGAAGTCCGGCGGCTGAGCGACTCGCCCCGGCGCACCGCTGGCCCGGGTCGCCATCCAGCGCTTACTCGAGTGGACCCGCGGGAAAGCCTGCCGGAGAACGCCATCGGGTGCGAGCAAGTCCAGTGTCGCCCAAGGCGATACAGTCGGGACGTGACGGATTCCACCTGGACACTGACCGCTGCCGACGGTGAGCTGCAAGTGCTCACCGGGGTCGGCGGCCCGGCGGCGAAGATGGGCCACCGCCTGACCATCGCGATGGCCTCCTGGCGGGCCGACGTGACGTGGCGCGGCAGCAAGCCGATCGCGGCCGAGCTGGTGGTGGACGTGGACTCGCTGCAGGTGCTCAAGGGTGAGGGCGGTGTGACGCCGCTGTCCGGGCCGGAGAAGGTGGTGGTCCGCTCGAACGCGCTCAACGCGATGGACGTCAAGAAGTACCCGCAGATCCGGTTCTCCGCCGACGACATCGCCAAGACCGACACCGGCTACCGGCTCACCGGAACCGTCGAGATCCACGGCAAGTCGCGGCCGCAGTCCGTCGACCTCGAGGTGGACGACCACGGCGGGACCTGGGTGATGACGGCCGAGGTGCCCGTGGCGCAGACCGAGTTCGGCGTCAAGCCGTATTCGCTGCTGATGGGCACCATGAAGGTGGCCGACGAGGTGATGGTCAAGTTCATCGCGCGCCACCCCAAGTAGGCGCGCTGGAAAGCCCCGCGGTCCGCGGCTAGGCGCTGACGACGACCGGGTCGCCGATGTTGACCTGGTTGAAATACCAGGACGCGTTGTCCGGGCTGAGGTTGATGCAGCCATGGCTGACGTTGGCGTAGCCTTGCGACCCGACCGACCACGGTGCCGAGTGCACGTACACCCCACCCCAGGTGATGCGGACGGCGTCGGCGACGGTCAGCTTGTAGCCCTCCGGATCACTAAGTGGGATGCCGATGGTGCGGGAATCCATCACCACCGAGGACTGCTTCTCCAGGACGGTGAAGGACCCGACGGGCGTCGGATGCCTGGACTTGCCCATCGAGGCCGGCATCTGGCGGACCACCTGCCCGTCGATGCTGACGGTGAACGTGTGCGCGGAGATGCTCGCCACCCCCAGGACCGTGGCGCCGGTGCCGAAGGTCCGCGGAACGCCGCCGGCCATCATCGTGATCTCCGAGTGCCCCGGCCAGTAGTGGTCCGGGACGAACTGGACCACGGTGTCGTCGAGCCACTCGAACCGGCCCGTCACGTCGGCCGGCGAGGTGACGCTGATCGAGCGTTCGGCCGCCGAGCGGTCCGCCACCGGCTGGGTGAACGTCACAATGATGGGGTGGGCCACGCCGACCACTTGGCCGTTCGTTGGCTGAACCGAGGCCACCGTGGCCCCGCCGAACGACGGCGCAACGGAGGCCGAACTGGAGGGAACCGAAGCCATCAGCGCCAGGGCCGCGATACTCGCGGCGGCAAGTGCTCGTCGAACTGCTCGGGCCATTGACTCCCGTCCTCTGTGATCAGCAAATAATCAGTCTAGTTGCCGGTCGCGGCTCCGCCCAGGAACACGCGAAGTACGTGCCAGAACCGTGGTGCGGTGCCAGTGAAGGCGTACCACTTCGGGATATCAGCGAAACTTCGTCAGCCGTTACCGGCGCGCAGATCGGCCAGGCGCTCCAGGATCCGGGTCCGCAGCGAAGGCTTGGAGGTGGTCACCGGCGGAACGCTGGGCTGGACCACCGGCGGCGGCGGCGCGAGGGCGTCGGCCGGCGGCGCATCGGGGGCCGGGGCGGGGACGTCCGTGGGGACGTCGGCGGGGACGTCGGCGGGAAGCTGAGCGGCGGGTTCCTCGGCGACGGGAGCCTGCGCGACCGGCTCGGACACCGCTTCCAGTGGCGGCGCGGGCAGCGGCGGCTCCTGCGGCGGCGGCGCCAGCACCTGCGGAGGCGGGGGCGCCAGTGGAACGCTCACCGGCCGCGGGGAGGCCGTCTCGGCGGTATTGACCACCGGACGCTGTTCGGCATGGGATCCGCCGCGGTCGGGAAGCAGCGCGATCCCGGCGGCCGCCGAGGCGGACACCACGAATGTCAGGACGCCGCCGACGAGCATCGCCACCGGGCCGCTGCGGACAAGCGACCGGTGCCCGTCGCGGGCCGATTCGGGGGCGATGAACAGCGGATCATCGAACAGGCCGAAGCTGTTGACCGACGCCAGCGCCGCACCGCGGGCCAGCGCCAGTTCCGCCTCGGCGGGCGCGAACACCGGCATTCCGAGCACCTGCTCGAGCCGGCGGGCGATGATGTCGAGTTCGTCTCCCGAGCCCAGCAGAACCAGGCCGTCGGCGCGCCAGCCGTCGCGGCTCAGGACGTCGGCCAGCCAGCCGATCAGGTCCTGGTCGGTCTCCAGCTGGTAGCTGACGGCGGTCTGCACCGAGTTCTGGTTGGAGTCCACCGCGAGCGCGACGACGGCGTCGGGTTCGACGACGCACACCGTGCTCACCTCGGAGCCGATCACCTGGCCGATGGCGCGGGCGAACGCCTCGGTGGCCTCCGGAAGCCGGATCGGGACGATGTTGTCGAAACCGGAGTCGGCCAGCGAGTCCAGCAGCAGGGAGGCCTCGACGGCGGCGTCGTCGCTCCAGGTCACCCCGATCGACTGCAACCGCTGGCCGCCCGCGATGGCCTGGGTGCGCGAGAGTGCTTCGGCGACGAACTCCGAGGTGGTGACCGGGCTGAAGCCGCCGCGGCGCACCTCGAACACGTCGTGGTGCTTGGTCGCGCCGTCTGCTCCGTCACCCTCGACGAGCACGAGTCCGACGGTGGTCGGCGTCATCGACAGCCCCAGGACGGTGTCCAAAGAAGCACTCCTCTCCTGCCCTGTCCGCCGTCACCGCGCACGCGACTAGGCTGTGGTGCCTGGGCGGCGGTACTTCGCTGCCAGCGCCGGAAGCGAGCCGGGACAGCGCGGCCTTCGTCGACCTCCGTGGAGCCTACCCGCACCGGCGTATACCAGCGAATGGCTGCGGTCGGGCGACGCCCCGGCCGCGATGCTGTAACGAAAAGCTGCAGTTGGAATACATCGTGAGGCATCGTGAGGCATACATCGTGAGGCATACAGTGGCGTCATGCCCGAACATGGCCACTACCACCAAGTCCTCGACGATCTGCGTCCCCAGCACCGTGCGCTGAGGCAGCTCATCCCCGACGTCTACCGCGCGTTCAACGACATGAGCGGCGCCGCCATGGGTGCCGGCGCGCTGGAACCCAAGGTCAAAGAGCTGATGGCGGTGGTCGTCGGGATCGTCAACGGCTGCGACGGGTGCATCGCCTCGCACGCTCACGCCGCCGTCCGCGCCGGAGCCACCAGGGAAGAGGCCGCCGAGGCCATCGGGGTGGCGATCATGATGCATGGCGGTCCGGCCACGGTCTACGGCGCGCGCGCCTTCGAGGCGATCAGCGAATTCGCCGATGCGACTGAACCCAAGGCCACCTAGGGCGCCGGGCATGAAAGGGCCCGGGCGGCTGGCGCCGCCCGGGCTCGTGTCGGTCTGGTGATGTCCGATCAGGCGTGCGCGGGCGCCGCCTGGTTCTGCGGCAGCGCGGCGACCATCGGCGTGTCCACTCCGACGGGTCCCAGTTCGCTTGAGCTGCCGGGGTTTCCGAGCGGAGCATCGCGGCCGGGCAGGATCTCGTTGAAGAACGCCGCGTTGTCGGCGAGGAACTTCTTCTCCTCCTCCGGCAGGTCGGACTCGAAGTAGATCGCGTCGACCTCGCACAGGAGACGGCACGCGCCGCACTCCACGCACTCCTCGGGGTTGATGTACACGGTCCGGTCGCCCTCATAGATGCAGTCGACCGGGCACTCCTTCATGCATGCCTTGTGCTTGACGTCAACGCACGCACTGGTGATCACGTAGGTCATGACCGGAAGCATATCTGTAACTGGCCGTACCAGACACGGGTAGAAGGCCCGACGCGCCGGGGACTTAAGTCCCCAATTACCCGGACCGATGGCGAAGAAGGCGTTGTAGCGGTCGAAGCCGAAGTGCGGGCTTCCCGACTGCGTGACCGACAAAACGATGACGTCCGGCTAGCAGCGTCCCGGGTGGCGTGATGCCATGCCGGTCGCTTTTCAGGCACAGTTGACGTATGGACGCACAGCTTCCACCTCGTCGCGGTCGCCGCCTGGCGGCACTTCTGGCCGCCGTTTTCCTGGTGCCGGCCTTCCTCGCCGCGCCCGCCCACGCCAGCCCGGCACCGCCGCTGCCGGTGGCCCCCCAGGCTCCGCTGGACCAGTCCGCGGTCATGGGGCAGGTCAGTCCGGGCCTGGTCGACATCAACACCACGCTGGACTACCAGGGTGCGGTGGGGGCGGGCACGGGCATCGTGCTCAACCCCACCGGGGAGGTGCTGACCAACAACCACGTCATCGAGGGCGCCACCGAGATCTCGGCCATCAGCCTGGCCAACGGGCGAACCTATCCGGTCGACGTCATCGGGTACAACCGCACCGATGACATCGCGCTGGTGCGGCTTCGAGGTGCCAGCGACCTGCCGGTGGCCTCGTTGGGAACGTCGTCGTCGCTGGCCGTGGGGGACGCGATCGCGGCGATCGGGAACGCCGGCGGCGCCGGCGGGGCGCCGAGCTTCGCCGGCGGCACCGTCACCCACCTCGGGGCGTCGGTGCGCGCGTCCGACGAATCAGGCGGCGGCTCACGCGAACTCAACGACCTCATCCAGGTGGCGGCCGACATACGCCCCGGCGACTCGGGCGGCCCGCTGGTCAACAGCGCCGGTCAGGTGGTCGGCGTCACCGTCGCGGCGACGCTGACCTACCGGATGGGCGACGCGCGCGGGGGCGAGGGATTCGCGATCCCCATCGACCGGGCTCTGGCCGTCGCCAACCAGATCCGGGCCGGCGCCGGACCGGGCGTCCACATCGGCGACACCGCCTTCATCGGCGTCGGCATCGCCGACGGCAACGGGGCGGGCGCGGCGGTTCGCCAGGTGCTGCCCGACACCCCCGCTCGTCGGGCCGGCCTGGTCGCCGGCGACATGATCACCGCGGTCGACGGCACCCCGATCAATTCCGCGTCGAACCTGTCCGACGTCATGGATGCACGCCACCCCGGTGACACCGTCACGCTGAGCTGGCTCGACCGCGCGGGCGACCCGCGCAGCGCAACGATCGTCCTGGACCGCGGCCCCGTCGGCTGAGCGCTCGAGTGTGCAGGTCGGCCCGCATCTACCGTCACCGCCGAGCGAGGATTCGACGACCTCTATCGCGAGGCGCTCGACGTCGCCACCCGGTCCTACTGTCCGGGCGGCTAATTCCTCTGGTGGGGCGGTCCCAGATACGGGAAGACGTCCAAAGTGTCGGTGTGCGGCGACAATCCGGTCGGCGGGCAGTCACCCTTGGTGAGGAACGCCAGCCGGTAGTCGATGACGTCGTCGGTGAAGACCCGGCCGTTGGGATACTTCGCCGGCTTCGACGGGTTGAACGTCAGCATGTCGGGCAGGGTGCCCTCGGTGTCGATCGCCTCGATGGCTTCCTCGCGGGTGTAGTCACCGGTGTGGCCCATCAGATGGATGAACTGTCCGATCCACCGTTGCCGGTCGTGGACGGGCTCACTGGCGTTGTACTCCTCTTTGGTCTCGTCGGTGTTGAAGAAACTGCTCACCGACGGATGGCCGGCCCGGTCGACGTGGAGAAGTTCACCGTCGCGCAGCACGCTGCAGCGGCCCCAGATCCTGATGTCGGGGTCGGCACCGAGCTGGGCGGTCGGCAGTTCGATCGCGATCGAGAAGACGTTGGCCTCGGTATTGGAGTCCACCCCGGTCCACGGCGACGTGCCGCCGAGGTGCGGCGCGGTGAAGTTGCGCCCGCCGGTGGTGTCGAACAGGTTCTTGATGCCGTCGAAGTCGAAGAAGAACGCGTCACTGCGCGCGCCGGCGCAGAAGGTGATGCTGTCCGAGTGTGCGATGTTCGGCGTGGGCCCGAAGGACACCTCGACGGCCTCGAAGATCTTCTCCCCCACCGCATGTGGTGATTCGGCTTCCTCGCCGACGGCCCGGAACACGTCGACGGTCTGACGCCCGTCCTGCGGCTCGGAGAAGACGAAGCTGAACGCGATGTCGTTCTGCAGATCACCGTCGTTGTCGACGGCCAGCCGGTAGATCGCCTCCGGGTGCAGCGCGTCGGCGTTCGGGTTGGCGTTGAGGATCAACACCGTGCGCGTCGGGTCCGCCGGTGACTGGAAGGCGTACAGATCACACAGATCGAGCCGCTGGTCACCCAGTGGTGGGCCGAGGCTGAGACCGGTGAAGTGATTCGACATGGAGCTCCTCTACCGCCGCTCTTTCGTATTCACCAACCTACCGCTTCACCCGCACTCTGACCGATCAGCCCTGGCACGGCAAGGGTTCCGCGACGAAACGGTCGATGAACTCTCCGACTGGTGCGGCGCCAACCGGCTGGATGACGAACTTGGTCAAGCCGGCCGCCAGCAGGTCAGAAGTAGCCGTTGGCCGGTGGCCACACCCCGTTGACGGGGTAGTTGCCGGCCGCGTGTGCCTTGTGGGCCAGCGGGTTGTGTGTCGAGACGGTGCGCACATTGCGCCAGTGCCGGTCCAGGTTCAGCGACCGCGCGGTGGCCGACGCTCCCCCGGTGTCGAACAACCGCTCGGCCGCCGAGAGCGCGAGCTTCTCGGCGATCAGCTGCGCCTCGGCGACCGCGATCGCCACCCGGGCCAGTTCGTCGGCGTCGTCGACCCGGCCCGAATCGACCAGCCGATCGTTGGCGTCAGCGGCGTTGAGGATCAGCGCTTCGGCTGCCGAGGCGTGCGCCGCGATCTCACCGACCGCATGCAGGGTGAACGGATCGCCCGCAGCGCCGTCGGCCAGCGAGTGCGCCGCCGGCCGGGCCTTGTTGCGCACGTACCAGACCGCATCGTCGCGCACCGCCGCCGCGATGGCGAGTAGGCACGGGTGTCGTCCTGGGTCGGTGACCCGTCCGGTTGCAGCAGATAGAATTCGAACTCGACGCCGACTTTCGCGGTGTATCCCAGTGCGGCAAGCCGCGCCAGCACGCGGCGCAGCACCCCGCGCGGGTCGAGAAGCGATGGCGTGCCGTCGGGGCGGACGATGTCGGAGATGACGTGTCCCACGCCGGGTCGCCACGGCAGCGGCCTGAACGTCGAGAAGTCCGGAATGGCATGGACGTCGGGATATCCCCCGTCCCAGTTGGTCAGGCGCAGACCGTCGATGACCGTCCCGTCGATGTTCCAGCCCAGCGCCGCCTCGCAGAACGCGAACCCGTGCCGGGCACGATCCAGGAACTGCGGTGCGGGGATGCGCTTTCCGGCCGCGTGCCCGAACGGGTCGCTCCAGGCCACCTCGATCTCGGTCAGCGAGCCGTCGTGCAGCCGCGCCAGCAGTTCGGTCTCGGCCTCCGAGACCCGCGCGGTCAGTCCGTCGTGCAGCTGGGTCACACCCGGCAAGGTCGGGATACCGGCCGCCATCGCAAAAGGTTTGCAGTCAGCCTGAGCAATACGGCGCCGACGGCAGCAACGCGAATCGCAGGGCGGTCGACGTTTGTGAGCGGCGGGTTCTAATGTCGATCCCATGGGCATCGCCACTCGCGTCAACCCGGGCACGTTCGAGTTCTGGGAGTTCTTCCACGGGATCAAGCGTCTGCCGGCCAGCTGGACCCCGCGACCTGACGCGAGGCAACGATGAGGCAACGGCTGCACTGGTTCGCGATGCACGGGGCGGTGCGCGCGACGGCGGGATGGTCGGCCCGGCATGGTGATCCGCAGGCCCGGCTGGTCGCCGACCCCGCGGTGCGGGCCGACCCGGTGCCGTTCTACGAGGAGTTGCAGGCGTACGGCCCGCTGGTGCCCTCGCGTGCGGGCTACCTGACCGCCGACCACGGCGTGGCTCACGAGCTGCTGCGGTCCGAGGACTTCCGGGTCATCACCTTGGGGTCGAACCTGCCCGCGCCGCTGCGCTGGCTGGAACGACGCACCCGCGACAACCTGCTGCACCCGCTGCGCCCGCCGTCGCTGCTGGCCGTCGAACCACCCGAGCACACCCGTTATCGCAAGACGGTGTCCTCGGTGTTCACCACCCGCGCGGTCAACGTGCTGCGCGACCGCGTCGAGGAGACCGCGGCCGAGTTGGTGGCCGCGCTCTCCGACGGGCCCGGGGTGGTCGACATCGTGGCGCGCTATTGCTCACAACTGCCGGTCGCGGTCATCAGTGACATCCTCGGCGTGCCCGACGCCGACCGCCCGCGGGTGCTGGAGTTCGGTGAGCTCGCCGCGCCCAGCCTCGACATCGGCTTGTCCTGGTCGCAGTACCAACGGGTGCAGGAGGGCATCGCCGGGTACGACTCCTGGCTCACCGAACATCTGCGCACGCTGCGCGAGCATCCCGGTGAGGACCTGATGAGTCAGCTGATCGAGGTGGCCGACGAAGGCGCTCTGCTCGACGAGACCGAACTGCGGGCGACCGCGGGCCTGGTGCTGGCGGCCGGCTTCGAAACCACAGTCAACTTGCTGGGCAACGGAATTCGGCTGCTGCTGAACTCACCGGATCAGTTGGCCCTGCTGGCCGCCGATCCGTCGCTGTGGCCGAACACCGTCGAGGAGATCCTGCGGCTGGAGTCGCCGGTGCAGCTTTCGGCGCGGGTGGCGCGAAACGACACCGAGGTGGCCGGCAGGACAGTACAGCGCGGGCAGATGGTCGTCATCTACCTGGCCGCGGCCAACCGCGATCCCGCGGTGTTCGACGATCCGCACCGCTTCGACGTCCAGCGGGCCAACGCCGGCAAGCACTTGGCGTTCTCCGGGGGCAGGCACTTCTGTCTGGGGGCGGCGCTGGCCCGGACCGAGGGCGAGGTCGGGCTACGCCGGTTCTTCACGCACTTCCCGCAGGTGCAGTTGGCCGGGTTGGGTACCCGTCGCGACACCCGGGTGCTGCGCGGCTGGGCCGAACTGCCGGTCAGCCTCAACACCGTCAGACTCATCGCCTCGCGCGACTGACCTCAGTTTCAGCGATCGGGTGCCTCGGCGGTCAGCAGCCACCGCGCAGTGCGATCAGCATTCCGGCCGCCGAACGCGGCCAGGTGAAGTTCTCGGCGCGCCGCCGGGCGGCGAATCTGCGCTGCGGTTCGGGCCGATCCATCACCGCGGTCACCGCGCCGGCGATAGCCAGCGGATCGTTGTCGGCGCTGGCCCCGCTGTCGGAGGACAGAATCTCGGTGAGCGCTGAGGTGCGCGACACCACCGCCGGCGTGCCGCATGCCAGGGCCTCGAGCGCGGCCAGTCCGAAGGTCTCGTGCGGTCCGGGCGCCAGCGCGACGTCGGCGGACGCCAGCAGGGTGGCCACGGTGCTGCGCGACTCGACGAACCCGGTGAAGTCGACTGGCAGCCGTGCGGCCTGCCGCTGCAGCCGAGCTCGCAGCGGCCCGTCCCCGACGATCACCAGACGCGCGTCGATACCCGAATCCCGAAGCGCGGCAAGCGCATCGATGCTGCGGTCGGCGCGCTTCTCCACCGACAGCCGGCCACAGTGCACGAGCAGTACCTGACCCGGCGCCGCCCACCGGTCACGGGTGCGAGTGCAGTAGCGGCGCGGGTGGAACATCTCCAGGTCGACCCCGAGTGGCACCGTCATGACATTGGTCGCACCGATCCGGTCGAACTCTTCACGCGCAAAGCTGGTGGTGCACAGCACGGTGTCGTAGTCGGCGGCGGTCCAGCGGTTGGCGATGTCGGCGAGCCGGCGCGCCAGCGGTTTCGGCAGGATCTGGCCGGTCAGCCGGTCCAGACGCTCGTGGGAGATCATCACCGTGGTCACGCCACGGCGTGCCCCCCACGAACCCAGCGAGCGAAGGGTGAAGCGGTCGGACACCTCGATGGCGTCCGGGGCCAACCCGTCCAGGACCTGTGTGACCAGCGCCGGCATCACGGCTCGGTAGCCGCCGGTGAACGGAATCTGCCTGGCGGGCACCGTGATTCGAATAACGCCGCTCGGCAGCGTGACGGTGCCGGCCGAGCTGCCCGGCACGATCAGGAACACTTCGTGGCCTGCGGCGCAGTACTCCGCGCCCAGTCGGTCCACCGCCGTGCGCAGGCCCCCCGAGCGCGGGCCGTAGAAATTCGCGACCTGCGCGACCCGCATCATGGCCGTATCTGAACGCGCCCCGATGTGCTGACGGCGACCACGCGCCTGCGGTGTCCTGAACAGGCGGTGAACTCCGCTACGCCAGGTAACGGGTGAACCAGTCCTGGAGGCGCCCCCACGCGTCGGCGGCGGCCGCCGCGTTGTACCGCGGGCCGGTGTCGTTGAAGAACGCGTGATCGGCGTTCGGTTCCACGACGAGCTCGTTGACCAGCCCGGCGCGGTCCAGTGCGGCTCTGGCCGCCGGCTCCGAGGAGGTGACCCGCTGATCGAGAGCGCCGTAGAATCCCAGCACCGCTGCGTTCTTCGATCCGGCGAAGTCCGGGTTGTCCGGCAGCGGGCCGTAGAATGGCACGGCCGCCGACAGTCGCGGCTCGCCGGAGGCCAACAACCGCCACACCAGTCCCCCGCCGAAACAGAATCCGACCGTCGCCACCTTGTGGCCTGGCACTCGGCGCTGCAGTTCGTCAAGACCTGATCTGAGGTCGGCGATGAAGCGGTCCGGTGCGATGCTGCCCAGCGCGGCGGTCGCGGCGGCGGGGTCGGCGAAAGTCGCGGTGCCGCCCTCCTCGGAGAGCAGGTCGATCGCGAGCGCCGAGTAGCCCACACCGGCAAGCCGCCCGGCCACCGATCGAACCCAGTCGTTGAGTCCCTTGTTCTCGTGGATCACCAGCACCGCGCCGCGCGGCGTGGCGGCCGGTGCCCAGCTGCCCAGCAGCGTGCCGCGTGGACCCGCCCAATTGGCCGGTGTCGTCGGCGGTGCGGTCGCCATCGCCGGTGGCGGCGCCGTGGACGCAGTCGGCGATGGCGACGACGATGCCGACGAGGCGGCGGGCGGCGGTCTGTTCGCGCCGCATGCGGCGATCAATGCGGAGGCCGCGGCCCCGCCCACTCCCAGCAGTGCCAGCCGGCGCATTGCCTCGCGGCGGCTGAGCAGTCCGTCGACGTGATCGGTGGCGATCTCTTCTGCGATGTAGCGCTGCAGCGGTGTCACCTTCGCGAGTATGCGCCCGTTGGGTACTCCTGCGCAGTAGTCCGACGTGCCTCACCTCCTACGAGCGCGTGGCCGTGTTCGATGCGACGGGGCTGGCGTAGTCCGGCGTACCGGCGGTGCGGGCATTGCTGCCCGGCGAGGCCACCGGCGGGTAGTTGATGCACCCGTCACTCGGGTTGACCCACAGCGACGGTGTGGCGGCGATCGGTATGCCGAAGTTGTTCATGTGCTGCGGCGGCGTGCAAGCCTGAAACGGGTCCGCCTGTGCCTGTGCGGGTGCACCGAGGGCGCCGACCAGCAGTACCGAAATCATCAATCGCTTCATCGTCCCGACTCTCTGAGCTCTGACCCCCAGTTGAGTGTGCACGCAGGGCGGGATTTCGGCGGAGATTCCGCCCTACGCGCACACCGGACGCGACTACGCTCGACCGACCGCAAGCCAATCCTCGCCGGGGGCGGATATGCGCACGATCATCGTCGCGGCGGCGGTCGCCTCACACACGCTCACCGCTTACCTTCCCGGCGTACTCTGGCCGAACTTCCGGACAGGTAATAAGGTCGAGGAGAACGAATGGCGAAGTCGTCCAAGAACACCACCAACTCCGCGCCGGCAGCCGCCCGGGCTGGCGTGCGCCGTGACGTGCTGCCCATCCCGGACGTGCAGCACGTGGGGCTGACCACCTACGACGCCAAGGATCCCAACACCAGCTATCCGCCGATCAACACGTTGCGCCCGCCTTCGGGCGCCCCCAACGTCCTGATCGTGCTCATCGACGATGTCGGCTTCGCGGCCTCGTCGGCGTTCGGCGGACCGTGCGATACCCCGGTCGCCGAACGCCTCGCCGGAGAAGGTGTGAAGCTCAGCCGCTTCCACACCACCGCGCTGTGCTCGCCCACCCGCCAGGCGCTGCTCACCGGGCGCAACCACCACTCGGTCGGGATGGGTGCGATCACCGAGATGGCGACGTCGGCACCGGGCAACAGCAGCGTCCGGCCCAAGGACAAGGCGCCCATTGCCGAGACGCTTCGGCTCAACGGTTATTCGACGGCGCAGTTCGGTAAGTGTCACGAGGTGCCGGTCTGGGAGGTCTCGCCCGTCGGACCGTTCCACCAGTGGCCCACCGGCTCGGGCTTCGAGTACTTCTACGGATTCATCGGCGGTGAGGCCAACCAGTACTACCCCGGCCTGTTCGAGGGCACCACGCCGGTCGAACCGCCCCGCACACCTCAAGAGGGCTACACGCTGACCCAGGACCTTGCCGACCACGCCGTCACCTGGGTGCGTCAGCAGAAGGCGCTGATGCCTGACAAGCCGTTCTTCATGTACTTCGCGCCGGGTGCCACCCACGCCCCGCACCAGGTGCCCCCGGAGTGGTCGGACAAGTACCGCGGCAAGTTCGACGAGGGCTGGGATGTATTGCGGCAGAAGATCTTCGACCGGCAGAAGAAGCTGGGGGTGATCCCGCAGGATGCCGAACTCACCCGTCGCCACGACGAGATCCCCGCGTGGGACGACATGTCCGATGACCTCAAGCCGGTGCTGGCTCGGCAGATGGAGATCTACGCCGGGTTCTTGGAGCAGACCGACCATGAGATCGGCCGGGTCATCGACGCCCTCGAGGACCTCGGCGCGCTCGAAGACACCTTGGTCTACTACATCATCGGCGACAACGGCGCCTCCGCGGAAGGCACGCCGCAGGGCTGCTTCAACGAGATGACGGTGCTCAACGGGATGGCGGGCATCGAGACCACCGAATTCCTGGTCTCCAAGGTCGACGACTTCGGCACCCCGGACGCTTACAACCACTACGCGGTCGGCTGGGCACACGCGCTGTGCACGCCCTACCAGTGGACCAAGCAGGTGGCCTCACACTGGGGTGGCACACGGAACGGAACGATCGTGCACTGGCCCGCCGGCCTGTCCGACAAGGGCACCTTGCGCAGCCAGTTCCATCACGTCATCGACGTGGCGCCGACCATCCTGGAAGCGGCGGGCATCCCGGCACCGTTGGCCGTCAACGGGATTGCGCAGGCGCCGCTGGAAGGTGTGAGCATGCTGGGAACCCTGCGCGACCCCCAGGCACCGGAGAGCCACCTCGTGCAGTATTTCGAGATCATGGGCAACCGCGGCATCTACCACAACGGCTGGACCGCGGCCACCAAGCACCGCACGCCGTGGAAGGCCGACACGCCCCCTCCATTCGACGATGACGTCTGGGAGCTCTACGGTCCCGACGACTGGACTCAGGCCCTCAACCTGGTATCCGAAAATCCGGAGAAACTGGCTGAGCTGCAACGACTTTGGCTCATCGAGGCGGTCAAGTACGACGTGGTGCCGCTCGACGACCGCTCCTACGAGCGAATCAACCCCGACATCGCCGGGCGCCCGCAGCTCATTCGCGGCAACAGCCAGCTGCTGTTCTCCGGTATGCGGGTCAGCGAGAGCTGCGTGGTGAACATCAAGAACAAGTCGCATCAGGTGACCGCGAACCTCGCGGTCCCAGCCGGCGGGGCGAACGGCGTCATCGTCACCCAGGGCGGTCAGGTGGGGGGCTGGGCCCTCTACGTGCACGACGGACGCCTGAAGTACTGCTACAACTTCTTCGGCATCCAGCACTTCATCATCGCCGCCGACCCGCCACTGCCACCGGGCAGGCATCAGGTGCGGATGGAATTCGCTTATGACGGAGGCGGATTGGCCAAGGGCGGCACCGTCACCCTGTATCACGACGGTGCGGCCGTCGGGTCGGGACGGGTGGAGATCACGATCCCGATGGGCTTCTCCGCGGATGAGGCCTGCGACGTCGGGCGTGACACCGGGTCGCCGGCATCGCCGGATTACGGGCCGGCCGACAACGAGTTCACCGGCACCATCGAGTGGGTGCAGATCGACATCGGCGACGACAGCCACGACCACCTGATCACGCCGCACGACCGACTCAAGCTTGCGATGGGCAAGCAGTGATCAGTCGCGCAACCAGCTAGAGTCCGTGGCTTTCGCGCCGAGTGCGGTTTCGTACGCGGCCGGCGGCGTGTCGCGTACAAAACCGCACACTCACGCACCGACGGCGTTTTCGTTCTGCCCGGTTGCATTGCTGTCGGGACAACTCGGGCTGACCTAGGGTGAGCGCCATGGCGGTTCCGCTCGGCGACACCGAGCCGTATTACGACCTCGGCGACTACCACCGGCCCGTCGACACGCCGTCGCCCCAGGCGCAGCTGTGGTTCGACCGGGGACTGGTGTGGGCGTACGCGTTCAACCACGAGGAGGCGATCCGCTGCTTCGAGCGGGCGCTCGCCCTGGATCCCGGGCTGGCGCTGGCCCGCTGGGGCATCGCCTATGCCATCGGGCCCAACTACAACAAGGCTTGGGACGCGTTCGACCCAGTCGACCTCGCGGCCTCGTTGGCGCGTGCCCGCAGGGAGTTGCAGCTGGCCGCCGACGGCCGCGCCGGCGCTGTCGAACGCGGCCTGATCGCGGCACTGGCCACCCGCTTTCCCGCCGACGACCCCGAGGACTCCGACGCTCTGGCGGCCGGCCACAGCGCCTATGCCGACGCGATGGCCGAGCTGGCCGAGGCCTACCCCGACGACGTCGACGTCCTGGCGCTGGCCGCCGACGCGTTGGTCAACGTCACCGCATGGGCGTTGTGGAACACCGCGACCGGTGAGCCAGCACCGGGGTCCCGGGTGGTGCAGGCCAAGCGGTACCTGGACCACGCGCTGAGCACCGACGTCGGGCGCCGCCATCCCGGCGTGCTGCACCTCTACATCCACGCCATGGAGATGTCGGCGCACCCGGAGGAGGCGCTGCCCGCCGCCGATCTCCTGCGCGGACTGGTCCCCGACGCCGGGCACCTGGAGCACATGCCCTCGCACGTCGACGTGCTGTGCGGCGAGTACCGGTCGTCGGTGTTGGCCAACCAGTCCGCGGTGCGCGCCGATCGGAGGTTCGTCGAACACGAAGGGCCACTGAACTTCTACTCGCTCTACCGCGCCCACGACCTGCACTTCGTGGTCTATTCGGCGATGTTCGCCGGACAGTCGCAGATCGCCCTGCAGGCCGCCGGCAAACTGGCCGGCCAGCTCACTGCAGAACTGCTGTCCATCTCCTCACCGCCGATGGCCGACTGGCTGGAGGCCTTCGCCCCGTTGCGGGTGCACGTGTTGATCCGGTTCGGCCGCTGGGACGAGCTGATCGCAGAACCCCTGCCGGACGACACCGACTTGTACTGCAGCACAACAGCAACCATTCATTACGGCCGGGGTGTTGCGCATGCCGCCAAGGGGCAGGTTGCCCAGGCTGCCGCCGAGCGGGAGGCGTTCACCGAGGCCTACGCCCGCATCCCCGAGTCGCGGTACCTGTTCAACAACACCAGCCGCGACATCCTCGCCGTCGGTGCGGCCATGCTCGACGGCGAGATCAGCTACCGCGAAGGCAACTTCGAACAGGCCTACGCCCATCTGCGGCGCGCGATCGCGCTCGACGACGCGCTGCCCTACGACGAGCCGTGGGGCTGGATGCAGCCCACCCGGCACGCCTATGGCGCACTGCTGCTCGAGCAGAACCACGTAGAGGAGGCGGCCCGAGTCTATGCCGCCGACCTCGGCCTTGACCCGACGTTGAGCCGACCGTGCCAGCACCCGAACAACGTGTGGAGTCTGCACGGCTACCACGAATGCCTGCAGCGGCTGGGCCGCACCGAGGAGGCCGTCATCATCGGCCGGCAACTGGAGTTGGCCAAGGCACGCGCCGACGTTCCGATCCTGGCCTCGTGCGCGTGCCGGCTGGAGGTGTTCGCGAAGGACTGCTGCCACTGACGCCGGATCGGCTGCTGTCGCGCATTCGCCGGCGGCGACGGCCCGCTGCGTAGAGTGAGACAGCGTGGCGCTGACCGATGAGGACATGCGGTGGCTCGGCCGCTGCGCCGAACTCGCCCGCGAGGCTCTGGACGCCGGTGACGGTGATGCCACTGCCCACCCGGAGCTCGCGATTGCTCGCTTGCCGGTGAGCGCCGTCGCCGCACACCTCGTCGCCGATGGGCCGGCCCCGGAGTTGCGCGAGGAGATGATGGCCCTCTACGCCGCGAGGTTTCGTCCGTGAGCGCGCCGGCGTGGGTGAAACACGCGATCTGGTGGCACATCTATCCGCTGGGCTTCGTCGGCGCCTTCCCCACCCAGGACCCCCCCGGGCCCCGCGAGCGCCGGTTGGGTCGCATCGTCGACTGGCTCGACCACGCCGTGGAACTCGGCACGTCGGGCATTGCGCTGGGGCCCATCTTCGCATCGCGAACCCACGGCTACGACACCACCGACCACTACCGGATCGACCCGCGCCTGGGTGAGGACACCGACTTCGACCGGCTGGTCGAGGAAGTCCACAAGCGCGGACTGCGAGTGCTGCTCGACGGTGTGTTCAACCACGTCGGAACGGATTTCGAACGCTACCGGCAGGCGGTGGACGGCGACGCCGGCGCCGCGGCCTGGTTCCGCGGCCGCCAGGGCCGGTTCCACACGTTCGAAGGCCACCGGGAGCTCATCACGCTCAACCACGCCAGCCCGGTGGTCGCCGACTACGTTGTGGACGTCATGAGGCACTGGCTTGACCGCGGCGCCGACGGCTGGCGGCTCGACGCCGCTTACGCGGTGCCCGAAGCGTTTTGGGCCCAGGTGCTGCCGCGGGTCCGTCAGGACCATCCCGAAGCGTGGTTCGTCGCCGAAGTCATCCACGGTGACTACGTCGGGTTCGTCGAGGGATCCGGCGTCGACTCGGTGACCCAGTACGAGTTGTGGAAGGCGGTGTGGAGCAGCCTCAACGACGGCAACTTCCACGAGCTGGACTGGGCACTGCAGCGCCACAACGGCTTCCTGAGCCGGTTCGCACCGCAGACCTTCGTCGGCAATCACGACGTCACCCGCATCGCCAGCCGGCTGGACCGCTCCGAGCATCTGGCCCACGCCCTGGTGTTGCTGTTCACCACCGGCGGGGTTCCGACCGTCTACGCCGGCGACGAACTCGGCTATCGCGGGGTCAAGGAGGAACGGGTCGGCGGCGACGACGCGGTGCGCCCCGAATTCGGCTCGCCCCCAGCATCTCTCGACGACACCGGTCGCGAAGTGCTCACCCTGCACCAGTATCTGATCGGGCTGCGCCGCAGGAACCCCTGGCTGCACGAGGCGACGACCACCGCGTTGCACCTGCAGAACAAGGGCTACGCCTACCGGACGGCACACGGTGACGATGCCTTGATCGTCGCCCTCAACATCGACGAAGAGCCGATGCCGCTGCCCATCGCCGAACTGACCGGAAGCCGCGCCCGGCTCATCGGCGGTACCGCGGCCCCGCCCGACGATGTCGTCGACGAGGTGGTCGTGCCCGCGCAGGGCTGGCTGGTGCTGCGGCCGGAGTGAGCTGGAGCAGCTCCAGGGTCCGCGGATCCTGCCAGGTAGGCGCACGCCTCGTCCAGCGATCCGATGCCGAAAGCCTTTGCCGTGGAGCGGCTTCTCAGTTCACTCGGTCGCCCAGAGTGCCGAACCAGGGTCAACCGGCCGTTGCTGGAGCGTGACCGTCCCGCAATCGACTGCCCCTCGGCAGGACGGCCGCGCGGCAGTATCTGCCCACGTCAGGACCATCGGTTCCGATCACGACCGAGGTGAAAGTGACCGGTGGGACAAAGAACCTGAGTCCGGCGCGTCTCCTGATCGTTAGCTAACCGCGACTTGGCGCACCGCTTCGCGTACCGAATTCAGCCTTCGCCGCGTGTTTAGCTACCCGCGCAGAACAACTTGACCGCTAACCGAATACGTACTGAAAGGTGATGGTTGTCGTCATGAAGATCGTCGAGATGATGCGAGGCACTCGGTTGCGCCGCCTGGCCGCAGCCTTCGTGGCCGCACTCTTCCTGCCCGGCCTGATCGGCGTTGTCGGCGGTTCGGCGACAGCGGCCGCCTTCTCCAAGCCCGGCCTCCCCGTGCTCTACCTGGATGTCCCGTCGGCGTCGATGGGCCGCAACATCCGTATCCAGTTCCAGGGCGGCGGACCGCATGCGGTCTTCTTGCTGGACGGCCTTCGCGCCCAGGACGACTACAGCGGCTGGGACATCAACACCCCGGCCTTCGAGTGGTTCTACAACTCGGGTCTGTCGGCAGTCATGCCCGTCGGTGGGCAGTCCAGCTTCTACACCGACTGGTATCAGCCGTCGCAGGGCAACGGCCAGAACTACACCTACAAGTGGGAAACGTTCATGAACCAGGAGCTGCCGGCCTACCTGGCAGCCAACTACGGCATCAATCCGAACGGCAACGCGGTCGTCGGTATCTCGATGGCCGGCAGCGCGGGATTGACCTACTCGATCTACTACCCGCAGAAGTACATCTACGCCGCATCGCTGTCGGGCTTCCTCAACCCCTCCGAGGGCTGGTGGCCGATGCTGATCGGTCTGGCGATGAACGATGCGGGCGGATTCAACGCGCAGAGCATGTGGGGCCCCTCGTCCGACCCGGCATGGCGGCGCAACGACCCGATGATCAACATCAACCAGTTGGTCGCCAACAACACCCGGATCTGGATCTACTGCGGCACCGGTACGCCGTCGGAGCTGGACACCTCCGGTGGTGGCGGCAACCTGATGGCCGCCCAGTTCCTGGAGGGCTTCACCCTGCGGACCAACAAGACCTTCATGGGCAACTACCTGGCGGCCGGCGGACGCAACGGCGTCTTCAACTTCCCGGCCAACGGCACCCACAGCTGGGGCTACTGGGGACAGCAGCTTCAGTCGATGATCCCGGATCTGCAGCGGGTTCTGGGGGCCACCCCGACCGCGGGCTGACCCGGTCACACCTCACAGCGAGCCTGTCGCCACCCGGCGGCAGGCTCGCTGCTTTGTACGCTCGGCCGAACGTCACACCAGCGTGATGGCGAACGCCGAGCGGTGCGCCAGGGTGACGCTCGGCGCAGCTCTCAGCGGCAGTTCGAGCGGATGCTGGCCAAGGCGATGCGCAAGGTGACCACCAAGCTGGACCGCCGCATCCACGTGCACGTGCCCGCGGGCGCGGTCCCCAAGCTGCTGGCGGCCCAGCGTGCCGGACTGTCAACGGTTTTCATCCCGCGGCGCAACGAGCCCGATCGGGACGACGTTCCGGCCGAGGTGCTCGAGGCGCTGGAGGTCAAGCCGATGACCGATGTGGCCACATCGTGGCCCAGGCTCTGGAGGCGGTCACCACCGCGGCCTGACAGCCCACCACCGCGAGCAGACGCAGAGTCGCATCAACCACCGGTGAAGCACGCGACTCTGCGTCTGCTCGGCGTCTGGACACCGTTGCGTGGCGAAGCCGTTAAGGTGAACGCGCACAAGGGGATGCGAAAGGCGGTGGGATTCGAGCATGCTGAGTACCGACCAGCGTTCGGCGCTCCCCGACCGTGAACTACAGCGGCTCATCGGCCAGTGGAGCAGGGTCCGGATCGGCACCTCGGGGTGGTCTTATGACCATTGGGACGGCGTGCTGTACCGCCCGGGTCTTCCGGCGGCCAAACGGCTGGCCCGCTATGTGGAGGTCTTCGACACCGTCGAGCTCAACGCCAGCTTCTACCGCTGGCCGCGCGACGTCACCTTCGAAGGCTGGCGCACCCGGCTGCCGGAGGGTTTCACGATGTCGGTCAAGGTCCATCGCGGCCTGAGCCACTTTCGCCGGCTGTCATCGCCGGAGCCGTGGGCCGACCGTATCGAGCGCTGCCAGCGCGCGCTCGGCGACAAGCGCGAAGCCGTACTGGTCCAGCTGCATCCGGACCTGCAGCGCGACGACGCCCGCCTCGATCACTTCCTCAGCGTGGTACCCGACTGGATCCGCGTTGCGGTCGAGATGCGCCACCCGTCGTGGCATGATCCGCACGTCTACGAGGTACTCGAGCGCCACCGCGCTGCCTACGTGGTGACCAGCGGCCCCGGCATGGGCTGTAACCTCTGTGCCACAACGGATTTCGTCTACGTTCGGATGCACGGGCCGGATACGGCTGCGATCTACGCGGGCTGCTACACTGGCGAGGACCTGCGGTGGTGGGCCGACCGGGTCCGGGAGTGGCAGGACCAGGGTCGGCGGGTGCTGGTGTATTTCAACAACGACGGCAGCGGCCATGCGGTACGCAACGCACTGGACCTGCGCGACCTGCTGGCGTGAGCTCAGGTCAGGAGTTGAGCAGCTGGTCCTTCGCCCTCGCGAACTCGCAGGCCTGCGACTGAGCGGCACACCAGGGCGTCGGCCTGCCTGCCGACGGGTGCTGCGATCCGGACGATCAGGTTGGGCGCCCGCCCGGTGAGCACCAGATCGTCGGCCTGCTCCCAGACGCGGGGTTCCAGCAACGACAGCGACGGGAAGACCACCCTGGCGCCGCCGCGGGCGGCGGCAGCGCGACAAACGTCGACAGCATCCGGCCCGCCTAAGCCATGGCCGGCAAGGGGTGAACGCCTTGACCTAACCTAACGCCGATTTTCGCGGAGCGGTGATTATCTGATCGTGGGTTCGCGCAGATCGTAGCTGATGGCGTCGCCAGGTTTGGATGGGTTGCGTAGCAAGGCGATTCGGTGCGCGGCGATGTGATCGCGGCGCGACATAGTGAAGGCATCTCGCTGACTGGTCAGTTAATACGCGTCTGGCACTGAGCCCATCCGGTCGAAGGACCCGAATGTCAACCGACGGCAACTGGAACTACATTGCTGCTATTACAAGGGTTTTAGCGCGATCAACCGCCGAGTGAGGCGACACGCGTTCAGAGGTCCTTGATCGCCGTGACCGAGCACGGTTGACTATCGGTATCAACCAGTCAGCGAATACCCCGCAAGCAGCCCGGGTGGGTGGCGAGTTCTTCGCCGTCCCCGCCGTGGGCCCGCAGACCCGCTACGAGGCATTGCGGGCCTATCTGCTCGACGGCGAACCCGCCGCGGCCGTAGCCGAGCGGTTCGGCTACACCACCGCCGGGCTGCACTCGGCGGTGGCCGACTTCCGCGCCGGGGCGAAGAACTTCTTCCTCGACGCCCGTCCCGGCCCCAAGACCGCACCCGGCAAAGACGCCGCCCGGACCCGGATCATCGCCCTGCGCGCGCAGGGGTACTCCATCGATGAGATCGCCGCCGAGCTGGCCGCCGAGGGCATCGGGTTGAACCGCACCGGGATCAGCGAGGTCATCAACGAGGCCGGCCTACCCCGGATCTGGCGCCGGCCCGACGCCGCCCGCGGCGGCCCCCGGCGCCAAGACCTGCCCCGGGCCCGCGCACTGGCCGCCGACGACTACCCGCAGCTGCCCACCGACGCGCCCACCCGGATGGCCGGGCTGCTGCTCGTGCTGCCCGACCTGCTCGCCGTGGACCTGCCCGCACTGGTCACCGCCGCCGGCTACCCCGGCACCCGCGACATCCCCGCGATCAACTACCTGCTCGCTCTGCTGGCGGTCAAGCTCACCGGCACCCGCCGTGTCTCCCACGTGCACGATCTGGCCGCCGACCCCGGCGCCGCGCTGTTCACCGGGCTCACCGCCCTGCCCAAGACGACCGCGCTGACCACGTACTCCTACCGCCTGCAACACGCCGCAGAAGAAGTTCCTGACCGCGTTGGACAAGGCTTCCGTCGCCGCGGGCCTGGCCACCGGCGAGGTGCTGAACCTGGACTTCCATGCCGTCATGCACTGGGGTGAGGACGCCGCGCCGGAAAAACACTACGTGCCCTCACGCTCGCAACGCACCCGCAGCGTGTTGACCTTCTTCGCCGAAGACGCCGACTCCCACGCCCTGCTCTACGCCAACGCCGACCTCGTCAAAGCCACCCAGAACAACGAGGTCCTCGACTTCGCCGAGCACTGGAAAACCGTCACCGGCACCCACCCCGCCCTGCTCGTCATGGACTCCAAGGTCACCACCCAAACCCAGCTCGGCGAACTGACCCAGCGCGGCATCGGCTTCATCACCCTGCGCGCCCGCACCCCCAAACTCACCGCCCACCTGCACGCGCTGCCCACCAGCGCCTGGACGAAGCTGACCGTGGCCCGCGCCGGCGGCCGAACGCGCCGCGTCCAGATGATCGAAGACCCCGCCGCGAAACTATCGACCTACCCCGGCACGCTGCGTCAACTCGCCGTCGCCGGCCCGGGCCACGACGAGCCCACCATCCTGATCACCAACCAGCACTCGATGCCCGCCAAACAGGTCATCGAGACCTACTCCCGCAGAATGAACATCGAACAACGCCTCGCCGAAGCGATCCGCTCCTTCCACCTGACTCCTCACCGGAGCCGTCCCCCTCAACATCGACCTCGACGTCGTGCTCACCGTCCTTGCCCACACCCTTTGCGCCGCCCCTGCGCCGCCGCATCCCCGGCTACGCAACCGCCACCCCCGACACCCTGCAACGCCGGTTCCTGTCCACCGGCGGGCACATCCTCAACCACGGCAACCAGATCGTGGTCCGCCTCGACCGGCGCACCTACTCACCCGTACTGCGCCAAGCCAACCTGCCCACCACCTCCGTCCCCTGGCTCGGCGGCCGCACCGTGCGCTACGAGTTCGCATGAGCAGGCATCAAAATGAGGGTCAATTCGCTGAGTGAAAATCGGCGCTAACCTCGATTTTGCGTGCGAATTGGTCGGAGTGCGGTTCGGGGTCGGCTGGGGCTGTTCGGGCGCGGTTTCGGTGGGTGGGTGTGACGGTTTGGCCGGTGTCGCTCGGTGTGGCGGGCTTTCCAGGGCCGGTGGGTCTTTCGGGTCGTGGTGGACGTGTGGTGCGGTGGTCAACCGAAGGCAGTGCGCAGACGCTGCCATGCGGTGGCGATGGCGTGGGCCCAGCGCCATGTGGCGTCGATGCGCAGGTGGGTGCGTCGGGCGGCGCGGGTGATGCGGGCGGCGACGTGCAGGACGCGGTAGCGGAAGGTGTCGATCTCGCAGCCGGCGATGTCGGGCTGGTCGGCGAAGCCGATGAGTTTGGTCCAGGCCACGAGATCGGTTGCGGTGAGGATGATTTCGAGCCAGGCAGCGTTGGCATCGAAGCCGTGGCAGGGCAGGTTGCGCAGCCCGGTGGTTTTGGCCTCGCGGATGCGGTCCTCGACGCGGGCGTGTTGGCGATGCCGCAGCTCCAGGCCGGCGAGTTGCCCGTCGACGACGCCGTTGGGTGTGTCGGTGATGAAGGCGGTGACCCGCATCCCGTCGGCGTCGGTGAACCGCAGCTGCGCGCCGGGGTGGGGGCGTTCCCTGCGCAGGATCAGCCGGGTGCCCTCGGGACTCTTTGCTCATCTCGACCAGGCCGGTGGCCTCGGCGACCCAGGCGCCGTCGCGGATCGCGCCGCTGGAGTCGATCGCCGGATACCAGGCCTCGGCGAGGTTGAGGGTGTCGACCGCGTCGCGCACGCGGGCGTCGACGGCGAACCCGAACGAGAACCCCACCCCTTGCCTGCGGCATTCGGCGGCGAACTTGTGCGTGGCACCGGCGGAATCCGACCGCACCAGGATCTTGTGGGCGGTGGGATCGTGCGGGTCGGGTCGGTAGGCGGCCGGCAGCGATTCCAGCGCCCAGCCCAACACGGTGATGTGATCGGCGGCGGTGTTGCTGCCGGCGTTGCCCGCTCGCAGCAGCCCGGCCAGCGCTTCGCCGCCGGCGACCTCGGGGCGGTCCAGGAACGCCAGCAGCGGGTGGTGACCGTAGGTCTTCTTCCAGGTCGCGGCCGCGTTCTCCTTGTTGTCGGAATGGTCGATGGTGATGGTGGCGTCGAGGTCGATGTGCAGCCACCTGCCAGCGGCCGGCGCAGCCCCGGCAGCCCACGCCGCCGCCCGCGCATCGCAGCGCGCCGCCCGGATCGCCGGCAGGTGCGCGGCGTCGATCCGCTCGTCGACCAGCCGCCACATCGTGGTCGTCGAGGCGGCCGGACCGAACACGTGCTCACGGTCCCCGCACAACTGCCCGACCCCGTCGATGCAGGTCGCGCCGTCAGCGACCGCCGCGGCGAGATCGGCGAACACCGCCCCCGGCGGGTAGATCCACGGGCCCCGATAGGTGTCGGCCAACGCCGCGGTGACCCCCGCCGACAGCCCGGACAGATCCGCCAGTTCCCGCAGCATCCCCACCCCGGCGTGAGACACGACGCCATGACCATCCGCGGACACTTTCACTCGGGAAACCGCTGCGCTACTCTTCACCTGCGAAGTGCCTTCCAGCCAGGCTAATGGAACCGTTAAGAAGTCCTATTATTCCTTGCAGGACAGGCACTTTCGCGTATCAACACACTCCACCCGGGGCATTGCGCGAAAAATCGAGGCTAAGGCGCGGCGCGATAACGACCCGGGGTGGTGCCGAGATACTTGTTGAATACGCGTGTCATGTGACTTTGGTCGGCAAACCCGCAGCGTGTCGCGATGTCTGGCAGCGCAGCGGAGGTCCGGGTGAGCATCGTCTTGGCCTGCTCGACGCGCTGGAGAAGCACGAACTCGTGCGGACTGGCGCCGGTAGACCGTCGGAAGCGGCGAGCGAAGTGGTAACGGCTGAGCGACACCGATGCGGCGAGGTCGTCGAGCGTGATGACCTCGCCGAGGTGAGCGCGTACGTAGTCGGCAACGGTGCGCTGTTGGGTGAAAGTGAGGCCGTCGTGACTGGCTGACTCGCGGAAGAGCACGTTGGCGTGGCGGCGCAGGATGTGCACGCTGAGTTGCACCGACAGCGAGTCGACCAGCAGTCGGCTACCGGTGCCGCCTTGGGCGGCCTCATTGGCGATGGCCATCGAGGTGCGGTGGATGGCGGGATCGTCGGCCCTGACCTCGTCGCGCAGTTCGACGTCTTCGACGTCGCGTTCGTACATCTGGCGGCAGGTGGCGGCGAGTTCGTCGCGGGTGAGATAGACGTGGACCACCTCGATGTCGCTGGGCCAGACCCAGTGGGATGCGGCCGCACGAGTCAGCAGCGAGACATCGCCGGGATGCAGCATCTCCTCGACCCATGCGCCGTCCACACGGCGGCGCATCGCAGTGGTACCGCGGCGGTAGGCGACAATCAGGAAGTCCCGCATCGGCGGCACCCTCACGTCCGAGCTGCGGTACCGGTAGCCCCGCACCGCAAGGCCTCGCCAGGTATCCGGGTTGTGCACAGTCAGCTGTCCGGGCACCCAGGTCGGAAGCTGCTCCGGCAAAATCAAACTCTTTGCCATCGCCATCCCTCCTGATCACGGCGAGCGCGGCCGACCCGCTGGACGCAGAAACCAGGATAGTACGACGTGAGCTATCTCACAGGGAACATCGCCTCGATCGGTCGTCGGCTAACCCACCCGGCCAGGTTGCGCACGTCTGTTCTACGAATCCACCCGAATGTTCAAGATTTGGCCGTCGCCGACTTGTCACGCTCTGTCCCATAGGCTGGATTTCTGTGACGAAGCGCACAGGGACCCGCTTCGGACGTGATGGTGGAGTCGGGCCACCGGCTAAGGAGGGCGAGGATGACCGCAGTCGCACCAGATACCCGGGGGCAACGCGCGGGTGTGGACGTCGATGTCGACGCGATCGTCATCGGGGCCGGATTTTCCGGGGTGTACATGCTGCACCGGCTGCGTAACATGCTGGGGTTGTCGGTGCGGGTGCTGGAGACCGGCGACGGGGTCGGCGGAACCTGGTATTGGAACCGCTACCCGGGGGCGCGTTGTGACTCGGAAAGCTACGTCTACTGTTACATGTTCGACAAAGAGTTGTGGCAACAGTGGGAGTACAGCGAGCGCTACCCCGAGCAAGACGAGATCCGTGCCTACATCGAGCATGTCGCCGAACGGTTCGACCTGTATCGCGACATCCAGTTCAACACCAGGGTCACCGCGGCGACGTTCGATGAGGCCAACGGCACCTGGACGGTGAGCACGCAAAACGGTGACCGTCTCACCGCGCGGTTCGTGATCGCCGCCGTCGGCACGCTCTCGGTGTCCAATACTCCGAAGTTCCCGGGCATCGGCTCCTTCGCCGGCGAGACGTATCACACCGGGTGCTGGCCGCACCGGCCGGTCCACTTCGTCGGCAAGCGGGTGGCCGTCATCGGCACCGGCGCCAGCGCCATCCAGGCCATCCCGCGTATCGCTCAGGAAGCCTCCGAGCTGACGGTGTTTCAGCGCACTGCCGGCTACACGCTCCCGGCTAATCATGGTCCGGTGCCCGAGGTGGTCAAACGGGCCCGCAAGGCCGACTACGAGGGGATCAAGCGGCGGATCAGCGAGTCCGCCGCCGGGTTCGAACTCTCCTTCCTGGAGAAGGGGGCTGCCGAGTCAACCCAGGAGGAGGTCAACGCCGAACTGAAAACCCGGTACAACCAGGGCGGATTCGGAATCTGGCTCGGCGGCTACCTCGACCAATTCTTCACCCAAGACGCCAACGCCAAGATTCGCAAGTTCCTGGAGGACCGGATCCGGGAAAGGGTCAACGACCCGGCCACCGCGGAGTTGCTAGTCCCGAAGGGCTACCCGTTCGGCGTCAAACGGGTTCCGCTGGAATCTCATTACTATGAGACCTTCAATCTGCCGCACGTACACCTGGTCGACGTGAAGTCCAACCCGATCGCTGCAATCACCCCGACCGGGCTGCGGTTGTCCGATGGCACCGACTACGAATTCGACACGATCGTCTATGCCACCGGCTTCGACGCGCTCACTGCGCCGTTCACCAATATCGATTTCCGGGGCCGCGGCGGCCGGCGGCTCGAAGAAAAGTGGGCGGAAGGCCCGCGCACCTATCTGGGCCTGATGAGCGCCGGATTCCCCAATCTGTTCACCATCACCGGCCCGCAAAGCCCGTCGGTGCTGTCGAACATGACGGTCTCCATCGAGCAGCACGTCGAGTTGGTCTCCCGCATCATTGCCGACATGGCCGACCGGGGCGCCGATACCGTCGAAGCCACCCGCGAGGCCGAGGACGCCTGGGTAGCCCACAACCAGGAGGTGGCCGAAGCCACCCTGTTCCCCACCGCCGCAACCTGGTACATGGGCGCCAACATCCCCGGCAAGCCCCGCGTTTTTCTGCCCAACCTCGACTTCGTCGGGCCCTACCGGGCCAAATGCGATGAGATCGTCAACAACGGCTACGAGGGCTTCGTCTTCGACGCCACCATCACCCAGGAGGTCGTCGCGTGATCGACAATCCGTTCTACAGCCACGAGTTCCACGGCGACTACGACCTTTTCAGCGTTGGGGCGCTCGACCTCGAAGACGGCGGCACGATCCCAGATTGCCGCCTCGCGGTAGCCACCTTCGGCCAACTCAACGCCGCCAAGGACAACGCCATCCTGATCACGACCTGGTATTCGGGCACCCACCAGACCTGGCGTGACATCTACATCGGCCCCGATCATGCGCTCAACCCCGAGCGATACTTCATCGTCTGCGTCAACCAGATCGGCTCGGGTCTGTCGACCTCGCCGCACAACGCCGACGGGGTCAACGCCGGCATCGCCATGTCGAAGTTCCCGCACGTGCGCATCGGCGACAACGTAGTCGCCCAGGAGCGGTTGTTGCGCGAGCACTTCGGCATCGATCGGCTCGCCTTGGTGCTCGGCGGGTCGATGGGCGCCCAGCAAACCTACGAGTGGGCCGTGCGGTTCCCCGACAAGGTGTTGCGCGCCGCGCCCATCGCCGGCACGGCGCAAAATACGCCGGGCGACTTCCTGATCGCCCAGATCATGCGGGAGGCCACCCAGTCCGACCCTGGTTGGGCTGGCGGGGAGTACCGTTCCAACGCCGACGTGTTCAACGGTCTCGTCCGAGAAGCGCACATCTGGGGTGTGGTCGGTCTGTCCACCGAGTTCTGGAAACAAGAGGTGTGGCGGGTGCTGGAATTCGAGACCAAGGACGCCTTCTTGACCGGGTTCCTGGAGCCCTACTTCACCGCTATGGACCCTAACGACCTGCTCACCCAGTCCTGGGCCTGGCAGCGCGGCGACGTCGCCCGCCACACCGGCGGTGATCTGGCGGCCGCCCTCGAGCGGATTACCGCCAAAACCTTCGTCATGCCCATCGACGAGGACCAACTGTTCCCGGTCCGTGACTGCCGAGCCGAACAGGAGTTGATCAAGAACAGCGAACTTCGGGTTGTCGAAGACGTGCTTGGCCACCTGGCCCTGTTCGGCATCGCTCCCACCTATATGCCCCAAATCGACCGGCACCTCGGTGATCTGCTCGCCACCGATGCTTGAGAGCGACGATCCGGTCGTCCCGGCCGTCAACGCCGCGATCGTGCAGCGGTTCCTGCCGCGATCGGCATCGCAACTGCATCCCGGCGAACGCCTCGAGGTGTGCTCACCGCCGCTGCCCGGTTCGGGCCGCTGATCGCGCAAAAACAGGGCCGCTGCGGCACTCCGGAGGAGGTCGCGGCCGTCGCCGTGTTCTTCGCCAGCGATCAGTCGTCCCGGGGCAAATGGCGCGCCCGGTTCGTCGACAGACGCCTCGACGGGCTGATCGACGAGCCGCGTCCCGGTCGCCCGCCGTCGATCCTGTTGGACAAGGTCGGAGAGGTGATCGTGGCGACGCTGGAGCACAAGCCGGCCGACGCGACACACTGGTCGCGGGCCTCGATGGCCAAACGCAGCGGGCTGTCGCCCTCGACGATCGGGCGGATCTGGCGCCGCTTCGAGCTCAAACCGCATCTGGTCGACGGGTTCAAACTGTCCACCGATCCACTGTTCGTCGACAAGGTCGTCGACGTCGTCGGCCTCTACCACAATCCGCCGGAGATGGCCGTCGTGCACTGGATCGTTCCCAACCGGTGCTGCCGATGATGCCGGGCATGCCCGAGCGGCGCACTCACTACGACGCCCGTCGCAGCGTCATCGACCGGACAGCTGACACTCGGTGTCGAGTTCATCCGCGACGGCGCCGGCGAGCACATGGAGTCGGTGGGAACCGCGAAACTCTATGTCGGAGAACAGGTTGTCGCCGAGGGTCCGATGCGGGCGCAGATCGGACCGTTCACCCTGTGCGGTGACGGCCTGTGCGTCGGCTACGACAGCGCCGACCCGGTGAGCCGGTCCTACCCGCCGAACTTCCCGTTCACCGGTGGACGCATCGTCGGCGTCGACATCGGCGAGGACCAGTACCTCGACCTCGAGAAGATGGCGGCGGCGGCCTTCGCACGCGAATAGCGGCGGCGGTGGCCGCCCAGTCAGCCGTCCGCCGGACCGACCCGGTAGATCGACTTCAGCGCGAAGAAGGCCTCGAGACCCTCGGGCCCCAGTTCGCGGCCGATGCCGCTGGCCTTGACCCCGCCGAATGGCGCGCGGAAGTCGAGTTGGTAGTCATTGACCCCGATGGTGCCCGTGCGCACCGCACGGGCCACCTCGGTGGCACGCTCGTCGTCGGTCGACCACACCGTGCCGGCCAGTCCGAACTCGCTGTCGTTGGCCAGGGCGATCGCCTGGTCGTCGCCGTCGTAGGGAATCACCGCCAGCACCGGGCCGAAGATCTCCTCCTGGGCGATCCGGTCGGAGTTGTTCACGTCGGCGAACACCGTCGGCGAGACGAACCAGCCGCGCGGCTGATCCCGCGGAACACCGCCGCCGGCAATGAGTTTGGCATCGCTGTTCTTGCCTGCCTCGATGTAGCCCAGCACGCGGTCGCGCTGCCGGGCGCTGACCACCGGCCCGATGTCGGTCGACGTGTCCAGCGGATCGCCCACCTTGAGGCCGTCGACCAGCTCGCTGAGCGCGGCAAGTATCTCCTCGTAGCGTGAGCGCGGTGCCAGGATGCGCGAACTGAGGTAACAGGTCTGCCCGTTGTTGACGAACGAGGCCGCCCGCAAGCCCTTCATCGTGGCGCCCAGATCGGCGTCATCGAGGATGATCGCCGCTGACTTGCCGCCGAGCTCAAGGGTGACCGGGCGCAGCAGCCGACCGCACACCTCGCCGACGATCCGGCCCGCGGCCGTCGACCCGGTGAACGTCACCTTGTCCACGCCGGGGTGCGAAACCAGGTGGGCCCCTGCGGTCACGCCGCCGGGTACGACGTTGAGCACCCCGTCCGGCAAGCCGGCCTCCGCGGCGGCCTCGGCGAACACCAGAGCGTCGAGCGCTGTTTCGGGCGCCGCTTTGAGCACCACCGCGCAGCCCGCAGCCAGCGCCGGCGCCAGCTTGAAGGCGGCCAGGGCCTGCGGGTAGTTCCACGGCACGATCGCGGCGACCACGCCGACGGCCTCACGGCGCACTATGGTGTGCCCGATCATGCTGGGCCGGATCTCCTCGATGGTGGTCTCGGTGATCAGCTGTGCGTAGTAGCGCATCAACGCCGCCGGGAACCGCCCGTTGGCCCCGCGGGACAACGACATCGGCATCCCGTTCTCCCGGGTCACCAGTTCGTTGGTGCCGCGGGCGCGGCTGTCCAGCGCCGCGGCGAACGCGACCAGAAGCTCGGCACGGTGATCCGGGGAGGTCGAGGACCACTCGGGTAGGGCGGCGCGCGCGGCGCCCACCGCGGCGTCGATGTCGGCCACGGTGGCGCTGGCACCGTCGCCGAGCTTCTCCCCGGTCGCCGCCTCCAGGACCGGCTCGACCTGATCGGCCGTCACGAACCGGCCGTCGATGTACAACTGTGCTGGCGCGCTCATGTCCTGGCTCCTGTTCTCTCGCTGTCACCGGCGGTGAACAGCACACCGTCGGCGATCAGGCTGTCGATCTCAGCATCGTCCATGTCCAGCACGACGCGGCATACTCGGCGGCTGTCGGCACCGGGAAGCGGCGCCGGGTTCTGCGCGGCCGGTGGGATGTTGCGGTAGGGCGCGGGGCCGGCCTCGGTGACAAGCGGATGCTCGAAAAGCGGATGGGCCATGTCGCTGAACACATTTCGCAGCCGCAACTGCGGGTGCTCGAGAACGTCTTCGGCGCGGTTCATCGGCCCGGCGGGCACACCGGCGGCCTGCAGCGCTTCGGCGACCTCCGCCGGTGAGCGCTCCGCGGCCCAGCTGGTCACCGCCGCGTCGAGATCCCCGGCGCCCTCACCGATCGCGGTCGCGATACCGCGGCGGTCGGACTCCGAGCGCAATGAGGCCACGCACCATTCGTCCTCACCGGCGCAGGCGAGGATGCGATGGACGGTCGGGTCCCCGAGGACGTCTCCGACGCCGTACACCTCGGCGGCCTGGGTGACGTAGAGCGTGTCGAGTTGGTTGATGACGGCCTCGGCCTGTGAGACGTGGATGCGCGCGCCGGCGCCGGTGCGGTGCCGGCTGATCAAGCCCGCCAGTGCGCCGATCGCGCTGATCCGGCCGACCACGTGGTCGGGGAAGATCGTGATCGCGTCGTAGAACGGATGCCGGGCGTCCTGCGAGGCCCCCTGATCGGAAGTCCACATCCGGGTCACCCCGATGGTGGCGCGGACCAGCGGGCCGTAGCCCATGTGTCTGCTCCACGGGCCGGTGTCGCCGAAGGCGCTGCTCTCGGCCAGCACCAGGCCGGGGTTGAGCTCCTGCAGCCGCTCGTAGGAAAAGCCAAGTGCCGGAAGCGTTCCCGGCTTGAAGTTGGCGAACACCGCGTCCGAGGCGCCGACCAGGCGGGCGAACAGCTCAGCACCGGCCGGGGTGCGTAACTCCAGACCCAGGCCCAGGTTGTTGCGGTGCGCCCGGGCGAACGAGTCACTGATGGCTTGATCGTCGCGCTTCTGGCGCAGACCGTCGGGGTAGGTCGAGCTCTCGACCTTGATCACCTCGGCGCCGAGATCGGCGAACAGCCGGCTGAGCTCACCGCCGGCGACGATGACACCCAGATCGATGACCCGGATGCCGTCGAGGGGAGGTTCACCCACCGGCCTGGTCGGCGTGGGCGCGAAAGATGTTGTCCGCCACTCGACGTCGCTGCTGCCGACAGCCGGGGCCGGGGTCCGGTAGCCGGCATGCGCACCGTCGACGACCCAGTAGCCCACCGGCACGCGGGCGCAGACCCCCGGTGCCAGCTCGGTGTCGGTGAGAGCCCCGACGTCGGTCAGATGCTCCGACTGCAGCGCCTCGGCGGGGGCCAGCACCGCCGCTATCGGCACGCCGTGCGCCTGACCGTCAGCCACCAGTTGCGCCATGCTCTGCCCGGCGAAGAACTCGGCGATCAGCACGCCGAGCTGGCCGAAGGCCTCGGTGCGGGCGGCGATGCTGTCGAAGATCGGGTCCTGGAAGTCCGCGGGCTCCCCCAGCCATGCCCGCAACCCGCGCCACTGCCGCGGCGCCAGTACGCAGATGCGGACGTAGCCGTCGCGGCAGGCGAAGATCGGATACGCGTCCTGGTATCTGGGCCTGCCCCGCCACCGGCTGGCCGCGTTGCGGGCGGTCGCGGCCTGCCCCTGCGTCCCGAACGGCGGATCCAGCGCCAGAACCACCGCGTCGAACCTCGAGAAGTCGATGTAATCGCCTGCACCACAACGTAACCGGTTGAAATAGGCGACCAGCACGGCCCACGCCGCCTGGACCGCCGCGGTGGTCGAGGCGATGCCGTCGGGCGGCAGCACCGGCATGCCGGTGGCCGGCCCGGAGCGCGAGAGCGCGGTCGACATCGCATAGAGCACCGGGTCGGTGGCATGCCAGGACGCGTACGGGCCGTCGAGGCCGAAGTCCGTGACCGACATAGCGACCAGCTGCTCGAAGCGGTCGGCCAGCTGCGCGCACGACGCGCCGAACGCGGCAGCCTGGCCGGGGATGCCGCTGTCGACGACGATGTCGGCTCCGCCGGCCAGTTCGAAGAACAACCTGCGGTCGGCTTCGTTGGTCGGGTCGAGAACCGTGCCGCGCTTGTTGGCGTTGTGCAACGCGAAGGGGATGCTGACACCGTCGATCATCGGCAGCGCGTGGCGGGCGTCGCTGCCTTCCGGCGGTTCGATCTTGAGGACGTCGGCACCCAGGTCGGCCAGCAGTCGGGTGACCGCGTCGCCGGTCCCCTCGCACAGGTCGAGCACCCGCGCACCGGCCAGTAACGGCTCCTTGTCACCCATGACGGGGCTCCCCTTTCGTGAGCGGCCGGCTGCAAGCCGGCTTCACGATAGCGAAGCCCGGGTAAACAACCCGTTTTCGTTCCTGCTGCCGGCAACGATCAGGGGTTGAATGACGTCATGACCGACTCGACGACGCGTGCCAGCGACGAAGTGCTCGACCAGATCGACCGCTGGTGGCGTGCCGCCAACTACCTGTCGGTGGGCCAGATCTATCTGCTGAACAACCCGCTGCTGAGGACGCCGCTGGCGCGCGACGACGTCAAACCGCGTCTGCTCGGGCACTGGGGCACCACACCCGGGCTGAACTTCCTCTACGCACACCTCAATCGGGCGATCACGCAGCGTCAACAGTCGACGATCTACATCACCGGTCCCGGCCACGGCGGTCCGGGCCTGGTCGCCAACGCCTATCTGGACGGCACCTACACCGAGACCTACCCGGACATCACCGGCGACGCCGAGGGCCTGCGCCGGCTGTTCCGCCAGTTCTCCTTCCCCGGCGGTATCCCCTCCCACGTCGCACCGGAAACGCCGGGCTCCATCCACGAGGGCGGTGAACTCGGCTATGCCCTGTCGCATGCCTACGGGGCGGCCTTCGACAACCCCGACCTGCTGGTGCTGGCGGTGGTCGGCGACGGAGAAGCCGAGACCGGGGCACTTGCCACCAGCTGGCACTCCAACAAGTTCCTGCATCCGGTCAACGACGGCGTGGTACTCCCGGTCCTGCACCTCAATGGCTACAAGATCGCCAATCCGACTGTGCTGGATCGTATTCCGCAGGAGGAGCTGCTCAGCCTGATGGTCGGCTACGGCCACAGGCCGTACTTCTTCGAGGTCACCGACGACGACGCCGGCGACCACGCCGGCGCCCACCGCCGGTTCGCCACGCTGCTCGACGAGGTCCTCGACGAGATCGCCGCCATCAAAGCCTCGGCCGGCGAGGAGCGCCCGGCGTGGCCGATGATCATCTTCCGCACGCCCAAGGGCTGGACGGGTCCGGCGTATATCGACGGCAAGAAGACCACCGGATCGTGGCGGGCCCACCAGGTGCCGCTGGCCAACGCCAGGGACACTCCAGAGCATCTGCAGGTCCTGGCCGACTGGCTGACCTCCTACCGGCCCGAGGAACTCTTCGACGACGACGGGCGGGTCGACCCGACGATCACCGCACTGGCCCCGAGCGGTCAGTTGCGCATGAGCGACAATCCGCACGCCAACGGTGGGCTGTTGCTCAAGGACCTGCGGTTGCCGGACTTTCGCGACTTCGCCGTCGAGGTGCCCGCACCCGGCGCGACGATCGCCGAGGCCACCCGCGTGCTCGGGCAGTGGCTGGCCGAGGTCATCCGGCTCAACCCGCACAACTTCCGGATCTTCGGCCCTGACGAGACGGCGTCCAACCGGCTGCAGTCGGTGTTCGACGTCACCGACAAGCAGTGGGACGCCGAGTTCTTCGGCCCCGAGGTCGACGAGCACCTGGCACGCGCCGGCCGGGTGGTCGAGATGCTCTCCGAGCATCAGTGCCAGGGCTGGCTCGAGGGCTACCTGCTGACCGGACGCCACGGGCTGTTCAACTGCTACGAGGCGTTCATCCACATCATCGACTCGATGTTCAACCAGCACGCCAAGTGGCTCAAGGTCACCGACGAGATTCCGTGGCGGCGTCCGATCGCCAGCCTCAACTACCTGTTGTCCAGTCACGTCTGGCGCCAGGACCACAATGGCTTCAGCCATCAGGACCCCGGCTTCATCGACCACGTCGTCAACAAGAGCGCCAAGGTGGTCCGGGTCTACCTGCCGCCGGATGCCAACACGCTGCTGTCCACCTACGACCACTGCCTGCGCTCGCGGCAGTACGTCAACGTCGTGGTCGCGGGCAAGCAGCCGCACCCGAACTTCCTCACCATGGAGCAGGCGGTCGCGCACTGCACCCGGGGCCTGGGCATCTGGGAGTGGGCCGGCAACGAACAGCTCGGCGAGGATCCCGACGTGGTGATCGCCGCGGCCGGCGACGTCCCCACGCTCGAGGCGCTGGCCGCCGTCGACCTGCTGCGCCGCCACCTCCCCGAGTTGAAGGTGCGCTTCGTCAACGTGGTGGACCTGATGCGCCTGCAGGACGAGGCCGAACACCCGCACGGGCTGTCCAGCCGGGAGTTCGACATGATCTTCACCGCCGACAAGCCGGTCATCTTCGCCTACCACGGGTATCCGTGGCTGATTCACCGGCTGACATACCGTCGCAGCAACGACAGCCGCATCCACGTCCGCGGCTACAAGGAGGAGGGCACCACCACCACCCCATTCGACATGATGATGCTCAACGACCTGGACCGCTACCACCTGGTCATCGACGTGATCGACCGCGTCCCCTTCCTGCAGTCGCAGTGCGCGACGTTGCGTCAGCAGATGGTCGACAAGCGGGTGGCCGCCCGGGAGTACACCCGCGAGCACGGCGACGACGTCCCCGAAGTGCGCGATTGGGCGTGGCCGGGCGCACGTGACGCCGAGGTGGCCGTGTCGATCGATGCCACCGCGGCCACCGGCGGTGACAACGAATAACGCGGGAGGTGGCCGGGGTCACGCGGCAACCGGCCCGGATTCTTCTTGCGCGCGCGTACAATAGTCAGCAAATGTCCGAGTCGAACGCGATAGCCGCGCAGCATCCCCATCCCGCGCTCTCGCAGTTGTCGGCGCTGCACCACTTCCACGGCTACGTCGACGTCGCCGTGGTCGTGGTGGTGCTGGCCATCACCAACCTGATCGCCCACTTCACCACGCCGTGGGCGAACATCGCGGTGGTCCCCGCCGCGGCGATCGGCCTGGTGCTGCTGGTGCGCTCGCGGGGTCTGGGCTGGGCTGAGCTGGGCCTGGGCCGCGAGCACTGGAAGTCCGGTGCGCTGTATGCGCTAGGCGCGGTGCTGCTGGTTCTGACCGTGATCGCCGTCGGCGCGATGCTGCCGTGGACCCGCCCGATGTTCCTCAACAACCACTACGCGACGTTGTCGGGTGCGCTGGTGGCCTCGATGATCATCATCCCTTTGCAGACCGTGATCCCCGAGGAACTGGCCTTCCGCGGTGTCCTGCACGGCGCGCTCGACCGCGCCTGGGGCTTCCGCGGGGTGGCGGCCGCCGGCTCGCTGCTGTTCGGCATGTGGCACATCGCCACCTCACTGGGGCTGACGAGCAGCAACGTCGGGTTCACCCGGCTTTTCGGCGGCGGCGTGGTCGGCATGCTGGCCGGTGTCACCATGGCCGTGCTGGCCACCGGTGCGGCCGGCTTCGTGTTCACCTGGCTGCGCAAGCGCAGCGGCAGCCTGATCGCGCCGATCGCCCTGCACTGGTCGCTGAACGGCCTGGGCGCGCTGGCCGCCGCCCTGGTGTGGCACCTGTCCACCTGACTGACGTCGGCGCTTGGTGCGCCGCGCCCGGAACTCCCGGTTCATGATCTAGGGTCCCCTCAGCGGCTCACGGCAGCAACACTGCCGCGCCGGCGATGCGGCCCTCGACCAGGTCGGTCAGCGCGCGGTCGGCCTGCTCCAGCGGATACTCCGGGCCGGTCACCTCGATGCGGTGCCGACCGGCGAAGGCCAGGAACTCGCGGGCGTCGGCGCGGGTGTTCGACGTGACCGAGCGAATCTGACGTTCCTGGAACAGGTGTCGCTGATAGTTCAGCGACGGGATGTCGCTGAGGTGGATACCCGCCACCGCCAGGGTGCCGCCTCGGTCGAGTGCCTCCAATGCGGGCAGCACCAGCTCTCCGACCGGGGCGAACAGGATCGCGGCGTCCAGCTTCACCGGCGGCGGATCGGCCGCCCCCTGCGCGGAGGCCGCACCCAGATCCAGGGCCAGCCGGCGAGCCTCCGCACCGCGCGTCATCACGTGCACCTCCGCACCCTGAGCCAGGGCCACCTGGGCGGTGAGGTGTGCGCTGCCGCCGAACCCGTACAACCCCAGCCGGCCACCCGCCGGCAGCTGCGCGCGCAGCAGTGACCGGTAGCCGATGATGCCCGCGCACAGCAGCGGAGCCAGCTCGCTGTCGGAGTAACCGTCGGGCAGGTGGTGCGCGAAAGCCGCTGGAACAGTGGCGAACTCGGCATAGCCGCCGTCGGCGTCCCAACCGGAGTAGCGCGAATTCGGGCACAGGTTCTCGTCGCCGCGCAGACAGTACTGGCACACCCCGCAGGTGTGCCGCAGCCAGGCGATGCCCACCCGGTCCCCGACGGCGAAGCCGTCACCGGCGTCCGGGCCGACCACCACCACCTCGCCGACCACCTCGTGGCCGGGCGTCACGCCCGGGCGATGGACCGCCAGATCGCCCTCGCTGACGTGCAGGTCGGTTCGGCACACCCCGCACGCCCGCACCGCCACCAACAGCTCGTCCGGAGCCGGCAGCGGGACCTCGGCCGAAGCGTCGAATTCCAACGGGTTGCTTCGCATCGGGCCGGGCCGGCGCACGCGCCAGGCGCGCATCGTGGTCGGGACCGTGAAACCTGCCATGTACCCATCGTGCAACGAAGGGACCAATGGCCCACGATCGGGGCCTTTCGATGACTGTGCCGTCAGGGTTTTCGGTGTGACGGTGGGATGGACACCCGACCGGTCAGGCAAGGAGTCAGCATGGAGAAGGAACTGCCCGACAAGGCGACCGTGGAGGCCGCGCTGGCGCTGGCGGTCCGTGCCCCATCAGTGCACAACTCACAGCCGTGGCGCTGGCGGGTCGGCGACGAGAGCGTGCACCTGTACGCCGACCCCGCCCGGCACCTGCCCCACATCGACCCCGCGCGGCGCGACCTGACCTTGAGTTGCGGTGTTGCGCTGCAACACTTCACCGTCGCCCTCTCGGCACTGGGCTGGGCCTCCGAAGTGCATCGCTTCCCGAACCCGGCCGACCCCGACCACCTGGCCGCCGTCGAGATCATCGGCCCGTACGTCGCCGACCAGGAGATCGCGCTGGCCGCCGCCATACCCCGGCGCCGCACCGACCGCCGCTGGTTCTCCTCCTGGCCGGTGCCCAGCGGCGACATCGCGCTGATCGCCTCGCGTGCCGCCCGCTCGGGCGTCTCGCTGCGCCGGGTCGAGGAGGAGGGTGAGCTCGCGCAGGTGGTGACCCGCGCTGTGCGACAACACCTCAGCGATCCCGAGTACCTGGCCGAACTGGCGATGTGGAGCGGCAGGCACGGCTCGCCCGCCGGGGTGCCCGCACGCAACACCCCCTCAGCCGAGAAGCAGGGAAAGTTCGCCCCGCGGGTCTTCGCCAACCCGGTGCTCGAACAGCCCTGCGGCGTGGAAGCACGCGACGACGCCGGGGTGGTTCTGGTGCTGGCCACCGCAACCGACGACCCGGCGGCACAGTTGCGTGCCGGGGAGGCCACCGGGACCGCCCTGCTGACCGCGACGGCCCTCGGTCTGGCCAGCTGCCCGCTGACCGAGCCCCTCGAACTCGCCGACACCCGCGAGGAGGTGCGCACCAAGCTGCTCGACGGCGACGGCTTTCCGCAGATGCTGCTGCGCGTCGGCTGGTCGGCGCTCAACGCCGATCCGCTACCGGCCACCCCGCGCCGACCGCTGTCGGACGTGGTGGTGCACCTGGACGGAACGCCGCTGCAGACGCCCGGCTGAGCCGGTCCCCGCCTACTTGCGGACCTTGCTCAGGATCCACAACAGGATCACCGAGCCCAGGATCGCGGTGAACAGCGTGAACCACCAGCCGCCCTCGGCGGTGTTCAGGAAGAAGCTCAGCAGGAAGCCACCGATCAGCGCGCCGACCACACCGATGACGATGTTCATCAGGATGCCCGAGCCGCCGCCCTTGACGATCTTGCCCGCGATCCAGCCCGCGATCGCGCCGATGATGATGTAGCCGATCCAGCCGACGCTGGTCAGCGTCGAGGAACGGGCGAGGAATTCGGTCGCCGCCAACATGTCCATCAGGATCTCTCCTCGGTGTCGCCGGCCGGGCGTGGCTGCCGGGCCGTCATCACACTGGTATACCTCCGCCGGGTACCGATTCGCGCGTTGAACCGGCCACATCGTCAGTTACCGGCGGCCAGCGATCCTGCTGGCCGCAAAGGGGCTCAGCCGGCCGGCTGCATCTCCGGCACCGGCGTCTGGACCGGGACGGGCACGCCGAGCGGAATGCGGCCACCGGGGGTGGGCGCCGGCGTCTCAGGTGCCGGGGCGTTCGGGTCCGGCGCCGGCGGAGGCGGCGGGCTGTACGGGCGGACGGACTCGGCCAGCGCCTTGGCGGCCGCCGGGTCGATCGGGTCCTTGGCGGTGCCCAGCCAGACCACGAACCACCGCTGGTTGCGCAGGTTCATCGGGGCGTTCGGCTGCGCCGTGCCCACCACGCCGGCCCAGATCTGACCGTTGGGCTTGCTGGTGTCGGTGAACTTGACCTCGTAGGAGGAGAAGTAGCCGGGCATGTCACCGGCCTGCAGCACACCGGTCTGCTGGTTGACCCGGACGCCTGGGAACGGCATGAAGAACTCGCCCATGTCCGAGGCCAGCCGGACCGCGGCCTTGCTGTTGTCCTGTTCGGCGCCAGCGAAGAGCTTCAGGTCGAGGCGGCCGAGCAGGACGCTCGTGTCGTTGGCCGTCGGCGCGGGCTGTCCGTTCTGGGCGGGACCGATCTCCTTGCTGAGCAGGGCCTGGCCGTAGTTCAGGCGAGAGGCATCCGAGACCACCCAGCCGGCTGGCAGCAGGTAGCTGAAGCCGCCGGTGGCGTTGTCGACGCGGCCGGGCTCGGGAGCCGGCGCAGGAACCGGTGCGGCATTGGGGTCGGCTGGCGGGGGCGCCGGGGCGTTGGGGTCGACCGGCACCGGGGGGCGCCGGGGCGTTGGGGTCGACCGGCACCGGGGCGCCGGTGCGGGTGGACCGGGCGCCGGAGCCTGGGCGTTCGGGTCGGCCGGCGGCGGGACATCGGTGGCCGGGGGGGCTGCCGGGGCAGCGGCCGTCGTGGACGGCGGCGCGGGGGCCACGGGATCGGCGGTCGCCGAGGTCGGCGGCAGGGCGATCGTGACGGCACCACCAGCCGCGGTCACGGCCGTGACCACGAGCGCTGTCCAACGGCCCGGGCGTCGTGATGTCGGGTCCGGCTCAGTCATGGCGATGAACCTACCGTGTTACAGCCGTGACGCAAGTGTGGCCTGCTCACGATGTGGTGCATGGCGCCGCTGTGGTGAATCCACAAATTTTCGCAACAGACCAGTTCAGCGGCCGGTACCAGCAGTCCGTTCCGGCAACCCGGCCCCGGCTCCGGTGACCGGCGGCGGGCCGTCCTCACAGCTGTCGCACAGTGGGGCGCGCCGCGGGGTGAAGGCCCACCTCCTGGGCTTTGACGTTGAACCACACCGCGTCCCCGGCAGTCAGTCGAAGGTCCGCGGCGGCCTCGGCGGTGATATCGGCGGCAAGTCCAGGCGCGCCGTCGGCCTGCTGGCCACCGCGAACCCGCACCGTCGCGCCGTTGGCGTCGAGTTCGGCGACGGTCACCTTCACGCAGTTGCGCGGGCTGCCGGCCGGCTGGTCGCGGTACACCGCCACCGCCGCCGGGGTGAACACCGCGATCACGGCCGACTGCTCGGCCAGATCCTCTGCGGGGGTGCCGTGCCACGGTGTGCCGTCGGCCGCGCGCACGGTGTGCGGGCCGTCCAGGACGCCGCGCACCACGTTCACACCCGCAATGCGTGCCCCGAACAGGCTCCGCGGGGCGGCGAGCACCTCGGCGACCGGCCCGATCTCGGCTACCGCGCCCCCTTCGATCACCATCACCCGATCCGCCAGGGTCAGGACGTCGAGCAGGTCATGGGTGATCAGGACGGTCGCGCGCCCGTCGGTGGCCGAGACCCGGCGAAGCACCGCCCGCACCGACGCGGCGACGGCGATGTCGAGCCCGGCCAGCGGTTCGTCGAGCAGCAGAACCTCCGGCTCGGCCGCCAGCGCGCGCGCGATCGCCACCCGCTTGGCCTGCCCGCCTGACAATTCCCCGGGTTTGCGGGCGGCCAGGTCCGCCACGCCCACATCGGCCAGCCAGCGGGCGGCGGCCCGCCGGGCCTTCGCCCGGCCCGCTCCCCGGCTTCGCGGTGCGAACTCGGCGTTGGCCTGCACGCTCAGGTGCGGAAACAGCAGCGGATCCTGCAGCAGCAGTCCGACCCGACGGTCGTGGGCGGCCACCTGGATACCGGCTGAGGTGTCGGTGAGCGTCCGTCCGCCGACCCGTACGACACCCGTATCGGGCCGCAGCAGACCGGCGATCACGTCCATCGTGGTCGACTTGCCGGCTCCGTTGGGGCCGAGAACGGCCAGCACCTCTCCGGCAGCGACGTCGAATTCGACGTCGAGCCCGCGTTGCCGCACCGCGGCCCCGACGTGCAGCTCAGCCATCGGCGCTCATGCGGAGTTCCAGCCGGACAACCGCCTGGCGCCCACGGCGAGGACGACGACGGCGGCCACGGCGACCAGCAGGATCGACAGGGCCACCGCGGCGTCGGGGTCGGCTTCGCGCTGAAGGTAGATCTCCAGCGGGAGCGTCCGGGTGACGCCCTGCCGGGACCCGGCGAAGGTGAGCGTCGCGCCGAACTCGCCCAGCGAGCGGGCGAAGGCCAGCACCGCACCCGAGACCAGGCCGGGTGCCAGCAGCGGCAGCGTGACCCGCCACCACACCGTCGCCGGGCGGGCCCCCAGCGTCGCGGCCACCAGGTCGTAGTCGGCGCCGGCGGTCCGGGCGGCACCTTCCAGCGCGATCACCAGGAAGGGCAGCGAGACGAATGTCTGCGCCAGCACCACCGCCGTCGTGCTGAAAGCGATGCGGATCCCCGCGGTCTCCAGGTACTGGCCCAGCAATCCCATCCGGCCGAAGGCATACAGCAGCGCGATGCCGCCGACCACCGGCGGCAGCACCAGCGGCAGCAGGATCAGCGGCCGCAACGCCCGGACAACTCGGCCGTCGCTGCGGGCCAGCACCAGTGCCATCGGCACGCCCACCAACACGCACAACACCGTGCTGGCCACGGCGGTGCGCAGGCTCAGCAGCAGGGCGGCCTGCGAGGGCGTGCTGGTGATCAGCGGCCAGAACTGCGGCCAGTCGACCCTCACCGCCATCGCCACCAGCGGCAGCACCACGAACCCCGCACCGAGGACGGCCGGGGCGTACACCCAGCCCGGCAGCCAGATGCTGGCCCCGGGCGTCCCGATCCGCCTCATTGGGCTCACTTTAGGGCGAAACGCGACCTCGTGTCCGGATCGTGTCGGAGCCGCATTAGCACCTTTAGCTACTGTCCAGTAACATTCCTCTGCGAACACTGGAATCCCAGCATTGGGCACGAGGAGGTCAAAGGCGATGGACGTGCTGGTCACCGGCGGCGATACCGAACTGGGTCGAATCGTCGCAGAAGGCTTCCGCGACGCCGGCCACAAGGTCGTCATCAGCGGCGCCCGCCGAGACGACCTCGAGGTCGCGGCCAAGGAACTCGAAGTCGACGCCATCGTCTGCGACACGACCGACCCGTCGGCCCTGGCCCAGGCGCGCAGCCAGTTCCCGCACCACCTCGACACCATCGTGCACGTGCCCGCGCCGCACTGGGTCGGCGGTGACCCGCGCACCTACACGCTTGCCGACACCGCCAGCGCCTGGCGCGCCACCCTGGACGCCACGGTCGTCTCGGCCGTCCTGCTCGTTCAGAACATCGGCGACCACCTGCGTTCCGGTGGCGCCGTCGTCACCGTCGCGCCGGAGAACCCGCGCGACGGCAGCGCCGAGGCCGCGGTCAAGGCCGCACTGTCCAACTGGACCGCCGGCCGGGCCGACCACTTCGGCACCCGCGGGATCACCGTCAACACGGTGGCCTGCGGCCACGGCGCGGAGCCGTCCTACGACGGGCTGAGCACCACACCGCCGTCGGTGGCTGCCGAAATCTGCCGCCTCGCGCTCTTTTTGACCACCCCCGCGGCGCGTCACATCACCGGTCAGACACTGCACGTCAGCCGCGGTGCGCTGGCCAGCTTCGACTGATTCACCGGCCGTTCGCCGACGATGAATATTGTCGGCTCGGTAACGATTCGACGGTGGCTGACATCACGTAGGCCGATCCGGGACCGACGCGAAGTCTGCGGGCAGGGCGACTACCGTAGGGGTGTCCTGTGCAAGTCGTTGAGGAGCGAAAATGACCCACCCCGGTGCCACCCCATCGGATAAGCACAAGGTCGTCATCATCGGATCCGGCTTCGGCGGGCTCACTGCCGCCAAGAAGCTCAAGCGTGCCGATGTCGACATCAAGCTGATCGCCAAGACCACCCACCACCTGTTCCAACCGCTGCTGTACCAGGTGGCGACGGGCATCATCTCCGAGGGCGAGATCGCCCCGCCCACCCGCGTGGTGCTGCGCAACCAGCAGAACTGCCAGGTCCTGCTCGGCGAGGTCACCCATGTCGACCTGAAGAACCAGACCGTCGACTCGATCCTGCTGGGCCACACCTACCGCACGCCCTACGACACGCTCATCGTGGCCGCCGGGGCCGGTCAGTCGTACTTCGGCAACGACCACTTCGCCGAGTGGGCGCCCGGCATGAAGACCATCGACGACGCGCTGGAACTGCGCGGACGGATCCTCGGTGCCTTCGAGCAGGCCGAGCGATCCAGCGACCCGGAACGCCGCGAGAAGCTCCTGACCTTCGTCGTGGTCGGCGCCGGCCCGACCGGCGTGGAGATGGCCGGGCAGATCGCCGAATTGGCGGATCACACCCTCAAGGGCGCGTTCCGTCACATCGACCCCACCGAGGCCAGGGTGATCCTGCTCGACGCCGCACCGGCGGTGCTGCCACCGATGGGCGAGAAGCTGGGTCAGAAGGCGGCCGCGCGGCTGGAGAAGCTGGGCGTGGAGATTCAACTCGGAGCCATGGTCACCGACGTCGACCGCAACGGCATCACCGTCAAACACAGCGACGGCACGATCAACCGCATCGAGGCTGCGACCAAGGTGTGGTCGGCCGGTGTCTCGGCCAGCCCGCTGGGCAAGATCATCGCCGACCAGTCCGGCGCCGAGATCGACCGGGCCGGCCGGGTCAAGGTGCTGCCGGACCTGACCGTTCCGGGGCATCCCAACGTCTTCGTCGTCGGCGACATGGCCTTCGTCGACGGCGTTCCCGGCATGGCGCAGGGCGCGATCCAGGGCGCCCGCTATGCCGCTAAGCAGATCAAGGCCGAACTCAAGGGCGCCGACCCGGCCGCCCGCGAGCCGTTCGAGTACTTCGACAAGGGCTCGATGGCCACCGTGTCACGCTACTCGGCGGTGGCCAAGGTCGGCCGAATCGAGTTCAGCGGCTACTTCGCCTGGCTGGCGTGGTTGTTCCTGCACCTGATCTACCTGGTCGGGTTCAGGGCGCGGCTCACCACCGCGCTGTCGTGGATCGGCACCTTCATCGGCAGCCAGCGCGGCCAGCTGACGATCACCGAACAGCAAGCCTACGCCCGTACCAGGATCGAACAGCTCGAGGAGATCGCGGCCTGCGTCGAAGACGAGAAGGCTGCTTCCTGACTCCGAAAGTCGTTGCCCCGATTGGCCGTCAGCTTCCTGTTGGCTGAGGATCACCCGCCAGCGGCGGCGAAAGCACCGTGTCACGCACCGCGCATGCCCTACCATCATCAGCGAATACAACTCCAAACCGAGGGGGCCCCATGTCATCAAGTCGTTCTGTGCGTCGCGTAGCCGCGGCAGCGCTGGGCGCAGGTGCGGTGTTGCTGAGCATGACGGGCCCCGCCGCGGCCGCCCCGCCGCCGAACTGCACCACCGCAGACATGACCGGCATCATGTCCGGCGTGTCCGCGGCGATGGCGGCATACCTGTTCAGTCATCCGGACGTCAACAACTTCTTCACCAGCCTGCAGGGCCTGCCGAAGAAGGAGGTCGCGGCCCGGACCCAGGGGTACCTGGACGCGAATCCGTCGATCCGCGCCGACCTGGACAACATCCGCCAGCCGTCGACCGACTTCCGCAATCGGTGCGGCATCGGACAGCGCCCGCTCGTCCCCAACGCCTAGCCGTCGCACCTGGTTCGCCGGCGCACTCTAAGGTGGTCGGCGTGATTGTCCGCTGTGAGTCCGTCGCGCCGGGCGACGGTGAACCGTCGTGGTCGTGAGGCCCGACGAGTTCGTCTACCGGGCGCTGCAGCGGTTGCCGACGCGGGTGCTGTCGTTGCGCACCATCGTCATCGTCGCCGCCCTGTCGGTGGTCGCGCTGGTGCTGACGCTCGGTATCTGGGTGTGGGTCGGCGTCACCAACGACCAGTACAGCCAGCTCGACCGACGGCTGGACTCGGTGAGTAGCCTGGGCGACTTCAGCTCACTGCTGTCCAGCACCCGGCCGCCGGCCGAAGGAACCACCACCCCGGACGGCAACCTGGTGCGCACCGTTCGCGTCGGCGGCATGGCCATCTCGGTGCCGCCCGACGTCGTCCTGCCCGAGCTGGCCAACGGCTACGCCAACACCACGATCGACGGCGTCGAGTACCGGGTGCGGACGTTCTCGGTGTCCGGCGCGACGATCGCGCTGGGAGCACCCCTTGCCGAGACCAAGCACCGCATCAACGAACTGCACCTGCGGGTGCTGCTCATCTGTGCCGGGGTCATCATCGGCACCGTCGTGGTGGGGTGGCTGATCTCGCTGATCATGGTCAATCCGTTCCGGCTGCTGGCCCAGCAGGCCCGCGCCATCAACGCGCAATCCAACCCCGACGAGGTGCAGGTGCGCGGGGTGCGCGAGGCGGTGGAGATCGCCGAGGCGGTCGAGGGGATGCTGGCCCGCATCGGCGACGAGCAGGCCCGCACCAAGGCCGCCCTGGAGTCCGCCCGTGACTTCGCCGCCGTGGCCTCCCACGAACTGCGGACTCCCCTGACGGCGATGCGGACCAACCTCGAGGTGCTCGCCACGCTGGATCTGGCTGCCGAGCAGCGCAACGAAGTAATCGGCGACGTGATGCGCACCCAGAGCCGCATCGAAGCCACCCTCACCGCACTCGAGCGCCTGGCGCAGGGCGAGCTGACCACGGCCGACGACTTCGTGCCGTTCGACATCGCCGACCTGTTGGACCGGGCCGCGCACGACGCCGAACGGACCTTCCCGGAGCTGAAGGTGTCGCTGGTGCCCTCGCCGGCGGTGTTGATGGTCGGGCTTCCGGTCGGCCTGCGGCTGGTGATCGACAACGCGATCGCCAACGCGGTCAAGCACGGCGGGGCCACCGAGGTGCGGCTGGCGGTCACCAGCTCGGCCGAGGGTGTCGAGATCACCGTCGACGACAACGGCAGCGGCGTGCCGGAGCACGAGCGGGCCGCGGTGTTCGAGCGGTTCTCCCGCGGCTCGACGGCGTCCCGCTCGGGATCCGGCCTCGGGCTGGCCCTTGTCGCACAGCAAGCCGAATTACACGGCGGCACAGCGTGTTTGGATACCAGCCCGCTGGGTGGGGCGCGGCTGGTGCTCAAGCTGTCCGGCCGTCAGGAGTAGAGCCGCTCGCCCTGCCAGGTGGAGATGCTGCCACCGCGGGCCATCAGGCCTCGAGATTCTGCAGACGCACCTGGCCGCGGGCGACGATGCGGTCCTGCTCGTCGCGGATGGTCACCAGCCACAACTGCTGGCGGCGGCCCCGGTGCACCGGCTCGGAGACGCCGTAGACCGTGCCCGAGCCGATGGCGCGCAGGAAGTCGGTGTTGTTGTTGACCCCGACGACGTTGCCGCCGCCGTTGGCGGACAGCCAGACGAAGGCCGACGTGCTGGCCATCGACTCGATCATCGCGCAGTACACGCCGCCGTGGACGATGCCCATCGGCTGCAACAGCTTGGGCTGTACCTGTAGCCGCGCCTTGGCGCCGTCCACGGTCAGCTCGGTGAACTCCAGTCCGAGCAGGTTGTCGAACGGTGCGTCGAAGGCGATCTTCTCGGTCAGCGACTCCTCTTGTGGCATGCCCTTGTGTTTACAGGCAAGTTGGATACGACGCCCGGTAGTAACCGGGAGTACGCTTGACTTCAGTGCTTTTGGAGATGAACGGATATGCCTAAGTTGACTCGTCTCGGCGAACTCGAACGCGCGGTGATGGATCACCTGTGGGCCGCCGGCGAGCCGCTGACGGTCCGCCAGGTGCATGAGGCCCTCTCCGCCGAACGCGACCTGGCCTACACCACGGTGATGACGGTCCTGCAGCGGTTGGCCCGCAAGAACCTCGTCTCTCAGATTCGTGACGACCGGGCACACCGGTACGCACCGGTCCACGGCCGCGACGAGCTGGTGGCCGGCTTGATGGTGGACGCGCTGGACCAGGCCTCCGACTCCGGTAGCCGGCAGGCGGCGCTGGTGTATTTCGTCGAGCGTGTGGGCGCCGACGAAGCCGAGGCGTTGCGCCGGGCGCTGGCCGAACTGGAGTCCAAGGACCGCTCAGCCTGGCCCGCTGGCGATGCCCCCATCGCCTGAGGGACACTGTCAGCGTGTCCGCGCTGGCCTTCGTTCTCGTAGCGCTGTTGCTTGTCGGCCCCGTGCCGGCCCTGCTGGCACGGGCGTCCTGGCCCATGCGCGCGCCCCGGGCCGCCATCGTGCTCTGGCAGTCGATCGCCGCCGCCGCCGTCCTGTCCGCCTTCAGCGCCGGACTGGCCATTGCCAGCAGGCTTTTCGTCCCCGGACCCGATGGCCGGCCGACCGCCACCATCACCAGCGAGACCCAGGTACTGGGCTGGCCGCTGTGGCTGGCCTACGTATCGGTCTTCGCGCTGACGCTGCTGATCGGCGGCCGCCTGGCGGTTGCCGTCGTGCAGGTCGCAATCGCCACCCGACGCCGCCGTGCCCACCACCGGACGGTCGTCGACCTGCTCGGTGACTGCCGCCACGGGATGAACGGGCTTCGGGTGCTGCACGTCTCCGAACCGCTGGCCTACTGCCTGCCCGGTGTGCGCAGCCGGGTGATCCTCAGCGAGGGCACACTGTCCGCGCTGAGCGACCCCGAGCTCGTCGCGATCCTCAGCCATGAACGTGCGCACCTGCGCGCCCGCCACGACCTGGTACTCGAGGCTTTCATCGCCGCCCACACCGCCTTTCCCCGGTTCGTTCGCAGCGGTAGCGCGCTGGCCGCGGTCCGGCTGTTGGTGGAGATGCTCGCCGATGATGCCGCGGTGCGCGCCGCGGGACCCGCTCCCCTGGCCCGGGCCCTGGTCGCCTGCGCCGCGGGGCACACCCCGTCGGGTGCATTGGCCGCCGGCGGCCCCACGACGGTGATCCGGGTCCAGCGGCTGGCCGGCCGGCCCAACAGCGGGTGGCTGTCGATGGCCGCATACACCGCCGCCGCGGCGGTCCTGTTCGTCCCGACCGTCGCGGTCGCCGTCCCGTGGTTGACCGAGCTGCACCGGCTCTTCGCTACGTAGATCTGCTAAACCCGCTCTGCCACAACATAATCGGACAATTGAAAGGCGCTTGATGAGCCTGTCGCAGACGAGCAGCACCAACAGTACCGCACAGATCGGCGTCACCGGCCTGGCCGTGATGGGTTCGAACATCGCGCGCAACTTCGCCCGCCACGGCTACACCGTCGCGCTGCACAACCGTTCCGTCGCCAAGACCGATGCGCTGCTCGAACAACACGGCTCGGACGGCAAGTTCGTCCGCTCGGAGACCATCGAGGAGTTCCTGGCCGCGCTGGAGAGGCCGCGCCGGGTGCTGATCATGGTCAAGGCCGGCGATCCCACCGACGCCGTCATCAACGAGCTAGCCGACGCCATGGAGCCCGGCGACATCATCATCGACGGCGGCAACGCGCTCTACACCGACACCATCCGCCGCGAGAAGGCCATGCGCGAACGCGGCCTGCACTTCGTCGGTGCCGGCATCTCCGGCGGCGAGGAGGGCGCGCTCAACGGCCCGTCGATCATGCCCGGCGGCCCCGCCGAGTCCTACAAGACGCTCGGCCCGCTGCTCGAGGAGATCTCGGCTCACGTCGATGGCGTCCCATGCTGCACCCACATCGGCCCGGACGGTGCCGGTCACTTCGTGAAGATGGTCCACAACGGCATCGAGTACTCCGACATGCAGCTCATCGGCGAGGCCTACCAACTGCTGCGCGACGGGCTGGGACTGTCCGCCCCGCAGATCGCCGACGTGTTCACCGAGTGGAACTCCGGCGACCTGGACAGCTTCCTGGTCGAGATCACCGCCGAGGTGCTGCGCCAGATCGATGCCAAGACCGGTAAGCCGCTGGTGGACGTCATCCTCGACGAGGCCGAGCAGAAGGGCACCGGCCGCTGGACGGTGAAGTCCGCGCTCGACCTCGGGGTGCCGGTCACCGGCATCGCCGAAGCCGTGTTCGCCCGGGCGCTGTCCGGGTCGGTGCCACAGCGCCGGGCCACCACCGGGCTGGCTTCCGGCAAGCTCGGCGAGAAGCCAACGGATGCACAGCAATTCACCGAAGACGTGCGCCAGGCGCTGTACGCCTCGAAGATCATCGCCTACGCGCAGGGCTTCAACCAGATCCAGGCCGGCTCGGCCGAATACACCTGGGGCGTCACACCCGGCGATCTGGCAACGATCTGGCGCGGCGGCTGCATCATCCGGGCCAAGTTCCTCAACCGCATCAAGGACGCATTCGACGAGAACCCCGACCTGCCGACGCTGATCGCCGCGCCGTACTTCCGCAGCGCGGTCGAGTCGGCGATCGACAGCTGGCGTCGGGTGGTGGTCACCGCCACCGAGCTGGGCATCCCGATCCCCGGGTTCGCCTCGGCGCTGTCCTACTACGACGCGCTGCGCACCGAGCGGCTGCCCGCCGCACTCACCCAGGGTCTGCGCGACTTCTTCGGCGCCCACACCTACGGCCGCACCGACGCCGCCCCCGCGGCCCGGTTCCACACACTGTGGAGCGGCGACCGCAGCGAGGTCGAGGTCTAGGTTCCCCTAGCGCGAGCAGACACAAAGGCCCCCAAACGCCCGGCGTGTCGAGTGCTTTTGCGTCTGCTCGGCAGGGAAACCGGGGCCAACTAGGCTGGTCGGGTGCGATTCCTCGACGGCCACCGGCCTCCGTACGACCTGACCTACGACGACGTCTTCATCGTCCCCAGCCGCTCCGACGTCACCAGCCGCTTCGACGTCGACCTGTCCACCGCCGACGGCACCGGGACCACGATCCCCGTCGTGGTCGCCAACATGACCGCGGTGGCGGGACGGCGGATGGCCGAGACGGTCGCCCGCCGCGGCGGCATTGTGGTGCTGCCGCAGGACCTCCCGATCGAGGCGGTCAAGCAGACCGTCGACTTCGTCAAGAGCCGTGATCTGGTCGCCGACACTCCGGTCACCCTCGGGCCCGAGGACTCGGTGTCCGACGCCGTCGCCCTGATCCACAAGCGGGCCCACGGCGCGGCCGTCGTCCTGGCCGACGGCAGGCCCGTCGGCCTGGTCACCGAGGCGGCCACCATCGGCGTCGACCGTTTCGCCCGGGTCCGCGATATCGCGGTCACCGATTTCGTCGTCGCTCCGGTACACACCGACCCGCGCCAGGTGTTCGAAAAGCTCGAGCACGCACCGGTCGACGTGGCCGTGCTCACCGGCGACGACGGATCGCTGGCCGGGGTGCTCAGCCGCATCGGCGCGGTACGCGCCGGCATCTACCGTCCCAACGTCGACGACGCGGGCAGGCTGCGGATCGCCGCGGCGGTGGGCATCAACGGCGACGTGGCGGCCAAGGCGCAAGCGCTGGCCGAGGCCGGCGTGGACGTCCTGGTCGTCGATACCGCGCACGGCCACCAGCTCAAAATGCTCGACGCGATCAAGGCGGTCTCGTCGCTGGGCCTGGGCGTCCCGCTGGCCGCAGGCAACGTCGTCTCCGCCGAGGGCGCCCGCGACCTGATCACCGCAGGAGCGACAATCGTCAAGGTCGGAGTGGGCCCCGGTGCGATGTGCACCACCCGGATGATGACCGGCGTCGGCCGCCCGCAGTTCTCCGCTGTTCTCGAATGTTCCAACGCCGCACGGCAACTCGGTGGACACGTCTGGGCCGACGGCGGAGTCCGCCACCCCCGCGACGTGGCACTGGCGCTTGCGGCGGGCGCCTCCAACGTGATGATCGGCTCCTGGTTCGCCGGTACCTACGAGTCCCCCGGCGACATGATGCACGACCGGGACAACCGCCCTTACAAGGAGAGCTACGGCATGGCCTCCAAACGCGCGGTCGCCGCGCGCACCAGTGGCGACAGCGCCTTCGACCGCGCCCGCAAGGCGCTTTTCGAAGAGGGCATCTCCACCTCGCGGATGGCCCTGGACCCCGACCGCGGCGGTGTGGAGGACCTCCTGGACCACATCACCTCCGGGGTGCGCAGCACCTGCACCTACGTCGGTGCCTCCACCATCGCCGAACTGCACGAACGGGCCGTTCTCGGGGTGCAGTCGGCGGCCGGGTTCGCCGAGGGACATCCACTGCCGACGGGCTGGTGAGCCGGTCCGGGGGCCTCGAGCCGCTACCATAGGGATTTGTTCGAGCTCCAACGAGGAAAGGGATCTGAGTGCCGCAGGCACCCGTCGAGACCCTCGCGGAGCGGGCTGCCCGGACCGAGCAGGCACCGGACGAAGCCGACGCCGAACCCTCCTCTAGTCAGCCGGGCACGAGGCCCGGCGGCCTATCGGTGAGGACACCATGAGCGTCGTCACCATCCTGCTCAGCCTGCTCGGATTCATCCTCCTGACCCTCGGCACCGCGGTGTTCGTGGCGGCCGAGTTCTCCCTGACCGCACTCGAGCGCAGCACCGTCGACGCCAACGCCCGTCTCGGCGGGCGCCGCGACAAGATGGTCCAGCGGGCCCACCGGACGCTGTCCTTCCAGCTCTCCGGCGCCCAGATCGGCATCTCGATCACCACGCTGATCACCGGCTACCTCGCCGAACCGTTCATCGCCCGGCTGCTGGCCCCGGTGCTGACCTCGGCCGGGGTGCCCGAGCGCTGGATCGACGGCAGTGCCCTGACTCTGGCGCTGCTCATCGCCACCTCGGTGTCGATGGTCTTCGGCGAGTTGGTGGCCCAGTACCTTGCCGTGGCCGTGCCGCTGCGCACCGCGCGGGTGGTCGCCGGCCCGCAGGTGATGTTCTCGGTGCTGTTCGCCCCGCTGATCCACCTGACCAACAAGACCGCCAACCGGGTGCTCAAGCGGTTCGGCCTCGAACCCGCCGACGATCTGCGCTCGGCGCGCTCGCCTCAGGAGCTGGTCTCGCTGGTGCGCACCTCCGCTCGGCGGGGCGCGCTGGACCAGACCACGGCGTCGCTGGTGGACCGCTCCCTGCAGTTCGGCGGGCGCACCGCCGAAGAGCTGATGACCCCGCGCTCCAAGATCGAGTCGCTGGCGGCCGACGACACCGTGGCCGACCTGTTGGCGATGGTCCGGGACACCGGGCACTCCCGGTTCCCCGTCACCCGCGGTGACCTCGACGAGACGATCGGTCTGGTCCATCTCAAGCAGATCTTCGAGGTGCCGCACCCCGAGCGGGAGCGCACCCGACTTTCCGTGCTGGCCCGCCCGGTGCCGGTGGTGCCCTCCACGCTCGACGGTGACGCGCTGATGTCGGAACTGCGGGCCACCGGCCTGCAGACCGCGCTGGTGGCCGACGAATACGGCGGCATCGCCGGCATGGTCACCGTCGAGGACCTGATCGAGGAGATCGTCGGCGACATCCGCGACGAGCACGACGAGTCGACCCCGGACGTCGAACGCGTCGGCGACGGGTGGCGGGTTTCGGGCCTGCTGCGCACCGACGAGGTGGCCGAGGCAACCGACTTCCGCGCTCATGAGGGCGACTACGAAACCATCGGCGGCCTGGTGATGCACGCGCTGGGCCACATCCCCGAAGAGGGCGAGTCGGTGGATCTGACCGGCTTCGACACCGAAGCGCCGCTCGACCGGCAGCCGCGCTGGACGGCGACCGTGGCGCGGATGGACGGCAGGCGCATCGACCTGGTCGACCTGGTGCCGGCCCCGGCCGAGCCGAGTCCGGAGGACGACGACTGATGGGCGACATCTTCGCGATCCTGCTGACCCTGCTGCTGATCCTGGCCAACGCGTTCTTCGTGGCTGCGGAGTTCGCCCTGATCTCGGCTCGCCGCGACCGGCTCGAGGCACTGGTCGAGCAGGGCAAGCGCAGCGCGCTGATCGTCATTCGGGCCGGTGAGAACCTGTCGGTGATGCTGGCCGGCGCGCAGTTGGGCATCACGCTGTGCTCGATCGTCCTGGGCCGGGTCGGCGAGCCGGCGGTGGCCCACCTGCTCGCCAAGCCGTTCGACCTGCTCGGCGTTCCCGACGCGGTGCTGCACACGGTGTCGTTCGTCGTCGCGATCACGGTGGTGGTGATCCTGCACGTGTTGCTCGGCGAGATGGTGCCCAAGAACATTGCGCTGGCCGGCCCGGAGAAGACCGCCATTCTGCTGGTGCCGCCATACCTGTTATGGGTCAAGGCAACCCGGCCGATCATCGCGTTCTATGACTGGTGCGCACGGATGACGGTGCGGGCGATGGGCATCGAACCCAAGACCGAGCTGGAGAACACCGTCTCGATGGTCGAGCTCTCGGAGATGATCGCCGAGTCGCTGTCGGAGGGTCTGCTGGACCCCGAGGAGCACACGCGCCTGTCGCGGGCGCTGCAGATCCGCAACCGGGTGGTCAACGACGTCGCGGTGCCGCTGGCCGAGATCTTCTCCGTCGCGGTCGCCGGCGAAGGTGCCCGACCCACTGTCGCCGCCATCGAACAAGCCCTGGCCACGACCGGGTACTCGCGCTTCCCGCTCACCGACCCCGCCGGGCAATTCGTCGGCTTCGTGCACATCAAGGACGTGCTCGACCAGATCGACGACCCCGGCGCGGTGATCGACGGCTCGGCGGTGCGGCCATTGCCGCAGCTGCCCGCTGACATGCCACTGCCGGACGCGCTGTCCCGGTTGCGCCGGGACAACAGCCACTTGGCCATGGTCACCAGGGCTGATGGCAACGTATGCGCGATGGTGGCGCTGGAGGACCTCGTCGAGGACCTGGTCGGCACGGTTCGCGACGGGATGCATCGTGCCTGAGCTCGTCCTCGCCGAGGACGACTGGCTCGACCGGGCCGCCGCGCACCGGGAGCGGGTCGAGGCGTTCACCGCGCCGCACCGCCGCCGCGCCCAACGTGGTGAAGCGCACCCCGTCTGGGATTTCCTGTTCACCTACTACAGTCTGCGGCCGCGCCAGCTGCGGGTTTGGCATCCGGGCTACGGCACCGCGCTGGCCGGGACGTCAGCCGCGCAGTACCTCAACCGCGCCGGCTACGTCACCACATCCTCCGGGGTCACCGTCGGCGAGTCCTACCTGCCGGCCAGGCTCGACACCGTCGGCTTCATCGCGGGTCTGCTGCGCGCCACCGCCGAGCGGCCGGCCCAGTACGGCTGCTTCGGCATGCACGAATGGGCGATGGTCTACCGCACCGACGACGTTCGCCACGACCGGGTGCCGCTGCGGCTGGGCACCGCCGGGACCGACGCCGTCGTCGAGTCAATGCCGTTGCGCTGCAGCCACTTCGACGCCTTCCGCTTCTTCACGCCGGCGGCGGCGCCGCGCAATCACGGTGCCCTGAGCCGCGAGACCCAGATCGACTGGGAGCAGCCCGCCTGCCTGCACGCGAACATGGACTTGTACAAGTGGGCTTACAAACTGGGCCCGCTGGCCGACTCACAGCTGCTGCTGAACTGCCTGCAGCTGGCCGCCGACGCCCGCGAGCTCGACATGCGGGCCAGCCCATATGACCTGACGGACTTCGGCTTCCAGCCGATCGCCGTGGAGGAGCCCGGTGGCCGCGCGGAATACGTGCGGCGCCAGGGCGCTGTGGCCGAGCGCGCCGCGCCGCTGCGCGCGGCACTGCTCGAACGCTGTGAGCAGCTGCTCAATGCCGCTGCCGGGGCACGAGGCCGCGTTACCGGCGGGTAAGATGAATTGATTGTCTTGAGGGAGGACAGATGACCGAACGCGTTTCCGTGGGCAACCTGCGTGTGGCCCAGGTGTTGTACGACTTCATCACCAACGAGGCGTTGCCCGGTATCGGTGTCGATCCCGACAGCTTCTGGTCCGGCGTGGACAAGGTGGTGGCCGACCTCAGCCCGCAGAACTCCGACCTGCTGGCCCGCCGCGACGAGCTGCAGGCGCAGATCGACAGGTGGCACCGCCAGCGCATCATCGGCGGCATCGACGCCGGTGAGTACAAGCAGTTCCTCGCCGATATCGGCTACCTGCTGCCCGAGCCCGAAGACTTCAGCATCGCCACTTCCGGCGTCGACGACGAGATCACCACGACCGCCGGCCCGCAGCTGGTGGTCCCCATCCTCAACGCCCGCTTCGCGCTGAACGCCGCCAACGCCCGCTGGGGATCGCTCTACGACGCCCTGTACGGCACCGACGTGATCAGCACCGAGGACGGCGCCGAGCCGGGCACCAGCTACAACAAGGTCCGCGGCGACAAGGTCATCGCCTACGCGCGCAACTTCCTCGACCAGGCCGTTCCGCTGGAAACCGGCTCGTGGAGCGACGCCACCGGCCTGTCCGTCGTCGACGGAGCTCTGCAGATTGCCCTCGGTGACGACCATTCCACCGGCCTGGCCAGCCCGGAGAAGTTCCTGGGCCACACCGGCACGCTCGGCTCGCCCGACTGGTCGGTGCTGCTGATCAACCACGGCCTGCACATCGAGATCCTGGTCGACCCGGAATCCCCCGTCGGATCCACCGACAAGGCCGACATCAAGGACGTCGTGCTCGAGTCCGCGATCACCACGATCATGGACTTCGAGGACTCGGTGGCCGCCGTCGACGCCGACGACAAGGTGCTGGGCTACCGCAACTGGCTCGGCCTGAACAAGGGCGACCTCGCCGAAGAGGTCACCAAGGGCGACAAGACCTTCACCCGCGTGCTCAACGGCGACCGCACCTACACCGCCCCTGACGGCTCGGAGTTCACCCTGCCCGGGCGCAGCCTGCTGTTCGTCCGCAACGTCGGGCACCTGATGACCAACGACGCCATCGTCGACGCCGACGGCAACGAGGTCTTCGAGGGCATCCAGGACGCCCTGTTCACCACGCTGATCGCCATGCACGGGCTGAACGGACAAAACAGCCGCACCGGCTCGATCTACATCGTGAAGCCCAAGATGCACGGGCCCGACGAGGTGGCGTTCACCTGCGAGCTGTTCAGCCGGGTCGAGGACGTTCTCGGGCTGCCGCAGAACACCATCAAGGTCGGCATCATGGACGAGGAGCGCCGCACCTCGGTGAACCTCAAGGCCTGCGTCAAGGCCGCCGCCGACCGGGTGGCGTTCATCAACACCGGCTTCCTGGACCGCACCGGCGACGAGATCCACACCTCGATGGAAGCCGGCCCGATGATCCGCAAGGGCGCGATGAAGACCCAGCCCTGGATCCTGGCCTACGAGGACCAGAACGTCGACGTCGGCCTAGCCACCGGGTTCTCCGGAAAGGCGCAGATCGGCAAGGGCATGTGGGCGATGACCGACCTGATGGCCGACATGGTCGAGCAGAAGATCGGCCAGCCCCGCGCCGGGGCCACCACCGCCTGGGTGCCCTCGCCGACCGCGGCCACCCTGCACGCCATGCACTACCACTACGTCGACGTCTACGCGGTGCACAAGGAACTGGCCGGCAAGACCCGCACCAGCATCGACCAGCTGCTCACCATCCCGCTGGCGGCCGAACTGGCCTGGTCGCCGGAGGAGATCCACGAAGAGGTCGACAACAACTGCCAGTCCATCCTCGGCTACGTGGTGCGCTGGATCGACGCCGGCGTCGGCTGCTCGAAGGTGCCCGACATCCACAACATCGCCCTGATGGAGGACCGCGCCACGCTGCGCATCTCCAGCCAGCTGCTGGCGAACTGGCTGCGCCACGGCGTGATCACCGAAGACGATGTCAGGGCGAGCCTGCGCCGGATGGCCGCGGTGGTCGACGAGCAGAACGCCAAGGACCCCGAATTCCGTCCGATGGCGCCGGATCCGGAGGGCAGCATCGCCTTCCAGGCCGCTCAGGATCTCATCCTGGCTGGTGCGAGCCAGCCCAGCGGCTACACCGAGCCGATCCTGCATCGCCGTCGCCGGGAGTACAAGGCCAGCGTCGGGGCCTGATCGGCTGTCGACTCGCCGCCGATCGGGGGCGGACCGCTGATCGCTAGACTCGTGCGGGATCCGGCGGCACACTTCGTGCGAACCGTTCGACGAAAGTAAGGATCACCTCACCGCCATGGGCAGGCACAGCAAACCCGGTCCCGGGGAATCCTTCGGTGAACCGGATGAGCCCGCCGACTCGTCGGACTCGACGGGTTACACCGCCGACGACGCCCCCGACTACGACGATCGAGGCGAACCGGATGCCACGGCCACCGCAGCCCGGCGGCGCGTCGCCGCCTGGGAGGGCGGCCACCGCAGCGAGGGCGGTCGGCGTGGTGTGAGCATCGGTGTGATCGCCGCCCTGATCACCGTCGTGGTGGTAGTGGGTGGGGTCATCCTGTGGCGCTTCTTCGGCGGCGTGCTGTCCCACCGCTCGACCGAAGCGGCCCAGCAGTGCCTGTCCGGCACCGCCAATGTCCCGGTGGTGGCCGACGCCTCGATCGCCGACAACGTCACGAAGTTCGCCGAGACCTACAATGCCCAGGCCACCCCGGTCGGCGACCGGTGCGTGAAAGTCGTTGTCACTGCGGCCGACTCCGACGCGGTGATCAACGGATTCGTCAGCAACTGGCCCGGCAACCTCGGCGAGCGCCCGGCACTGTGGATTCCGGCCAGCGCGGTGTCCTCGGCCCGGCTGCAGGCCGTCGCCGGCAAGGAGATCGTCACCGATGCGCGCTCCCTGGTCACCTCACCGGTGCTGCTCGCGGTACGCCCCCAGCTCAAAGACGCACTGGATCAACAGGGTTGGGGAGCACTGCCAGGGCTGCAGACCAATCCGACGGCCCTGGACTCGCTGGACCTGCCCGGCTGGGGACCGCTGCGCCTGGCCCTGCCGACCGCCGGGGACAGTGACGCCACCTACCTGCTGGCCGAGGCGGTCGCGGCGGCATCGGCTCCGCCGGGCGCCCCGGCCACCGCGGGCCTGGGCGCGGTCAACGCCTTGGTGGCCGGTCAGCCCAAGCTGGCCGACAACACCGCCGGGGAGGCGTGGAGGGCGCTGCTGGCTTCCGGAGACCCGGCTGCCGCCCCGGTGCATGCGGTGGCCACCACCGAACAGCAATTGTTCCAACGTGTTTCGTCGATCTCGGATGCCAAGGCGAACATCGCCGGCTGGCTGCCACCGGGTCCCGTCGCGCTGGCTGACTACCCCACCGTGCTGCTGGCGGGCAACTGGCTGGCCGAGGAGCAGGTCAGTGCGGCCAGTGAGTTCGCCCGCTACATGCGCAAGCCCGGGCAGCTCGCGGAACTCGCCAAGGCCGGGTTCCGCGCCGAGGGCACCAGCCCGCCGGGTAACGACGTGGTGAGCTTCGGGCCGCTGGGCGCACCGCTGGCCGCGGGTGACGATTCGGTGCGCGCCACGGTGGCCGCCGCGCTGTCCGCCCCTGCGGCGGGGGCAGCCACCACGATCATGCTCGACCGGGCGATGTCCGGGGACGAGGGCGGAAAGCCGCGGCTGGCCAACGTCGTGACGGCACTGGACAACCGGATCGGCGCGCTGCCGCCCAACGCCGCCGTGGGGCTGTGGACGTTCAACGGTGTCGCCGGCCGCTCGGTGGTGCCGATGGGCCCGCTGTCCGACCAGGTCGACGGTCAGCCACGCGCGGCCGCGTTGACGAACACCCTCAACGGGCTGTCGCCGGCCGGAAGCGGCGGGGTGTCGTTCACCACCCTGCGCCTGGTCTACGGCGATGCGCTGGCGAATTTCCGCCAGGGTCAGACGAATTCGGTTCTGGTGATCGTGCAGGGGCCGCATACCGACCAGTCGCTGGATGGCCCCGGGCTGCAGAACTACGTGAAGTCGGCCGTCGACCCGGCCAAGCCGGTGGCCATCAACGTCATCGACCTCGGTGACGACCAGGACCGTGCGACGTGGCAGGCGGTGGCCCAACTCTCCGGCGGGACCTACCAGAGCATCCCGGCGTCGGACTCCCCCGACCTGAGCACGGCCGTCACCTCGCTGCTTTCCTAGACCTCCGTCTTGCCACTGGCGAACCCTGGCGGGCGGCACAGGTGTGACGCTATCAGGCGAAGGCCTCCACCGGCGGGCAGGAGCACACCAGGTTGCGGTCACCGTAGGCGCCGTCGATGCGCCGCACCGGCGGCCACACCTTCGGCCGGAATCCCTTGCCCAGCGGGTAGGCCGCCTGCTCGCGGGTGTAGGGGTGCGTCCACTCGTCGACCAGCAGGCACTCGGCGGTGTGCGGGGCGTTGTGCAGCGGGTTGTCCTCGGCCGACCACTCCCCCGAGCCGACCTTGTCGATCTCGCCGCGGATGGCGATCATCGCCTCGCAGAACGCGTCCACCTCGGCCAGGCTCTCGCTCTCGGTCGGCTCCACCATCAACGTGCCCGCCACCGGGAAGCTCATCGTCGGCGCGTGGAAACCGTAGTCCGCCAACCGCTTCGCCACATCGTCGACCGTGACACCGGCGGCCTTGGTGATGCCGCGCAGATCAAGAATGCACTCGTGGGCCACCATGCCGTTCTCCCCGGTGTACAGCACCGGGTAGTACTCGTCGAGGCGGCGGGCGATGTAGTTCGCCGAGGCGATCGCCGTCAGCGAGGCGTCCCGCAGTCCGCGTCCGCCCATCATCCGGATGTAGGCCCACGTGATCGGCAGGATCGACGCCGACCCGTACGGGGCCGCCGACACGACATGCCCGTTCGGCAACTCCTCGGCAAGCGGATGGCCCGGCAGATACGGCGCCAGATGCGCACGCACCGCGACCGGGCCGACACCGGGGCCGCCGCCGCCGTGCGGAACGCAGAACGTCTTGTGCAGGTTCAGGTGACTCACGTCACCGCCGAACTTACCCGGCCGGGCCAGCCCGACCAGCGCATTGAGGTTGGCACCGTCGACGTAGACCTGACCGCCGGCGTCGTGAACGGCCGCGCAGATGTCGGCGATGTCGTGTTCGAACACCCCGTGGGTCGAGGGATAGGTGATCATCAGCGCCGCAAGCTTGTCGGCGTGCTCGGCCACCTTGGCGTGCAGGTCGTCGAGGTCGACGTCCCCGTTCTCCCGGCAGGCCACCACGACCACCCGCATGCCGGCCATCGCCGCCGAGGCCGCGTTGGTGCCGTGCGCGCTGGACGGGATCAGGCAGATGTCGCGGTGGGTGTCGCCACGGCCGGCGTGGTAGGCGTGGATGGCCAGCAGACCGGCGTACTCACCCTGCGATCCGGCGTTGGGCTGCAACGAGATTGCGTCGTAACCGGTGACCGCTGTCAACCAGCCCTCCAGATCGGCGATCAGCTTGCGCAGGCCCGGGGTGTCGCCGGCCGGGGCGAACGGATGCTGGCGGCCGAACTCCGGCCAGGTGATGGACTCCATCTCCGCGGCGGCGTTGAGCTTCATGGTGCACGAGCCCAGCGGGATCATGCTGCGGTCCAACGCGATGTCCTTGTCGGCCAGCGTGCGCAGGTACCGCATCATCTCGGTCTCGGTGCGGTACCGGGTGAACGCCGGATGGGTCAGGAATTCACTTGTCCGCGAGTCGATTTGGGGTCCGGAGTAATCCCCGGCCGGTGCGGCGCCGAAGCATTCCAGCACCAGCGCGACATGCTCGGAGGTGGTGGCTTCGTCGCAGGCGATGGAGACGTGGTCGGCGTCGACGCGCCAGATGTTGATGCCGCGGCCCTTGGCCTCGGCCTTCACGGCGCCGGCCCGGTTGGGCACCTGCACCAGGATCGTGTCGAAGAACGTGTCGTGCACCACCTCGACACCGGCGGCGGCCAGTCCGGCGGCAAGCGTGCGGGCATGTCCGTGCACGCGCCGCGCGATGCCGGTCAATCCGTCGGCACCGTGGTAGCTGGCATACATCGCGGCCATGATGGCCAGCAGCACCTGGGCGGTACAGATGTTGGAGGTCGCCTTGTCGCGGCGGATGTGCTGTTCGCGGGTCTGCAGCGACAGCCGGTAGGCCGGCGACCCGTCGGCGTCCACCGACACCCCGACCAGGCGGCCGGGCAACTGCCGGGCGTGCTTGCCGTGCACGGCCAGGTAGCCGGCGTGCGGGCCGCCGAAGCCCATTGGGACACCGAATCGTTGGGTGCTGCCGAACGCCACGTCGGCGCCGATCTCGCCCGGCGGGGCGATCAGGGTCAGCGCCAGCAGGTCGGCGCCCAACGCGATCAGGGCGCCGCGTTCGTGGGCCTGCTCGACGAGCTTCGACCAGTCCGTCACCCGCCCGCTGGCCCCGGGCAGTTGGGCGACGACACCGAAGAACTCGCCTTCGGGCAGCCCGTTGCGCAGGTCGGCGGTGACGATCTCGATGCCCAGCGGCTCCGCCCTAGTCGCCAAAATGGCCGCGGCCTGGGTGAGCAGGTCCTCGTCGACAGCCAGCCGGTTTGCCGATCCGCGCGACGCGCGGTGCATCAGCGTCATCGCCTCGGCGGCCGCGGTGCCCTCGTCGAGCATCGAGGCGTTGGCCACCTCCAGGCCGGTCAGGTCGGAGATCATGGTCTGGAAGTTCAGCAGCGCCTCGAGCCGTCCCTGGCTGATTTCCGGCTGGTACGGCGTGTACGCCGTGTACCAGGCCGGGTTTTCCAGGATGTTGCGCAGCAACACCGGCGGGGTGAGCGTGTCGTAGTAGCCCTGACCGATCATCGACACCGCGATGGTGTTGGCATCCGCCATCGCCTTCAGCTCGGCCAGCGCCGCGTGCTCGCCGACGGCGGCCGGCAGGCCGTCCAGCCCCGGCGCCAGACCGTCGGGGCCGACGGCGTCGAGAATTCCGGCGGGCAGTGCCTTGGCGGCGAGCTCGTCGAGTGAGGCCACACCGATCACGTCGAGCATGGCGGCAATGTCGTCGGAATCCGGTCCGATGTGACGATCGGCGAACAGTGGCTGGGTATGGTCGGACACTTCGAAGGACTCCTGACTGAGGGCGGACGCAGCCGTCTGTGGCGTCCTCTCCCTCTGTCGTCGACCCGGTTCGGGTGCCTGAGAGATTCGGCGCCGAACTCGGTGCCTTTCCCCATGGGCGGGTGACGTGCGGTCACCGCTTTCCAGAGGCATCGTGGCCACGCGCGGTCCGGGTGCCTGAGAGGTTGACGGAGAGGTGTTGCTCCTTCGGCGTCCGTGACTGGCGGCCACGGAACTCTCCCGCGCGGGGGCGATGCAGTATTGATCCTAGCCCGCTGGTCGGGTCATTCGCCGCGCTGCTCGCGAGGAGAAGGGCGTCAGCCGATCTTGCGGTCGCGGCTCTTGCGCCGCGAGGACAGCTCGTCCTCGGGCGCGGCGATCGACTCGCCGCCATCGGCGCGCTCGCCCGGGAAGTCGGCGATCACGCCGGTGAGCTCCCGCATCGCGCCGCTCACCGCGATGCCGAACACACCCTGACCGCCCTGCAGCAGGTCGACGACCTCTTCGGCCGAGGTGCATTCGTAGACCGTGGTGCCGTCGGAGAACAGTGTGATGTTGGCCAGGTCCTGGACGCCGCGCTGGCGCAGGTGGTCCACGGCGACGCGGATGTTATGCAGCGAGATGCCGGTGTCGAGAAGGCGCTTGACGATCTTGAGGACCAGGACGTCTTTGAACGAGTACAGCCGCTGGCTGCCCGAGCCGGCCGCGCCGCGGATCGACGGCACCACCAGCGAGGTGCGGGCCCAGTAATCGAGCTGGCGGTAGGTGATTCCGGCGATCTGGCAGGCGCTCGGCCCTCGGTAACCCACTAGCTCGTCGGGCACCGAATTGTCCGGGAAGAGACCCGGCTGCACCGCCTCGCCTACCGGGGCCGACCCGGCGCCGTCCACCTCGTAGCGACCCGCGGAATCGGAAAGACCGGTGCCGGCAAGATCCAGCTGTCCCTGACGTGGCTTCTCGCCCACGATGCTTCCTCTCGCCGTTCGAACCAGTGGCCCGCTGACCGCTCCACCAACCGCGTTTGCCCTAGTCCTAGTCCGAGTCCTCCGAGCATACGCTTATCGACGGGCAGTCGTGCTCGTCGTCGCAATCAAAGTATGGCCGCCGCAGGGCATGCTCCCCGGCATCCGCCGCGCGTGTCGAACCGCTGCCCACCCAGATGAGACGCATCCGTGATCTTGGTCGGCGACCGTGCTTTGCGAACCCGCGCCCGGACACCCGCTCAGGTGGCCTTGAAATCATCCGGGGAGACGCTGTCGAGGAACTCCTTGAATTTCTCGACCTCGTCCTCGCGGACGGCCCCTGCGCCTTCCTCGCCGCTCTCGTCGGGGATCAGCAGCCCGGCCTCGGCCAGCACCGCCTCCTCGACATAGATCGGCACGCCCATCCGCAAGGCGATAGCCACCGAGTCCGACGGGCGCGCCGACACCTTGATGTCGCGATCGAAGATCAGGTCGGCGTAGAAGGTGCCCTCCTGCAGATCGACGATTCTGACCTCCTTGAGCGAATGCCCAAGTGCGCCAATGAGATCTCGGATCAAATCGTGGGTCAGCGGCCGGGCGGGCTCCACGCCCTGCTGCTCGAGGGCGATCGCCGTGGCCTCCGACTGGCCGATCCAGATGGGCAGGTAGCGGTCTCCGTTGGACTCGCGCAGCAACAAGACCGGCTGGTTCTGGGGCTGCTCGACACGAATGCCGACCACACGAACCTCACCCATTTGTGTCTGACCTCCGCCCTGGTTGTGCCGCCGCGTCTGAGTCTAGTCCTCAGCGATCCAGTACGTCGCGTACAGCGGACTTGATCAGGGAGGTGTGCAAGGTGATCGCCAGGGCCGCCACCTCGCGGGCCAGATCGTCGGCCCGGTCGCGCGCACCGGTCTTGTCGGCCTTGCCCACCGGACCGGCGATCTGGGCGATCAGGTCGGACTGGCGGTCCGCCGCCGACCGGAACGCCCGCAGGTGCCGGGGCTCCACGCCGTATTCGCCAAGTGCGTTCGCGCACTGGACGATGACTACCGCGTGCTCGTCGAAGAACCCGCCCGGTCCGGTGGTGATCACGCCGGCCTTGCACAGCGCGGTCAGCAGATCCTCCCGGACACCCGAACGCTCCAGGACGTCTTCGCGGCTGAGCCGTACCTGTGCGCGGGTCACTGCCGCGGTGTCCGCGGCGGCGTGCTCGGAGACCGGCACCAAACGCGGTACGCCATAAGAGAATCCGGCCTGCGGCAGCTCGCCGTCGGGCTGCGCGTCGAGCTGGGCCTTGATGACCTTCAACGGCAGGTAGTGGTCGCGCTGGGCAGTCAGGATGAACCGCAACCTGGCGCAGTCGTAGGCGGTGAACCGCCGATACCCCGATGCGCTGCGCTGTGGCGTGACGAGACCCTCGGCTTCCAAGAACCGGATCTTGGAGATCGTCACGTCCGGGAAGTCCGGTCGCAGCAGTTCCAGGACCGCTCCGATCGACATCCCGGCAAGCGCGGGAGTATCGGGGGCGGTCATCTAGCTTCCCGGACCGCCTTCGTCGTCGGCGGGCTTCGGACCGATCAGGAACACCAGCCGGAATTTGCCGATCTGCACCTCGTCGCCGTTGGCCAGCGTCGCGGAGTCCACGGGCTCGCGGTTGACGTAGGTGCCGTTAAGGCTGCCGACGTCGACCACCTGGAATTCGTTGCCGTCCAACCGGAACTCGGCATGCCTGCGGCTGACGGTCACGTCGTCGAGGAAGATGTCGGAATCGGGATGCCGGCCCGCCGACGTGGTGGGCTGGTCGAGCAGGAACCTCGAGCCCGCATTGGGCCCACGTTTGACGACCAGCAGCGCCGAGCCGACCGGGAGGCCCTCGACCCCCGATACCGCGTTCTCACCGCTGGGGCTCGCCGGGGCGTCCAACTCGTTGAGGAAGTCGGCGCGGAAGACGGACGTCGTCTCCACGGTGACTTCGTCAGACGTTTCCGCCCCGGAGTTGTGGTCCTTGTCCGTCACCCGCTGTGCTCCTCACTGGCTGCCGTGGCGATACCTGGCGGGGTGTCCGCACAGGGCGCCCGTCCGCCTCACCATCACTTCCGTCGACCGTACCGCGCAGCGGTCGTCAGTGTGCCCACCGCCGCCGGATCGGTGACCAGCAGGTACCCTAACAACCGTTCATTCCGTCACTGTGCCCCGATAGGCATCCGCGTCCAGCAGGGCCGCCAACCCCTGTTCGAGGGTATCGCCGTCGGCCTCCAGCTCCAACAACCACCCCAGGCCGTACGGATCGGAGTTGACCAGTTGCGGGTTGGACTCCAGATCGCCGTTGACGGCAATTACTTTCGCGGTGACCGGCGCGTAGAGGTCGGACACCGACTTGGTGGACTCCACCTCGCCGAACGACTCGCCGGCCGTGACCTCGCTGCCGACGTCGGGCAACTGCACGTAGACCACATCGCCGAGGGACGACTGGGCGAAGTCGGTGATCCCGACCCGCACAGTGCCGTCACCGGTGACGCGCACCCACTCGTGTTCGGCGGTGTAGCGCAGGTCGGCTGGGATTTCGCTCACGGTGCTCCTTTGACAGCGGCGCTCATTTGACGGGCTGAGCGTATTGGCGCGGTTTCGGTTGCCGCAAGGTGGTGATCTCCACATGATCGGACTGGGTGACCGTCATCCGGCCGCCGACGCGCTCGACGCTGTCGACCGCGCCGCCCGGAATGTTCATCGCGGCGGCCAGGGTCGGCGGATCGCCAATGGCCAGAACGGAATACGGCGGAGCCAGCGTCTGGGTGTCGACCACCAGGGCGCCGGGGCTGCCGACCACCCAGGTGTCGACCCCGACCCGGACCGCCTGAGGGCCGGAGCGGATCTCCATCGCCTCGGCACCGGCGGCACGCAGTTCGTTGATGACGTCGAGCAAGGTTTCGGGCGCCACCCCCGGTCCGGGATCGTCGATGGTGATGTTGACCCCCGGCCCGCTGGCCGCCACCGTGCCGATCAAGATGGACAGCGCGGCCAGCCGGGCCTGGGCGTTCTGGATGGCGGCCTGGTCGCTGGTGCCGGCGGCCTGCATGGCGGCGAGGTTGCGTTGCAACTCGGCGACCTCGGTGTTGAGTGCGGCCTCTCGCTGCTGCAGCGAGCCCAGCAGGACCAGCAAGTCGGCCGGCCGGGCGGTTTCCAGGGCGTCACCGGACTCGGTCTGCCGGACCTGCGTGACGATCGCGATGCCCAGCACCAGGCACAACACCACCCCGAGCACCCCGAACACCACCTGCGAGCGGCTGCGGCGGCCCCGGGGCGGGGTCTGTCCTTCGGGCAGTTCATGCCGCCCGTGCTCGGCCTCGGCGGCCTGGTCCCCCTCGGTCATCTCAGGCGCCGAACAACCGTCGCCGCAAAGCGGCCGCGTTGCCGAAGATCCGGATGCCGAGCACCACGATGATCGCGGTCGACAGCTGCGAGCCCACGCCGAGTTGGTCGCCGACGTAGACGATCAGCGCCGCCACCAGCACGTTGAACACGAACGAGACGACGAAGACCTTGGCGTCGAAGATCTTCTCCAGGTAGGCGCGCAGACCGCCGAAGACGGCGTCGAGCGCGGCGACGACGGCGATGGGCAGATAGGGCTGGATGACCTCGGGCACGCTCGGGTGGAAGACGAGGCCCAGCACGATGCCGACCACCAGCGCGGCGATTCCGATCATGTCTGACGGCTCATTCCCCTGATGGATCCCTCACGGCCCGATCTGCTTGGCAAATGTAATCTCCCGGACCGTGCCCGCGGGCAGCGACAGGCCGTCGCCGCTGCTCACGCCGACCCCGACGCCGTAGTAGGCCTCCAGCAATCGCAGGCGCTGCAATCCGGAACTGCGCTCGAAGGTGTCGCGCATCGTGTTGGGCGGCCCCACCGCGAGGATGGCGTAGGGGCTGCTGACCGGATGATTGTCGACCAGGATCGCGCCGCCAGCCTGCCGGATGGTCGCGTTGGGCCCCATCCGGACCCCGCCGACCGAGATGGCCTCGGCGCCTGCGGCCCACAGCGAGTTCACCACCAGCTGCAGGTCCCGGTCCAGGATGACCTGGCGGCTGCCCGGCACGCGCTGCTTGGCGACGTCGGTCAGGTCACGACCCGCCCCCGGGTCGGTGATGGTGATGTTCAGCCCGGGGCCGATCACCGGCGTGGTGGCCGCGGTCAGGCTGAGCTCGTCGAGCCGGGTCAGCAGCTGCCGACCCGTTCTGTCGTCGCGCAATTGGCGGCGCTGGATGTCGTCGGCCTGCACGGCCAACGCATTGCGGCGGGTGGCCAGCTCGTCGGTGCTGCGTTCGGCCGAGCGCACGCTGGCCGCCAGCACCTGCTGTGCGGCGCTGACGCCCGGGGCCGTCGAGCGCGCCTGGGCGACCGCCGCGGCGAACACCACCGCGATCAGCAGCGCCGCCAGCGCCTGCCACAGGTGGTCGGCGGCCCGGCGCCGGGCGGCTCCGGCGCGGCGGCGCTCCGCCGCGGCGGCATAGCCGGGGTCGAGGTGATCGGTGAGCAGGGAACGCAGCAGCGACGGCAACGGGATCAGCGACGGCCGGTTCTCGGCCGGCCCGGATAGGCCCGCCGGTGGGTCGAAGCCCACGGCGCGGTCAGACGGCGCCGGCATCGCTGCTGTCGGTGCGTCGGCTGACGGCGGTGACTTTCGGCATCGTGCGCACGACCAGGCGCACCTGCAGCAGGTAGAGCACCGCCGACCACAGGTACATGCCCATGCCCCAGACGACGAAACCCCAGCCGCATGCGCCGATGACATGGCTCCAGACGGCGTCCCACTGACCCAGCAGGACCAGCGGGAAGCCGGACATCAACGCGAACGTCGCCGCCTTGCCGATGTAGGTGACCGGCAGCGAGGTCAGCCCGCGGCTGCGCACTACCGGGAGGGCGGCGGCCAGCACGGCGTCGCGTCCGATCAGGATGCCGACCACCCACCAGGGAACGACGCCGGAAAACCCCAGTCCCACCGGCACGGCGACCATGTAGATGCGGTCCACCAGGGGGTCGAGGAGTTCACCGAGCCGGGAGGACTGGTTGGCCACCAGGCGGGCGATCTTGCCGTCTGCCCAGTCGGAGAACCCGCTGAACATCAGGATCACCACCGCCCAGCCGTAGGCGTGGGTGAACAGCAGCAGGTACAGGAAGACCGGTACCAGGACGAGCCGGATGACGCTGAGCACGTTCGGGATGGTCAGCACCCGATCGACCCCGCGTTCCATGGGACTGAACCTAGCCCTAGCTGAACACCCCGGGCAGGCTCAGCGCTGACAACGTGTCGTCGTTGAGTGGGTTGTCGTGCACCATGTACGTCCACGTCGAGGTGGGCCGGGCCAGCTTGGACAGGTCCAGGCCCTGCTCCTGCTCGAGCACGTCGGCGGTCTCGAACGTCTGCTGGGCCGCCTCGATTGCGTCGGCGGCCAGGTGGGCGAACGCGTCGACGGCCATCCGGTGGAACTCGTCGAGCGGGTTCTGTCGCCCCAGGGCGCGCAGGTGGATGCTCTCCCGGATGTCCGACAGGTAGGCCAGGTGGTCGGCCCAGCCGCGGTCGAGGTGGAACAGCATGATGTCGCGGCAGATCTTCTCCAGCCGCTCCTCGGACACCTTCTCCGACAACATCTCGTAGCGCTCCGGTGAGAGCTCCGCGAGCTCCTCACGGGCCGCTGGCGTGCTGAGCAGGGTGTTGCGCCGCTCGACGATGATGGCCCGCTGCTGGGCGATCAGCTGGTTGTAGCGCCAGGTGTTGGCGTGCACGTCCAGCAGCCGGCCGTCGGCCACCCGCTGGGCATGGTCGAGCAGCGAGGCCGCCTTCGGGCTGGTGATCTTGCCGGTCTCGTCGCAGTCCAGTGGTAGCTTGCCACGCTCGACGTGGGAGGTGACGACTTCGTCTTCCCAGCTGGCGAAGAACACCGTGGAACCCGGGTCACCCTGGCGGCCAGCGCGGCCGCGCAGCTGGTTGTCCAGCCGCTCGGTGTTGTGCCGGCCGGTGCCGACGACGTGCAGGCCGCCCAGATCGGCCACCTTGTCGTGGTCGGCCTCGTCGGAGCCGCCGAGCCGGATATCGGTGCCGCGCCCGGCAATCTGGGTGGACACCGTCACCGCGCCGAGCTTGCCCGCCTCGGCGATGACGGCGGCCTCCTCCTCGTCGTTCTTGGCGTTGAGCACCACCGCGGGCACGCCGCGCCTGACCAGCCGCTCGTAGAGCTCCTCGGACTCGGCGACGTCGCGCGTGCCGACCAGGATCGGCTGGCCGGTCGCGTGGACCTCGATGATGTGCTCGATGATCGCCTCGGTCTTGGCCGCGGCGGTGATGTAGACGCGATCCGGCTCGTCCTCGCGGATGTTGGGCGCATTCGACGGGATCGGCGAGACGCCCAGCTTGTAGAACTGCCGCAGCTGTTCACCGGCGGCCAGCGCGGTACCGGTCATACCGCACACCGTCGGGTAGCGGTTGATCAGCGCCTGCACGGTGATGGTGTCGAGCACCTCACCGGTCTCGGTGGTTGCGATGCCCTCCTTGGCTTCCACCGCAGCCTGCAGGCCGTCCGGCCAGCGCTGTAGCTGGGCGACGCGGCCACGGGAGGAGTTGATCAGGCGCACCGCGCCGTTGCGCACGATGTAGTGCACATCGCGCTGCAGCAGCACGTGCGCGTGCAAGGCGACGTTGACCTCGGTCAGGGTGGTGCCGACGTGCTCCTCGGAGTACAGGTCGATGCCGCCGAGCGCCTTCTCCAGCTTCTGCGCACCGGTCTCGGTGAGGTGGACGTTGCGGCTGTCGGTGTCGGTGTCGTAGTGCTCGCCGGCCTGCAGCTGGCCCACCAGCCGCACGATGTCCAGCTTCGGGGTCTCGCGGTGCGTCGTCCCGGCCAGCACCAGCGGCACCAGCGCCTCGTCGACCAGCACCGAGTCAGCCTCGTCGATCAGCGCCACGTCGGGGTTGGGCGAGACCAGGTCGGCGACGTCGGTGACCAGCTGGTCGCGCAGCACATCGAAGCCGATCTCGTTGACCGACGCGTAGGTGACGTCGCACTGGTAGGCGGCGCGGCGCTCCTCGGCGGTCGAATCCTCGGTGATCCAGCCGACCGTCAGGCCCAACGCCTCGATCAGCGGCCCCATCCACTCCGCGTCGCGGCGGGCCAGGTAGTCGTTGATCGTCACGACGTGCACGTTGCGCCCGCTCAGGGCGTAACCGGCGGCGGCGATGGCACCGGAGAGCGTCTTGCCCTCACCGGTGGCCATCTCGATGACGTCACCGGCCATCATCCGCAGTGCGCCGAGCAACTGGACGTCGAAGGGCCGCAGCCCGGTGGCGCGTTCGGCGGCCTCCCGGGCGATGGCCAGGAACTGCGGGATGTCGGCCGAGCCGGCCAGCTCCTTGAGGTCCAGCAGCTGTGCGGCCTTCTTGAGCTGCTCGTCTTCGAGGCCCGCGGCCTTTTCGTCGAACTCCGCCGAGGCTTCCACCTCGGACATCGATTCGGCCCTGGTCTTGTCCGTGCTCGCCCCGAGCAGGCGCCAGAAGCCCCGGCTGACGCGACCCGACCCTGCGGTGGTCTTGCGATTCTTCGCCACGGGTCAACGGTACCGGCGGCCGCGCAAGGTCCTGTGGCGGCTGGCCCGGATCACCCCAAATTCGACCGCCGCGGGTAGGCCACCGAGGGGTCGGTCAGCGTATTCACCACCGCGGGCACCCCGGCTTCGAAGGCCCGGCGCAGTGCCGGGCGCAGCTCCTCGGGCGTCGCCACCAGCTCGCCGTGCCCGCCCAGCGCCCGCACCACCTCGTCGTAGCGGGTGCCCGGCCGCAATTCGGCGACCACCGAATAGCCGTAGAGCATCTCCATCGGATGCTTCTCCAGCGCCCAGATCCCGTTGTTGCCGATCACCGACACCACGTGCACGCCATGGCGAACCAGCGTGTCCCACTCCATCCCGGAGAAGCCGAACGCCCCGTCGCCCTGCAGCAGCACGACCTGCCGGTCGGGCCGGGCCAGCTTGGCGGCCAACGCGTAGCCCGGCCCCGACCCCAGGCAGCCGAACGGCCCGCTGTCGAGCCACGCGCCGGGCACGTAGCTGTCGATGACGCGGCCCGCGTAGGAACCGAAGTCACCGGCGTCGATGACCACGATCGCGTCGCGATCCAGCAGCGGCATCAGTTCGGCGTAGACCCGCATCGGGTGCAGCGGGGTGCGGTCGTCGGCCAGTTCCTCGGCCTCGGCGGCCCGGGCCCTGGCCTCGAGCGTGCGCAGCGAGCCGATCCAATCCTCATGTGCTCCGGCGGCGGCGCCGGCCAGCGCGGTAAGGATCACCGACAGGTCGCCGTAGAGGCCCGCGGCCACCGCGCGGGGATGGCCGCGGTCGGGGGCGACGCGGTCGGCGACGATCAGCCGGGTCTCGTTGCCGAAGACGGCGCCGAAGCCGAGCCGGAAGTCCATCGGCACCCCGACGACCAGAGCCACGTCGGCCTGCGAGAGCGCCGCCGACCGGGCGCGCGAGAACCCCAGGTCCCGGTCCGCGCCGACGATGCCGCGGGCCATTCCGTTGGCGAACACCGGGATTCGCAGTTTCTCGGCCAGGTCGAGCAGGGCCTCCTCGGCGTGCCCCCACCACACGTTGGTGCCGGCCATGATCACCGGGCGCTGCGCGTCGGAGAGCAGGTCGACGGCCCGCTGCAGTTCGAGTCCGTCCGGCGCCGGCAGCGCGGGCAGCTCAGTCAGTGCACCCGGTTCGTCGCGGTCGTGGGCCTCGCCGAACAGGTGGTCCATCGGGAAGTCGACGAATGCCGCCCCGGATGGCGCGCCGACTGCCGCGCGCAGCGCGTCGTCGACCCGGTCACCGACGGCGCCGGCCGACTCGGCGGTGACCGCGTAGCGGGTCAGCGGGGCCACGAACGGGACGTGGTCGATCTCCTGCAGCGAGCCCATCCCCCAGCGCAGCGCCGGGGCGCGCCCGCCGAGGACCAGCATCGGTGACTGGTTCTGCTGGGCGGCGGCCATCGCGCTCATCCCGTTGGTCACCCCGGGCCCGGCGGTCAGCGCGACGACACCGGGTACCCGCGTCACCTTCGACCAGCCCTCGGCGGCGAAGGCCGCGGTCTGCTCGTGGCGGGTATCGATCAGCCGGATTCCCTCGCTGCGGCAGCCGTCGTAGATCGGGAAGATGTGACCACCGGACAGGGTGAACACCGTGTCGATGCCGCTGGCTCGCAGCCGCCGTGCGACCAATGTGCCGGCGTGAACGGTGTGCGGAGAATCAGCGTCGGTGCCCATCGGCCGAGCCTAACCAGCGGACCCGCATAATCGGGTAGGTCTGGCCGCGGCGTCATGACGTCGTGGCCATTAGGGTGGGCCTCCCGGACTGGAATTGTGCCGGCCATCTCGGGTGGTCACGCCCCCGAACCCGCACGCCGGGGTAGGTTGCCGGGAAGCCACCGGATCGGTCGTCGTCGCGACGCCGCCGCCGCGGGAGGAGAACGCGTTGGAAATGTACACGCCGTCCATGGACTGGGGGCACGAGTTCGTGCCCTCGTTGCTGTGGATTCTCAATGCGTGGGCGATCAGCGCCGTACTCAGCATGGTCGTCTTGGTCCTGCTGGCCCGTTTCACGGTGTGGGGCCGTCAGTACTGGCGGGTCAGCGGCGACTACTTCAAGGGCAAGCAGAGCATCCCGGTGTGGATCTGGCTCGCGGGCCTGCTGCTGTCGGTGACGATGTCGGTACGCCTTGACGTGCTGCTCAGCTTCTACAGCAACGACCTGTTCACGTCCCTGCAGGTCGCGTTCCAGGGCGCCGGCGCGAACAACGCCGCTGTGCGCCAATCCGGCATCCACGGCTTCTGGACCGCCCTGATCATCTTCGCGATCCTGGCGACCATCTACATCAGCCGGGTGATGCTCGACATCTACGTGACTCAGCGCTTCATCATCCGCTGGCGGGTGTGGCTGACCGACCGGCTGACCTGCGACTGGCTCGACGACCACGCCTACTACCGCACCCGGTTCACCGAGTCCGACATCGACAACCCCGACCAGCGCATCCAGCAGGACGTGGACATCTTCACTGCCGGGGTTGGGTCATCGCCCAACACCCCGATGATCGGCTCGTCCAGCATGCTGCTGTTCGGGGCCATCAACTCGCTGATGACGGTTGTCTCGTTCACCCTGATCCTGTGGCACCTGTCCGGCCCGCTGACGGTGGCCGGCATCACGCTCGACCATGCGCTGTTCTGGGTGGTCCTGGTCTACGTGGTGTTCGCGACGGTGATCGCGTTCTGGATCGGCCATCCGCTGATCCGGCTGAGCTTCCGCAACGAGCTCACCAACGCCGTGTTCCGCTACGCGCTGGTGCGGCTGCGCGACGCCGCCGAGGCGGTCGGCTTCTACCGCGGCGAGGACGCCGAGCGCGGGCTGCTGCGCCGCAAGTTCGCCGAGATCATCGCCAACTACCGCCGGTATGTGAACCGCGCCATCGCGCTGACCGGGTGGAACCTGACGATGAGCCAGATCATCAACCCGCTGCCGCTGGTCATCCAGGCGCCCCGGTTGTTCTCCGGGGCGATCAACCTCGGTGACGTCACGCAGTCCTCGAGCGCATTCGGCTCGATCCACGACTCGCTGTCGTTCTTCCGCAACGCCTACGACTCCTTCGCCGCCTACCGGGCCGCGATCATCCGTCTGCACGGCCTGGTCCAGACCAACTCGGTGGCCCGCGAGCTGCCCAAGCTGACCACCGTGGCCAGCCACGACGGCTCGGTGGAACTGCAGCGCGTCGAGGTCCGCACCCCCAGCGGCGCACAGCTGCTCGATCCCATCGACCTGCGGCTGGAGCCCGGCGAGACCCTGGTGATCACCGGACCGTCCGGCACCGGCAAGACCACGCTGCTGCGCAGCCTGGCCCAGATGTGGCCCTACACCTCGGGCACCTTGCGCCGCCCGATCGACGACCACGACACCATGTTCCTGTCGCAAATGCCGTATGTCCCGCTCGGTGATCTGCGCACGGTGGTGTCCTACCCCGCCAACTCCGGTGCAATCCCTGACGAGGAGTTGCAGCGGGCGCTGACCCAGGTGGCGTTGTCGCACCTGACCATCCGGCTCAACGAGGTCCAGGACTGGGCCAAGGTGCTGTCCCCGGGTGAGCAGCAGCGCATCGCCTTCGCCCGGGTCCTGCTCACCCGGCCCAAGGCGGCCTTCCTCGACGAGGCCACTTCCGCGCTCGACGAAGGTCTGGAGTTCGCGCTCTACGACCTGATCCGCACCGAGCTGCCCAACACCATCCTGGTCAGCGTCAGCCATCGCAGCACCGTCGAGCAACACCACACCCGGCATCTGGAGTTGCTCGGCGAGGGCGCCTGGCACCTGGGCCGGGTCGAGGGCAACGAACCCGCGCCAGTCTGAGCTGACGCAGGGGTCAATCGCGCGAGACGGGGCACCTTCCCGCCGGGTTGCTGAAAAGCTTGGCCGCGAACCGATCACGCTCGTGTCGCGGCCGAGGAGAACAGCCCATGGAGATGTACAAGCCCTCCCTTGACTGGAGCAACGAGATCCCGCACTCGCTGCTGTGGGCGGCCAAGGCGTGGACTATCAGCGCGGTGGTGGCGGTCGTCGTCCTGGTCCTCCTCGCCCGCTACACCACCTGGGGCCGGCAGTTCTGGCGGATCACCGGTGGATACTTCCGCGGGCGCGCCAGTGTGGCGGTGTGGCTGTGGCTGGGCGTGCTGCTGTTCTCGACGATGATCGCCGTGCGCCTCGACGTGCTCCTGAGCTATTACAGCAACGACCTTTACTCCTCGCTGCAGGTCGCGTTCGAGGGCGCCGGAGCCGGCAACGAGGCGGTGCGGGACTCCGGAGTGCACGGATTTTGGCTCGCCATACTGACTTTCGTGATCATCGCCGCGGTCTACGTCAGCAGGCAGATAGTCGACATCTACCTGACGCAGCGCTTCATCATCCGCTGGCGGGTGTGGCTGACCGATCGGCTCACCGGGGACTGGCTCGAACAGGAGGCCTACTACCGCAGCCGGTTCATCGACAACCCGATCGACAACCCCGACCAGCGCATCCAGATGGACATCGACATCTTCACCACAGGCACTGGCGCCGAACCGGATTCGCCCACCGTGAGCTCGTCGACGACGCTGTTGTTCGAGGCCATCAACTCGGTGGTGTCGGTGGTGTCGTTCACCCCGATCCTGTGGAACCTGTCCGGTCCGCTCAGCCTGTTCGGGAACACACTCAACCACGCGCTGTTCTGGCTGGTGCTGCTCTATGTCGCGGTGGCCACCGTGATCGCGTTCTGGATCGGTAAGCCGCTGATCCTGCTGAGCTTCCGAAACGAGTTGACCAACGCGGCTTTCCGCTATGCGCTGGTCCGGTTGCGCGATGCCGCCGAGGCGATCGGGTTCTACCGCGGCGAGATCGCCGAACGCTCCATCCTGGCATCGCGGTTCACCGCGATCATCGCCAACTACCGGGCCTTGGTGGTGCGCAGCCTGTACCTGCTGGGCTGGAACCAGACGATGAGCCAGGTCATCACCCCTCTGCCGCTGGTGGTCCAGGCGCCACGGCTGTTCGCCGGCCAGATCAGCTTCGGCGACGTCACCCAGTCTTCGAGCGCGTTCCTCAACATTCACGACTCGCTGGCCTTCTTCCGCAGCGTCTACGACTCGTTCGCCGGCTACCGGGCCACGATCATCCGCCTCGACGGACTGGTCGAGGCCAACGCCGAAGCACGCGCCCTGCCCCGGCTGGATGCCGAGCAAACCACCGACGGCACTTTCGAACTGCGTGACGTCGACGTGTGCCGGCCCAACGGTGACATGCTGATCGACGGGCTCGATCTCCAGCTGCAGCCCGGCGAGGCGCTGGTGATCACCGGCCCGCCCGGGTGCGGGCGCACCACCCTGCTGCGCAGCATCGCCCGGCTGTGGCCCTACGGCTCCGGGACGGTTCGGCAGCCCGGCGGTGGTGACGGGGAGACGATGTTCCTGTCCCAGGTCCCCTACGTCCCGCTGGGTGACCTGCGCGCCGTGCTGACCTATCCGGCGATCGAAGGCAGCATTGCCGACGAACGACTCGTCGCCACCCTCGACGACGTCGCGCTCGGGCATCTCAGCGGCCGGCTCGACGAGGTCCAGGACTGGGCCAAGGTCCTCTCGCCGGGTGAGCAGCAGCGCATCGCATTCGCGCGGATCCTGCTGACCGAGCCCAAGGTGGTCTTCCTCGACGAGGCGACCTCGGCCGTCGACGAGGGTCAGGAGTACTCACTCTACCGGCTGCTGCGCACCCGGTTGCCGGACTGCATCGTCGTCTCGGTCACCCACCGCAGCACCGTCGAACAACACCATGACCACCACCTGCGCCTGCTGGGTGGCGGTGAGTGGCAGCTCGACCGCCGGGCCGAGACCGTGGGAATGTGATTGCGCCACAAGGAATTCAGTTGCAGCTACAGCGCATCGACCACGGCGAACCCGTCGCCCCGGGTGGTCACCTGGAAGGCGCGCGGACACGCCGCCCGAGCCGGATGCAGACGCACACTCACGGCAGGACAGCGCGAAGAACCCTAGTTGTGCTGCGACACCGCCACGTTGACCACGCCCACGTCCTCGCGGACCTGCTGGCCGGTGGCCTGCCAGGACACCGCGGCCGGCAGCGCGCCCCAGGTGCTGTTGAACAGTCCGATGATGACGGCCTTGTTGCTGTCGGCCAGCACGTAGACCGGCCCGCCGGAGTCGCCCTTCTTGCTGACGACACCGTTGTCCATCGTGAACCAGCCGTTGTTGACCCGCTCGACCGAGCCGCAGCTCTCCCCGGTCACCACTCCGAAGTGGCACACCGGAGCACCCGCGGTCAGCGGTGGCGCGACGTCGGCGACCAGTTGGCGGCCGCCGGGAAGGATGTTGTTGACGACGACATCGGTGGCCAGGCCGATGGTCTCGTAGTCGGAGATCACCTCATCGGTGCGCACGACGGTGCCGTCGGGGGTGTTGTCGCGGAATGTCGACACCATGCCGATGAACCGGCCGTCCTTGTCGGTGACCGGCCCGCTGCCGCGGCAATGCCCGGCCGAGAAGGCCACCCGCTGGACCGGGTCGACGTAGCCGAGGGTGCAGACGTTGCTGTCCTGGTGGATCTCCATGCCGGGAGAAACCACCACACCGGGGTCGGCCTGGGCCACCGGGGCCACGGCCGAGCACGCGGCGACGGCAGCGGCCGCTGCGACGAGGTACCGAAGAGGTAAGCGAGCCACCTTACACCCCGATCCGTCGGCGACCCGTCAACGACGCGGTCGCAATAGTGTGTCGACTGTGTATCGGCGTCGAGAGCCGATCGTTACCGACGCACTATTGCGGGCCCGCGTCGTTCCCGCAGGAATCCGTCAGGGAATGGTGACGACCTGCCCGATCTGGATCAGATCCGGGTTGGAGATTCCACTCGCCGCGGCGATCTCCGGGTAACGGTTGCCGTCACCGTAGAAGCGCTCGGCAATGGCGAACAGGGTGTCACCGGCCACGACGGTGTAGGTCCGCGGCGTCGGCTCCGGCGGAGGCGGCGGCGTCGGCGTCGGCTCCTCGACGACCACCGGGGCCACCTCAACGACCTCGGCCTCGGCCTCGGGGGCCGGCGGCGGCGGGGCGTCGGTCTCGGTGCGCGAGGACCAGGCCGGTCCGTCGGCGGCGTAGAGCACCAGGTTGCGGTCGTCCTGCAACACCAGCTTCACGCTCTTCTTGCCCTTGGTGTCGGTGTGCCAAATCGGCTTGTCCGACGTGTACAGCACGAAGTTGCCGTCGGCCTGCACCTCGGCACGCACGACGTCCTGGCCGTTGGTACCGGTCGCCCAAACTGCTTCCCCGCGCGCAGCCAGAACGAGGTTGCCGTCGCCCTGCAGCGTCAGGGTGTAAGCCCCATTGTTCGAGGTGAGTGAACCGCCCTTCTCGAGTCTCTGGCCTTCGGTGAGTGTGTCTCCCATGACAATTCCTCCTGTAAGCCGCCCGCTTCTTGGGCGCGCGTCCGGAAGCCTATTGAGTAACCCAGGCGCCGTGGGGAGCTGTGATCGAGACGACGGCAACGCACAGGTGAACGGCAAACCAACCCACCAAAGGCCCGGTCCAGCGACCAGCGGGTGGTCTGGATGCCGATGCTGGCGATCGGCTCCGGCGGGAACGGCAGCGGCTTCTTGTCTACGCGGCGGTCGAAAACGGTCTGCACCCGGCCATGGCGCCGCGCCGCGCGCTCGCTACTTGGCGAACCGCGTGAGCACGGGGCCCAGCGTGGCCAACACGAATACATACGGTGTGGCCACCGGCCCGATGGCAGCGACGGTCGATCCCACCAGTCCGATTATCACCAGGGAGAACTCGCCGCGGGCGATCAGGGCGGCACCGGCGCGGATCCGGCCGGCCCGGGCAACGCCGTCGCGACGCGCGGCGTAGGCGCCGGTGAGAACCTTGGTCACCGCGGTGACGGCGGCCAGGGCCAGCGCCGCCGGCAGCATCGGCAGCAGGTCGGCAGGGCTCACCGAGAAGCCGATCGCCAGGAAGAACACCGCCGCGAACAGGTCGCGCAGCGGACCCAGCACGCCGCGGGCGCGGTCGGCGGTCGGGCCGGTCAGGGTCAGGCCGACCAGGAATGCGCCCACCGCCGCCGAGGCGTGCAGGTGCTCGGCCAGTGCGGCCACGATCAGGGTCAGACCCAGGATCCGCAGCAGCAACTGCTCGTCGTCGGGGTGTGCGATCAGCCGGCCGACGTGGCGCCCCCAGCGGTAGGACGCCACGAACGCACCACCGAGCGCGGCCAGCCCCGCCGCCATCCACAGCAGTGCCTCCCCCCAGCCGCGGCGGGCGGCGAGTACCGCGAGCAGGGGCAGGTAGGCAGCCATCGCGAAGTCCTCGAGCACCAGGACCGACAGCACCGCCGGGGTCTCCCGGTTGCCCAGCCGGCGCAGGTCGTTCAGCAGCCGGGCGATGACGCCGGACGACGAGATGAACGTGATTCCGGCCATCGCGAGGATGCCGACACCGTCGAGGCCGAGCAGCCAGCCAGCGATGGCGCCGGGGGTTGCGTTGAGCACCAAGTCGACACCGACCGAGGGCAGGTGGCGGCGCATGCTGGACGCGAACTCGGCGATGGAGAACTCCAGGCCCAGGGTGAGCAGCAGCAGCACCACGCCGATCGAAGCGCCGGTGGAGACGAACTCCCCCGCCGCCGCCATGGGCGCGATCCCGCCGTTGCCCAGCGCCAGCCCGGCCAGCAGGTACAGCGGAATCGGAGAAAGGGCGAAGCGGCGGGCCACCGAGCCCAGGACCGCCAAAGCGGTGAGGATGACGCCGAGTTCGAACAGCAGCGCCACCGACACTTCCATGGAGTCAGCCCTGGTCGACGATCTGCCGAACTCCCGCGATCCCGTCCTCGGTGCCGATGACGACCAGCACGTCGTGGGCGCGCAGCACCTCGTCCGGTCCGGGCGAGGCCAGCACCTCCTCGTCGCGCACGATCGCCACGATCGACGCGCCGGTGCGGGTGCGGGCCCGGGTCTCGCCGAGTGCGCGGTCGGCGAACGGTGAGCCGGCGGCGACCGCGATCTGCCCGGCGTCCAAGCCGGGCACCTCTTTGGTCAGGTCGGCGAAGCGTTCCACCATGCGGGGTGCGCCGAGGATCTGAGCCAGGGCATCGGCTTCCTCATCGGTCAGGCGGAACACCGGGCGGGCCTGGTCCGGATCGGCGGCCGCATAGACAACGACGTCGAAATCGCCTGTGCGCCGAGCGATCACACCGATGCGGTCACCGTCGCGATTGTCGAACTCGTAGCGCAGGCCGACGCCGGGCAGCAGGACTTCCCTGACCTCCATGGGCTCCATCCTCACGACACCGTGTCGACTATCCCGCCGCCACGACCGGTGACCTGGCCGGTTCCCACCCCGGCGGGCCGAAGACGTACCTTAGCCGATCGCGCCGCCGGGACCGGTTATGACGGTCGACACAGCGCGTTAGCGGGCTATCCTCGCCGGGCTGATCATCGCCGGGGTGCTCACGATCGAGCTGACCGGTTCCGTGGGCTGAGGGAGCCTGCGAGCAGCACCGCGGCGAGACCGGCCACCGGAACGGTCAGCAGCCCGGCACGCAGGCCGGCGGCGTCGGCGACGGCGCCCACGACAATCGGCGAACCGAGAAATCCCACCCGCATCAGCCAGGTCAGCGCCGTCAGACCGGTCCCGGGCCGCAGGCCGGGCAGTTCGTCGGCGGCGTGCATGGCGGCCGGCACCAGGGTGGCCGACCCGAACCCGGCGGCCGCGAACCCGGCGATGGTGCCCGGCACACCCGGGAACGCCAGTGCCGCGCCCATGCCGGTGGCGGCGATCAGACCGCCGGCCCGCACCACGGTGTGCTGGCCGAAGCGGTCCACCGTGCGGTCGCCGAGCAGGCGGCCGATGAACTGGAAGCCGACCACCGCCACGTAACCCATCGCCGCGATCGCGGCCGGGGCGGCCAGCGAGTCCCGCAGGTACAGGGTGGCCCACGAGCTTCCGGCGTCCTCGACCACGGCCCCGGCGACGGCGATGCCCACCAGGGCCGCCAGCGCCAGGTACACGGTGCGCCCAGGCCGCGCGGTCGCCCGCTCGTCCCGCGGCCCGCCTTCGTGGTCGGCGCCCGGCAGCAGGTAGCGGTAACCGACCAAGCACACCGCGCTGAACAGCAGCCCGGATGCCGACAACTGCACCGCGCGGGGCACGCCCAGGTAGATGGCGCCGGCACCCATCAGCCCGCCGAGCACCGCACCCGCCGACCACACGGCGTGTAGCGAGTTGATGATGAACCGCCCGTAGTGCCGTTGCACCCGCAGCCCGTGCACGTTCTGGGCGACGTCGGTGACCGAGTCGGCCGCTCCCGCACAGAACAGCGCCAGAGCCAGGATGATGCCGGTGGGCGCCAGACCGGCGGCCACGGTGAAGACGGCGATCAGCACGCTGCCGGCGACCGCCACCACCGCCGAGCGGAACCGCCGGATCAGCGTCGCCGCGGCCGGGCCCGTCATCAGCGCTCCGGCCGAGAAGGCGGCCACCGCGAGCCCGAACACCGTGTTGGACAGCCCGAGATCGGACTTGATCTCCGGGTAGCGCGGCAGCAGGTTGGCGAACAGCGCGCCGTTGGTCAGGAACAGCCCCGCCGTCGCGACCCGGGCCCTGCGGTCACGTGAATCGAGCCCCGGGCTGCCCATGTGCGGCGACGTTACGCGAGGCGACGATGACGCGCCCTACCGCACGCGAACGCCAGTAACCGAGCAAGATGACTCCCATGACACACCCGTCGCTGTCCGAACTGGCCCACCGGTTCGGGGTCGCCACCGACTACCACGACTGGAGCGGGCGCCACACCGTCGTCGACGCCGCTACGCTGGTGGCCGTGCTGGCTGCGCTGGGCGTCGACGCGAGCACCGAAGAGTCCTGCGCCGCAGCGCTTTCCGAGGCCGATCGCCGGTACTGGTCGCGGCCGTTGCCCCCGACGATCGTCGGGCGCAACGGCACCGAGACCTCGTTCTGGGCGCACGTCACCCACGGCGACCCGGCCCATGTCTGGGTTCGGCTCGAGGACGGCACGGTGCGCAGCGGAGTCCGCCAGGCCGACAACTTCACCCCGCCGTTCGACCTGGACGGCCGGATCGTCGGGGAGGCGACGTTCGTGCTGCCGGCGGACCTGCCGCTGGGGTATCACCGGGTGCACTTGAGCTCCGGCGGACACGAGACCAGCACGCCGCTGATCGTCTCCCCCGCCTGGTTGGGACTGCCGCCGCGCCTCGGAGCCCGCCGAAGCTGGGGGCTGGCCACCCAGCTCTACAGCGTCCGGTCGAAGAACTCCTGGGGTATCGGCGATCTCGCCGATCTGACCGACCTCGCGGTGTGGGCGGGCTTCCGGCACGGGGCCGCCTATGTGTTGGTCAACCCGCTGCACGCGGCCGCCCCGACCAGGCCGATGGAACCCTCGCCCTACCTGCCCACCTCGCGCCGCTACACCAATCCCCTCTACCTGCGGGTGGAGGACATCACGGAATTCGCCTACCTGCCCGAGCGCCGGCGGGTGTGGAAACTGCGCGCCGACATACAGTCCCACTCCAACAAGATTGACGCCATCGACCGTGACGCCGTGTGGGCGGCCAAACGCGCCGCGCTGAAAATGGTGTACCGCGTGCCGCGCTCGGCTGGCCGCCAGCTGGCCTTCGACGCCTACAAGGCACGGGAGGGTCAGGCACTGCACAACTTCGCCACCTGGTGCGCGCTGGCCGAGAAGTACGGCGGCAACTGGCACAACTGGCCCGCCGGCCTGCAGCACCCGGCCAACCCCGAGGTGGCCGATTTCGTCGAACGGCACGGCCGCGCAGTCGATTTCCACCGCTGGCTGCAGTGGCAGCTCGACGACCAGCTCGCCGACGCGCAGTCCCATGCCCTGCGCACCGGTATGCCGCTGGGCATCATGCACGACCTCGCGGTCGGTGTGCACCCCGACGGCGCCGACGCGTGGGCGCTTCAGGATGTGCTGGCGCTAGGGGTGACCGGGGGTGCGCCACCGGACGAGTTCAACCAGCTCGGCCAGGACTGGTCGCAGCCGCCATGGCGTCCCGATCAGCTCGAAGAGCTTGGCTACCAACCCTTCCGGGCGCTCGTCGAGGCGATCCTGCGGCACGCGGGCGGGGTGCGCATCGACCACATCATCGGGTTGTTCCGGCTGTGGTGGATCCCGGAGGGGGCAGCGCCGACGGCCGGCACCTACGTTCGGTACAACCACGACGCGATGATCGGGATTGTCGCGCTGGAGGCCCACCGGGCCGGGGCGGTCGTGGTCGGCGAAGACCTGGGCACCGTAGAACCGTGGGTGCGGCATTATCTGCACGAGCGGGGCCTGCTGGGGACGTCCGTTCTGTGGTTCGAGCTCGACCACGACGGTCACGGCGGGCCGCTGGAGGCCGAGCGGTGGCGGGAGTTCTGCCTGTCGTCGGTGACCACCCACGACCTGCCGCCGACGCCGGGTTATCTGGCGGGCGAGCATATCCGGTTGCGTCATGCGCTGGGCCTGCTCGCCCGCCCAGCCGAGCGCGAACTGGAGGACGACCGTGCCGAGCAGGCGGCCTGGATGGCTGAGCTGCGCCGCGTCGGTCTGCTGGGCGCCGAGGCCGACGAGGAGAACGTGATCCTGGGGCTCTACCGGTATCTGGGCCGCACCCCGTCGCGGCTGCTGGCACTGGCGCTGACCGACGCCGTGGGCGACAAGCGCACCCAGAACCAGCCGGGCACCACCGACGAGTACCCCAACTGGCGGGTGCCGCTGACCGGGCCCGACGGCGCGCCGCTGCTACTGGAGGACGTACTCGCCGACCGACGGGCAGCCGCACTGGCGGACGCACTGCAACGCGCGACCGAACCGGGCCCGCAGTGAGCCGCCGATGCCCAAGCTGAGCGCCGGGGTTCTGCTGCACCGGGTGCGCGCCGATGTGGTGGAGGTCCTCATCGGTCATCCCGGCGGCCCGTTCTGGGCCCGCAAGGACGACGGCGCGTGGTCAATTCCCAAGGGCGAGTACGGTACCGACGACGACCCGTGGCAGGCGGCGCAACGCGAGTTCGCCGAAGAGATCGGCTGCCCCGTTCCGCAGGGATCGCCCATCGCGCTCGAGCCCGTCAAACAACCCAGCGGCAAGGTTCTCACCGTGTTCGCCGTCGCCGCCGACCTCGACGTCGGCGCGGCCCGCTCCAATACCTTCACGCTGGAGTGGCCGAAGGGTTCCGGACGGATGCAGGAGTTTCCCGAACTCGACCGGGTCGCCTGGCTTCCGGTGGCGCAGGCGCGCCGCAAACTGCTCAAGGGCCACGTGGTGTTCCTCGACCGGTTGATGGCGCAGCCTCACCTGGCGGGATTTTCCGAGGGTCATGCCCCTCCGGCGGACTAGCCTCGTGACCGTGAAGGTCGCCGTCGTCGCCCCCGTCGCAGCCGGGAAGAGTGCGGGTTCGAGTCGATCGTGGCCGTCGAGCACACCGTGCTCATGACCCGCTACGACAGCGTCTATCCGCATGAGGCCTGGGGCCGCGTCGAACTGAGCGCCAACTGCCCGGTGCCCGACCCGCTGGACCTGCTGGCGCTCCTGGCCGGCCAGACGACCACGTTGGGTTTGGCCACCCCGAAACCTGTTGCCAACAAACGTATTCCGACTCACATCGGCGGGCACAGCCGGGCCGCCGCGCGCCGCGCCGGCCAACTCGGGGACGGTCTTCAGCCGTTGGGGGTGGCCGGTGACGGCCTCGCCGCACTGGTGTCGGTGATGCGTGCCGCTGCCGAAGAGGCCGGCCGCGACCCGGACGGGCTGGAACTGTCGCGGGGGCACCTCGTCACGAAAGTCGACGCCGAGCGGGCCGGCTGCTGGCCTTGCCGCCGGTCATCGATATCAGCGAGGCGGCCAGGGACGTGCTGTCGTCCTGCGCGCAACGGCTGGGGTTGGTCCGGTGAATATGGCTGACCGGCTGGATCTTTCGGCCCTGGTGCACCGTTATGCCGCCGCGGTCGACGATCGCGACATCGACGCGGCCATCGGGCTGCTGACGTCCGACGCGCATTTGATCCTGCCGAATCCGCCCGATGTCCTGACCCCGGTACGCGAGCACCGCGGCGCCGACGCCATCCGCGCGGCACTTGCCGCTGTCACCACCGTGGGCCGCACCCACCACAGCATCGACTCCGAGGTCTATCGGGCGGGGGCGGAAGACCATGTGGCCCATGGCCGTATCGGCGGCACGGCACATCACTGGACCCGGCAGCACGACACGATCGCCGACCTGGTGTGGTACCTGCGCTATGACGACGACTACCGCCGCACCGACTCCGGGTGGCGGATTGCCCGCCGCGCTTTGACGATCGACGCGATCGAGACGCGCCCAGCCCGCCGACTGCGCTAGTTGGTCGTTGGTGGTGGTTGGGGCTGGAAGGGCTCGTACCACCACCAGTCGGCGCGTTCGCCGGTGGGTCCAGGGCAGGGTGGGACATCGGGTGCGGGACGGTTGGGTGCACGCGCGATCGATCCAGCGCTGAGCCGTCGACCGTCACTGTCGCTGACGACGAGATCGTCTGCGGGGCCGGTGATGGTGATGACGCCGCGGTGGTGCAACCGATGGTGGTACGGGCATAGCAGCACCAGATTGGACAACTCGGTGAGTCCCCCGTCCTCCCAGTGACGCAGGTGGTGGGCGTGCAGGCCTCGGGTGGCGCCACAGCCGGGAACCGCACACGTCGGGTGGCGGTGTTCGAGAGCGCGGCGAAGCCGCCGGCTGATCAGGCGGGTCGTTCGGCCCGCACCGATCACCTCGCCACGGCGTTCAAACCACACTTCGCAGGTGGCATCACAAGAGAGGTATCGCCGCTCGGCCGCGGTGAGCAGCGGGCCCAGATGCAGGGCGGCAGCGCGCTGTTCGACATCGATGTGCACCACCACGGTGGTGTGATGCCCGTGCGGGCGGCGGGCTGCCTCGGCGTCCCATCCGGCCTCGACCAGACGCATGAACGCTTCGACGTCACCGGGCATCGGTGGTGCGGTCTGCGATGCGCGATCACCGTTGCCGCGAGCCTGTTTCCACTCGGTGACCAACGCGTCACGATGCGACGCCAGCGCCGCCTCGACCTTCGCTGCCTCGGCGTGCGGCAGCTTGATCCGCCACCAAGTGAACTGCTCATCGGAGGTCTTGGTGATCGAAGGCTGGGGATCGGGCCGGGGATCGGGTTCAGGGCGCGGTTCGAGCTTCACCGCGGTGCGCAGCTGGTTGACCGTGGCGACCCGTGCCAACTGCGCGTAGTGCGCATCAGAGCCATCGGCTGCCCGCGCGGCGATGACACCGACCTGATCCAGCGACAGCCGACCATCTTGCAAATCCGCCACGCAGCAAGGGAAAGCCTCACGCCGGCGGGCAACGGTGGCGATCGTCGCGGCGTTGGCCGACGACGAACCCAGTTTCCAGGCCACCAACGCCGCCACCGACCGGGCGCCCGTCGCGCCCCATAACTCGTCGCGATCCACCTCGGCCACGATCTCCACGATGCGGCCATCGATCGCGTTGCGCTGACCGGCCAACTCCGCCAATTCCTCGAACAACACCTCGAGACGCTGGTCAGGGCTCATCACCGCGGAGCCGAACGCTTCGGACGAGGACATGACCTCATCATCGCAGCCGGGTACGACATTGAAGCATCCCCGGTTTCATGCACGCCAGACCGTGACCCCGACGCCGGGTTTCTGGTCCGGCCTGCGCAGCGTCGACCCGCCGCTGTCGCCGACGCCGTACCTGCCCCGGAGTTGCGCGAGGCGAGGCTGGCCACGTTCTGGACCGAACGCGAGCGGCTGCGGCTGGGCTACCTGAATCTGAGCCGGGCGATCCTCGCCACGACCGGGGTGGCCGACGACGCCGCCGATCTGTCGTTCCGGCTGGTGCAGTCGCTGGTCAACATGTGGTCAGGACGGCCGCGCCCGAACCACACCGAGCTGCCGGTGGTGCTGAGCTGCGAGGGGTCCGCTGAGGCGCACCGGAGGATCGGGCCATGCCGTTGGCCGAGGGCGCGACGTTCGCCGGCTACACAATCCTGCGGTTGCTCGGAGTGGGGGGAATGGGCGAGGTCTACCTTGCTCAGCATCCCCGGCTGCCCCGTCGCGACGCGCTGAAGGTGCTGCCTGCCTCGGTGAGCAACGACAGCGAGTACCGGGCCCGCTTCGAGCGTGAGGCCGACATCGCGGCCACGCTGTGGCACCCCAACATCGTCGGGGTGCACGACTGCGGTGAGATCGATGGCCAGCTGTGGATCGCTATGGACTACGTCGACGGCACCGATGCCGCCGAACTGCTGCGCAGCTACCCCAACGGGCTGCCGCAGCGCGAGGCCCTCAACATCGTCACCGCTGTCGCCGACGCGCTGGACTACGCCCACCAACGCCACCTGCTGCACCGCGACGTCAAGCCGGCCAACATCCTGATCGCCCGCCTGGAGAACGGTAAGCAGCGAATCATGTTGGCGGACTTCGGCATTGCCCGCTGGGACAACGAGTCCAGCGGATTGACGCAGACGAACATGACGGTGGGCACGGTCTCCTATGCCGCCCCCGAGCAACTGATGGGCCGCGACCTCGACGGCCGCGCCGACCAGTACGCACTCGCCGCGACCGCCTACCACCTGCTGACCGGTTCGCCGCCGTTCCAGCACTCCAATCCCGCGGTGGTCATCAGCCAGCACCTGACCGCTACGCCGCCGAGCCTGGGCGACCGGCGCCCCGAGTTGGCCAATCTCGACCCGGCGCTGCGCAAGGCGATGTCCAAGGACCCCGCCGACCGCTACGAACGGTGCGCGGACCTGGCCCGGGCACTGGGCCAGCACATCACCACACCGCCGTCCGGCGACGTCGGCACCGACCCCAACGCCACCCGGCTGACCCCGATCACCGACGCCGCCGCGCTCGGCGGCGAGCCCCCGTCCCCGTCCCGCGCATCGTGGCTGCGCCCCAAGGTTCTGCTTCCGGTGCTGCTGGCGCTGCTACTCCTGGTGGGCGTCGCCTTCGTCGCCGGCCGGTTCCGCGGCGAGGACCTGTCGATGGCACAGCGGACCGACACGACGACCACCAGGACGTCGACCAGCATCGCACCACCCCCACCCCCGCCGCCCGCGACGACCACGGTCATCACCGCGCCGAGCGTGACGGCCACCGACACCGTCACCGTCGACCAGACCCCCACCGCCGCGGCGGGCTCCCGGTGCAGCGAGCCGGGAGCCACCGGTACCACCGCCGACGGAGCCACGGTGTACTGCACGCGGTTGCAGTACACCAGCCGCTACCTGTGGTCGGTGCATCAAGACCAGATCCCCAATCCGGTGCTCACCACCTCGCCGACCGCCGCCCCGCCCTCGGAGGACGAGTCGCCCGTCCGGATCTGCATGCAGGAGACCGGCCACAGCCGGTTGCGGTGCGCAGAAGAAATCTTGCGCGGCAACGGGGGCTAGGCAAACCGCATCGTGACGGCCCGGCCCAGCGATGACACACCTCACAGGCTGTTCGCCGACCAACTCGGTCCCCGCGTCTACGGCGGTGCGCACGCGCACCGACCGGTGTCCCGGTGGTGGAGGCCACCTCCGCGCTGCGCCGTCGCCGCGATCACCGCCAGAAGCTGCAGATGGTGATATCCGGACCGCGCCACGCGGTCTTATGGCTAACGTTCGACAGCGAAACCAGCGAACTCGAGGTATCCGACAAGCCACTGGGCCGGCCCGCCGATGAGGAGCTCGTTGATCTGGATACCGATGCGGAATTCTGCCGTGATGTCGACGACGACGCAACCTCGAGGACAATCCGGACGACGATACAAAGAAGACAGATTGATCGGGAGTGATTAGATGAGCACGCCGACAACGCAACGCACAGGCGTCTTTTCGCCAACCTGCGCCGAAATACGGCAACGCACACTGCGCACCTATGCGTGGTGGCTCCCACCGCTGATGCAAGGCCTACTACCGATCGGTGTGGCAGTCCCCCACCAGCTGCGCAATCCCCGAGCCGCGCGCCCGCTACAACGGAGGAACCCGGCTGGCTTTGGACGAAGGTCACCTGGTTCAACGAGCGGCACATGCTGTTCGCGTGGATCACCCTGGGCACGCTGGCACTCACCGACTTCTACATCATGCTGGTGGCCAGCGGCACCATCAGCGATCTGAGATTCAGTGGCTGACAGCTAATCCACGAACAACCGGCGACGAACTGGCCAAGCACCCGGGACGGAGAAGTTAGATGAGCTGCAACGCGATCGTGCTCGGCAGAAATCAACGGCCACCCGAAGTTGATGTGTACGACCGGGACGTCGACGTTCGCCGAGGACGAGGTCGTGACCCTGACGCCGACGACGAAGCAACGCGTTGCCGGCCGCAGGCACGCCGCTGGCTGGGCGACAAGCTGTTCCGCCGGCCTGGGTGCTGCAGCGGAGCAGTTTGGGTGGCCAGGCGGGCGGCGAGGTCGAGCCGTTGGGCGGTCATCGGCGCCGTCATCATCACGCTCCCGACACGGGTACGCCGGCGACCTGGTCCAGCGGCACGTCGGGGTCGACGAGCTTCGCCCGGTCGACCGGCCGGCCAGAGCGGACTAGGGCGGCGATCGTGTCGGTGAGGTCCCACACGTTGACGTTCATGCCGGCCAGCACGCGACCGTCACGCAACCAGAAGGCGACGTACTCGCCCTTGGCCACGTCGCCGCGAAAGGCCACCTCATCGTAGTTGCCCCTCGCGACGTAGCCGGAGTACTCCATGCCCATCTCGTACTGGTCGGAGAAGAAGTAGGGCACGTGGTCATAGGCCGCGTCGCGCCCGAGCATGGTGGCCGCGGCCACCGCTGGCTGGTTGAGCGCGGCCGACCAGTGCTCCAGGCGCAGGTGGGTGTGCAGGTGGGGGTAGTAGGCGTTGGCGACGTCCCCGGCGGCGACGACGTCGGGGTCGGAGGTGGCCAGGTGTTCGTCGACGACGACGCCGTTGTCGACGTGCAGTCCGGCCACCTCGGCCAACGCGGCGTTGGGGGTGATGCCCACGCCGACCACGATGGCGTCGGCGTCGATCACGCTGCCGTCGGCCAGACGCACCCCGGTGGCGCGGCGGTTCGTCCCGGTGATTTCTTCGACGCCGGCGCCCAGCCGTAGGGTGACGCCGTGTGCGCGGTGCAGGGCGGCATAGATCTCGGCCACCTCGCGGCCTAGCACCTTGAGCAGCGGCAGCTCACCCATCTCGATCACGGTGACCTCACAGTCGGCGGCGCGCGCCGCGGCGGCGGTTTCCAGCCCGATCCAGCCACCCCCGATGATCGCCACCCGCCCGGCGGTGGTGAACGCGGCCTTGATGGCTTCGCAGTCGGCGAGGCTGCGCAGGTAGTACACGCCGTCGAACTCGGCGCCGGGCACGCTCAGGCGGCGCACGTCCGACCCGGTCGCCAGCAGCAGCTTGTCGTAGCCGATCCGCTCACCGCCGGTCATGCTGAGGCGGTGGGCGGTGAGGTCGAGGCCGGTCACCCGGGTGTCGACCCGCAGCTCGACGTCATGCTCGGCGTACCAAGCCTTGGGGTGTACGTAGATCTTGTCCTTCTCCGACTTGCCTTGCAGGTAGCCCTTGGACAGCGGGGGCCGGTTGTAGGGCCGTTCGGTTTCCTCGCCGAGCAGCACGACCCGGCCGGTGAAACCGTCGGTGCGGAGTGCCTCGGCGGCTCCGGCACCGGCCAGGCCCGCGCCCACGATCACGAATGTTTGCTGTCCGGTAGTCATATTCGGTCCTGTCCCTTAAAACTGTTGCTGGCCGTGTCTAGATCGTTTGCCGGTAGCCGAAGAACTCGTGGTCTTGGTTGTAGCCGCCGTAGCCTCCGCCGACCTCGGAGAAGCGCCCGACGAACTCGATGCCCTTGATCCACTTCACCTGTTTGAATCCGAGCTGGATCTCGTTGCGCAGCCGCAGCGGCGCGCCGTGGCCGAAGGAGAGCGGTTCGCCGTTCATGTCGTAGGCGAGCATGCTGAGGTGGTTACTCATCTGCTCGATGGGATGCGCGTCGTAGTAGATACCCGCGTCGGGGCCATCGCCCAGCGAGTAGAACACCACCCATTTCGCTTCCGGCTGCGGTTTGACCAGGTCGAGGATCGTCTGCATCGACACCCCACCCCACTTCGCGACGCCCGACCAGCCCTGGATGCAGAAGTGCTGGGTGATCTGCTCATGGTGGGGCAGCGCCCGCAGCTGGGTCAGGGTGAGCTCGACCGGATGCTCCACGAGGCCGTTGATCCGAAGCCGGTAGTCGGCGAAGTGCCCGTCGAACAGGGCGGTGTACTCCGGCGAGTCAGGGTACTCGCCGTTGTGCCAGAAGTACGGCGAGATGTCTTTCTCGCCGTACTCGCCCGGGGTCGCGTCGAGGTGTTCGAAGAGCCGTTGCAGCGGGCCGATCAGCGCGGAGCCGACCCGCTGCACCACCCGCGGGTGGCGCAACGTGAATGGGGTGGCCGCCACCCAGCCCACCACGACCACCACCATCGAGGCGGCGAAGACCGCGAAACCGACCCAGTCCGTCGCGTCGCGGCCAGCGTAGATGTGGTTGAGGTTGCGCAGCAGACCCGTGGTGAACACCAGCGCGACGTGGATGGTGATGAAGAACAGGAACCACACCAACACCAGGAAGTGCAGCGAGCGGGCCAGCTGGATGCTGAACAGCCTGCTGATCGGTTTGAACCGGGTCGACAGCGCCGGCGACATGCCCAGCCCGGTCACCAGCGCGAGCGGGGCGGCGATGAAGATGGTGATGAAGTAGGCGATCAGCTGCAGACTGTTGTAGGCCACCCAGCCGTTCTCGACCGGCCACTGCAGCGACAGATACTGGATCAGCACCGATACCGCATTGGGGATCACCGACCAGCTGGTCGGCACCACGTGCCGCCACTGCCCGGTGGTGAACAACAGCACGTAAAACACCGCGCCGTTGAGCAGCCACAGGGTGTCCACGCCCAGATGCCACCAGCGGGCCAACCCGATCGAATGCCGGATGCCGGGCAACCCGACCTGGCCGGGCAGGCTGATGGAGTCCTTCTTCGCCGTCCACAATGGGTCGGCGGGAACCGGTTTCTGGATGCGGAACCAGTCGCGGCCCGGGGTGCTGTGCCGGGTCCAGTACAGCCGGGGATGATCGCTGAGGATCTGAATTCCGGAGCGGATAATGAAGATCAGCAGGAACAGGTTGAAGAAGTGCTGCACCCCCACCCAGACCGGCAGCCCCGGATGGCGTATAGCGTCGGCTGACACGACGGTGCCCGGGTAGCTGGCGATGAAGTGCTGCACTGAGGTCATGTCACGCAGACCCTTGCCGGCGGCGACCGCGACGATCAGGACCACGAATCCGATCGGCAGCAACCACAACAGGTTGAACCACCTGCTATCTCCCACCCGGACGCGGGGCGCGATGCCGTGCGCGACCGGCACCGAACCGGCCCAGGTGCTCGGGTCCACCACGTCCTTGCCGATGCTCAGTTGCGAACGAAAGCTGGCTACCGCGTGTGGGGTGACGCTGGAGTCCGGCGCGGCAGGCAGCTCGACCGGCGGGTCGGTCGGTTCGCGCCCCGCATGGGGGAGGCCTTCGCCGTCGCCGCCGTGGTTCACGGTGCTGGGTTCGGTCATCAGAGCTCCGTATGGTCCAAGCGCTGAGCCACACGACGCGAGCAACGTCGCTGGCGGCGAGTTTCCGGCGATGCGGTTTCGCTAACGAACGTGCGACCTGGTGGCGGCGCCCTAGTGTCGGAACGGCTGCTGCTCAGCGATTTTGACGCTACGCCGTTCAGGTAACACTGTCACGCGACCCATCCACGCATCGGGACCGGCGTCGCGAACCCAGCCACGTCTACAGATCCCTGCCATTGACGATTGCCCGGTTCGGGCGATCGAGCGATCATACTGAGAGTCATGCAACGGATCTCTCTGGACGCGCTGGCCACTCAGCAACTCGAACTGGCCGCCGCCCACGGTGGGCGGCCAGCCGCCGACACCGTCGTCGGCGGTCATGAACGGGTGCTGCGCCAGACCGTGGTCGGCATGATCAAAGGCACCGAGTTGGGCGAGCACAACAACCCCGGAGAGGCCACGGTGCACGTGCTGCGCGGTCGGGTCCGCTTGACCTCCGAGGGCCAGGCCTGGGAGGGTCGGTCCGGTGACCTTCTGAAGGTGCCCGACGCCCGTCACGGCCTGCAGGCGCTGGAAGACTCGGCGATCTTGCTTACCGTGGCCAAGCTCCCGTGAGGTCAACGGCTTGCATCCGCGTCAACCGTTTGCGCGCCAAGATCCCGGGTGATTCCGCAGTTCACCAGGATGTCCACCTCCCCGCTGCGGTTGTCAGCGGTCATCTCTCACCTTGTCTTCTCTCCTCCCCAGCGGCGAGCCGCACGGTGCGCCGCGAGCGTCTAACGGGTCGTTACCACCCAACCCGCCAGCCCATCGGACCTCGCGTTACAGATTGAAGCCCGGATAGGTGTAGCTGGCTGACCAGTAGGGTGCGCAGCCGTAGTGGACATAGATGCTGCTCTGGTAGCTGCGATCGTTCATCAGGTAAGGGTCATAGCCGGGCGCCTCGGCGACGTGGTCACGAGTGTCGTGATGTAGACGTCATCACTGGTGGTCCGGCGGATCACGTCGACCGGATTGAAAGACTTCTTTATCGTCGATACCGAGGACCGCCGTGTTCGACGAGCAGGAAGCGGGCCGTGCGTTCGCGGTCGTCGACGAACACGTCGTGCACCTTGCCGACGTCCATTCCGTCCCTGTCCGTTACCTTCCGCAATACCAATGAACCTACGCTCTGCCAGCCCACTGTCGGCCTGCCCTAACTAATCACTTGACGGACCGCACGTCGACTGCCCTCGTTAGCCGACCCACACCTCCTCGTCGAGGAAGGTCGGCTGACCGGGTAGTGCGCAGAAACGGCAGCCGGTGTCAACACGAACTGGTCAGCCCGCCCGATCAAGGGGACAGTTGAAGAAGATCGAGAAGGTGCGATCGCACCAACCATGGGAGCCGTCCACCTGACGGCCCGGGGAGCCGTCGGCGCGGCCCACCGACAGGAGGCAGCAAATGAGCACACACAAGGTGCAGGTGCGCCGCGTCTACGACGACCCGGCCCGCGGGGACGGGAACCGCGTGCTGGTGGACCGGATCTGGCCGCGCGGTATGACCAAGGAGAAAGCGAAGCTGGACGAGTGGTGTAAGACGATCGCCCCCTCCACCGAACTGCGCAAGTGGTATCACCACGATCCGGCACGGTTCACGGAGTTCACCCGGCGCTACCGCGACGAGCTGACCCAACCCGAACGGGCCGAGGCGCTGGCACATCTGCAGACGCTGGCGAAGGACCGAAACCTCACCCTGCTCACGGCAAGCAAGGCCGTCGACATCAGCGAGGCCACCGTGATCGCCGAGATGCTGAGTCGAGCGGCGTCGCCGGCGACATAGGCAGTCGACGATGCCCAACTGCTCAGGGTGCACCGGGCGCCACCCAGGCTTCCAGATCTATTTCACCCCACATGAGGCGTCCGTCCGGGACAAGCGGCATCGACCAGGGTTGGAGTTGGGCCAAACCCTATGCGGCACTTCACAACTGATGTACGCGGTACCAACAACGACGAGAGAGGTCCGCCATTCGCCGCACATTGAGGTTTTCTCACTTGGGGCGTGTGAGGTCGGTGTGACTGGAGTCTCCAGCGTGTCGTGAGAGCAGACCGTGGGGTCCCTGCTCAAGGATCGGTTTCGACCAAGAAAGCCGTTCCGCTGCACGAGGACCCCACGTGTTCACCTACTCTGCCAGCTGCGACGTCCCCGAGGAAACCCTGCTGTATGTGACCGCGTTGCTACACGCGCACCGGCGCGAGATCGGCACCCGCGCCGGGCGACGCACGGGCACGGTGCGCACGCAGGCCAAGCCGGTGCTCCGCTGGTTCGGCGACGACGCCCCGATCCAGCTGCTGCCCTTCGAGGCCCAGCTGGCGATCTCCCCGAGGTGAAACGCCGCGGCGTGTTCCCGACGATAAAACCCTCAGGCGAGGTCACCAGGCTCTGTGAGGCCTCGTCCAGGTTCTTCACAGCTGTCACAACTGCGCTATGTTCGACCCCAGACTCAAGACGGAGGATCCGTGAAGAAGTTCATCCTGGTGGCCGCCGGCGCACTTGTGGCAGGTTCGGCCGTTGCCGCCCTGGCCATGGGGTCCAGCAACGCCGACCCGGCTAGTGCGGGCGGCACCCTCAACGTGCTGGGTGAGCCCTACTACAAGGCGGTCGCAATCCTGCACGCGCAGGGCGTCCAGACCGTCTTCGGCGGGTCGGTGGGCAGTGACGTGCCGCAGGCCAAGTGCATCGTGTCGACGCAGAAGTACCTGAACAGCGGCAAGATGCAGCTGATGCTCAACTGCACGAAGGCGGCCCAGCCCAATGAGCCGACGGCGACGTCGGTGGCCACCGCGCCCACCGCGGGCACCTCGGACGGTGGCGGTGCGCGTCCCACGCCGGGCGCGCCGGGCGTGGTCACGGTGACCCCGACTCAGGTCGGCTAGGACTCTTCCTCGATTAGACTCCGGGCAGTCGCGCGGGCGACCGCTTCGTGGCCGCGGCGCACGAGTTCGGCGATACTGTAGTCCCAGCACCAGGCGGCGTGAAAGCCGCCGTGCACAAGAACGAATCGCCCGACCTGTCCGTCTTCTCAGACGTCCCAGGCCGAGGCCACCGCGTCGGCGACGTCGATGACCTTCGCCCGCTGGGAGGCCGGGCTGTCGATCTCGTCGGCGACGTAGGCCGCGACGAATCGCCGGATCTCGGTGTCCACGCCGCCGATGATGCGCACGATCTCCCCGCGCACCGACTTGGAGGTCACGTGCACGGCGATGTCGGACGGTCGGGGTTTGGCCACGTCGATCACAAGCAGCAGCGGCTCCGCTGCGCGCGCCGTTGCGCGCAGCGCGATGTCACCGTCGACCTTGAACTTCTGCTTGTCCACCCGCAAGTCGACCAGCAGTTCGATGATCAGCGGAATGCGGATGCTGAACGTGAGCGTCTCGCCGGCGTTGCGCCGGACGATGGCCTGCTGGATCTGAACCTTGGCGCTGACTTTGGCCAGCCCTGCCGGCCCTTGGGCCATCGGACCCATCTCGAACTCACCGCCGGCGATCTCCGCGAAAGCGGCGGCCACACGGTCCTCGGTCACCGCGACGTCGAAGAACCGGCGGCCGAACTCCTCATAGGTGACGAAGTTGTGCGTGTGCATAGGGTTCTACCGTCTCACGTCCGAAGTCGATGCACGGCCGCAGACCGGTAACAAGTCATTCGTGTCAGGCAACCCCGGTGAGCGGCGCGATGCGGTTCTAACCGCTGCCACCGCCGCCGAACTGTTCGCCACCCGGGTTCGCTACAGCGGGCTGTCGGGGTTCGCTACGGCGGGCTGTCGGTCGGTTACAACGTCTCGGTGGCGGTGTTCGGCGGAACCACCCCGTACGTCGTCACGTTGCTGGCCGCGCGCACCGGCAACGACTATGCCGCCGGGATCTACGTCGTCATTGCCGCGGTCGTCTCGCTGCTGACTGTGCTGACGATGCGGGAGACCGCCGCCAAACCACTGCCGGATCTGGGGAGATTCACAGCTCCAGCAGCACCGTAACCGGCCCGTCGTTGACCAATTCGACCTGCATGTCGGCGCCGAACACACCGGTGGCCACCTCGGCGCCGAGTTCCCGCAGCGCGTCGGCGAACACCGTCACCAGCGGTTCGGCCACCGCGCCGGGGGCTGCGGCGTTCCACGTCGGCCGCCGGCCCTTGGCGGTGTTGGCGTACAGGGTGAACTGACTGACCACCAGGATCGGCGCCGAGGCGTCGGCGGCCGAGCGCTCGCCATCGAGAATCCTTAGCTGCCAGAGCTTTTCAGCCATCCGCCGCGCGATTGACTCGGTGTCGGTATGGGTGACACCGGCCAGGGCCAGCAGACCCTGGCCGTCGGGCCGGATCGCGCCGACCACCTCACCGCCCACCGACACCGACGCAGAGGTGACCCGCTGCACCAGCACCCGCATGGGCGACGATGCTAGCGGGCGTCGAGTCGACGATGCCGCCGAGGGACGAGGCGGAGAAGCTAGACAGTCGGGATCAGTCGGCTACTCCCCCGAACCGGCCGGCGCGTAGCCCAGGATGGCCTTGGTCTCCAGGAAGTCGTCGAAGCCCTCTTCGCCCCACTCGCGACCGTTGCCGCTGGTCTTGTAACCGCCGAACGGCGCCTTGATGTCGAACGCGTGATTGATGGTGACCGCACCGGCCCGGATCCGGCGGGCCAGCGCCCGCGCCTGGTCCAGGTCGGCTCCGGAGACGTAGCCGTACAGACCGTAGTCGGTGTCATTGCCGATCTCGACGGCCTGATCCAGGTCGTCGTAACCCAGGATGCATAGCACCGGGCCGAAGATCTCCTCACGGGCGATGGTCATGTCGTTGTTCACACCGGCGAACACCGTCGGGCGCACGTAGTAGCCGGTGTCGAGACCGTCGGGACGGCCCGGTCCGCCGGCTACCACCGTCGCTCCCTCGTCGATGCCCTTCTGGATCAGGCCCTGCACCTTGTCGAACTGCATCTGCGAGGCAACCGGCCCGATCGCCGAGCCATCGGACAGGTCGCCGACCTTGACGGCTTCTGCGGTGGCCTTGGCCACGGCGACGGCCTCGTCCATCCGGGTGTTCGGAACGAGCATGCGCGACGGTGCGTTACAGCTCTGCCCGGAGTTCATCATCATCGCCGCGACACCGGCCGCCACGCTCTGTCCGAAGGCCTGGTCGTCGAGCACGATGTTCGGGCTCTTGCCGCCGAGTTCCTGGCTGACGCGCTTGACGGTCGGGGCGGCGTTGCGGGCCACCTCGATACCGGCCCGGGTCGACCCGGTGAAGGAGACCATGTCGATGCCGGGGTGGCTCGACAGTGCGACACCGACGCCGGGCCCGTCGCCGAAGACCATGTTGTAGACGCCCGCGGGCAGTCCGGCGTCGTCGAGGATCTCGGTGAAGATCTGCCCGGAGAACGGGGCAACCTCCGACGGCTTGAGCACCATCGTGCAGCCGGCGGCCAGCGCCGGGAACACCTTGCACGCGATCTGGTTGATCGGCCAGTTCCACGGCGTGATCAGCCCGCACACCCCGATCGGTTCCTTGACCACCATGGTCTCGCCGCGCTGCTCTTCGAAGCTGTAGTTCTTCAGCACGTCGATGGCGGTGCCCAGGTGACCGAGGCCCATCATCACCTGCGGCCCGGCGGCCAGTGACGGTGGGGCGCCCATCTCCTCGTGGACCGCGTCGGCGAGGTCCTTGCCGCGCTTCTGATAGTGATCGAGGATCGCCTGCAGCAGGTCGAGGCGGTCTTCCTTGGTGCTCACCGACCAGCTGCCGAATGCCTTGCGGGCGGCCTTGACGGCCTTGTCCACGTCGGCGCTCGAGCCGATCGCAATCTTTCCGCCGACCTGTTCGGTGGTCGGGTTGTCGACGTCGAGCGTCCGCAGCTCGACCGGATCGAGCCATTGTCCATCGATGTAGAACTTTAGATAATCACGCATAGGTTCATCCTCTCCTGATGAGTGCCTTCGGCGTACCGGGTTCGGGAAATGGTCGTACTCGGGCATCTCTTCTGAGTTGGCCTTCGGGGCTGCTTTCCGTCTTGAACCCGATTACAATCCAACACGTGAGCAGGACACGGCATCGCCCAAAACCCCTGGTCACGGACCCACGGCAATGTCAGACCCGATTTCGCGAGTAAGCCGGGCAATCGGTCAGCGGGACATAGTTGGTCATGGTTTGGGGGGCGGGCAGGTCTGATGCCCGGTTGCGCCGGGTTCGCCGTTGGGGCAACGAGTTTCGGTTTCGGGGCCGTTGGCGGCCGGGTGGTCATGGGGCTTCGGGGAACGTGAGGCGGTGTGCTGGTGGCACCAGCCGGCGATGCTCGCGGCGATCAATGCCGGCTCAGCGTCGCGACCACATCCAGCCGATCGCACAGTTCGGTGATCGCGGCCATTCCCGCGTTGCCCGTCAGGCTCGGATCCGGCGCGCCGACACCCACCCGCCTGCGTGTACGTCCCCGTCCGCGGTTCCGCTTGTGTATTCTGCTCACCAGATGGGTGCTCGCTTCCGGGTCGACAATCAAGCTTTAGCAACTCGAATTGTCCTATCCCACAACAGCATCCATCGCCAACTTCAGCGCGTGTCCCCCGACTACTCGCGAAATCGGGTCAGAAGAGTCTCAATTCGCCGATATCACCGCGGCCGATCGGGAACAGGCCGCCGCGTCTGGGCAGCCGCGGGTCGCCGAGTGCGGCCAAACCTACTCCGGTTGGCAGAGGAATCGGGATAATGAGAACTGTCGCCCAGGCGCTGATGCCTGCGCGGGAACCGGCTCAGCAAGGAGCGTAAGACTCATGTCCATCATCGAAGCGGACGCAGAGGCCAAGTCGGCCTTCGACCGGGAGGTCGCCGACACCCAGCGGTACTTCGACAGTCCGCGATTCGAGGGGATCACGCGCCTCTACACCGCCCGGCAGGTCGTTGAGCAGCGCGGCACCATACCGGTCGACTACACCGTCGCACGCGAGGCATCCAAGGCCTTCTATCAGCGGCTGCGCGAGTTGTTCGCCGAGAAGAAGAGCATCACCACCTTCGGCCCCTACTCGCCGGGCCAGGCCGTGACGATGAAGCGGATGGGCATCGAGGGCATCTACCTCGGCGGCTGGGCCACCTCGGCCAAGGGTTCGACCACAGAGGATCCCGGACCCGATCTCGCCAGCTATCCGCTGAGCCAGGTGCCCGACGAGGCCGCCGGCCTGGTCCGCGGCCTGCTCACCGCCGACCGCAACCAGCAGTACCTGCGGCTGCAGATGACCGAGGAGCAGCGGGCGGCGACGCCGGCCGTCGACTACCGGCCGTTCATCATCGCCGACGCCGACACCGGTCACGGCGGAGACCCCCACGTGCGCAACCTGATCCGCCGCTTCGTCGAGGCGGGTGTCTCGGGCTACCACATCGAAGACCAGCGGCCCGGCACCAAGAAGTGCGGCCACCAGGGCGGCAAGGTCTTGGTTCCCTCCGACGAGCAGATCAAGCGACTCAACACCGCACGCTTCCAGCTCGACATCATGCGGGTGCCCGGCATCATCGTGGCCCGCACCGACGCCGAGGCGGCCAACCTCGTCGAGAGCCGCTCCGACGAGCGCGACCAGCCGTTCCTGCTCGGCGCCACGAACCTCAAGATTCCGCCCTACAAGTCGTGTTTCCTGGCCATGGTGCGCCGCTTCTACGAGTCCGGGGTCCCCGAACTCAACGGCCACCTGCTCTACGCCCTGCCGGAAGGCGAGTACGCCGTCGCCGACGCCTGGCTCGAACGGCATGGGGTCACCGCCGCGATCACTGAGGCCGCCGCGGCGTGGAAAGACGGCCGCGAGCAGTTCCTCGACCCGCTCTTCGACAAGGTGGAGTCGAAGTTCGTCGAGGCCTGGCAGGACGACGCCGGATTGGAGACCTACGGGGATGCGGTCGCCGAGCTGCTGAAGTTCCGCGAAAGCGAAGGCGAATCGCTGGAGATGAGCGTCGCGGACTGGAATGCGTTCGCCAAGACGGCGTCGCTGTTCGCCGCACGGGAGAAGGCCCGGCAGCTCGGTGCCGACGCCGCGTGGGAGTGCGAGCGGGCCAAGACCCCGGAAGGTTACTACCAGGTGCGTGGTGGCATTCCCTACGCCATCGCGAAATCCCTTGCGGCAGCTCCGTTTGCGGATCTGCTCTGGATGGAGACCAAAACCGCCGACCTGGCCGACGCGAAGCAGTTCGCTGACGCCATCCACGCCGTCTACCCGGACAAGATGCTGGCTTACAACCTGTCCCCCTCGTTCAACTGGGACACCACCGGGATGAGCGAGGACGAGATGCGGGCCTTCCCGGAGGAGATCGGGAAGATGGGCTTCGTCTTCAACTTCATGACCTACGGCGGTCACCAGATCGACGGTGTCGCCGCCGAGGAGTTCGCCACCGCACTGCGCCAGGACGGCATGCTCGCCCTGGCGCGGCTGCAACGCAAGATGCGGCTGGTCGAATCCCCTTACCGCACACCGCAAACGCTCGTCGGTGGTCCGCGTAGCGACGCCGCGCTGGCGGCGTCGTCCGGTCGCACGGCGACCACCAAGGCGATGGGCAAAGGTTCCACCCAGCATCAGCATCTGGTGCAGACCGAGGTGCCCAAGAAGCTCCTCGAGGACTGGCTGGCGCTGTGGAGCGAGCACTACAAGCTCGGCGAGAAGCTGCGGGTGACCCTGCGGCCGCGCCGCGCCGGCTCCGATGTCCTCGAGCTGGACATCTACGGCGCCGACGACGGCGAGAAACTGGCCGATGTGGTCTTCGACCCGATCAAGGACCGGCACGGTCGCAGCATCCTGCAGGTGCGCGACCAGAACACCCACGCCGAGAAGCTGCGCCAGAAGCGGCTGATGACGGTGATCCACCTGTGGATGGTGCACCGGTTCAAGGCCGACGCCGTGTACTACGTGACGCCGACCGAGGACAACGTCTATCAGGCCGACAAGATGAAGGCCCACGGCATCTTCAGCGATGTGCACAAGGACGTCGGCGAGATTCTCGTCGCCGACGTGAACCAGGCGCGGATCGCCCAGCTGCTCGAGCCCGATCGCGCGGCCCTCAAGCGGTTGATCGCCAAGAAGGACTGAGCTGTCCTGGGGCGCCGTCGGCATCAACCTGCTGGGCGTCCGGTCACCGGCCCCGAGAGCGAACTGAAAGCCCAACAGTCTCGCTCCGGGTTCGGTTTGGCGAACGGAAGATGAACACCCAGCTCAGCCCGTCATTCTGACGCTTGTCCCGCGGCTGACCGGGCTTCGGCCGAGCCGTCTGTCAGCAACCTTTCAGGCGCTCATCCGCTCATCCGGCGCTCAAGGCCCGGTGGCAGCCGGTACGGAAGATAGCGAAGCATGCTATCGCGGCAGATCAGGCCAGGTAGCGTGCCCTGCGTGGGGAAACACCGGTTAGCCAAGCCGCGGCGTCGCTGGTCCGTTGCCGGCGTCGCGCTCGCCGCGATCCCCATCGCCACCGCGTACGCCGCGTTCGTCGGCTCCGCTCGATTCGCCGAATAGGGCGCACAACATGCGCCTCATCTGAAACAGTTCAGACATGCGCGAGACCCACTTTCGCCGACTGGTGGCAACCGCCGTCGTGGCCGCCGCGGCACTGATCGCTGCGCCGTCCGCGCACGCTGACGAAACCCCGTTCTGGGGCGGCTGGTACAAGATCACCTTCCACACCGACCAGAAGTCGGGCACCAGTATCGCGGCGACACAGCAGGAGACGCCGTACTCCGCCTGGTACAAGATCACCACCAACTGCTCGGGTGGCAAGTGCGTCGCCTCGGTGATCGACGGGCCGACGCCGAAGGACAACGTGGTGCAGTCGGTGACGTTCGACTGGACCGGATCGAAGTGGTCGCGGTCGAACAGTTGGAGCTGGGACTGCCTGCATCCGGACGGCGCCACCACGCTCGACCCGGCGAACTCGACCACCACCTACACCCCGCAGTCCGACGGCTCGCTGGCCGGAACGTTCCAGACCACCATCGAGGGCGGCGCGTGCCAAGGCACGGTCACCGTTCCGCTGACTGCCGTTGCGGGCCAACCCAATTAGCCGTCAAGTGAGGGACCTTGCAGAGGGTTACTCGCATTTCGTGCGCAGGATATGTGGTGCAGACCGGCGCGCGGCAACCTAGGGTGCCAGACGTGAATCGTCTGGACCGCTTTTTCGAGGTAACGGCCCGCGGGTCGTCGGTGGGCGCCGAGATCCGCGGCGGAGTGGTCACGTTCATCGCGATGGCCTACATCATCGTGCTGAACCCGATCATCCTGTCCGGTGCGGCAGACGTCGCCGGCAACAGGCTTCAGTTCGCCCAGGTGTCGGCGACCACCTCGCTGGCGGCCGGTGTCATGACGATCCTGTTCGGTCTGTTCGCGCGACTGCCGTTCGCCTTCTCCGCCGGACTCGGCATCAACTCGTTCCTGGCCACCACCGTCGTGGGCACCCTCACCTGGCCGGAGGCGATGGGCCTGGTGGTGGTCAACGGCCTCATCATCGTCGCCCTGGCCGTCACCGGACTGCGCAGGCTGGTGTTCGACGCGGTCCCGATGCAACTCAAGCTCGCGATCACCGCTGGCATCGGGCTGTTCATCTTGTTCATAGGACTGGTCGACTCCGGGTTCATCGAATCCACCGGGCTGCCGTCACCGCCGGTCGGGCTGGGCGGCGGCGGTCACGGGTCGATCAACACCGTGCCGACGCTGGTGTTCATTTCCACCCTGCTGGTCACCGGGATCCTCGTGGTGCGAAAGGTTCGCGGCGGCATCCTCATCGGCGTGGTGATCGGCACGCTCGTCGCGATGGGCATTGAGGCGATCTGGCATCTCGGGTCGGCGGTGAAGAACCCCGGCGGATGGTCGCTGTCGGTACCGACGCTGTCGGGGGCACCGTTCGCCCTTCCCGATCTCTCGCTCGTCGGCGCTTTCAGCTTCGAAAGTGTCAGCCGCATAGGCATTCTCGCCGCCACCATGCTGGTATTCACCCTGGTGTTCGCCAACTTCTTCGACGCGATGGGCACCTTCACCGGGCTGTCTCGCGAGGCCGGTGTCGCCGACGAGCAAGGCAGTTTCCCGCGGCTGCGCGCGGCCCTGATCGTCGAGGGCGCCGGCGCCGTCGTCGGCGGCGCCACCTCGGCGTCGTCGAACACCGTGTTCATCGAATCGGGCGCCGGCATCGAGGAAGGTGCGCGCACCGGCCTGGCCAACCTGGTGACCGGCGGGCTGTTCCTGGTCGCAATGTTCGTCTCGCCGCTGGCCTCGATCGTGCCCACCGAGGTCGCCGCCGCCGCGCTGGTGATCGTGGGCACGATGATGTTCTCCCAACTGCGTCACGTCGACGTCTCGGAGTTCTCCGTGGCGCTGCCGGTCGTGTTGACCGTCGCGGTGATGCCGTTCAGCTATTCGATCGCCAACGGAATCGGAGTCGGCTTCGTCACCTGGGTGGTGGTCCGTTCGGCGGCCGGAAAAGCGCGGGAGATCAGTCCACTGCTGTGGATCGTGGCGACCGGCTTCGTCGTGTACTTCGCCCGCGACTGGGTCCAGTCACTGATCGGGACGCAATAGCCGCATGAGTGGTCAACCTGCACACGACGTTCGCCAGCGCGCCCGTGCGCGAGTCCGTGGCACTGTTCGTCGAGCGCAGGGCCAACGCGGCCCTGGAGGAACTGTCCGCCTCCTAATGACAACCTGCCGTCGGCACGCCCCAAACAGCAGGCCACCGCCGTCTCGCTGGCGACCCACTAGCGCCTCAGTCGGGCAGCCACTGCACCCAGTCGAGCATGGCCGCGGACGACGGCGTCGTGCTGTCCGGCGGACCGGCCCACGGCCACACTCATGACCGCGTAGAACGATTTGTTGAACACCCACTGGGCGGTGGGCGGAAGCGACTCGGGGGTGAACGTTGCCAAGACGGTGTTGTCGACGCCGAACGTGATCGAGTTCTCGGCGTGACTCACCCAGTAGTTGTGGAAGTCGGCGGTCACACCAGCGCCGTGATTGACGAGCTGGAGCTGCAGGTAGTCGCCGACCCCTGAGATGGGTCCATGGATCGATGAGTATGTCGTCGTCGGATCCGAGGCGAGTTCCACGACGTCGATTTCTCCTGCGCCAGGCCAGGGACTGGTGTTCTCGTCGGCTCCCACCAGCCAGAACGCGGGCGCCAGGCCCCGGCCGGCAGCTTGATCCGCGCGATGAGCGTGCCGTAACCGAAGGTCGCGGTGCCCTTGGTTCGAGGCGGCCGGAGGTGTACTCGGTGTCGGCGGCCGACCGGCAACAGGCTCCGGCAAAGTCCGACAGCGCCAAGAAGGCCAAGGGTGAATCGACCGGTGGCCACGGTCGATCCGCACGGGCCAAGTCGCACGACGCGGCCTGACCGGGGATCCGTCGTTCACCGAGATATCTGCTCATCCCGGAGGCGGTGGCCTGACCGCGAAAAAGCGGTAATACACTCGGGCCACTGAGCCATACTGATCATCCAGCAAATTCAACAAGAGCGATCTTGTTGTGAGGGGAAAGGGCATCATGATCACCACCGCAAAGTCTCGCACGGTTACCGGCGTCCTCGCCGCTAGTGCGGCGGCAACCGGGTTGCTCGCTGGAGTCGCATTGGGGTCCGCCCCCGCTGCGAACGCGAGCTGCGCGTCCTTCTTCGGTCTCGGCAACAGCGCCGACTGCAGCAGCACGCTGCTGAGCGTCGCCGTCGCGTTCGGCGACGGCGCAACCGCTCACTCGACTGCATTGTTCGGCGCATCCTTCGCTGTCGGTACCAACGCTTCCGCTTCGACAACCGACGCCCTGACCCTCGCAACCGCTGCCGGCGACGAGTCGGACGCGAAGGCCGGCGGTTTGTTCGGCATCGCGACACAAATTGGAGCGGCTGGGGGCTCTACCACGGTTAATCCGGGCGGTGTGTTCAACGCCGCGACGAACATCGGAGGCGACAGTAATACCGTCGCAACCGGCGATGCCACGACGGGAACTGTCCTCAACTTGGCTACAAACCTCTTCGGCAACGGCAACACCGTCACGGGGCAAGGTGGAATTGCGAACTGGGCCACGAACTTCGGTGGCAACACCAACACCGTGACGACAGAAGGGAGCCTGTCGAACACCGCCACCAATATTCTGGGCAGCAACAACGAGGTCACGACAGCGGGCGGCTACTTGAACTGGGCGCGAAACATTTTCGGTGACCACAACAAGGTCACGATAACGGGCGGCTACTACAACTCGGCCCGAAACCTCATCGGCAGCTACAACACCGTCACGACAACCGGTGGCTACGGAAATTCTGTGCGGAACCTGGTCGGCAACCATAATGAAATCTCGACGACGGCGGGCATTTCGGCCCTCGCCACCAATCTCTTGGGCAACGACAACCACGCCAACGTGACAGGCGGGTATTACAACACCGCGAGGAACTGGGTCGGTAACGGGAACATCCTGACGATCGGCGGCGGCGGCAGCAACCTGGATTTCGGCGTCAACCTGCTCGGCAACGAAAATACGCTGGCCTCGGGGCCCGGCGACTTGAATCTCGGATTCACCGCGTTCGGCGGCCAGAATCAGGTCAAGGCTGGCCCGGGACCGCTCGCCCTTGCCGGCTCCATCTTCCGCGACGGTCAGACCGTCACCAAGACGAACCCCGGCATCGCGATCAACAGCTTCCGCGTCGGTGGGGCGCAGACGACGGGTGGCCAGAGCAACAAGGCTCCGGCGGCCCAAGCCGAAGATGGCGGCAGCAAGACGAACACGGCTGCTACGGCCAAAGCCGGAGACAGCGGCAAGAAGACAACTAAGCCGTCCGGAACCTCTGGAAGCAAGCGGAGCACGAAAAACTAGCGACCCCGCTGGGTCTTGCGTCCGGCCGAGTCGCTTGTGCCGCAACAGCTTCACGCGGTGCGCATCTCATCCCGGGGCTTGCCCTTGAGGCCTCAGATGTGTTGTCTGAGGCGAGGTCCGTCGGGATAGCGCACATGCCGCATCGTGTGCTTGTTGATATCGACGTATCCGGCCACACCACCGGCCGTCCCCGGACTGGACTTGATTCAGTCCGGGGACGGCCGTCTTGGCCGTGCCGCCGCCGACGATCAGGACCTTGTGTTTGGCGGTGGTGTGTTCATGCTTCCCGTTACCTCGTGGCTCAGAGTTGTTGTGTTCAGGCGTTTTGGATGGCGTCTTCCCAGGCGCCGTAGCCGCCCAGGACATCACTGACATCGGCGAAGCCGCGCCGGCGCAGCAGGCTCGCAGCGATCGACGAGCGGTAACCGCCGGCGCAGTACACGACAGTCGGCCTACGCCGGTCGAGCTCGTCGATACGGTCCGGAAGCTGGCCGATCGGGATGTTCACCGCCCCCGCGATCATGCCGGCGGCCGCCTCACCGGGGTTGCGCACATCGACGATCTGCAGCTCGGGCACATCGGCCATCCGCTCACCCAACGCGTTGCTGGTCAGTCGCGAGGCGACCTCGACGTCGTCGCGGTGGGTGAACATCACCTGGTACGGCTCGGCCAGGTAGCCGACGACCCGGTCGAAACCGATTCGCGCCAACCGGTTCTTGCCCTCCAACTCCAGACCCGGCTCGGTCATCAAGATGATGTCCACATCGGGCTTGACCACCGATCCGGCGAACTCGGCGTAACGACCCTCCAGTCCGATATTGACCGCGCCACGCAGGTAACCCAGCGCGAACTCCTCGGGGCTGCGGCCGTCGACCAGCATCGCCCCGGACTCCATGGCCGCACGCACCTCGTCGTAGGTCATCGGCTGCGGCATCTCGGCCTCATCGAGCAGGTCGCGGTCCTTGCGGTTGAGGATCGCGTCGTAGACGAAGTAGCCGGGGGCCGGCGGCTGACCCTCGGTGACCAACTCCATGAAGGTCGCCTTGTCCGGGGCCCGCAGCGCGTAGTTGGTCTTGCGCTGTTCACCCATCGTCGACCACAGATCGGTCGACAGGTTCTTGCCGCAGGCCGAGCCGGCGCCGTGCGCCGGGTAGACCCGGGTGGTATCGGGCAGGGTCATCAGCTTGCCGTGCAACGAGTCGTAGAGCTTGTCGGCCAACTCCTCACGGGTGAAACCGATCGAGGCCAACAGATCCGGCCGGCCCACATCACCGATGAACAAGGTGTCACCGGTCAACACGCCGTAGGGAACGGTGTCACCGGCATGCTCATAGAGCACGATGCTCAGCGACTCGGGAGTGTGACCCGGAGTGTGCCGGAACTCCAACTGCACCTCGCCCAGGCAGTAACGCTCGCCGTCCTCAACCGGCAAGTAGTCGAACTCCGGCTTGGCCACCGACGAGTAGACGATCCTGGCGCCGGTCGCCTTCGCCAACTCCAAGTGCCCAGACAAGAAGTCGGCATGAAAATGCGTCTCGATGACAAGGTCAATCGTCATCCCGAGTTCCTTCGCGTCGGCGACGTACTCGGACACATCGCGCTGCGGGTCGACCACAACGGCGCGGCCGGTGGTCTCATCACCGATCAAGTACGACGCATGCGACAGACAATCCAGGTAGTACTGGTTGAACTTCATGGCTCTGGTTTCCCTTTCCGTTCGTGGTGGCGATGAGGCCATCATCGAAATACCCATACGGGTATGTAAAGTACCCCCTGGGGTATAGATATTCCCCTGTTGGAGGATTCGCCGGAGTGCTGCTCGGATCGGTGAGTACCGCCGTGGTGCACGCAGCCCGCACACCCGTGATCGTTGCGCGGCAGCCCTAATCACACGGCACCCGCGTACGCGGCGGTCTGAGTCGAACAGCGCTAGAGGCGGTGCAGTGCAAGGGCTTTGAAGGTCGGGATCTTGATGAGATCGGCAATGAGGGCGGCGGCGAGCAGCGTCCCGAGCGCGAGGAGCGCGACGGCGGCCGGTAGCGGGGCCATGAGCGTTCCGGTGAGCGCGAGGGTCAGCGCAATGGCGAGGTTAGCGGCGGTCGCGGCGATCAGGGGTGTGCTGGGGCGGCTGGTCCAGGCGTGGCCGCGGGTGCGGACGAGGTAGATGGTGGCCTGGCTGCTGGCGAGCAGGGTGAGGTAACTCAGGGTGCGCAGCCGGTCGAGGTCTAGTCCCTGCCAGACGTCGCGGGTGAACCACAGCAACCCGATCGAGGCTGTGAGCAGCGGGGCCGCGATGACACTCGCCCCGGCGATGATGTTGCGTACGGCCCACCGGTCGGGTCGGCGGGCGTAGTCGGCGCGGTCGGTGGTGATGGCCATGCTGACCACGTCGTTGCCGAGCAGCAGCAGCGCCATCAGCAGCGGGGTGAACACGAACTGACCCCAGGCGAACACCCCGACGGTGAGCAGGATCGGCACTTCGAGTTTCTTGACACTCACGTTGATGGCGTAGGTCAGCGAACGCTGATGGATGCGGCGGCTCTCCTGGACCAGGCCTACGATGTCGGCGAGTCCCTCGCGGGTCAGCACGACCCCGGCGGCGGACTTGGCGACGTCGGTGCCCCCCACAACCGCGATGCCGACGTCGGCTTGGCGCAGCGCGGGCGCGTCGTTGACGCCATCGCCGGTCATGCCCACCGTGTGCCCGGCGTCCTGCAGCTGTTTGACGAGATGGTGCTTGTCTTCGGGGAGAACCTCGGCGATGACACCGGTGGTGATCGGGGCGGCACGTTCGTCGTGGACCGCGTCGGCATTCACGACCGGTCCGTCGATGCCAACCTGAGCGGCAATGGCGGCGGCGGTGGCGGCGCTGTCGCCGTGATCATCACGACGCTCACGCCGAGTTCTGCCAGGGAAGCGAGCATGGCGGCGGCGTCCGGGCGCGGCTGGTCGGCCAGCGCGAGCAGGCCGACCTGGTGCCAAGCGTCGCCCGCTTCGGCGAGCGCCACAGCCACCACCCGGGCACCGTCGGCGGCCAGGTGGGCGACGTCGGGATCGGGGGCTGTCCGGCCAGCGCGGCGATGACCTGCGGTGCCCCTTTGGCCTCCCGCACGGTCTGGGTGCCGGAGTGCAGGGTGGCTTCGGAACGTTTGGTGGCGGGATCGAACGGCGTGAACCCGGCGCGGTGGTCGGCGTGCACGCCGCGTTCGGCTGCGGCACGCAGGATGGCCAGGTCGATCGGGTCCTGGGTGGCCTCGTCGGAGGCGCCCCCAGCCAAACGCAACACCTCTGCCTCGGACATACCCGGCCGGGCGGTGATTGCCGCGACGGCCAGCCGGTTACGGGTGATCGTGCCGGTCTTGTCCACACACAGCACGTCCATTTCGGCGGCAGCAGTCACACTTGACAGGCGCGCGGTCAGGATTCCGCGTCCGGCCAGGTACTGGGCGCCCAGCGCCCCGGCCAGGGCAAACGCGGCCGGCAGCGCCACCGGCACCGAGGCCAGCAGCAACACCACCGCGAACGAGGCGATGTCGGCTGCGCCGGCGCCGCGCACCGCCAAATACGTGGTCGCTGCAACAGCGAGCAGCAGATCAATGACGATGAACACCCGCACCATGCGTAACACCACGCCGCCCAAGTGATCGGTGGAGCCGGAGGAGCGGACGAGCTCGGCGGTACGACCGAAAAACGTCCGAGTTCCCGTCGCGCCGACTGTCCCGGTCGCCTCACCCCGCACGATGGTCGACCCGGCATACACCGTCTCACCGCTGCCGCGATCAACAGCCACCGATTCCCCGCTCAGGCTCGACTGATCCACCAGGACACTGCCCGAAATCACCCGGAGGTCAGCCGGAGCGAGGTCGCCGACCCGGATATGGACCACATCGCCATCGACCAGCTCAACGGCCGATACCAGCTGCCACGAGCCGTCGCGACATGCGCGCGCGTTGACCGCTAACCTAACCGGTGTCGCAGCAATTCCAACGCCGCCCTGGCCCGGCCCTGCTGGAGGAACCCCAATGCGGCATTGAACACCAGCACCGCCGCCACAATCACCGCGTCCAGCCACTTGCCCAGCACCAACTTCAGCACGATCGTCGCTTCCAGCATCCACGGCACTGGAGCCCACAGCGAACCACGAACCCGCCAGCCGCGCCGCCACGCTCGGCCGTTCCTCCCGCACGGTGTTCGGCCCGAGTTCGGCAAGCAACATCCTCGCCTGAGCCGATGACAAGCCGGCCGGTGCACTGGCCAGCATGCCCTCAACGGCCGCAGCGTCCCGCATCCCGCCATCGTCAGGGGCACTGGTCATTCCACCTATCGTGCCCGCCAAGGCTGGGAACGCGATACAGATCAACGGTCATTCTCACAAACGTTGACACCCGGCCCTGCAACACCGATTGGTCAGGTGATTCTCAGGAAGGATTCAACGATTTCCCGCTACAGTGATACCCATCCCCTGGATGGTTGGAGGCTCCCTTGACAGCCGTAGTCCCGTCCCGGGGAGAACTCGAAGCGACGCGTCCGTTCGCGGCCCGAACAGGCCCGAAGGGCAATCTCGTCTACAAGCTGATCACGACGACTGACCACAAGTTGATCGGGATCATGTACGTGGTTGCCTGCTTTGTCTTCTTCTTCGTCGGCGGGCTGATGGCGTTGTTCATCCGGGCCGAATTGGCGGTCCCGGGTCTGCAGTTATTGTCCAACGAGCAGTACAACCAGCTGTTCACCATGCACGGCACGGCGATGCTGCTGTTCTATGCCACCCCGGTGGTGTTCGGGTTCGCCAACCTGGTGTTGCCGCTGCAGATCGGCGCCCCCGATGTGGCGTTCCCCCGGTTGAACGCCCTGTCGTTCTGGCTGTTCGTCTGCGGCGCGTTGATCGCGTTGGGCGGATTCATCACCCCCGGTGGTGCGGCCGACTTCGGCTGGACGGCCTACACCCCGCTGTCCGACGCGATGCACAGCCCGGGCGCCGGGGGTGATCTGTGGATTCTGGGTGTGGCTGTGGGTGGCTTGGGCACCATCCTGGGTGCGGTGAACATGATCACCACTGTGGTGTGCATGCGCTGCCCGGGTATGACGATGTTCCGGATGCCGATCTTCACCTGGAACATCTTCGTCACCTCGATAATGGTGCTGCTCATCTTCCCGTTATTGACCGCGGCGTTGTTCGGCTTGGCCGCCGATCGTCGCCTCGGGGCGCACATCTACGACCCGGCCAACGGCGGGATGACCCTATACCAACACCTGTTCTGGTTCTTCGGGCACCCCGAGGTGTACGTCATTGCGCTGCCGTTCTTCGGCATCGTCTCGGAGATCTTCCCGGTGTTCAGCCGCAAGCCGATCTTCGGCTACACCACCCTCGTCTTCGCCACGATCGCCATCGCCGCCCTGTCCATGGGCGTGTGGGGCCACCACATGTACGTCACCGGAGCCGTTCTGCTGCCGTTCTTCTCGTTCATGACGTTTATGATCGCGGTGCCCACGGGCATCAAATTCTTCAACTGGATCGGCACGATGTGGAAGGGGCAGTTGACGTTCGAGACCCCGATGCTGTTCTCGATCGGCTTCCTGGTGACGTTCCTGCTCGGCGGCCTGTCTGGCGTGTTGCTGGCCAGTTCGCCGCTGGACTTCCACGTCAGCGACACCTATTTCGTGGTGGCGCACTTCCACTACGTCCTGTTCGGCACGATCGTGTTCGCCACCTATGCGGGCGTCTACTTCTGGTTTCCGAAGATGACCGGCCGACTGCTCGACGAGCGGTTGGGCAAGCTGCACTTCTGGCTGACCCTGATCGGGTTCCACACCACGTTCCTGGTGCAGCACTGGCTCGGCGACGCCGGCATGCCCCGTCGTTATGCTGACTATCTTCCCACCGACGGGTTCACCACCTTGAACATCATCTCGACCGTCGGGGCGTTCATCTTGGGCGTGTCCGTGATTCCGTTCATCTGGAACGTGTTCAAGAGCTGGCGCTACGGCGAAGTCGTGACGGTGGACGACCCGTGGGGCTACGGCAACTCGCTGGAATGGGCCACGTCCTGCCCGCCGCCGCGGCACAACTTCACCGAACTGCCACCGATCCGTTCGGAGCGGCCGGCTTTCGAACTGCACTACCCGCACATGGTCGAGCGGATGCGGGCCGAAGCCCACGTCGGCCGCTCGCACGGTCGGTCCGGCGGCGACGTGATCCCGCCCGGCGACCAGAACATCCGCACCTAAACGGAGTCGCACGGCCTCAGTGAGGGGCGCCTGCCGTAGTCTCGCCGGATCTTGGCGATGTACAACTCGGCGACGACAGCTCTAACTTAACTAAGGTGAGCGGCATGAGCGAGCGCCCCTACCTGCGTCTGGTGCCGGAACCGCTGCCGCGCCCCGATCTGCGTCGGGCGCGACGGCGGGATGTCGTCGTCTACCGGGTCCGGGCACACCTCGACGACAGTGATCCAACGATCTGGCGACGGCTGGACCTGCGCTCGAACCTGACGCTGGACCTGGTGCACCAGGTCCTGCAGGTGGCGTTCGACTGGACCGACTCGCACCTGCATCGCTTCTCGCTCGGCGGCGGCGCCTTCGATCACAACAGCCAGCTGTTCCTGTGCCCGTACGACGTGGACAACAAGGAGTGGCCCGAAGACGACGACGGCCTGCCCGCCGCCGAGACTCGACTCGACGAAACCCTCAGTGAGCCTGGCGATGTCCTGCACTACCTCTACGATTACGGCGACAACTGGGAGCTGACGCTTCGCCTCGAAGACATTCTTCCCGCCGAGAGTGACTGTTCCGCAGCGGTTGTCGTCGACGGTGAGCGCGCCGCGCCGCCAGAAGACTGCGGGCATCTGGTCGATGCCGAGAGCCTCTCCGAGGTGCTCTCTGACCCCGCGCTGTTCGAGCCGGAACGGGTCAACAAGGGGTTTGGCGACGCGTACTTCGTGCTGCGCGAGGCTGGCATCGACACGCGCCTGGTCGACCTGGTTCATCGGCTCACGTATGCCCAGTATGGCGAGGACCTGACGAAGGCGGCGCTCACGCTGGCCGGTACGCGACCGCTGGACACGGCCGCTGTTGCCGACAATCTGCGCGCGTATCAGTGGTTTCTGGACCGCGCCAAGGACGGCGGCATTCCGTTGACGAACGCCGGATACCTCAAACCGGCCGAGGTCGAGGAAGCCTCGAAAGTCGTTCCTGCAATGGATGATTGGATAGGCAAGCACAACCGCGAGGCCCAATGCTACCCGCTGTTGCGGTTCCGCGAAGGCGTGCAGTCGTTGGGGCTGCTGCGCAAGCACAAGGGCAGGCTGTTGCTGACCAAGGCTGGCGTAGTGGCCCAGCGTGACACCGACAGACTGTGGGAGCAGATGGCCGGTCGGTTGATTCCCAAGTCCGACGAGACGTTCGACGCACAAGCGACCATGCTGATGCTGGCCTTTGCGGCGGCTTCGGCCGGTTCCGAACTGCCGTTCGACAAGATGACGGCGTTGCTGACCGAACTCGGCTGGCGCTACACCGACGGTCGGTCTATCTCGCAATCGTCCCTGCGCCAACTCCCCGTCTACGATGTCCTGATCAACGTGACCGACCAGCCCGCCACCCAGGCGCAGCGGACCATCATCAGTCCTGCGGCAGCGGCATTGGCGCGGAGGGCGCTCAGCGGGAACTGAAAGCATCAGCCACGCGGAGGTTGACCCGGGGGGTAAAGTGGCGTGGTCGCGCGCAAGTACTGTCAGTGTCTTGCGCGGGTCAGGGACCAGGAAGCAGCGGTAGAGCGTTGGCCGGGGGACGAGGTGTCCGGCGCGGACATTGCGTTGCGCGGTGTCTGCCAGCGCCGGGGCGTCGGCTACGTGCTCAACGTGATCCGGGTGCCGATCGAACCAAGGGCCCCGCCAATACGTCTAGCTCAGTAGGGATGGCAAACACTACTACCCCCTGTGACAAAGACGGACGACCACTGGAGCCGAACATGAGCGCTTACATCACGGCCACCGGCAGCTTTCTCCCCGGCGACCCCGTGCCTAACGACGAAATCGAGGATTACATCGGAGTGGCGGGACGCTCGACCTCCGACCTCAAGGACATCACCCTCGCCAACTGCGGCATCAAGACGCGCCACTACGCGATCGACAAGAATCAGCAGACGGTCATCTCCAACGCGGCGATGGCGGCCAACGCCGTTCGGAACGCAGCCGAGCACATCGGCCTCGGCCCGGACGACATCGAACTGCTGTGTGCGGCCACCACGCTGCCGGACCTGATGGCGCCCGGACACGCCAGCATGGTGCACGGCGAGCTGGCCTACGGTCCCCTCGAAATCGCGACCCTGCACGGGATCTGCAGTTCAGGGATGATGGCCATCAAGAACGCGTACCTGCAGGTGGCGATCGGTGAGAAGCGCACCGCGATCAGCGTCGCCAGCGAGTTCGCCTCCCGCTTCTTCAAGAACTCCCGGTACGAGGAGATGGGCGTTGTCGCCGAGGAGGGGACGCTCCCGCTCGAAGCCGCGTTCTTGCGCTACATGCTCTCGGATGGGGCCGGCGCACTGGTGATCCAGGACGAGCCCAAAGCCTCTGGTATCAGCCTGCGCATCGACTGGATCTCGCTGACGTCGTACGCGAACACCGAGAAGACGTGTATGTACGGTGGCACTCCGGACACTTCAGCCACGAAGTCATGGGGGGACTACCCGAACGCTTCGGCCGCCGCCGCCGACGGGGCGTTGGTCCTGCGACAGGACCTTTCCCTACTGCCGCACCTGGTGAAGGTCGGCGTCGACGAGTATGACCGCCTGCTCCGACTGGGCAAATTCGATCCGTCGACACTGACTTGGATCCCAGCGCACTATTCGAGCGAGCGAATGAAAGACATTGTGATGAAGGAGTTCTCGCGACGCGGCATTGACGGTGGCCGGCCCGAAATGTGGTACAGCAACCTGACCAGCGTCGGAAACATCGGCAGCGCTTCCATGTACGTCATCCTCGACGAGATGATGCAGCAGGGTCTGATCAAGGACGGCGACACGATGCTGTGCATGGTCCCCGAGTCCGGCCGGTTCACGGTTTCTTTCATGCATCTCACCGCGGTGTCGTCGGATACCCGACGGTGACCGGGGGGTCAGAAGCCGCCCCGACAGGGCGGCAGCGCCGTCGGGCAGTCGTTTACCTGTACACGCAGACCGGACAGTTGCGCGAGGTGGCCCAGGCATTGACCGCCCCGCTGGAAGCGCATGGGTGGGACATCCGTTGGGTCGACGTGCGGCCACGTGACGCCTTCCCGTTCCCCTGGCCGATTCGACGATTCTTCGGAGTGTTCCCGCAAGCGGTGGATCCGGAGGCGCTCGTGAAGCTCGTCGAGCCGGCGGGTGGTTTCGCCGCGGCTGCAGACGAATTGGTCGTCCTGGCCTACCAGGTCTGGTACCTGGCGCCATCGCTGCCGATCCGGTCGCTGCTGAAGACGCATCCAGAGGCGGTCCGGGATCGCACCGTCGTCTCGCTGATCGCATGCCGCAACATGTGGTACTCGGCGGCAATCGAAGCGTCCGGGCTGCTGCGATCCGCGGGTGCCCGGCGGGTCGATGTCGTCGCCGCCACCGATACGCGTGGGTCGTCGACGACCCTGGTAACCACCCTGCGCTGGCTGTTGACCGGAAGACGCGCACCCTTTCTTTGGTTTGGGCGAGCCGGCGTAGGCGATGACGAACTCACAAGAGTCGCCGCCGTCGGGCAGTGCATCGCCGAGTCGCGGCCATGCCCGCAAGATGCGGCGCCCATCGTGCCTGCGTTGGCTGCGGCGGACGTCATCGCCGGCAAGGCGTTTCGCAAGTGGGGCGCAACGGTGAGATCCATGCGCCGATTCGGCGGTGCCGCGCACGCCGCGACTCTGATCACGTTCGTGTTCAGCCTGGGGATCGCCATCGTGATCGGTCTGCCGTTGCTCGCATTCGCCGCAGTCGTGGGCGGTGAACGCTTCGCTACCCGCGTGCGCGGGTACGTCTACGGTCGGATCTCCTTCGATCTGCCGGTAGTCGACGAGGCGGTGAGCGCATGACCGCACAAGCACCCCGCGCCGGGCCGACCGGCGACGGCGAGCCGGGATGAGAGGCAACGATGACCGCTGAGACCCGTTATTACCAGGACCTCGTGGACTGGCTGACCGCAAGAGTTGCCCGGCAACTCAACGTGGCGCCGGACACCATCGACATCGACACCCCGTTGGCCGATTACGGGATTGACTCCGCCGCGAGTCTGAGGCTGTGCGCCGACCTGGAGTTCGAGAAGGGGATTCCCGTCGAAACCACGATTGTGTGGGATTACGCCACCATTGATGCCATCGCGGCGTACCTGGTCACCGAGCGGGTGCTGCCATGATGCCGATCGCCGTGGTCGGTATCGATTGCCGCCTTCCCGGCGCGCCCGACAAGGACGCGTTCTGGCGACTGCTGATGGATGGCGTGGTGGCCGACAGCGAAGTGCCTTCGCAGCGTTGGGATGTCGACGCCTACTATCGCTCCGACGGTGCCCCGGGATCGACGAACACCCGGCGTGGGCACTTCATCGACAATGTCGACACATTCGACAACGACTTCTTCGGGATAGCACCCGTCGAGGCGGGGGCGCTTGACCCGCAGCAGCGCCTGCTCCTGGAATCAACCTGGCGCGCCATCGAAGATGCCGGAATCGACCCGCGGTCGCTGGCCGGCACCCCGACCGGAGTCTTCGTCGGCATCATGTCCAGCGAGTGGAGCAACCTGCAGATTCTCGACTTCGCCGGGCTCACGGCCGTCCGCGGCACGGGCAGTGGCTATTTCATGGCCGCCAACCGAATCTCCTACCACCTTGGTCTTACCGGACCAAGCGTGGCCATCGATTCAGCCTGCTCGTCCTCGCTGACTGCCGTCCACCAGGGCTGCGCAGCCCTTCGCTCGGGTGAGGCCGATACCGTCATCGCCGCTGGTGCGAATCTCATTCTGACACCGTCACTTTCGATCTTCTACACCCAAGCCGGGCTGTCCGCGCCGGACGGTCGCTGCAAGCCGTTCGGGCTTGGCGCCGACGGCATCGGGCGGGGCGAGGGCGTGGCCGCGGTGGTGCTGCGCCGACTCGACGACGCACTTGCCGACGGGCAGCCGATCTATGCCGTGGTGAAGAGTTCGGTCACCAACCACGACGGCCGAAGCAACGGCATCACCGCCCCGAGCCGCCGGTCGCAGGTGGAGCTGATGCGCCGGGCGCTGAGCCTGGCAGAGGTCGAGGCCGGACAGGTCGGCTTCGTCGAAGCGCACGGCACCGGCACCGTGCTCGGCGACATGATCGAAGCCAACGCTCTTGGCGACGTGCACAAGACGCGAGCCGGCGAGCCCTGCCTGCTCGGTTCCGTGAAGGGAAACATCGGGCACACCGAAGGCAGTGCGGGGATCGCGGCTTTCATCAAGACGTGCCTGTCGCTACACCATGGCGTGTTGCCACCGACGGTGTTCGGCGACAACGCCAATCCAGCCTTGCGGCTGGCCGAGCACGGCCTGCAGTTGGCCGACGGTCCGCGGAAGTTACCGGCGAACGGCACGCTCGGCGCGGTGAGCTCCTTCGGCCTCGGCGGCAGTAACGCGCACGCGATTCTGGAGACGGCGCCGGCTACGGCACTGCCCGTCCCTGGTGCGATCGGCGTCCTTACCATTTCGGCGCCGTCGGCGCAGGCGTTGCGGCGCAACGCCGAATCGATGAGCGCCGCGCTGGAGACCCTCGACACCACGCAGGTGGCGTCCTGGTGCCGCTCGACCAACGTCGTCAAGCGATCAAATCGGCATCGCCTTGTCGTCGCAGGCGACCGCGACACCCTGATTGATAGGATCCGCCAATTTGCGGCAGGCGCCGGTGTCGATCTCGTATCGTCCACCCCGCCCCACCGAGCCCCGGCCGGCGTCGGGCTCCTGTTCTCGGGTCAGGGCTCCCAGTACCCGGGCATGACACGGCGACTCTACGACGCTCATCCTATTTACCGGGCGAATCTCGACTCCGCGGCGGCCGCCCTTGATCCGCACGTTGGATCGGACCTGCTCGCAACGATTTTCGGCCGCACAGCCGGCCTTGATCACACGAGCCTCGCGCAACCTGCATTGTTCGCAGTGTCCTACGCGCTGGGAAAGACTCTGCTGCAGAGCAGAATTCGGGTGCGATTCGGCATCGGCCACAGCGTCGGGGAGATCGCCGCAGCCTGCCTGGCCGGTGTGTTTACCCTCGACACCGCCGCCAAGCTCATCGCAACCAGAGCGCGGTTGATGGGCGCGCTGCCTCCGGGTGGGGCAATGATCGCGGTCGACCTGAGCGTCGAGCAGGTGCAGGAACTCGTCGCCGGCGAACCCGGGTGCGGGATCGCGGCCATCAATGGGCCGCGATCCGTGACCATCTCCGGGGACGCCGATTCCGTGGCACGAGCCGAAACACTGATTCGGCAGCACGGCGGTAAAGCGAAGACACTGGCCACCTCACATGCCTTCCACTCGCCGCTCATGGAGCCGATGGTGGCGGACTTCCGGCGCGAGATGGCCGGACTCGAGCCAGGACCCGCCGAGTTTCCACTGTTCTCCACGGTGCTCGGTCGCGAAGTTGATGGCGCGGAAATGACCGTCGACTACTGGGCCGGGCAGATCTGTTCGCCCGTACTGTTCTTCGACGCGGTCCAGGCCGCCCTCAGGACCGGTCGCGCCAACTATCTCGCCGAGGCCGGTCCCAAACCCGCGCTGCTCCCCCTCGCCCGACAGGGCGGACTCCCGCCGCAGACACGCTCGCTCACGTTGTGCAGCGGCCCGGATTCCGACGGGACAGAACTGCTCGGGGTGGCGGCCACGATGATGCGCGACGGCTACTCACCCGATCTGGCGACGCTGTACGGAGGGTCGGCCGGCCCGCCGCAGCGGATCCCGCCCTATGTCTTCGACACGTCAAGCCGGTTCTGGTTCGACGGCCCGATCACCTACCGCCGGCAGCCGGCGCAGACCGCAGAGACTCACGCCGGCGATCCCGTCGGCGAGCCTGCGGATACCGAGCAACCGCAGATCGGTGCGGAGGGCGGGGTTCTGGCGCTGATCGCCGATGTCGGCGGCTATTCGGTCACCACGCTCGGCCGATCCAAACGGCTCGCGGACGACTTGGGTTACGACTCGTTGCTGCAGCTTCGCCTTCTGGACCGGCTGCGGGCGGAGTATCCGCCACTGCACGACATCACCGTCGCCGAGGTGCTACCGAGGAGTCACAGCGTCGGCGATCTCGTCGACTTCGTGATGGAGCGGCTCGACGAGGGCGGCACAGCACGATGACGCCCGTCGAATTGGTGTGCTCTCACCACGTCGGTGGCGGGGCCGCATCGTTTCATCCGCTGCGCCTGGCGCTGGCGGACTTCCTGTTCCGTTCGCCGGAACAGGCATTGGTAGCCACCATCGCGCGTGTCGCCAAGGAAGCGGCACGGGAAAGGAATGCACTCCCGTGAGCGTATTAACCCGCGAAATGTCCGCGGCAGCGCGATTTTCGACGCGGCACTTGACCGCAGGCACGGTCGCCGACCCAGTCCGGTTGACCTGGCGTGAAGTCCACGAACAGGCGAAGCGGATGGCCGGCGGTCTGGCCGCGCGGAGAATAGGCCGCCACGGTTCGGTCGCGGTGCTGGCCACCGATGCCGCTGATATCGCGCCGCTCGCGCAGGCGGCCTGGCTGAGTCGCGCCGCGGTGACGATGCTGCAGCAACCAACTCCCCGCACCGACCTGGAAGTCTGGCTGGCCGACACGGTTCGGGCGACTTTGATGATCAAGGCCGATGTGGTCGTTCTCGGCGAGCAGTTCCTGGGTGCCCTGGATCCGCTGACGGCTCAGGGCCTGACAGTCTGCACCGTCGAGTCCTTGCGTCGCGCCGACCCGATCGAACTCGACATGTCGGACCAAGCCGCCGAGTCGGATATCGCGCTGCGGCAGTTGACATCGGGATCAACCGGCATGCCCAAAGCCGTCGAGATCAGTCACGGCAATCTCGCCGCGAATGCCGTCGCCTTGCACGACGGGCTGGAACTCGATCTCAACACCGACGTGATGGCGAGCTGGCTGCCGCTGTCTCATGACATGGGGATGATCGCCTTCGTGTGCTTCCCCATGCAGTTGGGTATCGAAACCGTCGTCGTCCCACCGGAGGAGTTCCTCAAACGACCGCTGGTCTGGGCGGAGTTGATCAGCAGGCACGGCGCGACCATCACCTCAGGCCCCAATTTCGCGTACTCCGTGCTCGCTCGCGTGCTGCAGCGGGCCGACCCGGGCGCCATCGACCTTTCGACGCTGCGGATCGCGGTGAACGGAGCCGAACCGATCGACTACCGCGACCTGACCGAGTTCTCTTCGGTCGGCGCGCGCTTCGGTCTGAGCCCGACGGCGCTGACGCCCGCCTACGGACTCGCCGAAGCCACATTGGTTGCGTCGCTAGGATCGGCGCACAGCCAGGCGACCGTCGACGAGGTCTCGCGGCAGGCCATTGCGGAAGCGCACCGCGCGCAACCGGTCCAAGGCGACTCCGCTGATGTGCAGCATGTCGTGTGTGTGGGGTTACCGGTGACGGGCCTGGAGCTACGGCTGACCCGGAACGGAAGAGCGTTGGCGCCCCGAGAGATTGGCGCAATCGAACTGCGCGGCCCGATGATCGCCGACAACTATCTCACCTCCGGCGGTGTCGTGCCGCTGGCAACAGATGGCTGGTTCGACAGCGGAGACCTCGGTTACCTCGACGAGGAGGGGCGACTCTATGTCTGTGGCCGCACAAAGGATCTCATCGTGCTGGCCGGCAGGAATCTCTATCCGCACGATATCGAGCGCGCGGCCGAGAGCGTCGACGGCGTGCGAAGGGGCTGCGTGATCGCGCTGCGTGTCCACGGTGATCAAGAGGGTTTTGCGGTGCTCGCCGAAGTACGCAACGCGACCGACGACGACGCGCGCGCACGGATCAGCCGCGATATCGCCGCCAGGGTGAGCCGTCAAGTCGGGCACCGCCCGCGGGACATCCTGTTGTTCCCCGCCGGCGCCTTGCCGAAGACGCCGTCCGGCAAGCTACGCCGCAACAGCGCTCGAGAACTGCTCCCGACGTGAACGCCCACAACGGCTATCCGCCAGATCGCCTGGAGCCAGGCGCAGAACAGGTGAGGGACACCTGCGATGTTCTCGTCGTCGGCGCCGGGCCGGTGGGTGCCACCGCGGCGCTGCTGCTCGCCAGCTACGGCATCGACTGCACCGTGGTGGAAGCACGCCGCGAGCCACAACGCCATCCCGCCGCGCATGTGCTCTCCACGCGGTCGATGGAGATTTGGCGTGAGATCGGCCTCGAGCGCGACATCCGCGGCCTCAGCGCCCCTATGCATGAGCTGCGGTGCATCGCCTACTGCACCACTTTCGCCGGGCCCGAACTCGGGCGGGTGCCACTGGCGGACCTGCCCGACGCGCAGATGGACGCGATCGAATCGATCAGCCCTACCGGCAGCGCGCACCTACCTCAGAACATCCTGGAACCGCTGCTGTGGCAACACCTTCGCGACAGTGATCGCATCAATGTGCGTACTGGCTGGCAGTATCGCTCCCACACCGACACCGCCGACGGCATCGCGGTCACTGTCGCCGACACCACTACCGGATCGCGCCGAACAATCTTGGCGCGCTACCTCATCGCGGCCGACGGCGCAGCCAGCACAGTACGGCGCGCGCTAGGGATCACGATGGAGGGTCCGATCCTGCAGAACGTGGTCAGCGTCCTTTTCTCTGCCGATCTCGAGGCATACCGGCGCCACCGCCGCGGCCCGGTCATGTGGACCCACACCGCCAAGGGTTTGGGCGCCACCATCGTGCACCGGCCGCCAGACGACCTGGTGTTCCAGATCCCCTACTTTCCGCCATTTGAGTCGGTGGAAGACTTCCCGGCTGCGATCTGCCACAAGCACATAGTCGATGCGATTGGCGACCCCGCTGTTCGCGTTGACATCAAGTCGATCCAGACGTGGGCGATGACCGCACAAGTCGCCACCGCCTACCGGGCGGGCCGCGTATTCCTGGCCGGCGATGCCGCGCACCGGTTTCCACCGACCGGCGGGCTGGGGCTCAACACCGGCGTCGCCGACGTGCACAACCTGGCCTGGAAGCTGGCATGGGTCATCGCCGGCCGTGCCGACGAGGCGCTGCTGGACAGCTACGAACGAGAACGCCGTCCGGTTGGCGCGGCCGCCACCGCCGACTCGGTGGCCAACTTCGAGGGAATGTTCGATGTCGTTGCCGCACTGGGGTTGCCGCGGCGAGCCGTGCGCATGCTCCCCCAAGCCGTCGCTGCCATCCCGGACTGGGTACCGCGACGCCCCGTGCGCGCCCTCATCCGCGGGCTCACCACGCTGGGATATCAGCGGTTTCGCCTGGCCAAGTCGCCCGGCCGAGTCGGTCAGCGGATCCGCCGCCGGGCCGCGGCTGCGATCGCCCAGCAGGGTCCGCACTATCGCAGCTGGGGACGTGACCTCGGGGTGCGTTACGAACGCGGCGCCATCATTGGCGATCGGCTGCCCCCACCGGTCAGCGATCCAGAGTTCTATATCCCGTCTGTGCGCGCCGGCGGCCGGCTGCCGCACGTCTGGCTCGAGGACCGCGAACGGCGGGTCTCCACCCTGGATCTGATCAGCCGCGACGACCTGACGCTCCTGGTGTCCGACGAAAGCCATTCCGTGTGGTCGCTTGCGGCGGAGGGGCTTCCGTTGTCGGTGGTGCCGGTCGGCGACGCTCGGCGCGAAATATTTCACACCGGGGTCGCTGGCGCCGATCCGGATGCCCTGCTGGTACGCCCCGACGGGCATATCGCCGCCCTGCTGCACTCGGACCGGGATGGTGCTGCGCTGCTGCGGCAAGCATTGCAGGTCGTCCGCGCCTTTGCGCCGACCGACAAAGGACTGATCGCATGAACGACGTTGCGGCACAGGCCATCGAGCCGCGGCTGCTCACCCACCGGCCGGGCTCGCATTTTTCGGTTCACGCTCACGCAACCACCCGCTCTACGTCAAAGGTCATGGTCACTATGTCTGCAATTCCCCCCACGAAATTGGTGCGACTCGTTGAGCGTGCCCGCCATCGTCTGGCACTGACCCATCTGCGGATGGTCCCACCGTATGCGGCGATGATGGAGCTGATCGTCGGCGCCTGGACATCACAAGCCATCACAGCGGCCGTGGAACTCGGTATCGCCGACGTTCTCGACAAGGGGCCGCTGCGGTTGGAAGAGTTGGCCTCTCGGGTGGAGGCGGATCCCGACGCGCTGCGTCGACTGCTACGGGCATTGATCGGCCGCGGCATATTTCGTCAGCGCCGCGACGGTCGCTACGCGCTCAACGCGCTCGCTAAATCGTTGCGTGCCAACGCTCCGCTGTCGGCGGCGGCGATGGCCCAGATGGTGGGTTCGGTCCAACATCGAGAGCATTGGAGCTATCTGACGGACGCGATCAGAACCGGCAAGGCGGTTCTGCCGGTCCTGCACGGCATGGAAGCCTTCGACTACCTCGTCGGGGAGCCCGAACTCAATGAGGTTTTCAACCGCGCCATGGCCGATACCACCGAGATGGCGGTGGATTACCTGATGGCCGCCTACTCGTTCGAGGACTACCAGACCGTTGTCGATGTTGGCGGTGGGGTGGGAAGGCTGCTTTCTGCCATCCTCAAGGCGACCCCGTCCGCCCGAGGGGTTCTCTACGACCTACCGCACGCGCTCGCCGAAGCCCCACCCGTGTTGCGTCAGCACAATGTCGCAGATCGAGTGGAGTTACTGGAGGGATCGTTCTTCGACAGTGTTCCCACGGGTGGCGATGTCTACGTGCTCAAGACGATCCTGCATGACTGGCCCGACGACAAGGCGGTCGAGATTCTCCATTGCGTCCGCTCGGCGGCGAAGGTCGGCACAAAGGTACTGGTGATCGAGTGCGTGATCCCGGACCACGGTCGCGAATTCTTCGGTCATTGGACCGATCTGGAGATGCTGCTGATGCAGGCTGGACGCGAACGAACGGTGCCGGAGTACCGCAGTCTCCTCGAGCGCGCCGGGTTCCGGATGACCCGATGGGTGCCCACTGCCTCACCATTGAGCTTCGTCGAAGCCGAGGCCATCTAGCTCAGGTACGGGGAACGAAAGGATGATTCCCGATGACGTTCTCGCTGGCTCTGTCCGATGAACAGCAACACCTGCGCGATTGGGCGCATGAATTCTCCCTAAAGGTGATTCGCCCGGCTGCGTTCGACTGGGACGACCGCGAGGAGACGCCATGGCCGATCTTGCAGGAGGCCGCCGGTATCGGGCTTTACGGCGACGAGATATTGATGGCGCTCCTGGGCGACCCAACCGGACAGGGTTTTCCGATCCTGGCCGAGGAGCTGTTCTGGGGTGACGCCGGAATAGCGATGTCGATCATGGGAAGCACGCTCGCCGCCGTTGGCATCATCGCTTCGGGCACCGCCGAGCAGATCGCGGAATGGGTGCCGCGATGTTACGGCACCGACAAGGACGTCAAGCTGGGCGCGTTCTGTTCGTCTGAGCCAGAGGCCGGCTCCGACGTGGCGAACATGCTGACCACCGCCAAATACGATGAAGCGTCCGATGAGTGGATGATCTCCGGCCAGAAGGCCTGGGTGACAAACGGCGGCGTGGCCGACGTTCTGGTGGTCCAGGCGGTGGTCGAACCCGGACTCGGTGCACGCGGACAGGCCGCGTTCGTCATGAGCGCCGACACTGCCGGTATCGCGACGCCGCGGAAGCTGCGCAAGCACGGTTTGCGTGCCTCGAACACCGCGGACATCTTCTTCGACAGCGTGCGGGTTCCAGGCAGCGCCCTGCTCGGCGGCAAAGACAAGCTCGACGAGAAGCTCGCACGTGCACGCGAAGGCCGCAAGACATCCCAGCAGGCGGCGATGGCCACCTTCGAGCTATCGCGGCCCACCGTCGGGGCGATGGCCGTCGGAGTCGCCCGCGCCGCCTACGAATACGCACTCGACTACGCGAAGGATCGAGTTGTCTTCGGGCGACCCATCATCGAGAAACAAGCCATCTCGTTCCTCCTCGCCGACATCGCCACCGAGATCGACGCGGCGCGGCTGCTCGTCAGGCGCGCGGCGTGGATGGGCGCAACCGGCCAGAAGTTCGCCTCCGCGGAGGGATCCATGAGCAAGCTGAAGGCCGGCCGGGTCGCGGTATGGACGACCGAACGGGCCATCCAAATCCTCGGCGGCAACGGTTACACGCGCGAATATCCGGTCGAGCGGATGCACCGCGACGCTAAGATCTTCGACATATTCGAGGGGACCGAGCAGATCCAACAGCTGGTCATCGCCCGTTCCATCAGCGGGCTCCGATTGCAGTGACACCGGCCGGTTAGCCAAAATGCGCATGCAACGAACACCTTGGCCACCTCACCAACGGACCGTCGGTGGGGCGCTGTCAGGTTGGTGAGCCCGGGCAGGAGGGAGTATTCGAACCAGCTGCGCCGTCGTGGTCCGCGGCCGGGCGACGAATGGCCACCGCGACGCTTCCCGGTTCGAGGTTCAGGTCCCGCACGGCCTCGGTATTCACTAGGTTCAGCTCGGGCGGTTCTCGTCGCGGCCGTAGGGTGTGGCCGTGCGACCCACACTCAGCAGCGTGCTGCTGGCGGCAGCGCTGGCCATGTGTCTGCTCGGATCGGCCACAGCGCAGGCCGACCCGAACGCCTTGTGGACGATCGTCCACGACCAGTGCGTCGCCGATGAGCAGCAGCAGCACGACCCGGCACCGTGTTCCCGGGTCGATCTCAGCCGCGGCGAAGCCGGCGGCTACGCGGTGTTAAAGGACCTGGTGGGGTACCGACAGTATCTGCTGATCCCGACCGCGCGCATCGACGGAATGGAGAGCGCCGAGCTGCTGGAACCCGGTGCGACGAACTACTTCGCCGCTGCCTGGCGGGCCCGATCGTTCGTCGAGCAGCGGGCCGGCGGAACGATCGCGCGGGACTGGATGAGCCTGGCGGTCAACTCGGCGGTGGCGCGTACCCAGAACCAGCTGCACATCCACGTCGACTGCCTGCGCGCCGACATCCACGATGCGCTGCACGCCGCGGCCGCCACCATCGGCCCGGCGTGGACACCCCTTCCGGTCCCGCTGGTCGGCCACACCTACTGGGCGATGACCGTCGGCGGCACCGATCTGAACGCCAACCCGTTCACCCTGCTCGCCGATGGCCTCGCCAGCGCACGCGCCGACATGGGACTGCACACGCTGGTGGTCGTTGGCGCCACCGACCCCGCGGGCAGGCCGGGTTTCATCATCCTGGCCGACCGCGCCGACGGCGAGACCGACGCCGGCGGCGAGGAGCTGCAGGACCACGACGCCTGTCCGCCGCCGCTGCCGGCGACACCGACCACCGCCAAGTAGTTGCCGCTTCCGAGAAAATCACCGCGAGCGCATTGCTGGTCAGTCCGCCGCCACATTGCCAACATCGGCGACATACATGCAGCGCTAGCGGGGAGGCAACCGTGGCCGAATCCAGGCAGTCCGACGAGGGCGACGCCAGCCGGGACCGTTTCAACATCGGCGTGGACTGGTGGGCAACCATCGTGGCGGGCGTCTTCGTCGTCCTTGCCGTCGCCAACGTCCTTCCCAAGATTCCGTGGTGACCCGTGGCCACCAGTGACCTCGCGCAGACATCCGAAGAGCAGCCGATCTTCACCAGCCGCAACCTGCTGGACTACGTCCCAGGCGTGCTGCTGCTGATCGGGATCGGACTGCTCGGCAAGTACGCCCAGATCTGGTGGAATTCGCTTGCCAAACACCAACATTGGACGGTTCCCGACATCGAGTACGTGTTGTGGGCCATCCTGATCGGCCTACTGATCACCAACACCGTCGGCGTACACCGAATCTTCCGGCCCGGCGTGCAAACCTATGAGTTCTGGTTGAAGATCGGCATCGTCGTCCTCGGCGCCCGGTTCGTCCTGGGTGACATCGCCAAGCTGGGCGGGATCTCTCTGGTACAGATCCTGGTGGACATGGCGATCGCGGGCACAATAATCCTGACGGCCGCCCGGTTGTTCGGGCTGTCCGGGAAGTTGGGCTCGCTGTTGGCCATCGGCACCTCCATCTGCGGAGTGTCGGCCATCATCGCGTCCAAGGGCGCGATCCGGGCCCGCAACTCCGACGTCAGCTATGCGATCGCGGCGATCCTGGCGCTGGGGGCCGTCGCCCTGTTCACGCTGCCCGTGCTGGGCCACGCGCTGGGGCTCAGCGACCACGAGTTCGGGCTGTGGGCCGGCCTGGCGGTCGACAACACCGCCGAGACCACCGCAACGGGTTACCTGTATTCCGAGGAGGCCGGCAAGCTCGCCGTGTTGGTGAAGTCCGTACGCAACTCACTGATCGGGTTCGTCGTGCTGGGCTTCGCGCTGTACTGGGCGTCCCGCGGCGAGGCCGACGAAGTCGCACCCGGGTTCGCGGCGAAGGCCCGATTTGTGTGGGAGAAGTTCCCCAAGTTCGTGCTGGGCTTTCTGGCGGTGTCGGCGATCGTCACGGCCGGCTGGCTGACCAAGGGGCAGGTTGCCAACCTGGGCAATGTGTCGAAGTGGGCATTTCTGCTGACCTTCGCCGGCGTCGGGCTCAACACCAACTTCCGCGAGCTGGCGCGCACCGGGTGGCGGCCGCTGGTCGTCGCGGTGATCGGTTTGGTCGTGGTGGCCGCGGTATCACTGGGGCTGGTCCTGGTGACCTCACGGGTGCTGCACTGGGGCGTGGGCGCCAGCTAGGGCACCCGGACTCAGCTCAGTAGTGTGGCAGCTGCCCGATGCCGGACTGACCGGCCATCCCGTTGAGCTGATCGAGGTAGAGGCGCAGCTGAAGCTGTGACAGACGGCCCCCGGTTCGAGAAGGTGACCGGGCTGCGGGTCGAGGACTTCAAGCTCCTCGATCAGATCGGGGTCTTCAACCCGAGAAGAACCGCCTGTTACCAGGCGGTTCTTCTCGGGTTGACAGGATTTGAACCTGCGACCACTTGACCCCCAGGAACGCGCGGTCGTTCGCTTGATCACCGACGGTCGACATCGACGCTGACGCCTGCGACAGTGTATCGAACGGACGTTCGATACACTGTCGCAGTTGTCACGCCCTCGCCCGTTGCTTCCCTGGGCGCTGAGCCGGCCCACCCCGTTTCGGCGTGTCGCGGAAGCAGAAGCGAGACCTGCCGCCATCAGGGTGTTTTGTCGAGTTCTACGCCCGACAGGCACACGCATGTCACCACACCACCGCACCGCTCCGGCGGGAAAGGACGACCATCCGTGAGCTACACCGCCGCCGACATCACCGAGCTCGACGACGTCCAGCACACACGGCTGCGCCCGGCGGTCAACCTGGGCCAGGACGTGCTGCTCACCGCATTGCGCGAGCTGGTCGACAACGCCGTGGAGGAGGTCGCCGACCCCAGCCACGGCGGGTCGACGGTGACGATCGTGCTGCACACCGACTCCTCGGTGACGGTGACCGACGACGGACGCGGCCTGCCGGTCGACTCCGATCCCGTCACCGGCAAGAACGGCATCGTCAAGACGCTGGGCACCGCGAGGGCCGGCGGCAAGTTCTCGGTGCACACCGACGCCGCCGCCACCGGGGCCGGGTTGAACGGCATCGGCGCGGCCGCAGCGGTGTTCATCTCCGCCCGCACCGACGTCACGGTGCTGCGCGGCGGCAAGACCTACACGCAGAGCTTCGGCCGCGGCTACCCGGGCACTTTCGACGGGACCGACTTCGACCCTGACGCTGAATTCACCCGCGACGACACCCAGAAGCTGCGCGGGGTGGCCAACCGGCGTCCCGACGCCCACGGCACCTCGGTGCGGATCCTGTTCGACCCGCAGGTGGCCCCCGACTGCTCCATCGACATCGGCGAGGTGTTGCTGCGTGCCCACGCCGCCGCGCGGATGTGCCCGGGTGTGCATCTGCAGGTGATCGACGAGGGCTGGCCGCTGAGCGAGGTTCCGGAGATGTTGGTCCGGCCCTTCGACGGCCACTGGGGAACCGTCGCGCTGCTGGAGCTGATGTGCGCCGCGGCGGGCACCTCCCCGCCCGAGTTGAACCTGCTGGTCGAGGGATCCGGTTCCTACACCACCGGCCGGGGACCCACCCCGATGCGCTGGTCGGTGGCAGCCGGGCCCGCCGAGCCGGCCACCGTGGCTGCGTTCTGCAACACCGTCCGCACCGCCAACGGCGGCTCGCATCTGTCCGCGGCGGTGCGCGGCCTGACCGAGGCGCTGGCCGACAAGGCCAGCCGCATGCGCGATCTCGGCCTGGCCAAGGGCGAGGACGGGCCGGAAGCGCAGGACTTCGCGGCGGTCACCGCGCTGGCCGTCGACACCCGCGCACCGGACGTGTCGTGGGACTCCCAGGCCAAGACCTCGGTGTCGTCGCGGTCACTGAACCTGGCGATGGCCCCAGAAGTGGCCCGCGCGGTCGCCGTGTGGGCGGCCAACCCCGCCAACTCCGCGGCGATCACCACCTGGTCGAAGCTGGCCCTGGAGGCGGCGCGGGCCCGCCGCAGCGCCGAGGGCGCCAAGGAACGCTCCCGGGCGGCGTCGAAAGCCAAAGGTCTGGGGACCAACCTGTCCCTGCCGCCCAAGCTGCTGCCCAGTCGCGAGAGCGGTCGCGGCAGTGGCGCGGAGCTGTTCATCTGCGAGGGCGACTCAGCCCTGGGGACGGTACGCGCCGCCCGCGACGCCACCTTCCAGGCGGCGTTCCCGCTGAAAGGCAAGCCGCCCAACACCTTCGGCTGGACCGCCGCCAAGGCCCGCGCCAAAGAGGAATTCGACGCCATCGAACGCATCCTCGGTTGCGGGGTACGCGACCACTGCGATCCGGAGAAGTGCCGGTACGACCGGATCCTGTTCGCCTCCGACGCCGACCCCGACGGAGCCAACATCAACTCCAGCCTGATCTCGATGTTCCTCGACTTCTACCGGCCCCTGGTCGCGGCCGGCATGGTCTACGTGACGCTGCCGCCGCTGTTCGTCGTCTATGACCCGGAGACCCGGATCTACTGCCAGGACGAGGCCGAGCGGGACGAGGCGGTGGCCCGGCTGCGTGCCACCTCCAGGCGCAAGGTCGAGGTGCAGCGCAACAAAGGTCTCGGCGAGATGAACGCCGATGACTTCTGGAACACCGTGCTCGACCCGGCCCAGCGCACCGTCTACCGCATCGGCACCGACGACAAAGCCCTCCAGTTGCACCACACCCTGTTCGGCGGCCCTCCGGAGGGACGTCGTGACTGGATGGCCGCTGCCGCTGCGCGTGTCGACACCGCCGCCCTCGACCTCAACTAAGGACAAACCAGACCGATGACCGTCATCGAACAGAACCCCGACCTGGTCCACGACGTCTCCGCCGAGGACTACTGGAACCACTACCAGCTGATCTTCGCGCTGTATTCCGTCAGCGACAGGGCGATTCCGTCGGCCTACGACGGTCTCAAGCCTGGACAGCGGCGTCTGCTCTACCAGATGTATTCGTCGAATCTGTTGCCCGGCAACAAGCCTCAGAAGTCCTCGAAGGTCTGCTCGGCGGTGACGGGCAACCTCCACCCTCACGGTGGGGTCGCCATGTACGGCGCCGCGGCGCTGCTGGCCGCCGACTTCCAGCGGGTGAAGATCATCGACGGCCAGGGGGCGTTCCCCCGCATCCAGGGCGACATCCCCGCGGCCGACCGCTACACCGAGATGCGGCTGTCGCCGGCCGGAGCGGCGCTGACCGCGGAGCTGGCCGACCACGCGGTGCCGATGACGGAGACCTTCGACGGCGAGTGGGTCGAGCCGCTCGTACTGCCGGCCCGCTTCCCGGTTCTGCTCGTCAACGGAGCCATCGGCATCGCCGAGGGCTGGGCCACCAAGGTTCCCGCACACAACCCGCGCGAGGTGATGACTGCCTGCCGTGCGCTGCTGGCCGACCCGGAGCTGTCCGACGACGCCCTCGTGGAGCTGCTCCCCGGACCCGACTGGGGCTGCGGCGGATCGGTGGTGGGCTCCGAGGGTCTGCGCGACTACGTCACCACCGGAAAGGGTTCGTTCACCGTGCGCGGGAAGCTATCGGTGGAGGGACGCAACGTCGTCATCACCGAACTGCCGCCCGGGGTGGCGAGTTCGACTGTGCAGGAACGCATCCGCTCCCTGATCACCGGCGGCGACCTTCCCGCCGCGGCCGACATGTCCGACCTCACCGACCGGCGCAACGGGCTGCGGATCGTGGTCAGCGCCAAACGCGGGCACTACCCCCAGCAGCTGGTCACCACGCTGCTCGCACTCACCCCGCTGGAGTCCACGTTCGCCGCCAGCCTGGTGGCCCTCGACGCCGACCGCATCCCGCGGTGGTGGTCGGTGCGGGAGTTGATCGCCTCGTTCCTGACGCTGCGCGACTCCGTGGTGGTGCGCCGCAGCGAGCATCGGCTGGAAAGGGTCACTGCCCGCAGGCATCTGGTGTCGGGTCTGCTGCTGGTGCACATCGACATCGACGCCGCCGTCGCGGTCATCCGTGGTTCGGACACCGTCGACGAGGCCCGCGCCGGACTGTGCGCCCGCTTCGGCATCGACGACGTACAGGCCGACTACGTGCTGGCGCTGCAGCTGCGCCGGCTGACCCGCCTGGACGTCCTCGAGCTGCGCGCCGAAGCCGACAAGCTCGACGCCGAGCACGCTCAGCTCACCGAACTGCTCGCCTCCCCCGAGGCCCGCAAGGTGCTCATCGACGCCGAACTGGCGCAGACCGCCAACCTGTTCGACGGAGCGGAGTTCGACCGGCGCACCGCTTTGGACTTCGACGCCACTCCGATCGGCGGATCTTCCGGCGAGGATGGCTCACGGGAGCGCAAGCCCAACCCGGCGTGGCGCCTGGACCACCAGGGCATCCTCTCCGAGAGCCACGGCGAACTGCTTTCCGGTGGGCTGGGTTGGGCCGTCTGGACCGACGGCCGGGTCAAGTTCACCACCGGCGCCGGTCTTCCGACCCGCATCCGTGACGTTCCGGTCGCGCCTGACATCACCGGACTTCTCGGCTCAGGAGTTCTGCGTGCGGGGGCGCACCTGGCGCTGGTCACCCGCCGCGGCAAGGTGCTGCGCATCGACCCCGCAGTGATCAACCCGCAGGGCGCGGCCGGCAACGGGGTCGCCGGGGTTCGCCTGGCCGAGGACGGTGACCAGGTGATCGCCGCGCTGCCGATCACCGGCGCCGAAACCGAGGCGATCCTGTCGGTGTCGGAGAAAGGCTGGAAAGTGACCGCCTGCACCGACATTCCGGTGAAGGGCCGCGGCGGAGGCGGGGTCGGATTCCACCCCTTTATCGCCGGCGAGGACATCCTGCTGTCGGTGACCGTCTCCCCCGCCGGATTTGCCCGGAACGGGAAGACGGTGCGGGCCGAGGTCAGGTCCAAGGCGACAGTCAAGGGCGCAGCCGGGGACGTGGCTCCGGCGGGGTAACCCGACGCCGGCGCATCATTGTCGAGTTACCGCGTTCAGTGCACCAAGCATTGATCAAGGTTGTCGCGGCGTTGCATGCCGGCAAGGCCGTCACCATCGCGCCGCAGACGATGAAGTTGACCACCCAGCAAGCTGCGCGCCGAATCGCCCCCGAACTGCTCCACCCTTGACCTCACCCGCCTCACCTCCGTGACCAGCAATCCGGACTTCGATCTAACTGGTTTCCGATATATGCCGTTGCCGGTGCGACTGAGCGTAGCGTTCGAGCCAGAGCCGACAGCGCCTTCGCGATCGTGAAGCAAGATGAGACGAGAGTGTTAGATCAGCTTTCCGGCACGCTAATTACGGCAGGAGCACTACTCATGAGCACGATTACCGCCAATACGAACCCGATCGTCGTCGACAACACCATCTCTCCGCCCGAGGCCACGGGCACCACGACGGTCACGTACAAAAAGGAACCCGAGGAGGAGCTGTGGGAGATGCAGCCGGGGACCGGCTGGGCGAAGGTCAACGTCCATACCTTGACCGGTCTCGGTGACGAGGCCGACTACTCGGGAACATACTCAATCACTTTGAGCCCCGGCCAGATCTACACTGCGGGCTTGTTCTTTCCGCTGCATTCACCCGTGTCGACCGATCCCCTCGGCCCCAAAGTCGTTGTCATTGCGGTGTTGAAGAAGCCGACGGCAAAGAAGCTGATCACCGATCACAGTGGCTCCGGCGGGGGCACCTGGCTGAGCCATGGGATCAAGACGAGCAAGCCGACAACACTCTTCCTCGCCGGCGCCAGCCGGTCCCGGGCCGTCCTGAGCAAAATCGGCATCCCACATCTGGCTGATCCCGACGCTGCCATCCCCGCGCCGCTCGGACCCGCAGTGAGTCATATGTTCGAGCTCAAGCCTCTGGTACCGGGCCACCACTACTTCCTCACTGCGATGGTCGTCGATGCAGGCGGCAACTGGGAAGTGCTCGAGGTCGAGCAGGACTCGCTCAAGCGAAAATTGACCATTCAATTTCCCAAAATGGTCGTCTTCAACGACGGCGACTGGGCGACAACAGGTGAAGCGGAATTCTGGTTCGATGTTTCAGCGGGAAGCGACAGCGCCCCGACCAACTCACTGCAATCCTTCAACCTCCCCGAGCCTGACCTCGACGACTGGGGCGAAACCGGTCGCCCTTACACCCTAGGTTACGCCTACATAGAGGCCGAGGCACAGACAGTGCCGGCAGGGCGGACCAAAATCTGGGTTCACTCATGGGCGCGCGAGGACGACGGACCGTGGGGCGACGACACGGCGGGAAGCGCGATCGACCGCGGAAAACGAATCGACCTTCCCGACGGGCCCGCGGAGAAAGTATCCAGTAGCAGCTTCAAGATGAACATTCCCGCAACGTCAGGCGCCTTGCACTACTCGGTCGACGTCAGCTTCGCCGTCGACTACCTCCCGTGACTGGGGAGAAGCAAGGGCATCAGGGACCAGCGTTCGAGAGGTGTTGAGCCACGACGACGAGGTCGGGGTGAAATGCAGGTGAAACCGTTTGTGTCGGCCCGCCGACGTTGTTCGTCTGGGTGTTTGTGGGTGGCGCAATTATCCAGAATCAGGTGCACGGCAAGGCCTCTGGGGACTTGTCGATCACGGCTAGCGGTGCCGGACCGGACAATCTTCTGATGCCCGTCAAACCAAAAACCGGACCCACGCAAAAGCCGGAAGCGCCCTTGGTCGAAACCGATCCTTGAGCAGGGACCCCACGTCCTGCTCTCACGACACGCTGGAAACTCCAGTCACACCGACCTCACACGCCCCAAGTGAGAAAACCTCACTGTCTCACAGCCGCAAAGCGGTCCCGGCGTGATGGCGAGGACTAAGCGACGCGAGCCACACACCCAAGGAGATAGAAGGTCCTTTACGCGCACGACCGCCAACGTCGCTGCCTCTGCTGCACGATCTTTGCACCCGCCCTCCATTACGGACCGGGTTTGGAGGTGGAAAGTCGGCAGCCGGTACCCCCGGATAGGAGGGCAGCTTTCTGCGATCCCAGACGCAGGGTGGTGCCGGTTTCGGTGGAGAATTGGACATCGTGGTCGTTGGGGGCGTCTTTGAACACAGTCACGGCGACGTCACCCAAGCCAGCAGCAGCGCGGCGGGCGATGTCGTAGGCCTGTGGCCAATTCTGTTCAGGGATAGGAACATCGGAGACGTAGTTGGCTATCAGGATTTGGTGGCCATCTGACTGCTCATAGGGCGGGTTGCACCCACCCCGGCTTTCCTCGCGGCGCCACGACCAGGTAACAGCTGGGGCCAAGGCTGAGATTTGTTGTCCGACTTGCTCGATGACCGCCTTTACGTGCTCATGTGTGTCCTCGAGCGAGGGCAGGGATGTCAACGATGCCGCAGCCTTGCTCGCATCGGTGGGATCGGTGGGTTGATAGGGATTGCCCATGTGACATCCTGCCGCTAGTAGTGCGATTGACGCTAAGCACGCCACGGCGCTGAGCCGTCGCGAAGCGATGGTGGATCGCAGTGTCATAGTCGATGTGCTCACTTCTGTACGACGGGGGTGGTGCCGGCGATGACGGCGGCGATGTTGTATCCGCTGGTGTAGAGCTGGTTGTGGGTGCTATCCCAACGGGGGTAGTCGCTGTGTCCGCTCGCGGCGCCAAAAGTACGTCCATCAGGGACGGTGGCCGCACCGGTCTCGAGGTGGGTGAAGTTCGGGTTGGTCGCCGGGTTCGGGCCGAATTGACCTGCGCCGCTGAGGTCCATCTCGGTGACCACCGTCCTCGCAAGCGGCCCCAAAGGTGGCGGCAAAAGTTCGGTCGCGTGGATGAGCGGTTTGCCGTCGTAGGTCCATCGGATCGGATCATCCGGGGTCTCCATGGCGAAGACGTGCCCCGATTGGAGTCCGAGCTGCGCCGGGGTGCTGGCTTCGATGCCGGGTGACCCGTAGAACAGTGCGTTGTCGACGCCGTGATTTCCCGGTTCCTGCAACGCCAGTCCGGTAGTCAGCGATCCGTAGGAGTGGCCGATCGCAGTGAGGTCCATCGGGCCCTGGTGGGTGGCGTTGATGCCGTCGTAGAACCCGGCCAGGTCATGGGCGCCAGCCTTGGCGACCGCGTCGTGGCTGACTTCCCAACCACCCGTGACCGATCCGCCGATGTCGTCAGGGCCGGGAATCTGTGGCGGGTCGTATCCGATCCACGCGATCGCCGCGACCGATTCGTTGCCTCGTCCTAAGAGGTCGAGCTGCTTGCCGGCCTCTTGCCGCACGTTCATCGCCTCGTCGGTCATTCCGCCGATGGCGCCGTGCACCGTGGTGTTCAGACCTGGGGCGGTCACCGAGACGTGATCGGCGGTGTCGGGGTCGCCGACGGCGATCGCAGCGCGGGCTTGGCGGCCAGTGTCCGTGTCGAGCAGCATCAGTTTGCGGTCCGGGTTCCCTTCGAGCGCGCCGTACACGGCTTTCAGATCAGGCAGGTACTTCGCTCGGTTCGTCGCGTCGTCCAGCTGAGTTTTCCAGACCTGGTAGGCATCTCGGTTGCGCCCGTCGTTTCCGGCTTGTCGGGGGTTGGGCAGGTTCTGGCCGTTGGCCCAGTCGGGGTGTGCCGCCTTGAGTGCGTCGACCTGGCGCTGTGCTGGCTGAGCCCGAGCGAGCTGGTCGGCTAGGTTGAGGCGGTTGTAGTGGTCCTTGCCCGGGATCTGATCATCACCGACCGGCATGCCGTTGTGGTTGCCGATATTGTGATCGCGGCTGTACAGGTAATCCTTCTGCTCTTTGGACAACTTGTTCCACATGTCCTCGAACTGTTTGGGATCCTCGGGCAGCGGCTTGTCCAGTGCCGTCTTGTCGATCGGGGTGTTCGGGATCGGCACCGAACCGTCGGCCATGTGAATGGCGTTGGCCAGCGCCATATCCACCAGGTTGGCTTCGCCGACGATCTTGTCGACCCGCGGCTGCAGCTGTTCTTGTTTGAGCAGCAGTTCCATCGCGTCGCCCTTGAATCCTGGCCCGGCAACGACCCTCCCGGAGACCGGATCGATCTCCATCCCCAGCAATTCGGCGTCAGCTTTCACTGTCGCCAGCTCCGACCGGATGCGCTCGATGTTGTCCGCGGCGCTGCGGGCGGCATTGGCCACCGCTTGGGCTTCGTTGCCGTGTGCGTCGAGGTCTGTGCGGGTCTTGCCGAGCGCCTCTTTCGCCGCCTCGGCGGTCTCGCCACCCCAGTCGGTGAACCCGGGCAACGTCGCCAACCCGTTCGCGGCGTCTCGGGCGGCCTGCGCGCGGCTGGTCGCGGCGTGAAACACCTCCCGGACATCCCCGGCGTCCCACCGTTCGATGTCGGCAACCGTCAACGTCACGGCGACAAATCAGCGCGCCGTCTGCCCGGCGACCGCATCGGCTGCCTGCCCGACGGCACCCAGCGCGCGGGCGTTGGCAGTTTCCATCTCGTGGAAGCACTGAGCGGTGGTGTGCAGGCCTTGCGCGTGATCGCTGAGCCTGGTGAGCAGCGCAGTCGTCGTCGCGGCCCACGCCTGCGACTTGGCCACCATCGCCACCGCCGACTGACCCTGCCACCCGCTTTGAGCTGCCTCTACCCGATTGTCAGCGGCGGCGTGCTTTGCCGCCACGTCCTCGCCGTGCCCAGTCACAACCACACCGGCCGCGAGAAGGTCCTGCGGATTGGCCCGCAAAGCCACGATGACACCCCCCTTGACTGATCGCTCTTCCGCAACCATGCATAGCAGCGAACAGAGTACGTGCGCCAGTCACCCAGAGGCGCCGCTTAAACGCACGTCATGCACGCCGGAACCGGCGTCGCTGGTAGAACCGGGAATGTGATGGCCCAATCACACCGTGCCCATCGACCCTCAACAAGCGGCATTAAGCCCGCCGACACGACACACCGGCCGAAATCTGGGACACCGACGATCCCCTGACAACGCGATATTGATCCGTTCATCGTCATCATCGGTCCGTCACAGAATGGGAGACACAGCCATGGAACGGCCCAACACGCGAAACCTCGACACCTCGGAACAGGCGACCTCCCGCAAAAACCGGGCACCATTGAGCGAAGACGCAATTAGGACCATCGCGGAACGTTCCGCCGCGGCATCGATGAAGCTTGAGAACCGCGAACTCCCCGCCTACTACGTTCGGCCCATCCGTCACGGCGCGGGGCTGTTCTGTTCGCTGGAAATCGGGCCATAGCGGCGCTCGGAGATGGCCGCACCGCCGCGAAGCGGCAGAGGGCGGTCGAATCGTCAACGCGACGGAACACGATCGCACATCGACTTTGCTTCGGTCGCGCCGCCGATCGGTCTAACACTCACGAAGCCGTGGATCATCAGTGATCCACCAGCACGTTTGTGCCACGCCGAAACCGGCTACGGTACACATATGGAGGGCGGCGCGCTGCTAGCCGACCGCTACGAGGTGAGAGGCGTTTTGGGCTGCGGCGGGATGGCCGAAGTCCGCGACGGCTGGGACACACGGCTACAGCGGCCGGTGGCGGTGAAGCTGCTGCTTCCGGCCCAGAGCATCCACCCCGACATTCGGCGGAGATTCGAGGATGAGGCCCGTGCGGCGGCCACCCTCAATCACCCCAACATCGTGTTGGTCCACGACTTCGGCGATCACCAGGGCACTCCCTTTATCGTGATGGAACGTTTGCCCGGTGTCACCCTTGCGGACCGCATCGCTCAAGGTCCGCTGGCACCGACGCATGTACGGGCGGTGCTCAACGACGTTTTGTCTGCCCTCGCGGTCGCACACAATGCCGGGATCCTGCACCGGGACATCAAGCCCGGCAACATCCTCGTCTCGGCTACCGGGAATACGGTGAAGGTGGCCGACTTCGGCATCGCCAAGACCGCCGGAGCTGCGCTCACGATGACAGGCCAGATCGTCGGCACGATGGCCTACATGAGCCCTGAGCGAATTGCCGGGGCACCGGCCTCGGTGGCAGATGATCTCTACGCCGTTGGCGTCGTGGGATATGAGGCGCTCGCCGGGCACAGGGCCTTTCCGCACGACAATCCGGCCGCCTTGGCCCACGCTGTCTTGAATGTCCCGCCGCCGCCGCTTGCCATGGTCCGTCCTGATCTCGATCCCGCACTCGCCGGGGTGGTGGATCGTGCAATGAAACGGGATCCCGGCCAACGCTTTGGCAGCGCAGACCAGATGCGCGCCGCCTTCGCACGTGATCAGATGGCACTGTTCGCTGGTGTGACTCCCGTTGCCGCCGCAGCGCGGCCATCGACCAAGGTGCTCACCGGGCCGTTCGCACCGTCGGCAACGCAGTTCGTACCGCCGCCCCCGCGACGCCGACTGGATAGTGGCAGGCGCAAGGTCGTGGCCGCTGCCGCCGTTTTCGCAGCGCTCATCCTGGCAGTGCTCGGCCTCGCCCTGGACCCGTCGTCGTCCCAGCAAGCACCGCATCCGATCAGCACAAGCACGCCCGTGCCCACCCCGACCAGCTCGCCACCGCCGCCGTCCCCGGCGTCTCCCACGGTGCAGAGTCCGCAGGTAGAACCCGGCCCCGGCCCCGGTGGCGGGCACAAGAAGGGCGGAGGGGGCAAACACCGTTAACCGCAATGCCCTTTGCGCTAGACCTGCTGAGATTCGTTCTCGAGCTGTTGGACGCATACGGGACGGGCTCGAGGAGCGGAAGGATGCGCCTCGTCGTCCCAAGGTGCCGCTGCATGAGGAAAGGACTTACCGGACACAGCAACCCTGGCTCCTGCTAAACACGGCATGAGCTACTACGGCGCGGGAATGGGGTCCAGCGGGTTGCCTGGCGGAATCGATGAACGGTTGTCGGGCGCCGGCACGCCGTCGAAGCGCTCCATGATCCAATCAATGGAGCGGGGCAGCCAGGGCGCGAGGCTTGAGAGGTGGCTGAGGTCGTTGTACCGTCCACGGTCATGGCAAACGACAGTCTTCCCAGGTCGCGGGTGGTTCCTGCGCTGGCGGCGTGATGCGGACGTTCATGGACGCCCAGGTCGTTCGGCATCGCGCATGACGTGTGGTCCCTAAGTGGTCCCAGCGCAGCCTCCCCCGACGGCAGCCTGGGTCAGTCGATCTCGCAGTGAACGCAAGTTCGTCGGTGGTTCCGAATAGGGCTGGTCACGCCGACGCCCCCTTCGTTCGAGCCCGCGCGCGGTCGGCGGGTGCATCGAGGTACGGCTGTTCGATCGCACCATCGCATGACTGGCCAAGAATCGATGCCCGTCGCAACTGGCCACTCTCCAGCGTGACAATCCCCCTCACTGTCGGCCCCGCAAAGTAAGGTCAGCTTCGTTTGGTGCTTGACATCGAGGAAGGGGGCGCCGCATGGACGCGTTCGGTGTCCTGAACGAGGTCTTGGGCGACTACGAGAACTTCGTCAAGGGCTTCCTGGAAATCAAGGACGACCAGATTCGCAGCAAGGTCGAGAAGGAGATCGCCGACGGCCTGCTGTGGCCGGAGCCGTGGCTCGGGCTGAATCCGGCGTTCGAGTCCGGCGGCACCGTCGGCGAACTCGTCGAACGCGACGTCCTGGCTCCCGAGGCGACCCAGATCTTCCGAGACCCGACCGGCAAAGAGATCGCCTTCCACCGCCATCAGACCGACGCCTTCGAAATCGCCAACCGCCGCGAGTCCTACGTACTCACCACCGCACCGGCTCGGGCAAGTCGATGGCGTACATCGTGCCGATCGTCGACCGGGTGCTGCGCGAGGGCTCGGGCAAGGGCGTGCGGGCCATCATCGTCTATCCGATGAATGCGTTGGCCAACAGCCAACGCAACGAGCTGGAGAAGTTCCTCGGGAAGACGAACCCGAAGGTCAGCTTCGCGCGGTACACGGGCCAGGAGAACAGGGATGAGCGCGAGAAGACCCTCGCCTCTCCCCCGGACATCCTGCTGACCAACTACGTCATGTTGGAACTGATGCTCACCCGTCCGAAGGAGCGCACGAACCTCATCAGCAGCGCAGCGAACCTGTCATTTCTGGTTCTCGACGAGCTGCACACCTACCGTGGCCGACAGGGCGCCGATGTGGCGATGCTGGTCCGCCGGCTGCGCGGCGCCGTCACCTCGAATGACGTCCAGTGCGTCGGTACCAGTGCGACGCTCGCCGGTCCCGGCACCAAGGCCGAGCAGCGCGAACAGGTCGCCGAACTGGCGACGAGGATCTTCGGCGTCGCGATCCCCGCAGCCAACATCGTCGGCGAAACCCTACGACGGGCCACCACGGGCGAGGCAGACCCGGCCACGCTGGCGGCACGGCTGGCAGCGCCGACGCCGGCAGAGTGGGACGAGCTCAAGGCCGACCCGCTGGCCGTCTGGACCGAGCAGCATTTCGGCCTGCACACCGACGACGAGGGCAAGCTGGCTCGACGCCCGCCCTCCAAGCTCAGCGATGCCGCCACGAAGTTGCATGACGAGACCGGTGTGGACGAGGCGGTCTGCCGGGAGAAGCTGCAGGAGCTATTGCTTGCCGGCTCGCGGGCCCGCGATCCGCAAGGCCGTGCACTGTTCGCCTTCAAGCTCCACCAGTTCATCGGGAAGGGCGACACCGTCTACACCACCCTGGAACCCCCGGCGAAACGTTTCCTCACCACCCAATATCAGCGCAGTGCACCCAACAGGCCCCCGGGACAGCCGCTGTTCCCGTTGGCGTTCTGCCGCGAGTGCGGCCAGGAGTTCCTCGTCGTTAACCTGGAGCGCGGCGGTGAGAGCGTCAGCCCCCGCATCCCGAACTCCGATCTTGTCGAACATCCCGACGCCGACGGTCTGTTACTCGTGACAGACGAGCCTTGGCCCGACCCGCAGGATCCCGCGTTGCTCGACCTGGTCCCTGAGGACTGGGTGGTGTCCGGCGGGGGCGGTCAGGTTCTCGACAAGGCTCGAATCACGAAGCTGCCCAACTCATTACGTGTCGACCAGTCTGGAACCATCACCGACGACGGTATGCCGGTGGCGTTCTTCGAGCGGCTCGAATTCTGCCCATCGTGCAAGACGAGTTACGAGAGCAGCCGCCAGTCGCAGTTCTCCCGGGTTGCCAGCCTGGGCACCGAAGGTCGCGCGAGTGCGGTGACGGTGCTCTCGCAGTCGATCGTCAGAGCGCTGCGAGGCGAGTCCGACCTCGACGACGACGCCCGAAAGTTCCTGGCGTTCAGCGACAACCGCCAGGACGCGAGCCTGCAGGCCGGTCATTTCAACGACTTCGTGCTGGTCGGGCTGATCCGGTCAGCCCTGTACCGTGCTGCCAGCGTTCACCAGGAACAGAACCCCGGAAAACCGCTCACCGACGAGAACCTTGGACCCGAAGTGGTCAAAGCGCTCGGCGGCAAGAGCCTGAAGTTCTTCGCCCGCGACGAGGAGACCGCCGACGAGCACATCCCGCGGAAGAAGATCGCCCGCGCGCTGCGTGATGTCGTCGCCTATCGCTTGTGGGCCGACCTCAAGCGGGGTTGGCGTATCACCATGCCCAACCTGGAACAGACCGGACAGCTGCGCCTGGCGTATGAGGGTGTGGACGAACTCGCCGGCAACGACGACAAATGGGCAAGCTGCGGAGAACCACTGGCGAGCGCCAGTGCCGAGACGCGACGGGACGTGATGCATGTCCTTCTCGACGAACTTCGCCGCAACCTCTGCATCGACACCGAGTTCCTCACCGACGAGAAGTTCGATGCCGTCCGGCGCGCTAGCCGGGAGTGGCTGAAAGACCCGTGGGCCATCTCCGATGACGCCGGCACGTACAGCGGCCTGGCCTACCCCGGTGGCCGACCGAAGGGGACGACCGGGATCGGCGCCGATCTCTACCTGTCGGGGTTGGGTGCGTACGGGCGCTGGCTGCGACGCCCCAACCGCTTCCCCGGCTTCCAGCATGCGCTCAAGACGGCCGATGCCCAGGTGATCATCGAGCATCTGATGGACGTGATGGCCGGCGTCGGCATCTTGGCGCGTATTGCGGTTCCCAAGCGGCCCACGGGTTACCAGCTGCGTGCCGACCTCATCGCCTGGCATCCCGACACCGGCGAACATCGCGCGCCCGACCCCATCCGCAGCAATCAGACCGAGGGCCGGGTCAACCCGTACTTCCGCGCGCTCTACGCCGAGACGGCCAAGGCGCTCGTCGGCTTGGAGGCCCGCGAACACACCGCTCAGGTCGAGCCGTCCAAACGCCAGAAGCGGGAAGAAGAGTTCAGCGAGGGCTGAAGAACCCGGAATCCCTCACCAACACCCAGAAAGCCACCCTCGCCCAGCTCAAACGCGAGGGCGGCGCACTGGTCCGCGCCTACGAGCTCAAGGAATCACTGCGGGCGGTGTTCGCCGGAGACCTCGACGCCGACACCGTCACCGACATGCTCGGGAAATGGTGCTCATGGGCGCAACGGTGCCCGATCCCGCAGTTCGTCAAGGTCGGCCGAACCATCAAGAAACACCTCGATGGCACCCAAGCCGCAGTGGAGCGCGGCCTGGCCAACAGCCGCCACGAAGGGCTCAACAACAAGGTCCGGCTGATCATCCACAGGGCCTACGGCTACCACAACGCCGAGCACGCACTCACCATGATCATGCTCGTTTGCGGGCCGGTCACCCTCGAACTCCCATACCACACATGAGGTCATCCACATTCATGGCAATAGAGCCAATTTTCGACTGCTCAGCCACCGACCAGCACGCCGTCCAGCTCCCGCACCTGCTTAACCAGGTGCCGCACTTCCGCCACGGAGGGCTGGAGCTCGTAGCGTGATGATGGACGGTCCGGCTCAGTGCGCTCCAGATTCGCCGGGCCCGCTCGCCGAGATGGTTGTCGTCAAGTGCTTCCAGCGCAATCAGTTTCGACTTCGTCGTGGGGAAGGAATATCTTGACGTCGACCACGAAGCGCTCTGCTCGTCGAGCCACTCCTCCAGCGCGCAGCGCGCTAGCAGGGCGGCGGTTCCCCCACTGGACAATCCGAGGGCGACCTTTCCGTCCAGCACCTGCTCGGATTCTCGCCGACGCGATCATCGATCGCATCACCACCAACGCCCATGCCACCGTGCTGAGCTGCGACGAATCGATGCGCAAGTACTTCAGCCAACTCGACTGACCGCCGCCGGCGGGCGGAGCATCGAGCCGGTCCGTCCCGCCGGCACCACCAGACCCCACCCAGGCAGCAGCGACGTGCCCCGCGCATGCCTGCCTGCACCCACCAGCACAGCGGCGCCACAGCTCACCTCTCACCGGCGCGATGGCCCACCGGCCAAAGGAACAGTGGCCCACCCCACAGCGGAACAGCGGCTCTCACCGAGCGTGATATCCAAGCAGCGGTAGAGCGTTTCCGCAGGTCACGTGCGGTCTTCGCTACTGGGACGCGACGGGTGACGTTCATGGACGCCCGGGTCGTTCGGCATCGCGCATGACGTGTGGTCCCTAAGTGGTCCCAGCGCAGCCTCCCCCGACGGCCCCTGGGAATCATCTCTAGCTGATATCAGTTGAAGCTGATAGTATCCCGTTGTGCGGAAATGGGAGGTCGATCTGACCCTCATCGAAGCATGGATCGACACCCTCGATGACGAGGAATACGACAACGTGATTGCGGCTCTGGAGCAATTGGAGGAACACGGACCCGTCACGCGCCGACCATTCGTGGACACCCTCGACGGATCGGAGCACCCGAACATGAAGGAGCTTCGACCACGCGCCACGAAAGGCGGAGCCCACATACGAGTGCTCTTCGCCTTCGACATCCAGTCTCGGGCGATCATGCTGGTCGCCGGGGACAAGGCAGGAAATTGGACCAAGTGGTATGCGACGAACATCCCCATCGCCGATCGCCTGTTCACCGAGCACCAAGAGAAGCTATTGAAGGAGGCTGACGCGGCCAAAGCCGCCAAGCCGAAGACAAGAAAGGGGAAGAAACGATGACCACGCTTGATGACCTTCGACGTCGCCGGCCGGGCAACCGTGCCCGCATCGACACAATCAAGGACGAGATGGATCGCGAGGTTGCGCAGTACCGCCTCCGCGAGCTGCGTGAAGACGCTGGTTACACCCAGACCTCCCTCGCCGCAGCCATCGGCGTTGGACAGAACCGCGTTTCCCAGATGGAGCACGGCAACCTGGGCACCAGCCGCGTCGATACCCTCCGCAAGTACGTCGAGGCCACCGGCGGCGAGCTGGAGGTCGCGGTGAAGCGTCCAGACGGCTCTCGCGTCTTACTGAGCCTCTAGCATCCGCCGACGGCCCACGGCCTTGGGCTCCACACGCTCGTCAGCGCGACTCGGTCGGCCATCCGGGTCGCATTGACCGAGCGGCATCCAGGTTTCCCTGCTGCTCAAAGTAGTTGGCAAGGCTGAGCTGTTGCTCTTTGCGCCTGAGCTTTTGTGCATCGTGTGCGGCTTAATGGGCATGCCCGGAATGTCGATCTCCTCGGGGACGGTGAAGGTCGCGGTGAACCCTTCCCAGCCTGGGTCAGTCGATCTCGCAGTGAACGCAAGTTCGTCGGTGGTTCCGAATAGGGCTGGTCACGCCGACGCCCCCTTCGTTCGAGCCCGCGCGCGGTCGGCGGGTGCATCGAGGTACGGCTGTTCGATCGCACCATCGCATGACTGGCCAAGAATCGATGCCCGTCGCAACTGGCCACTCTCCAGCGCGATAATCGCCTTCACTGTCGGCCCCGCAAAGTAAGGTCAGCTTCGTTTGGTGCTCTTGACGTCGAAGAAAATGGGGGCGTGGCATGGACGCGTTCGGTGTCCTGAGCGAGGTCTTGGGCCACGCGCTGACAACACCTGCGAATGTTCGCCGCGTTGTTGGATACCTCGGTGCTGTGGCCCGGTCTGCAGCGCGACTTCCTGCTCTCGTTGCCGGTCGAGAGGGTGTATCGGCCGTTGTGGTCAACGGCGATTCTCGATGAATTGTGTTACCACGAAGCGCGAAAGCTCATCGATCACGGTCACGACCCGGCTCTCGCATCGCAGCGGGCGCAACGCCTAATCGATCGAATGAGGACGGCATTCGATGACGCCATCGTTGTGAGCTGGGAAAGCCTGGAAGGCACGTTTGGCCTGCCCGACATCGACGACGAACACGTTGTTGCGGCGACCCGCGCAAGATGATCCAATAGAACTGCGCGCCACCCCACTTGACCAGCGGTCAATTTCGGCGCAAGGACAGCGCCCTCGCCAAGCCATATAACGTGCACAGGCGCGCATGACGTGAGGTCCAACTGGCCGAATCTCCCCCGCACGAGTCCATCGAGCGCACCGCTGGCATCCGTGTGGTCCCCAGGGTGGTTGTCACCTCCAGCAACCGTCGAGGCGGCATAGCTCCATTACCGCAGCTCAAACCCTACTTCGCGTTGTCGGGCTGACAGGATTTGAACCTGCGACCACTTGACCCCCAGGAAGTAGCGGTAACGTGTTCCCCCAGGTCGTCGGCGTCTTACGTCGTTGTTGCGTGATGTGTAGCGTTCACGCACGCGCAGGTCGTTCAGCATCGCGCATAACGTGTGGTCCCAGAGTGGTCCCCAGCGGTGGTCGCGATCATCATTAGCCATGTACGTACATTCGCCGTACGATGGAGTTATCGACAGCTGCAGGCAGAGATGACTAAAGGAACAAGGAGGTGTCGCTGTGGCAGTCAAAACGAAGCGCATCGAGCTTCGCGCGGAGCAAGCGACCTTGGACCGTATCCAGCACGCCGCCAACCTTGTCCATGAGCAGACGTCGGAGTTCGTCCGGAAAGCTGCAATGCAACGGGCCGAAGACGTCCTGCGTCAGGAGCTGGTAACGGCCATGGAGCCCGAACAGTTCGACAAACTGATGTCCTCGCTCGATGCTGCTGACGACGCACCACGGCTGGCGGCAGCCGCACGCAAACCAGCGGTCTTCACAAGGCGTTGAACAATGTTCGAGTCCGCGCGACTCACTGAAGCACACACGCTGGAAGGATTCGACTGCGGTAAGGAGTCGCTGAATACCTGGCTCATCGCCCATGCCCGTCGCGCGGACAGCAACGGGGTCGCCCACGTCTACGTGTGGACCCCGCTCGGCGAACAGAAAGTCAACGCCTATTTCGCCATCTGCCCCACCGAAGTAGTGCGCAACGACGACGGCGTCTCGGGATCCTTGGCCGGCGGCTATTCTCGCATACCCGGATACTTGATTGCCCGCCTGGCGATCGACACGTCGCTGCGGGGCCAGGGTTATGGCGAGCAGCTGCTCCTCGACGCACTCGGAAAAGCCGTCGCCGCATCAGAAATCGGCGGCGGCCGGCTCATCGTCGTCGATGCCAAGGACGACGAGGCACAATCCTTCTACGAGCACTACCACTTCGTTCCCGTCCGCAACCGGGAGCGTCGTCTGGTCATGAAAGTGCCCACCGCTGCGAAAGCGCTCGGCGAGCGCTGGCGGGAGTAAAGCCTTCCGAGGACGAATGTGCTGCACAAAGGAGTTGACCGTTACCGGGGTCGAGGGTGTCCCTGGCGAGTTGGACACGCTGCGTGCCGACAACGCGCGTTTGCGTCACCTTCTTCGGCTGAGTGAAGAACAGGCACGTGCAGCTGCCAGTGACCAGGCGACACTGACAGGAGCGCCGGCCTCACCGGTCACGATGGGATCCAGCTCTGCTGATAAGGCCCGGTTCTTCTTCGACCTGTTCCGTTGTCGCACCGATGTTTACGCGGTGCGATGGGAGAACCGGCGAGATGGCCGATCGGGTTGGACGCCGGCGATCAAAGGCTACTGGCGCAAGGGGATGAATCGGGCAGACGCCCCCTACCTGCCGCTGACCCTAGAGGTCGTTGATGCCCATCTGCGGGGCGAGGCGCACATCGGCCTGTACCCACTCGGCGATGACGACACTTGCTGGTGGGTCGCGGCCGATTTCGACAAGGAAGCCGCGATGCTCGACGCGCTCGCGTACATGAAAGCGGCTCGCTCGTCTAGGATTCCGGCTGCATTGGAGGTATCACAATCGGGGCGAGGAGCTCACGTGCGGATCTTCTTCGCTCATGCGATCTCGGCTTCGGTCGCCCGCAACGTCGCTACAAGTCTGCTGAGTGAGGCATTTCGGCTGCGTGGCAGCATGCATCTGAGTAGCTATGACCGCTTGTTCCCATCCCAGGACGTGCACACCGGGCGTGGGGTGGGCAATCTGATCGCCGCACCGATGAACGGTAAGCGCCGTCGGACCCGGATCGGACAGTGCCGAACTGTGGGCCTCGCTCGCCTGCCTCGGCGATGCGTGGTCGGAGTACCTGCGGTTAGAGGACCAGCTGACCCAGGCAGAACGCTCGGTCGCCATCACCGACGAGCAATGGCGAGCGACCAAAGAGGGCACGGCCCTGATTGCCTTCGTTCAGCCTCCGTATGCCGTGTTGGCACCGTACTGAGCCTGATCCGGGGTGAAACCGTCAAACTCCAGTTGGTTGACCAAGGCCGAAAGGGAGAACGAGGTGTAATCCAGGTAGCTCTTGGCCTTCTTGACTGCCTGCTCATTCCAGTCCACACCCCCATTGGCCTCGATGTGCTCGACCGCGAAGGTGCCGTCTGCCGTACTGAAATCGTCGAACTCCAGTTGCTTGATCAACCCTTGCTTGGAGAACGCGGTGTATCCCAGGTAGCTCTCGGCTTTCGCGATTGCGTTGTCCTGGGCGGGGGTGAAGCGGGGCTTAGCGGGGGCGGGGGTTCTGTTGTCGTCGGGGCGACAGCCAAAGTCCTGGACGTGGTGCCGGAGTTGGACGACGAGGACGACGAGGACGAGGTCTTCTTGTCGCTGTTGCCGATGGAACCGAGGACGATCAACGCCAATATCGCCGCTCCTACTCCGAGGGCGATCTTCGCTCCTCTGGACATGCCCGGCTTCGCGGCTTGGCCAACGGCTTGTGTCGGTGGGCCAAATGGGGCGTAGTTCTCAGTCCACGCTTTGCCGTCGAAATACCGTTGGCGGCTCGGATCAGATGGATCGGGATACCAACCCGCTGTTGGCTGTGTCATCAAGTCCCCCTCTTGCTTTGCTGCTCAACCACAGGCGAGGGACAGCATAACCACATGGTTGAGGAACTGGTTAACATTTACCCCAGGTCAGAAGATACTTCTCTCGGTCGGGCTGACAGGATTTGAACCTGCGACCACTTGACCCCCAGGTAGCCGAACGGTGTTAGCGGGTACCCACCCGTGACCGGTCTTCGCAGCTCAGCGCAATTTGGTTACACGGACGGACACCCGCGGATCGGCCCGAAATTGGCGTGGTTGGGGTACGCGTAGGGGTACGACAGCGATTCGCAGGCGGCCTGCATGTCGGTACCTTGCGAGACCATCGTGCGATGAGCACACAGCACCCGTTCCATGAGGACCGGCCCGACGATCTACCCATAACGGCCGAAGTGTGGGAAGCGGCCCGAAAGTACGTCGACATCGGGTTGACCACCGCCATCTATCGGGCGATCAAGCAGCTTGAGGCCGAAGTCGTCGCGCTGCGCGACAGCCGATGAACCCGCGGTGGTTCGCCTCCGGCGAACGGTGCACCGGCATGTCGCGGAACCGCAATCGGCGCGGCCGCAAGTAGCGTCGGTGGTCATGGCGGATGCCGACCGCAACCCCACCTACCTCCGCGACCTCGCCGGGTATGTCGCGGAGTTCCGCGCCGCGTTCATGTCGTTCCTCGAGCTGCACACACCGACCTATAGAGGGCCTGGCATCGGGATGCTGCCCGCCGTCATGCCGCTCGACGGTGTCGACGAAGCCGAACTGGAAACCCGGCGCGCCCGCGTATCGACCGCGGCCGGACGTGCACGCCGTGCGCCGTCACTGACCGGCGTTCTGTTCGGCGTCCGAGGATTCAACGGTGCCGTCGACCCGGTTGCCGCATGGAACACAGTCACCCAGCCCAAGCCTCTGCTCGAACCGGCCAACATTATCGACGCCTGCGACCAGATGATCGGATCGCTAGAAGACATGGCCGCACGCGCCGAAGTCGAGTTGCCGCCGACGGTCGACGTCGCGCAGATGCACCCGGCAGTGTGGGGTCAGGCCGCCCGTCTGTGGCGTGACGGCCACTACCGGCAGGCGGTGTCGGCCGCCGCGGATGGCGTTGTGCAGTTGGTGAAGGCGCGCACCGGTGGGCCGGAACTCGACGACACGACGCGGTGGAATCAGGCGTTCTCCGAGAAGGACCCCGAGCCGGGCAGACCGCGTCTTCGGTGGCCGGGCGACCAAACCGACCGAACCGTGGTGTCGATGAACGACGGACTACGTCGGTTCGCGCCGGGCGCGCAACTGACGATCCGCAATCCCGCCACCCACGGACCGGGCGAGATGACCCAACAGGAGGCCGTCGAACGCCTATCGGTTCTCAGCCTGTTGGCGCGGTGGGTCGACGAATGCGACCTCATCGAAGCACTCGACCCGTCGGCGGGAACGCCGTGACCATCGCGGCGTTCGTCCTCGGCGTGCTCGGATTCGGTCTGGCCGCGTCATCGCTGACGTGGCAGATCTACACGTTCCTCATGCAGGGCGCGCGGCCGAAACTCACCCCCGTGATCGGCATGCTCACACCGGGCGGCATGGTCACCAACGACGCCACCCGCGACATCCGTAAGTCATTGGTGAGCACCGCCAAACAACTGTCACCCGGCCCGCTGATCGTCGGTGTCAAGGTCGTCAACGCTGGGCGGGCACCGTTCCATGTCGCCGGGTGGGCTATCCGCGCCGACCCCAGCGGCACATCCTTCAACGTGCTCGGCGAACAAATCGGCTCACCGGAGGTGCCATGCGACATACCTGCGGGTGCCGAGGAGATCTTCTTCATGTATCTGAACGGGGCGACCAACCTGAAGTCAGGCGCGGACCGCATCGAAGGCACACCGCAGCAGATCGTTGCCACCGTGTTGAGTGGCGGTCGCACTCACGTGTCTAAGCCGATTGCGTCGGTGAATCTGGCCATCGAGTCGGGCGGTGCGCCGTGAGTGATCAAGTCAGCCTGTGGGATTCGGTGTCGACAGGGCTCGGCATAGGTGGTTCTGCGGCCGGTTTGATTGGTGCAGCATGGGGTGCCGCGTTCGTGGTGCGCCGGTGGTGGAACCGCACGATAGGTCGCCGTCGCGCACAGTCCGACATCCTCGACCAACTGTGCTGCACCAGCTCCATGACGTTCGTCGAATCGAAGCTCGGGGTGCCGCAGTTCATCACCCATCCCGACGACCGCGAGGAACGCGTCTACCGCCTCCCCGGCGCGTGGGTCATCGTGCACCCGGTCGCCGGTGCAGTGCGCTGGTTCTCCATCACCATCACCGACCCCGACATGTACTACGACATCGGACCGACAACCCTCGGAAACCTGCCCATTCGCCTCGGCGTGAGCACTTTCGCGGACGCACCACCGTCGGAACATGAGTCGTTGCAGATCGGCGCACGAGACGCCACCTTCGTCCGGTACTACGACTACGGGAACACCGCCGGTGGCGGGCAGCCCTACTGGCTCGCCTTCAACCCGGTCGGCTGCGGCACCTTCAGCGGCGGCGAACCGTACGGAACGGGCACCTTCACCGGCGACGGCCTTGGCAGCTACGGCACGCCGCCGGACACCGCCGGGATCACCGCCAACACGCTCACCGTCATGTCCCCCGAGGGCAATCCCAACGACATGCGGGAGCGGTGGCTGCACGGCCCACACCACGACCACGTGAAGCTAGCGGTACGCGAACGCCGGAAGTGAGGACAGTGCGCGCATTGTTGCACCCGCCGGGCCGCCCAGATTGGTTGCGGCGCAACCACACACGGCCCGCTGCACCCGGCCGACACCCGTCGATCGGCTACCTCGGGCCGCGGCCGCCGAATTTTTCGGCCGCGCAATAAAAAATCATGACTACCGCGGGCGGAAGTCACCTCACCTCCCCCACCAACATTCTGGGGGTAGGGGTCGATCCGGTCGACGGCGTGACGGTTCTTGCCGCCCCGACGGCCCGCTGCGCGACGAGCGCGGCCCACGCTCGACCGTGGGCCGCCTGGCCGTTCAACGTGTGGCGGCTCGCGCGGTGGTGGTCGCGGCACCCCGGCGCGCAACTTACGAAGGAGACTCGCCGGGGCACCGCGCCGCGGCCGGGCATAGGCGGTTGCCCTTCGCCCGCCCGGCGCGGTTCGGGGTGCGCCTAGACTAGACAGCGCTCGCCCCATACGTGTCGGCGAAGTGCAGCACCCGCGGTGCGAGAGGTGTTTGGGACGGAGCCAACTGACGGCGGGTGAAGCCAGGACCGGTTTGCAGCAAGTACATACCGCGCCTTCCCTGGAATCGGCCGATCAGCTCGCGGACGGTTGCGGCGTCCTCGGCAACGTTCGGATACATGACGTTGTCCAGTTTTTCCTGAAGCGGACCCATGAGGGGCTGAATCGCCTTGATCATGTCCAGGACGCTGGGATCGGAATCCAACTCCTCTAGCTCGCGACGCTTGAGCCAGGGTTTGTTCCGGTTGTCGTTGATGAACTCCAGCATGAAAGCCCGGTCCATGTTGATCTTGACCTCAGGATTGTCACAGACACTCGCGTTGAAGCTCCACTTGAACGCGTCAATGTCACCGTGCTGCAACGCATCACGCAAAGCCTCCAGCCACCGGTACTCGAAAGACATCTTCTTGAGACCGTCGAAGAGTGTTTTGACCTCCTCCACCTGCGAGCGGTCGAGGCTGAGGGTTCGTCGCGCGCTACGGATCGTCTGATACTCGTGGATCTGTAGCGCGGCGGTGAAAGAGATAAGCGCTGAGCGGATTCTGCGCCGCCGTTCGTCCATGGCGTCCTGGTCGGATAGTGTTACGCGTTGGCTCTGGAGCTCACCAAGAACGCCGACCAGAACGTCGCACAATCGGTCGCTTTCGTCGGAGATGTGTTGCAGCAGCTCGCTGTCAATCATCCGCCGAAGCCGTTCGTACGCATCGCGATAGCGTGTGTTTTCTTCATTGGTGAACGAACACAGTCGCTCGAAGATGGGTGCGTCGGATCGGCTTGGGTCGCGATGCAACAGAATCGCTCCGTATGGATCGGCTGCCGCTTCTGTATCCTCGGCGTCCATCTCGGCCGTCCGCCTTCCAAGTACGTCCAGGGACTCCTTGAGATCAGCGGCAACGGCGGCAAACCGCTGCTGGATCTCATCCGACGATGGCAGGCCCCCGGTCAGCCAGCCCTTCCGCTCCGACAGGACATCGCGCAAAGCATCTTCCATAAGCCGCTGAGCGGAATCCCTCGTGTAACGATCCCGGACGTCTGGTGTGTCTGCCCAGTCCATAATCATGGTTGTCGATGTTTTCGCCAGCGCATTGAGCGCCTCGAAAATGACTAGAGCAGAAGGGTTTACGCCGGTAACGCTCGACAGCGTGAGGTGCTGCCATGCCTCCAGGGCGTTGTCGGCGAAATCTGTCGCACTCTCGCCCTCGATGTCGTCCAGTGAAGAGGCGAACGCCTCCAATCGGTCGATCCACTTCCCCACGTTCTCTACTTCGCCGTGCTCGTCGTCCGCCACTTCGGTGCCTTTCTTCGGCTGTCACATCAGGTGTAACGCACCACACCGACAATCAGGTTTTCGTCGCCCTATCTATCCGGTGGACGAATCTGTGCACGGCCCCGGCCGCCTCCTCTGCCGTCGCAGCAAGTTCAAGGTGATCCAGCCCTTCCAACGCTCCCGAGTAGATCGGCGGCCAGTGCGGCAGTGCGGTCACATTCGGCGGCCATGGATGCTGAGCGCGCACTTCGAATACCGCGATGCACGCGCTGCGCGTTGGCGAGAGATCGGTGTCGGGCAGCAGCCCTTCCAGAAGCTGCAAGTCCACCAAATCGTGAGCGCGATCGTTGACCCTGGGCGCTTCAAACACCGCGGTGACCGCATGGAGCTTCTGCGCGACCTGCCACGGAATGGTCATGCACGGCACGGATACCGCCACGGGGACCCCGACAAGGCCCAGGGCATCCGAAGTGAGAGTGTCGAACTGGTCGGCATTGCCGGCTTCGACGGTGGAGACCTCGATCGGAACAGATGCGAAAGGCTTGCCGCGGTAGTTCAGCTTGGCGGTGAATCGTCGCGGCTTCACGGGCATGCCGGGAACATCGATCTCCTCGGGGACGGTGAAGATCGCGGTGAACCCCTCCCACCCCGTCTCGCCCGCCTCGGCCAGCTGCTCATGGACTTCTTCGATATCGCGACGTGCGACAGTGTCGAAGTCTTTGGACGTTCGCGAATCAGGGATCCCCCGACGCAGTTCGAGCGACGATCCGCCTTTGACCAATAGCAGCGGAGCGCCGTTGTCGTCGGTGAGCATGGCTGCGAACTGTGCGACGACGATCATCGCGACGTGGCGCTGCAGCCGGCCGAACACCACACCTTGCCGTTGCGCTGCTTGCGTGAGCCGATCTCGCAATGAACGCAGGTTCGTCGGCGGCGACGAATAGGGCTGGTTCATGCCGACGCCCGCTTCGCGCGAGCCCGGCCACGGGCGGGTGCATCGAGGGCGGCGCGCAGCTCAGCCGCCGGCCCGCGGCGCAGGGTGCCCTCAGCTTCGGCCCGCTCGATCGCCGTCCGAAGTTGATAGGGATCGGTGCCCGTGTCCAGGCAGTCTTTGATGGTGCGCGCAACCGTCGTGACAGGTATGCCGTCGACCGACGTGATGTCGGTTGCCTGAAGGTCGCGGCGGTGGAGCCGGTACAACTCACCCCCGGCCGCGCGGGGATGGTTGTCGCGCGGGACGGTGAGATGGATGCGCGACGGGTTGACGTCGGCAAGATCGTGAAGCACCAAGGCCGACTCATGCGAAACAACACCACGCCCCAAAGCCCACGACACTGCGGCTGCGAGATCGTCGTGCTCACCGCGCGGCAGGACAGGCACCCGGTACACACCACGACCGGCACGCTCAAGACGTCCGCGTGCCGTCAGAAGACGAAGCTGCACGGGGTCCACACCGATATCCCGCGCGTCCCGAGTCGTGACGTAGCCATGTTGCTCGGCGGCAAGTTCAACAAGCTGATCCCAGATCGCCATGTGCGCAATCGTATCAAATAGATACGTTTCTGCACACAATACCGACAGCGGACGGTACTCGCATGCAGTCGCCTGCCTGACAGTTTGAACCCCCGCCTGGACGCGGTTCCCGGTCCCACAGCGAACTGGTGTCACAGATGTTAAGCGTTTTGCGACAGGCCGCGTCGGTGCGTGAAAACCCAAGTGGGGCTGTCACATAACCGTGTGCCATTAGGCGGCATGACCAAGAACGTCGCTTATGCCAGAGTGACCACCAGCAAACAGACGACCGAACAGCAGGTCGCCGCGCTCCAGGCGGCGGGCTGCGCACCGATCTTCACCGAGACCATGAGCGGTAAGCGCAACGACCGGCCTCAGCTCGCCGCCGCGCTGGCCGAGCTCAAACCCGGCGACACCCTCACCGTCTGGAAGCTCGGCCGGCTCGGGCGTGACGCCCTCCGCTCGCCACGATCAAGGACTTGCACGACCGGGGCATCGTCGTCCGCTCGCAGACCGATGGCTTGGACTCCAGCACCGACTGCGGGCGAATGGTGATGGGCATCCTGGCCCACGTCGCCGAGTACGAGCTGGGCCTGAAACATGAACGGGCCGAGGCCAGCGCAAGCTGATCCGCCAGCGCGGCTGCTCACTCGGCGGCGCGAAGCCCAAGCTCGATCCCGAGCAGGTCGTGGCTGTGCGCCGCGCCCACGCCAACGGTGACACTGTCGCGTCACTAGCTCGGGTTCATAAGGTGTCCCGCATGACCGTGTACCGGATGTTGGAGGGTCGGCGATGGAGCGCGAGCGGTAACCGGCAGCTCTGGACCGAACCCCACGTCATCGCTGTCGACGACCTTTTACCGCAAACACGGCCAGGATCGTTTACCGAGTCGATGATGGGATGACGCGGTAGCCCAAGCAGCGGCAAAGACGAGCCCCAAAGCGACGAGCCGCCGGTATGTTCGTCGTGACCCCTTGGTCAGGGGCCGTACGTGCCAGTCAGGCATGGGGCAAGGTGACCGGATGCGCGGCCGCGGGGGTGCGCCCGGGGTAGGAGAGTTATCCCGAAGGGAGGTGAGTTGTATGGACATCTTTCGGGTCCATCAGGAGCTGATCGACGACTACAAATCCTTCACCACCAGCGCCGTCGAGCCGCGGGACCCGCGGATCAAGCAGTACGTCGACGACGAGCTCGCCGAAGGCAAGCAATGGCCTGAGCCGTGGCTGTCGCTGAACCCGACTTTCGCCGCCGGCGGCTCTATTGACGAACTGGTCGCCGACGACCTGCTGCACCCCGAGTGCGCCAGGATCTTCCGCCCCAAGGCAGACCTGGTGGACGCCGGCGACCGGCCGATCACCCTGCACCGCCACCAGCGCGAGGCCATCGAGACCGCGCGCTCCGGGAAGAGTTACGTGCTCACCACGGGCACTGGCTCCGGTAAGTCGCTGGCCTACATCGTCCCGATTGTCGACCGGGTGCTCCGCCAACAGTCGCGCCAGGCAGGAGTCAAGGCCATCATCGTCTACCCGATGAACGCCCTGGCCAACAGCCAGGTCGGTGAGCTCGAGAAGTTCCTGCGCTTCGGCTACGGCGAGGGGAACGAGCCGGTGACCTTTGCCCGTTACACCGGTCAGGAGCAAGGCGAGCGCCGCGAAGCTATCCTCCGCAACCCGCCCGACATCTTGCTCACCAACTACGTGATGCTCGAGTTGATGCTCACCCGGCCGGAAGAGCGGCGAAAGCTCGTCGACGCGGCGAAGGGCCTGGAGTTCCTGGTTCTCGATGAGCTGCACACCTACCGCGGCCGCCAGGGCGCCGACGTCGCCATGCTGGTTCGCCGGGTGCGAGATGCCTGCCAGTCGCCGGCTATGCAGTGTGTCGGCACCTCCGCGACGATGGCCAGCGCCGGGACCGACGCCGACCAGCGCCGGGTTGTTGCCGAAGTCGCGACGGGCCTGTTCGGCGCGGAGGTCACGGCTGACCGTGTTATCGGCGAGACACTTGACCATGCCACTACTGGCGATCCCGACGACATCGCGCAGTTGTCCCGAGAGGTTCAGGCGGGTGGCGCCGCAGGCGGCTATGAGGGTCTGGCTGATTCGTCGCTGGCGTCCTGGATCGAGACGACGTTCGGGCTTGCGATCGAAGAGAATTCGGGCCGGGTGATCCGGCAGCGTCCGGCCAGAGTGCGGGATTCCGCAGCGCGCCTGGCGGACCTCACCGGGCGCACCGTGGATCAGTGCGCCCAAGCGATTCGCACCACACTGTTGGCCGGCTCGGCGGCTAGACACCCGGTCACAGGCAGACCGCTGTTCGCCTTCCGGTTGCACCAGTTCCTCTCGAAAGGCGACACGGTGTATGTGTCGCTGGAAAACGAGGCCCGGCGGCACATCACGTCGCAGTACCAGATCGCGGTGCCCGATCGGCCCGATCACGTCCTGATACCGTTGGCCTTCTGCCGGGAGTGCGGTCAGGAGTATCTGGTGGTCGCACGGTCCTCTGAGGACTCGGATGTGATCTACCGCCCGCGGCGTGACCGCGACGCCAGCGGAGGAGACCAGGCCAACGGCTACCTCTATATCTCGACCGATCAGCCGTGGCCGGCGGACCCGCTCCCAGAGGGGCGCTTGCCCGACTCTTGGCTGGCTGACGGGCAAGTCGCCGAACGCCGCCGCCAATATCTGCCGCGCCGGGTCCGAGTCGACGTCGGCGGAACCGAGGTCACCGGCGCTGGCATCGACGCAGCGTTCGTCCCGGCTCCGTTCCGGTTCTGCCTGCGCTGCAAGGTGTCCTACGAACAAGCCCGAGGAAGTGACTTCGCGAAGTTGGCGACGCTGGACGCCGAGGGTAGAAGTTCCGCGGTTTCGGTGCTCAGCACTTCGATCGTGCGCTCATTGGACAAGATCCCACCCGGCGAACTCAGCGAGGAGTCACGCAAACTACTGACCTTCGTCGACAACCGTCAGGATGCGAGCTTGCAGGCCGGGCACTTCAATGATTTTGTCCAGATGGTTCAGCTTCGCGGAGCCGTCTACCGGGCATTGCAGAGCGGAAGCCTGCACCACGAGGACGTCGCGCAGCGAGCGGTCGAGAGCCTGGGCCTGCGATTCGAGGACTACGCCGCCAACCCCGAGGCCGTATACGGCGCCCGGTCGTCGGCCGAGCGCGCATTCAAGGAGTTCATCGAGTACCGCTTGTACTCCGACCTTCAACGCGGCTGGCGGGTCACGATGCCCAACTTGGAGCAGACCGGCTTGCTTGTAGTGGAGTACGAGTCGCTCCCCGAAATCGCGGCCGACACCGCGCTCTGGGAGCAGGCCTATGAACCGCTGCGCAACGCCACCGCCATCCAGCGAAAAGAGTTGTGCCATATCATTCTTGACGAGTTCCGGCGCGATCTTGCGGTCGCCATCGACTGCCTGACCGACGACGGATTCGATCGTGTGAAGCGGCAATCCGATCAGCACCTGCAAGGACTATGGTCGATTCCCCCGCACGAGCCTCGGCCCCGGCCAGCGGTGGTGTCCACCGCGGCAGGCAAGCCGGGCGCCCTGCGGTCGATCGCCCGCCTGACCGGGCGGACCGCGCTGGGACGGTACATCCGCGAGTCCAGCGGGCTCACCCTCGGCGGCGAGCAGATGGACACCACCGACTCCCAAAAGGTGATCGAAGATCTCCTCAAAGTTCTCGACCGCGCGGGCCTTCTGACAACCGTGGACGTCGAAGGCCTGTCGGGACCGAACTACCGGCTGAAGGCCTCGGCGGTGATCTGGAAGCGGGGTGAGGGTGTCACCGGCGCACCCGATCCGCTGCGGAAGGGTTTCGACCCGGATCAGGGCACCCGGGTCAACCCCTTCTTCCTTGAGCTCTACCGCCACACCGCACCCGAACTCGTCGGCATGTACGCCCGCGAACACACCGCCCAGGTGACCGCCGCGGACCGCGAAGAACGTGAAAAGGCCTTCCGCAAAGGCGAATTGAAGGTGCTGTACTGCTCACCCACGATGGAGCTCGGTGTCGACATCGCGAGCCTGAACGCCGTCGCCCTGCGCAACGTCCCTCCGACGCCCGCCAACTACGCCCAACGCAGTGGACGTGCGGGCCGGTCGGGCCAACCCGCACTGGTCACCACCTACTGCGCAACCGGCAATTCGCATGACCAGTATTACTTCCGGCGTTCCGTCGACATGGTCGCCGGCTCAGTCGCCCCACCGCGCCTTGACCTCACCAATGAAGCCCTGCTTGCCTCCCACCTGCAGGCGCTGTGGCTGTCGGAGACCGGCGCCGATCTGCACTCGCGCATGCCCCAGCTGCTGGAACTCGAATCGCCCGGCATGCCATTGACTTCGGACCTCGACAAGACGCTCCGCAACCCTGATGCGATCCGGCGAGCAACCGAACGGGCCGCCACGGTGATCGCCCCGCTCATCGAGGATTTGCAACGTACGTCGTGGTGGCATGTGGACTGGCCCGCAACCGTCATCGCCGATGCACCAGATGAGTTCGACCGGGCGTGCGAGCGGTGGCGCGAGCTGTATCAAGCTGCGCTCGACGATCAGGCCGAGCAAAACCGGATCGTGCTGGACGGCTCGGTGAGGAAGCAGGCGCGGACTGCGGCCGAGGGGCGCCGACGTGAGGCCGAGGGTCAGCTTCGTCTGCTGCGCAACGAGGACACCGACCGCACCCACTCCGATTTCTACACCTACCGTTACTTCGCCAGCGAGGGATTCCTGCCCGGGTACAGCTTTCCCCGGTTGCCGCTGGCCGCCTACATTCCGGGCGTGCGGCCGACGATCGGCAACCGAGCGGGCGGCGACTACCTGCAACGCCCACGTTTCCTGGCGATCAGCGAATTCGGGCCTGGCGCAATCATTTACCACGAAGGCGCCCGCTACGAGATTAAGCGCATCCAAGTTCCGATGAATTCGGGCGGCATCGGCACGGTCGACACCCAGGATGCCTACCGCTGTCAGTCGTGCGGCTATCATCACGTGCGCCGCCCCGGACTCGACGTGTGCGAGAACTGCGCGGCACCGCTGAGCGCGCCCCAGTACGGGCTGATGCGCATGCAGACGGTGTTCGCCCGCCGCCGCGAACGCATCTCCAGCGACGAGGAAGAACGCCGCAGAGCGGGTTTCGAGTTGCACACCTCCTACCGGTTCAGCGAGCACGGTCCTCGCCTGGGGCGCTCCGACGCCGCGGTCGGGGATAGTGAGGGCGGGCTGATGACCGTCAGCTACGGCGACACTGCGACGGTGCGCGTCACCAATGTCGGCCGTCGGCGACGCAAGCATCCGGCAGACCTCGGCTACTGGCTCGACACCGTCAAGGGCAACTGGCTTTCTGAGCGGGACGCCGAAGACACCACGCCCCAGGATGAATCGCTGGACGACGCCGCCGATGTCCCTACTAAGCAGAAGGTGATCCCCTACGTCGAGGACACCCGCAACATCCTCGTGGTCCGACTCGACACGCCCGTCGCCGAGGACGTGTCCACCAGCCTGCGCTACGCGCTGGAACGCGGTATCGAAGCCGAGTTTCAGCTTGAGGACTCCGAATTGTCCAGCGAGGCGCTTCCCGACAACGACGGACGCGGCCGAATGCTGTTTACCGAGTCGGCCGAGGGCGGCGCAGGTGTGTTGCGGCGGCTGCACACCGAACCGGACGCCTTAGCGCGAGTCGCCTTCGCCGCGTTGGAGATCATGCATTTCAGTGCCGACGGCACCGATCTGGGCCGGGCGGAGGGTGCCCGGGAACGATGCGAGAAGGCTTGTTATGACTGCCTGTTGTCCTACGGCAACCAGACCGACCACGCGGTGATCGACCGGCATGTGATCCGCGACCTGCTGTTGCGGCTCGCGGAAGCGACGACGGTGCCAGTCATCGACGACGAGCCCCGCGGCGACAAGGCGTCAGAGCTCAAGGCGCAGTGTGAATCCGAGTTGCAACGGGCCTTCATCGACTTGCTGGTGCAGCACGAGTTCGCCCTCCCCGATAACGTCGGGCAACCGGTAGCCCAGGCAACGGTGCGCCCCGACTTCGCGTTCAGTGCCGACGGATCTGCTTTGGCGGTGTTCGTCGAAGAGTCCACCCCGCCAGACGCTGAAGAGGTCGAGGAAATGTTCAACGACGCCGGCTGGTCGGTGCTGAGACTTCATCCCGGCGAAAACTGGCTGGCTCAGGTGCGCGAGCACTCATACGTATTCGGCGACGGAAGGGTTTAGGCACTGTGGGATTCGCCCCTGGAAGTCTGGTCACGGCACGCGGCCGCGAATGGGTGGTGCTGCCGGAGAGCACAGATGACTTTCTGGTGCTGCGGCCCATCGGCGGCATCGACGACGACATCGCCGGGGTGCTCGCCAGTGAGGGTGTCAGCCCGGCATCGTTCCCGCCGCCGCACGCGGAGGATCTCGGCGACCACCTGAGCGCATCGCTGTTACGCAGCGCGCTGCGGATCGGGTTCCGCTCCACCGCAGGCCCGTTCCGGAGCCTGGCCTCGATCGCCGTCGAGCCTCGCGCCTACCAGATGGTGCCGCTGATGATGGCGCTTCGCCAGGACGTCGTGCGCCTGCTGATCGCCGACGACGTCGGCATCGGCAAGACCATCGAGGCCGCTTTGGTTGCCACCGAGCTGCTGAAGGTCGGTGATGCACGAGGGCTCACGGTGCTGTGCAGCCCCGCGCTGGCCGAGCAGTGGCAGGGCGAGCTCAGAGAGAAGTTTGGTCTCGAAGCGGAACTCGTTCTGCCCAGCACGGTTCGCCGGCTGGAACGCGGACTCATCGGCGCGGAGTCGATCTTCGAGCGGTACCCGGTCACCGTGGTGTCCACCGACTTCATCAAGAGCGCACGGCGTCGCCACGAGTTCCTCCGCACCTGCCCGGATCTGGTGATCGTCGACGAGGTGCACACTTGCGTCGCGGACTCCACCACCAGCGGATCGGGCCGCACTCAGCGCTATGAATTGGTCCGCGACCTGGCGGCCGACCCTTCCCGCCACCTGATCCTGGCCAGTGCCACCCCCCACAGCGGCAAGGACGAGGCATTCCGGAACCTGCTGGGGCTGTTGAAACCCGAGCTGGCCACCGTCGACCTGGAGAAGAAAGCCGACCGGGAATACTTGGCCAGGCACTTCGTGCAGCGCCGCCGCGCGGATCTCCGCCGGTATCTCGACGAGGACACCCCGTTCCCGAAGGATCGCCTCTCCGCTGAGGTGCCCTATTCGCTGAGCCCGGAGTACCACGCGTTATTCGCCAAAGTCCTCGACTACGCCCGGGAAACGGTGCGCACCGGCGAAGGCGGGCTTGCTCGGCGGGTCAACTGGTGGTCCGCGCTGGCGCTGCTGCGCGCGCTGGCCTCCTCGCCGCGGGCGGCGGCTCAGACCCTGCAGACCCGGGCGGCGACGGTCGCCGCCGACTCCCCGGAGGAAGCCGACGCCATCGGCCGGGCCATCGTGCTCGACCAGGCCGACGACGAGGCGCTGGAGGCCGTCGACACCACGCCCGGCGCCGACACCGACACCGACACCAAGGCCGGCAATGCCAAATCGCGCCGGCTGCAAGCATTCCGGGCCGAAGCTCTCAAACTCGAAGGCAAACCCGATCGAAAGGTCGCCGCGTTGGTGAAAAGCGTCAAGGAACTGCTGGGCGACGGATTCAACCCCATCGTCTTCTGCCGATTCATCGACACCGCCGACTACGTGTCCGAGCAACTCGGCGCGGCTCTCGGAAAGAACGTCACCGTCCGCGCCGTTACGGGCACCCTGCCCCCCGCTGAACGAGTCGCTCGTATCGAGGAATTGGCGACGATTCCGGGCCAGCACGTCCTGGTAGCCACCGACTGCCTCTCGGAGGGCGTGAACCTGCAGGAAAACTTCCAGGCGGTGGTCCACTACGACCTGGCGTGGAACCCCACCCGCCACGAACAGCGGGAGGGCCGGGTGGACCGCTTCGGCCAACGGGCCGACACGGTGCGCGCGGTGACTCTCTACGGCCGCGACAACCAGATCGACGGCATCGTGCTCGAAGTCCTGCTTCGCAAACATGAGGCGATCCGCAAGGCGACCGGCGTCGCGGTACCGGTACCCGACAACAGTGAGGCCGTTGTCGAGGCACTGATGGAGGGACTGCTGCTGCGCGGCCGCGACGCGGAGCAATTGGGTCTGGAACTCGACCTGGAGGAAAAGCGCGATGCGCTGCACAACCAATGGGAGTCGGCGGCCGCACGGGAACGCAACGCCCAGACCAAGTACGCCCAGCACGGCATCAAACAACAGGAAGTGGAGACTGAACTCAAAGAGACCCGCGCCACCCTGGGCACCAACACCGACGTCGCCGAATTCGTCGACCACGCGCTGCGGGCCTTGCGGTCGACGGTGACCACCGCCGACTCTGGATTCACTGCGACGCTGGGGCCCCTGCTCCTGGGGCTGCGTGACGCGCTGCCGCCCGGCCGCAAGGACCCGCTGCACTTCGCCGCCGAGCTCCCGGTTGCCCGGGGTGACGCCGTGCTCACCCGCACCGACGCATCGGTGGAGGCGGTCGCCAACTACGTCCTGGAATCGGCTCTTGACCCGCAGCTTGCCGACGATCAGCGGCCTGCCCGGCGCTGCGCGGTCATCCGCACCAAGTCGGTGTCGACGCGCACCACGCTGCTCATCGTCCGCTATCGCTTCCATCTGCAGCTGCCGTCCCGCTCCGGCAGCCGCGAGCTGGTTGCCGAGGACGTCGCGTCGCTCGCCTTCGAAGGATCTCCGGCGAAGCCGCACTGGCTTTCACCGGAGTCGGTGGCTCCGCTGCTGCACGCCCGACCGTCCGGCAACGTCCCCGCCCCGCAGGCGACCCAGTTCATCACCCGCGCCCTCGATGGCTTGCCCGACATCGCCACGCATCTCGCCGAACACGGTGAAGAGCTCGCCGCGCGCCTGCTCGAGTCGCACCGCCGGGTGCGTCAGGCGGCCGCCGACGTGGTCCGCGGCCTGACGGTGATCGTCGAACCGGGCGCCGATGTTCTCGGCGTCTTCGTGTACGTGCCGCCGGCTGGAGGCGACAAGTGAGCACCGACACCGCATCCACCAACTTCGTCGGCGTCCGCATCGTCGGAGGTCTGCTGCCCGCCGACCTGCTCGCCAAACTCGTGGCCGCCCAGACCCAAGACGGATTGTCCTCCAAAGACTTTCACCTCGCCGCCGGCGAAACCGTGCGCGACGCCGCCAACCGGGTATGGGCCTATTTGCGGGGCGCCTGGACCACCTACCGCGCGGCCCTGGCCGCGCTGCCCGACAACGATGCCGCGACCGGGCTGACCCGAGAACGCTTCGCCCTCGTGCTGCTCGACCAGCTCGGATACGGCCGCGTCCATCCCACCGGGAAAGGCGGCCTGCACGTCGGGGACCGCAGCTTCCCCATCTCACATCTGTGGGGAAACGTCCCGATCCATCTGCTCGGCCGCGTCGCAGTGGACACCCGGACGAAGGGCGTGGCCGGGGCGGCCGGCGCCTCGCCGCAGTCGATGGTGCAGGAACTGCTCAACCGCTCCGATGACCACCTGTGGGCCATCCTCGCCAACGCGACCACCCTGCGGCTGATTCGCGACTCCACCTCGCTGGTGGGGTCGGCCTACGTCGAATTCGACCTGGAAGCGATCTTCGACGGCGACCTGTTCGCGGACTTCCTGCTGCTGTACTCGCTGTGCCACGTCTCCCGCCTCGAACCCCGCGACCCCGAAGTCGGTCCCGCCTCCTGCTGGCTGGAGCACTGGCGCCAGGACGCCATCCAATCCGGTTCCCGCGCCCTGAACCTGCTGCGCGACGGCGTCATCCAGGCACTGCACACCCTCGGCTCGGGATTCCTCACCCACCCCGACAACGCGACGCTGCGCCAAGACCTCGCCGACGGCCAGATCACCGTCGAGGAGATCAACCACGCCCTGCTGCGGGTCACTTACCGGTTGCTGTTCACCTTCGTCGCCGAAGACCGCAACGCACTGCTGGATCCCCACGCTGATCCGCAGGTGCGCCGTCGCTACCTCGACTACTTCTCCACCGAGCGGTTGCGGCGGACATCCCGGCGCCGCCGCGGCGGCCGCTACGGCGACCGCTGGGAGGCCCTCAAAGTCGTGTGGCGCGGCCTCGGCAGTGTCGACGGCCTGCCCGAACTCGGGCTGCCCGGTATCGGCGGCCTATTCGACACCGGCGCGCTGGACTTCCTCATGGACTGCTCGCTGAGCAACCAGGCGCTGCAATCCGCGGTGCGCTCCCTGTCACTGGTGAAAGAACCCCGGTCACAGGCCATGCGGATCGTCGACTACCGCAACCTCGGCGCCGAGGAACTCGGCAGCATCTACGAGTCACTGCTGGAACTCATGCCGAGCTGGGACCCAGCCACCAAGACCTACTCGCTGGCCGTCGCATCGGGCAACCAACGCAAGGACACCGGCTCCTACTACACCCCCACCTCACTGGTGGAGTCGCTTCTGGACACCGCGCTCGACCCGATCTTGAACGACGCCGAGAAGTCCGACGAACCCGAGCAGGCGCTGCTGTGCGTCACCGTCTGCGACCCCGCCTGCGGCAGTGGACATTTCCTCGTCGGGGCGGCCCGCCGAATCGCCAAGCGGGTGGCCGCCCTGCGTACCGGTGACCCCGAACCGGCCCCCGAGGCGGTGCGCTCGGCGATGCGCGACGTGGTCGGGCGCTGCATCTACGGCGTAGACCTCAACCCGCTCGCCGCGGAGTTGGCCAAGGTGTCGCTGTGGCTGGAAGCTCTCGACCCGGGCCGGCCCCTGACCTTTTTAGATGCCCAGATCAGAATCGGCAACGCCCTCGTCGGCGCTACCCCCCGGCTGCTCGCCGGGGGTCTGCCCGATGAGGCGTTCAAGCCGATCGAGGGCGACGACAAGAAGATCACCGCCACCCTGGCCAAGCAGAATAAGGCCGAGCGCAGCGCCCAGGGCAGCCTCTTCGATGTCGACATGGTCGCCGCGAACACGAAACTTGCCGAGCAGGTGGAGAAGGTGGTCGCCGCACCGGCGCTGTCACTGGATGACGTTCATGTGCAAGAGCAGCGTCTGCGCGCCTACACCCAGTCGACCGCTTACCGTCAGCAGCGATTGGCGGCCGACGCCTGGTGCGCGGCCTTCGTATGGCCGAAAAGCCTCGGCGCGCCGCCCGCGATCACCCAGCGCACCATCACCACGCTGAGCGACGGCGACGACAAGCTCACCGACAAGCAGCGCGCCGAGATCGAACGCCTGACCGCCGAATATCGGTTCTTCCACTGGCACTTGGAGTTCCCGCACATCTTCCCGACCGAGTCGACGGATGACGACACCGTGAACGACGCCACCGGCTGGTACGGCGGTTTCTCCGTCGTGATCGGCAACCCGCCCTGGGAGCACGTTGAACTCAAGGAGCAGGAGTACTTCGAAGCCCGCGATCCAGATATCGCCAAGGCGGCTGGCGCCAAACGCAAACGCATGATCACCGAATTGCTGGCCGGCGATTCGCCGGTCGGCCGCGATTACATGGCCGCGAAGCGTCGCCTGGACGGGGTCCGTCACTTCGCGGCGAATTCCGGGCTTTACCCCCTGTGCGGGCGCGGCCGGATCAAGACCGACCCCCTCTTTGCGGAGACGGGACGCGCGCTACTGGCGGGCGAAGGTAGATCCGGGATGATCCTCCCTACTGCTATCGCCACCGACTCGACGACGCAGTATTTCTTCAAGAATCTTGTGCAGAGCGGCTCCATCTCAAGTCTTTACGACTTCGAGAATCGCAAGCCTCTCTTTGAAGCGGTCGACAGCAGGTATAAGTTCTGCCTATTGACGCTTGCCGGTCGAGATTTACGTGAGCCGGAAGCGGATTTCGCGTTCTTCGCCCATGACCCTACGGACCTCGAACGACCCGGATCGCGGTTCAGTCTGACGCCAGAGGAAATCACGCTGCTGAACCCGAACACCGGGACATGTCCGATCTTCCGCAGCCGCCGTGACGCGGAGATCACCCTCGGTATCTATCGGCGGGTGCCGGTGTTGATCCGGGAGGGGGATCCGGACGGAAACCCCTGGGGTGTGAGGTTCATGCAGGGCTTGTTCAACATGACCAGCGACTCCCACCTGTTCCGCACCCGCGATGAGCTTGAGGGTGACAGTTGGACGCTGAGAGGGAATGTGTTCTTCAAGGGCCAGCAGGAGATGCTGCCGCTGTATGAGGCCAAGATGATTCACCACTACGACCACCGCTGGGCCACTTATCAGCGTGACGGCACGGTTCGTGACGTCACGCTTGCAGAGAAGCAGGATCCAAACTTTGTTGTCATGCCCAGGTATTGGGTAGATAGACGGGAGGTCGACACTAAGCTCGAGGGCCGTTGGACTGGTGAATGGCTGATCGGCTGGCGCGATATCTGCCGGAGTACAGACGTTCGGACGGTGATTGCAGGCGCCTTGCCCCTTGCCGCAGTCGGAGACAAATTCTTGCTAGCGCTCGTCGCTGCTGATGTGGGTGGCCTATTGCAGGCTATGTGGTCATCGTTCGTCTACGACTATTGCGCACGCCAGAAGATCGGGGGAACATCTCTCAAGTATTTCACTTTCATGCAGCTGCCCGCACAACGTCCTGATGTCTTCTCGCTCGGCTCAGAGTGGGATGCGGCACGTCCACCCAGGAAATGGGTCATCCGGCGCGTCGATTACCTTCGGTCCGAATGGTCGTCGCCTCCGATCCGCACGGTAGCGAAGGCGGAACTGGACGCCGCGTTCTTCCATCTCTACGGCATTGAGCGCAATGACGTCGACTACATCATGGAGACCTTTCCGATCGTCAAGCGCAAGGACATTGCTGAGCACGGGGAGTACCGAACCAAGCGGCTGATCTTGGAGATGTACGACGCGATGGCGGAGGCCGGGCGAACGGGTAAGCCGTATGAGTCGCCGTTCGATGAGAAGGCTGGGACCGCACGCTGAGGGGAGGACCGCTGTGGTGAGCGTTGACGATGTGGGTGTTTTCGGGCGGCCGGATGCCGTGGCTGTCGAGAAGATCGGCCGCCGGCTGATCGAATCGGCTTTCGGGCAGGACGGCTCGCTGCTGACACCTGGACAGCCGATCTGGACGACCGACCATCTTGCTGAGCTTCAGCACCACTACGTCGAACGGCCGAACCTCGGATCAGGCGGACTGATCGAAAAGCTCGACGAGCAGCTGGCGACAACCTCATCGGGTGCCGTCCAGCTCTTCGCCGAGCTTCTGATCCTCAACGTCTTGCCCATCAGTAATCTCGGCGGGCAGTTGAAACTTCAACAAGTCCAGTCGGTGCTGGACCGCTGTGATCCGCCCGTCGAGATACCCGACGAGGTGAAGCAGGCACTACTGGAGGGACATGCCTTTCACGGAGGACCCGCGTACGGCGGCAACAAGCCGAATCAGTTGGCGTACCTGATAGCGGTCGCCCAACACTTCAAGTCGCTCTCCGAGCAGCGCAGGGTTGACGCACTCATCGAGCCGCTGATCTTCCGCTCCGAGGTCGACGCTGTCGAGTCCGGCCAATGGGCGCAACGGCAAGCACTCCTGTATCTGGCCTTCCCGGATTTCTTCCTACCGATCGTCAGCCGCGGCCAGCGTCGCCTGATCCGTGACACCTTCGCACCCGAGTACTTGGGTCGGCCTGTCGGTGACGTCGATGAGGACCTCCATCTCATTTATGAAGCGATGGTGGACCAGCACGGCGTGGTCGATTTATACAAGTCGCCGTGGCTGGAGATGTGGCAAGAACCGCCGGTCATCGTTGATCCGGCTCCCACCGACGAGGTGCGCCACGCCTGGCGGGTGCACGGCTCCAACGTCAAAGGCCAAGACATGGTGCCTATTTGGCGAAAGAAAGGCACGGTGTCTCTCGCTGCGAGCTTGCTGCGTCACGTCGAGCCCGAGGTCTCGAAAGATGAGCTCAAGGGCTTCGTCGAGGAGGACTACCGCTCTTCGGGCTACGCGCAGCGTCAGGAGAAGCTCGACGAGTTCTATGCCTTCCTGGCGCGCATGCACCCAGAAGACCTCGTTGTCACCGTAAGTCAGGGACAGGTTTACTTCGGGACCATCACCGGACCGCCTGAATTCGTGAAAAGCAGTGACCAGCGGTCCAATCTCAGACGCACCGTCAGGTGGTATTCCCGCTCATTGCCGTTAGCGGACCTCCCAGCCGAGGTATCGGCTCGTTTCAGTGCCCAAGGCGAGGTTCTGGACCTCACCCAGCATTTGGACACGCTCGTGGCCTTGGCCGAGCATCGGCAGCCACCGAAAGGGCCTGCCTCGCTGAACCTTCCGGATGCCACCGATGAACTGGCGACGCGTCTGAACGTGCCCACGGAGTGGCTGCAGGAATGTGTCGACCTGCTGCGAGACCGCCCGCAACTGATCTTCTACGGCCCGCCAGGGACGGGCAAGACCTACATCGCTCAGGAACTCGCACGGCATCTCACCACCGGGGCGAATGTCAAGATCGTCCAGTTCCATCCGGCCTATACCTACGAGGACTTCTTCGAGGGATACCGGCCCAAGGAACACGGCGGCGGCCAGGTCGGCTTCGCCCTCACCCCAGGGCCGCTGCGCTCCCTGGTCGACAAGGCCAAGGACAATCCGGATGCGGTCTATGTGCTGATCATCGACGAGATCAACCGGGGCAATTTGGCCAAGGTTTTCGGTGAGCTCTACTTCCTACTGGAGTATCGCGACAGCGCGATCGACCTTCTCTACTCCGCGGACAACACCGAGCCGTTCTCGCTGCCGAAGAACATCCTCATCATCGGGACGATGAACACCGCCGACCGTTCGATCGCCCTCGTCGACGGCGCGATGCGCCGGCGCTTCGCCTTCCTTCCGCTGCATCCCTCGGAGAGCCCAACCAACGGGATTCTGCGCAAATGGCTCGAGGCGACGAACCGTCCCAGCGAAGTGGCCGAACTACTCGAGGAACTCAACTCGCGCATCGAGGATTCCGACTTCAAGATCGGACCGTCCTACTTCATGCGGTCGGCGGTGCACGAGGCCGGCAACAAAGGGCTGGAGCGGGTCTGGCGCACCGCAATCCTGCCGCTGCTCGAAGAGCACCACTACGGAGACGGCACCGACGTCCGATCCCGTTACGGTCTCGACGTCATCCGCAAGGCCCTGCAGAACAAGGCTCCTGTCGGCGAAACACCGCCGGCCGATGACGGCCCGGCCACAACCCCTCCGGAAGCACCCGATGACGGCGCCGGCACCGCTGCTGCTGACTGAGGGCGAGGCCGCCCAGACCGTCGCACTCACCGACGCGGAATACCTCGCGCTGCAAGGCCTCGCCTTGGTGAACGTGACACCGACGCTGACGCACGGGCTATTCGAGGTCTCGGCCAGCCGCAAAGTCGGCGCCGTCCGCATCGGTGAGCGTCAGATCGTCGTGCGCCCGAAGATCACCGATCTTAACCGGCTTGTGTTCCTGCTCGGCTATGCGAAGGATCTCGGCATCTGGCGTGACGATCTGGTGCATCTCTCCGCCGACGAAGATCTGTTGCCTGCTCTGGCAGAGGCCTTCGGCCGGCTTGCCCTGCGCGCGGTGGAGCAGGGCCTCTTGCAGGGATACCGCACCGTCACCGACCGGCTGCCGGTGCTGCGCGGCCGGCTGCTGGCGGGCGAGCAGATGACCCGCCTCTACGGCCTTCCCGTCCCGGTGGCCGTCGAGTACGACGACTTCACTGTCGACATCGCCGAGAACCAATTGCTGCTGCTGGCCGTCAATCGGCTCATCACCGTTCCCAGGCTCGCGGAGGTAGCGCGTCGCCGCCTGCAGCGACTGCGGCGCATCCTCGCCGACGTGACGGTTTCGCCACGCGGCGCGGTACTGCCGAAATGGCACCGCAGCCGACTCAACGCTCGGTACCACTCGGCACTGGCCCTTGCCCACATCGTGCTCGCGGCGGAGTCTTTCGAGCACCGCGTGGGTGACCTCACCGTTACCGGCTACATGTTCGACATGTGGCGGGTGTTCGAAGACTTCGTCACGACCGCGCTTCGGGAGTCCCTTCACTCCCAAGGTGGCCACAGCGTGTGCCAGAAGTCCCTGAGCCTCGACCTGCGCGACCGGGTGGTGATGCGGCCGGACCTGATGTGGTTGCGTGGCGGGGAGGTGCGTGCGGTGGTCGATGCCAAGTACAAAGCCGAACGGCCCGAGGGCTTTCCGAATGCGGATCTCTATCAGATGCTGGCGTACTGCACCGTGTTGGGCCTTTCTGAGGGGCACCTGGTGTATGCGAAAGGCAATGAGCCAGTGGACTTGCACACCGCTCGGGGCAGCGGTGTGGTGATCCATTGCCATGCCCTCGACTTGAGCGCTCCGCCGGCTGAGCTGTTGCGGCAGGTCGATCAGCTGGCGGCAACGGTTGCGACGCCGACGGGCGCACTGAGCGTGGGGCCGTAATGGCATCAAAGAAGGTGGATGTCGCCGTCTACGACGGCGACCGGCTCGTGACCAAGCTGGCTGCTCGTCCGGTACGGCTCATGCCCGGTGGGTACGCCGGCGTCGTCTACAACGCAGCGGTCTATCCCCTGTACGCAGACGACTGCATCAAGCTTGCGGACGAGCCGGTGGACAAGGACGACTGCGACCGCTTCGTACCGGCATATAAGGACACTCCGTACGCGCCTGAGGACAGACCGAACGAGGGAGATGACGACGCAGGCCATCTCGGAATCGAGGCCTGGTATCTGGAAAGCAACCAGTTCGGCCACTACCTCGTTTTCGATGCCTTGGAGACTGCCGCGCGGCGGCTCGTCGACGCGGTCGAGTCGCATGGTCTCGGAGTCAGACGCTGGGACGAGAGTTCCCGCCCAGCCGACAATGGTCAGTTCTACGACTGGTTCATCAGGTTGGGCTTCACAGGCTCGCGTGAGGAGTGCCTGCGTCGACTGGCGGCCCTGCTCCAGGACGAAGAGATTCAGCAGGATGACGGCTTAACTGAGGTGCTGGCTGCTGCCGAGTCTGATTCCGGCTCCGCGCACCTAGACCAGATGGTGGACGCGGTGTTTGCCGCCGTCACGGAAGATGTCGATACCGGCCAGGTAGTCGAGTTTCTCGAGTTGCTCGACCTGGAGGGAAGCGGCGAGCACCTCGGCTATTTCAGTTGGCGCTACCGCGAGGCAATGACTCGTCCCGGCGCAGCCTTTGACGGTTCCGTTGAGAGCCGCCTGCGAGTGCTCGCCACAATCGTCAAAGACGACAAAGAACTACTGGCGCGATTCATCCGCAGCTACGGCAGATTCCTTGACCAGTCCCGTGGTCTGACCCGGAGCGCGATTGACGCCGAGTTTGACCGGGTCGACCTCGACGCCAGCTGGCGGTCGGCTGAAGACGCGCTGCGTCGAGCGAGGGCAAGCACAATCTTTCTGATCCACGCCTCACTGCTGATCTTCGGGGACGACGACTGTAGAGAGCAGCTGATTGACAAGGTGCGCCAGCTGGCTCCTCCGGAGCCGCACGGGTGGCGCCAGTACCCGCAAAACGTGATCGCCGCGATCGACAACTTGGAACGGATGATCGGCTTCGTCGAGCAACTACTATGCGGTGACCTGGATGATTTCGAAGAACGGTTCGTCAACGGACAGGACGAACTGCTTGCGCTCGAACGCGGTGACTTCGACTTCATCGCTGAGTTGGCCAGCGTCGCAAAGGTTTCGGCTGGGGCGGTGGACGGTGACCTGCCGTTTGTGGTCCTGCCGCCGGGTGAACTGATCCAGTCGTTCATCACGGAACTACGCGCGAAAGGCAGCTATCAAGGTCGAGAGATCGACTTGAGGCGCGTCGAGGTGCTGAAGCGGCTTGAGGATTATTTTCCCTGAAGCGCGTTGCCGAATCCACCGTGGCGCCTTCCCGTCGCGTGGTCGGGACAACCTCTACGTCGTTCTGTCCATTGCACACCCTGGCGGCCGTGGTGAGGACGCCGTGGCGATAAGCCCTTGCAGGGGCGAGCATGCGACGTTCGTTGTGCGCCACGATTGCGGCTCCGGCCTGCCTTGGCACGTTGTCCTCTCCCAAACCAAGCGCGAGGCGAAGTTACTTGGGGCCCGCCGGCTGTTGTTCACTTCGAAGTCGGGACGCGGAATCGACGAATACGAAGCCATGCTGGAGAAACTGTTGTGGCTGCTTGAATCCGAGCCCGAGGACTTCGATTGGGGCGGAGCATCTCTGGATGAAGAGTTGCATGCCGACGACGGTCGACCGGGTTGGAAAGGTGGTCGGGCTGGCGAAGGCGGCTCGTCACCGGGGGTGGCGGGAAAGATCGTCAACTGGATGTTGCGACGGAGGTGAGTGACCGAGTTGAACCGCAGACGCGGACGACTTGGATGCGGGAGTTCAGGCCTTCAGCACCGGCGTTGGTGATCGGGTGGGCGAAGTAGGACAGCAGCCCTGCGCCTCGTGGCGCTTCAACGTCTTGGCTGCTTCGATGATCGGCTTGAGCCGCGAGCGCTTGAAGTGCTTGGCCGCCCTGCCGCTACCGCGGCGCTTGTAGGACCAGAAGTGGCGCAGGTCTTCCTTGATCCCAGTAAAGAAAATTCTCACAACCGGCAACGCTGCCTCGAACTCGTTCAGCTTGTCGGGCACGACAGCTTGGTCCGTGGCGGCGGACGGGAGCGCCAGCGGACGGGAGCCGTCACGGCGTTGACGTCAGGCGTGTGGATCGACGAGAAGCGCGATCAGTTCGCCAACGGCCTTGCCGAGATGATTGAGGACCGCAAGGCCCTTCTCGGCGGTGGCTCGTGAGGGGTAGCCGATGACGCCGCTGTCGGTGTACGCGCTCATGCCGACAGTTGTCAGATGCCGGCGGTCGGGCGCGCTATGGTCGGCGGTCTGCCATCCGTCGCGGACGTGACCGGGATGTGTGGCGAGCAGGATTGACGTTTCGAGTTCGCCGGCGTGCATGTCGTCATGATTAGTGCTGGTGATGCCCGCGGCTTCACGCGCTTCCGTCCAGACTTCGCGACTCGGAAAAAGGCCGACGCGGATATCGCCCTTGGTGTTGGCCTCTTGGACCGCGTTCGACAGCACATAGTTGCCGCCGTGTGCGTTGACAATGACGAGGCCGCGGGTTCCCTGACTGTTGAGTGAGTCGATGAGGTCGTTGACGATGCTGTTCAACGTGGTCGCGCTGATGCTCACCGTCCCCGGAAAATCCGCGTGCTCGTGCGAGCATCCGAACGCCAGCGTTGGGAGTTGAAAAACGTTGTGCTGTCGGCTGATCGAATCGGCGATGGCTGTTGCAATCAATGTGTCGGTGACAAGGGGAAGGTACGGGCCGTGCTGCTCGAATGATCCGATCGGAAGCAGCGCCAATGCAGCCTCGGGCTCGCTGTCCTCGGTTGTCGTGGTCGGCATATCCAAGCCGATCTCTCCTTGGTGGTGAGTCACAGGTTGAAGTCTCCTCGCAGAGTTTCCTCGATCTTGCTGCGCAGTGTTTGCAGAGGCAGCGTTGTTGTTGCTCTGGCGCGGTCGCGAATTAGCTTGCGGCACTGCCGTAGTTCACGCCGCGTCCGATCTGATGGCGCCGACAAGTACGTGCTGATCGTCTGGGGAAGCAGTTCGACCGCAGTGCGGGAGTCGCCGACCATGATCGTCGCTCGCAGCAAGCGAGCCGAAGCCACGGCGAAATCGCGACGCTGGCTGCCAGGCCAGCTCCCGTGGTGTTCGCGCAGCAACTCCAAGGCATTCGCCGCATCGCCAAACATCATCAGTCCCGAGGAGATCTCACCGGCAACGTAGGCGGGCGAAGCATAGATCGCGTGATCGTCCGGAACCGGCTCGATCTGTGCGATGTGGACGGCGTGCGCCGAGAGCCGGGCAAAGCTCTGTCGGTCGCGATCCGCAGCCGCCGCCAGCGCTTGCTGACGCGCAATGCTTGCGGCGAGGCGCCCCACGGAGATCCCGCTGATGAGTCTTGCCGCGCCATCTGCCAGTTCGACCGCCAGCCTCGGGTCGGACCGCAGCACGATGTTGGATCGCCGCATGAGGACGGTCGCTTGCAACGAGGGGTCTGCTGAGCGGAGGTGATCCTCTGCTCGTGTCGTCAGCTCCAGGGCTTTCAGTGCGTCACCGCTGTCCTGGGCGATCCAGCCACCAAGCTCAGCGATGCGGCCAGCAGCCCGGCGTATCTCGGGGCGTACGGCCGGCGGGGTAACGCGGATGAGTTCCTCAATCGTGGTCAAGTCACGGTCCACCAGCTCTCGGGCGTACGCGGGACCGAAGATGTGCTCAGCTCGGATGTGCGCTGCACGCTGTTCCAAGATCACGGCGAGCACGTCGCCGTCGAACTCAGCCTGCACCAACAGCGGACGCGGAAGATCTGTATCGACGGCGAGGCCGAACAGGCGGTCCTCGTCCTCCTGGAGCGCTTCGGCCAAGAGCCCCCTCCAAAGCGGCCCTGGCTGACGCCCACGTTCGAACTCGACGATTTGTCGTCGAAGTGAGTCAGAATCGATGGCCTTCAGCCGTTGCTTTATCCGAACGCGCAAGACTTCGGCGGCTAGGTCATTCTGACTCCAGCCCCATTCAGCGCGCGCAGCACGCAATCGCTGTGCGCTCATCGGTCGTGAAGCTGCAGCGTCGGCCACACCCCGATTTTGCCTGATCAACCGCACCGCTAGCCGCACCTTGGCGCGCAGTTTCGGTCTCCCCCTGTCTCCCTGCGGCTCCCTTACGCAACCGGCAGAGCACTGGTGTTCTGACCTGGTGGCGATCGCCACGTCAAACAAATCACAGGTCAGGAGCAAATCCGATGAAACTCAAGATTGACACAACCGGGGTGTCGTTCGTCTGCACACGGGCACCGGAGCAACGCGTCGCCTTCGACACGGGACAGCCGCGGATCGACCGCGAAACGGGTCAGCCGCTGTGGCAAGTCCAACTGATGGCCCTCGATGTCTCGGGCGCCGAAGTCATCGCCGTGACGGTCGCCGGCGACCCCGGCGTGACAGTAGCTCAGCCTGTCCAGGTTGACGGCCTGATCGCGTCGCCCTGGAATCAGGACGGGCGCAGCGGTGTCGCGTACCGCGCAGACGCCATCCGCGCTTCAGGTGCACCCCTGTCGGGGGTGGTCGCGCCGCCGAAGACGGTGCCCCCGTCAGGAACGTCGGCCGGTCCAGGCAAGACGGCCGCCTGAGCGAGTTGGTCGGGGACTGCATCACGGACCGCGGTCGAGCGGCGATGCAGTCCCCGATTCTCGAAGGAGATTGCAATGTTTGATTCCTCGAACACCCGTAAGCCGAAGCCGTCAGGCAGCACTGAGTCTGATTGGGACGAGACCATAACGCTGATCGTCACCGGCCTAGCGAAGGGACTCGGGATCCTCATCTGGTGGTCGGTGTTGTTTCCGATGATCAGCCTCCCCCTGCTAGTGAGCTTCTGGATTGGATTAAGGTACGCGCCGATCCTGGGATTGCTCCTCGCCGTCGCATCGGGGTCAGCGCTGGCGGCGTGGGCCTACCTCTCGCCCGAGTCGTTCGACGAATGGATCACCGCCAGGATGTGGTCACGATGGCGGACGTGGTGGATCTATCGGCACCGCTGGGAGGCCATCTGCACATTGCACGGTCTGACGGCCTCGATGGCCGGCCGCACGCTGGTGCCAACGCTCCGGTCGGTATCGATTGGTGCGATTTGTGACGTCGCGGTCGTTCGGATTCTTGTCGGGCAGTCGGTCGCCGACTGGCAGAACAAGACGCTTGCGCTCGCCGAAGCCTTCCGAGCTGAGCGGGTGACGATTCGTTCCCGCAGACCCGGCGAGGTCAACATCACCGTGCATCACCGCGATGCCCTGGCCGGTGTCGTTCGGTTACGACGACCGAGCCATGAATCCCATGCTGACCTCACGAACATCGATGTCGGCATCATCGAGTCCGGAAAGCGTTGGAGTATCCCCGTCTTGGGACATCACATTCTGGTCGCTGGCGCTACCGGCGCCGGCAAGGGATCCGTTCTCTGGTCGCTCATCTCCGGACTCGCGCCAGGCATACGTGCAGGGACAGTGCGTCTGTTGGTCGTCGATCCCAAGGGAGGCATGGAGTTTGGCCGCGGCCAGCGACTGTTCACCGGATTCGCCTACGACAACGGCGAGCGCACACTGGCGCTACTGCGGGCAGCGACTCAGGTCATGCAACAGAGGGCCCAACGGCTTCGCGGTCATACGCGCTTGCATGCTCCATCTAGCTCGGCGCCCCTGATCGTCGTCGTGGTGGATGAGATCGCCTCGCTGACTGCCTATATCGGCGATCGCAAAGTTCGTTCCGAAGTCGAACAACTCCTCGGGCTGTTGCTCTCTCAGGGCCGGGCTGTCGGGGTCTCGGTGGTCGCGGCAGTACAAGATCCGTCGAAGGACGTGTTACCGATCCGGCAGTTGTTCTCCATACGGATCGGGATGCGGATGACCGAGGCCACTCAGACCGCCATGGTGTTGGGTGCCGCGGCCCGCGACGCGGGGGCGCTCTGCGACGAGATATCGACGGCGACTCCCGGCGTGGCATATGTCTGCCAGGACGGACGTGCCGAACCCATCAGGGTGCGTGCTTTCCATGTCACTGACGCCGACATCGACTATCTCGCCGAGCATTTCCGACCTTCGATCGGAAAGGCGGCACGGTGAATGGCTCGGTGTCGGACATTCCGTCGCTGCCGGATGCACCGGCCGGGGTCGACAGCTCCGCCGTACTGACACAGATGGTGCGGCGGGCTGCGTCGCCGAGTTTCGACACATGGTGGGATACCGCGGAAAGATGCGGATTCTGCGCGAGCCCAATCCGCTTGAAGGCCTCCGACGAGTTCGGCAGGCAGCATCACGTCCTGACCAGGTGCAATAACCGCCGCGCTACGGCGTGCCCGTCATGCTCTGATCTGTACGCCCGCGACATTTGGCAAATGATCCACGCCGGGCTCAACGGGGGACATCACGGTATCCCCAGTACGGTCGCCGATCACCCACAGTTGTTCGTCACGCTCACCGCCCCGAGCTTCGGCGCTGTTCACACGACACGGCGCAACGGAACCTACCATCCGGGGAACCAGCAAGGTACAAAGTGCGCACACGAGCGCATCATCCGATGCAACTGCACCCACAGCCTGCATGATCCCGCCGTGGGCCAGCCGCTGTGCAGCGAGTGCTACGACTACGTAGGGCACGTTCTCTTTGCCTGGCACGCTCCCGAACTCTGGCGTCGATTCACCATCCGCCTCCGCCGGTCGCTCAGCCAAGCACTCAGAACGCGCGGCGCCGACCCCAAAGGCACGAGGCCGTCCTTCGTCAAAGTCGTTGAGCTACAACGCCGCGGCGTCCCTCACTTCCACGCCGTCATCCGCCTCGATGCGGCTTCACCTCCGGGAGAACAACCTTCTCCCCCGGAACCCAATCTCGATATGGCCGACTTCGTCGAATTGGTAAGGCGGGCAACGGTCGATACCAAGCTGGCGATACGCAACGACGTCGTTCTGCGCTTCGGCGAGCAACTGGACATCAAGTCCATCAGCGGGGCAGGCATAGTCGGCTCCGACGCCGACGTCCACAACCGCCGTGTTGCCGGCTATCTCGCCAAGTACGTGACCAAGTCGGTGACAGACCACGGTATCGATTCCCGGCGTCTCAGCGAGGAAGGAATCGATCAGCTCGATGTGACGGATCACGTTCGCCGAATACTCCAGACGATCGTTTCCGTCGCCCGCGACGAGCAATATCAGGAGATGACCCTCTGGCTGCACACACTGGGTTTCCGAGGGCACGTGACAAGCAAGTCGCGACAGTTCTCGACGACCATGAAGGCCCTGCGCGAGCATCGGGCTGACTGGCGGCGGGAGCGGGCAGGATCACATCCGGAAGCCGCCACGGTCCAGCAACTGATGTGGGAGTTCGAACGCTCGGGATACGAGAACCTCGGTGACCGCCTGCTGGTCATTTCGGCTTCTACTCGTGCTCGTGAGCAGCGCCTTACCGGGCGTAACGCGTTGAAGGAAGGCGCGTGAACCGAGGATGCTGCTAGATGGGCGTTGGTACAGTAGCAACGAGCTTGCCGAACTCCTCCACGTGGACGCCTCGACCATCCGGCGTTGGCGAACCGCACGACCGCCGCAGGGTCCGGCATTCGTTCAAGTATCTGATCGGGTGTTCATGTACAACTCGGACGACGTTGAGATGTGGCTCGCCAGTCGGCGCGTCGATCCTGGTGAGGTGGCGTGATGGTTGATAAAGTCGCTCTGCCACTGGGGATTTCGCTAGCTGCTGACATCGAGGAGCGCCCCGGCGGGGCGTACCGTGCACGTGTCCGATGGGTCGATCCGGCCGTCAAGAAGCGAGTGTCCAAGTCTGAGACGTTCACTACGCGTGAAGCCGCCGAAGACTGGATCAACCGGATGCGTCAGTCCGCCGGTCGCGGCATCGACCCAAACACGGCGACGACCACCCTCTCGGAGTACGGCACGACCAACATGAAACTGGCGCTTCGTGGCCTGGAAGGCAAGACCACCGATCCGTACCTCGCCGGGTGGCGGAAGCGAGTCGTGCCATCGCTCGGCCACCTACCGGTAACCATGATCACCAACGGCGCGGTCGATCGGGCCGTTCACGCGTGGATCGCTGACGACTGCAGCCGTTCGACCGTCAAGAACAGCCTCGCGGTGCTGGTTCGGGTCATGGAGCAAGCGCTCCGCGACGGGATCATCGATCGGAACCCGGCTCGGATCAGCGGCTGGCAGCGCGAGTACAAGCTCGCCGAGGATGAGCTGGACGACCCGCGATCCCTGGCGCTGCCGGACTGGTCTGCACTGGTGACCCTCGCTGACGCATTGGTCGCAAACTCGGCGGATAAGTACCAGGGCTGGGGCGACGCTGTCGTCTTCGAGGCGTGCACCGCCGCGCGCATCGGTGAAGTCTCCGGCTGCCTCGTTCGCGACATCGACACCGAAAACTGGATCTGGACCGTGTGCCGCCAGACGACCCCATCCCCCGGCGAACTCACGCACGGCGCCACCACCGCATCTGGTGGGGGCCTGGTCGACAAAAACACCAAGGGCCGGCGAGCACGTCAGGTGCCGCTGATCGAATCGATCCGCGACCTCATTCAGCGTCGGATCGAACTTACCGCCGGTGAACCCCATGCGCGGCTATTCACCGGCCCGCGGGGCGGGCGTATCACCACCGCCACCCTTCGCGACGCGACCTCTTGGGATGAGGTGGTGACCAAACTTGGCTACGAGCAGCTGACGCGCCACGGCCTGCGGCACACGGGGCTGACATGGATGGCCGACGCAGGTGTCCCCCTGCACAGTCTTCGCAAGATCGCCGGCCACGGGAGCATCACGACCACCCAGCGCTACCTGCATCCCGATCGGCAGTCCGTCGCCGATGCCGGTGAGTTGCTGACGCGGCATCTCTCGTCTAACGTCGGGCGCAATCTGCGCGTGGTGTAGGTACCGATCCCGTTGTCCCAGAGTCGATATCATCGACCTTGCCATCCGACCTACCAAACAAACGTGGTCGATCTGTTCGGAAGCCAGCTTAATTTAGTTACTTCGGCGCTTTGAAGGCGATCGCAGTCAAGGACCGCGTTGCGCTCTCAAGAGAATCGAAGGCATTGGCGAGGTCTGTTTGGAGCTTCTCGAACCTGTCGAACTCGTCGACCTCGCCTCCACGATGCGCGGCCTGCATTGGTCCGTTCCAGTTCTCAGCGGCGCGCCTGATCGTCTTCAGCGCGGCTTCAACCTCGGAATTGCTGGTAAGCAGCTCGGCTGTGATGACCTCGTGCTTGATCTTGTCGCAGAGGACGATGTGCTTCTGCCTGACATCCATTAGCCGCGAAGATCTCTCGGCAGGTGGCGGGTCATTCCGCGCGGTCTGCTCACGATGCGTCATCGTTGCGTCGAACAGCTCGCGTTGCGAGTCAATCATTTTCGGTCGTTCCGATAGCACGGTAGCGACTTCCTCGCGTAGCTGATCGGCTCGCTTGTCAGCTCGGTTCGCCGCTCCCTCTGAGCGTGTCGTCCATCGAGTGAGCCAGACACCACCGAGGGCGAATACAGCGCCCATGACCGGGCCTGTAGTCAACTCACGGAACCAGTCACCCCAAGTCAATTCTTTCCCCCCCCCAACAACTTGCATTCCGAATGGAAACCGACGCAAGCTCTACTGCGCGATCCGTAGCGTTGTTCCTCACGGAACATGGAGCAGGATCTGTGTCCATGGGTGGTCCCCGACCACGGCCACGCCCTGGCCATCGACGATTATCCCTCGGAACGACTTGTGCCCGAGTGCCCATCGTCGCTGGCGGATCTCGGCGAGTGACCGGCGCCGCCACCGCACGCCGTTCCAACCGGGTGGCGGTTCCCCACCAACCTCACGAATCCAATCCGGCGCGAGGAATACCTCTTCGCCGTACACCATCAGCTCGGCAACGTGGGCGTCGTACTCGACGCGCTCTGACTTCATCGTTTCTTCCACCTTGAGCCAGAACCATTTGTAGAACTCGCGTACGGCAGCCGTGTAGCGACCGATGATCGGAATCAGATCAATCGAATCGCCGTGTTTCTCAAGGTATTTACGAACCACTGCCGTCAAACTGTCCCACTTCAGAAGTGGCTTGACATGCAACCGAAATTGGAACTCTGCCGCTGGCACCGACTGTGAAAACTGCCACGCCGGGTTCAAGTAAGGAAGGAATCGATGCTGAGAGTAATTGCGGAGCTCTTCTAGAAGTTTGGCCTCGTCCGCTTCGAACACTGCCAGGCGCTTGGTGGTGTATTCACCTTGCTCGAACCCAGAGAGCTCCTTGCCGAGCTTGGGCCAGATGTCACGCAGAACTGCGCGCTGACCTGAGATAAGCGACTTCACGGAGGCGAGCAAATTCGCGAGGAGTCGAGCTAGCTCGATGCCGAACGGGTCGCCGACGTCCGGGTTGAATGGCTGACTATGGCCAATCTCGGGGTAGCGCAGGACGTGGGCCTGTAGCTCCTCAGCGTTCTTACTGAATGCGTACGAGGTCAGATTGAGATCGCGCATCATCACGATCACCTCGAACGGCCGCATCTTCGTCAGCATCGCCTGGCGCCGCTTGTACTCGGCGATCCATGGGTTCGTCCAGCTCGTGGTGGACTCCCGACCGTCCTCGTCGCCCCCCGCTGCCTCCATGAACCTCATGATTCCACCCGCATCCGACACTTCCCGGTGGTTCCGCTTCCGTGTCCTGGAACTGACTGTTGGTTCCCGTCCGGTGCAGGCCGCTCCAGGATTTAACCTGGGGTGAACACCGACCAGCAGCTCCGCTGTCTACTCAGCCGATCGCTGCACATACACCATCTGGTCCCAGTCTGGTCCCAGACGCCCGGTCGATGGGAGACTCACGGCGAGAATCTCCGCAGGTGAAAGCCTACTTCTCTTGGTCGGGCTGACAGGATTTGAACCTGCGACCACTTGACCCCCAGTCAAGTGCGCTACCAAACTGCGCCACAGCCCGTTGCCGCCCGAACTACCGTCGGCAGCAGGTCGAAAGCCTACCGCAGGCCCCACCGCCAACCCGAATCGGCCACAGGTGTCACACCGTCAACAACCGGTACAGCCCGATCAGCCCCACCACCACGATGACCGCCCGCAGCGCGTTCGGCGACAGCCGCCGCCCGTAGTGCGCCCCGAGCCACCCGCCGACCAGCGATCCGGCCGCGATCAGTCCCGCCGCCGGCCAGCTCACCCGGTCGAACGCCACCACCGTGTAGCCCACCGCCGCGACGATGTTCACCAGCAGCGACAGCAGGTTCTTCGCCGCGTTCATCCGCTGCACGTCTTCGGGCAGCAGCGCCCCCATCACCCCGATCAGCAGGATCCCCTGCGCCGCGGTGAAGTAGCCGCCGTACACCCCCACCGCGAACGTCCCGACCACCAGCGCCGCCATCCGCGCCGGCGACACATGCGAAGCCGACCGCCCCGCCTGCTCCGCGCGCTGACGCGCATAGGCCTGGATCCGCGGCCCGATCACCACCAGAACCAGCGCCGCAACCAGCAGCACCGGCACGACCTGGGTGAACACCTTCTCCGGCAGATGCAGCAGCAGGAACGCGCCGATCGCCGCGCCCGTCACCGACGCCGGAATCTGCCAGCGCAGCCGATCCCACTGACCGCGCAACTCGGCCCGATACCCCCAGGTCCCCGACACCCCGCCGGCCACCAGACCGATCGCGTTGGACATCGTCGCGGTCACTGGCGGATACCCCAGCGTCACCAGCGTGGGAAACGTGATCAGCGTGCCCGAGCCGACCAGAGAGTTGATCGCGCCCGCACCCATACCGGCCAACGCGATCACGATCATGTGGGCGACAGACACTTGGTCAATCCTAATCGCCCCGCAGGCACGCCCGGCACTCGCCGTCAGCCCAGGCCGACAGTCAACGAAACCTGTTCGCGCTCAATCAAAGCCCGCAAGCCAGTCGAGCAGGTGGTGCACCTCGACAGCTATGGAAAACGGGCCCGGCTCAATACCTGAGCGACGGCTCAGCGGCCGGCGTGGCCACCGCCACCGCCGCCGACACGGACCTCCCCACCGCCGCCCGGGACGGCGTTGAAGCCCGGCTGGGCGACCTCCGCTTCGGTCAGGTTGTCGCTGACATCGGGGATCACCGACGGCGCGCAGTTCATCGAGAAGTTGTCCTCTGTCTCAGTCTCCGAGCATGCCAGCACCCGCGGCCCGGGGCCCGAATGCGAGACCGCGAACACCGCGACGGCGGGCGCAGCCGCAATCACGGCTCCGGCGAGCACATACGCCAGTCGCCTGGTACCGATAGACACCGTCGTCATGACGGCTCTCCCTCCCGAACCGGCCGGAGAGCGAACCCCGGACGCCGAAAACCTCATCACTGGCAACTTACCGCCCAGCAGCCCTCACAACCCAGCAAACGCCCGAACTCAGCGTGGCTTGAGCTTGCGCTTCTCGCGCACCCGCACGTTGATCCGGATGGGAGTGCCCTCGAAACCGAAGGTCTCCCGCAGGCGACGTTCCAGGAAGCGGCGGTACCCGGCCTCCAAAAAACCGCTGGTGAACAGCACGAATGTCGGCGGTCGCGCGGTGGCCTGGGTGGCGAACAGGATGCGGGGCTGCTTGCCGCCGCGCACCGGCGGCGGGGTGGCCGCGACCACGTCCTTGATCCAGGTGTTGAGCTGTCCGGTGGAGATGCGCTTGTCCCATGACGCCAAGGCGGTCTCCATCGCCGGCACCAGCTTCTGCACGGCCCGGCCGGTCTTGGCCGAGATGTTCACCAGCGGCGCCCACTGCAGCTGATGCAGCTGCAGGTCGATCTCGCGGTCCAGCAGATAGCGCCGGTCCTCGTCGACCAGATCCCATTTGTTGAACACCAGCACCAGCGCGCGGCCCGCCTCGATCACCATCGACAGCACCCGCTGGTCCTGCTCGGTCAGCGCCTGCGACGCGTCGACCAACACCACCACCACCTCGGCGGCGTCGATGGCGCTGTGGGTGCGCACCGAGGCGTAGAACTCGTGTCCGCTGGCCTGGCCCACCTTGCGGCGCAGCCCGGCGGTGTCGACGAATCGCCAAGTCTTGCCGTCCAATTCGATCAGCGAGTCCACCGGGTCGACGGTGGTGCCGGCGACGTCGTGCACCACCGATCGCTCGGAGCCGGCCAGCCGGTTGAGCAGTGAGCTCTTGCCGACGTTGGGTTTGCCCACCAACGCCACCCGGCGCGGTCCCCCGCCGCCGGTCCCGACCTCGGAGGCCACCGGCAACGCGGCGACCACCTCGTCGAGCAGATCGGCCACACCGCGCCCGTGCATCGCACTGATCGGGTGCGGCTCGCCCAGGCCGAGTGACCACAGCGCGGCCGCGTCCGCCTCGCCCTTCTCGTTGTCAACCTTGTTGGCCGCCAGATACACCGGCTTTCCGGAGCGCCGCAGGATTCGGGCTGCCGCCTCGTCACCCGAGGTGGCACCCACGATGGCGTCGACGACGAAGATGACGGCATCGGCGGTCTGCATCGCGACCGAGGCCTGCTCGGCGACCAACTGTTGCAGTCCCTTGGCGTCGGGCTCCCACCCGCCGGTGTCCTGGACGACGAAGCGGCGGCCCACCCAGTTCGCGTCGTAGGACACCCGGTCCCGGGTCACTCCGGGCAGGTCCTGCACGACTGCCTCGCGCCGCCCGAGGATCCGGTTCACCAGAGTCGACTTGCCGACGTTGGGTCTGCCGATGATGGCCACCACCGGCGGCGGCGCGTAGGCCTCACCGGTCTCGTCGTCGAATCCGTCCTCGGCGAACTCCCATTCGCTTTCGTCGGACCACGTGCCGTCCTGGGTCATCGCATCGCCCCGCTTCGTTGCTCGACAAGCTCGACCAGTCGGGCGATCACCTCGGCCTGGGGCATGTCGCTGGTGTCGACGATCAGTGCGTCCTCGGCCGCCCGAAGCGGGGACACCGCACGCGTCGAGTCCAGGTGGTCGCGGCGGCGCACATCGGCCAACACGGCCTCGTAGTCGTCGGCCAGGCCGGCGGCCACGTTCTGGTCGTTGCGCCGGTGCGCCCGGGTCTCGGCCGTCGCGGTGAGGAAGATCTTCACATCCGCATCCGGCAGCACCACGGTGCCGATGTCGCGGCCTTCCACGACGACACTGTCGGCCCCCGAGGCCAATTCGCGCTGCAACCTCACCAGCCGCTCACGCACCTGCGGAACCGCGGAAACCGCGGACACCGCGCGCGTCACCGCGTCACCGCGGATCTCGACCGAAACATCCTCGTCGCCAAGATAAGCCCGGTCCACGTCCGGGTCGTAGTCCACCGACAGCGGCACGTCCGAGGCGGCGGCAATGGCCGCCGGGTCGTTCAGATCGACTTCCGCTCGCAGCATGGCCAGCGTCACGATCCGGTACATCGCACCGGTGTCGAGATAGCGGGCACCCAGCGCACGCGCCAATCCCCTTGACACCGAGGACTTTCCCGTTCCCGCCGGCCCGTCGACGGCCACCACCACCCCGCTCACATCCCGACCGCCTTGTACAGCTCGCCGACTTCCTTGCGGGTCAGCACCCGGATACTGCCCGGCCGCTGCTCCCCCAGCGACACCGAGCCGATCTCGGTGCGCACCAGCGCCTCCACCGGATACCCGGCTGCCGCCAGCAGTCGGCGCACAATCCGTTTGCGTCCCTCGTGCAGCGTCACCCGCACCAGCGTCTTGCCGGGCACCGCGTCGACCACCGCGAAGTCGTCGAGCTTGACCGGCCCATCCTCGAGTTCGATACCCGCGCGCAGCGTCTTGCCCAAACCCCTTGGCACCGAACCGGTCACCGTGGCCAGATAGGTCTTGGGCACCTCGAACGACGGGTGCATCAGCCGGTGTGCCAGCTCGCCGTCGTTGGTCAGTATCAGCAGTCCCTCGGTGTCGGCATCGAGGCGCCCGACGTGAAAGAGATTTTTGTTGCCGCGCACCCGGTGCTCGACGAGATCACCGATACACGGCCGGCCGCGATCGTCGGACATCGTCGAATGCATGCCGATCGGTTTGTTCACCGCCAGATAGACCATCGAGTCGTCGAGGATGATCCGGCTGCCGTCGACGCGGATGTCAGCGGTGTCGGGGTCGACGCGCGTGCCCAGTTCGGTGACGACGTGCCCGTCGACCTCGACGCGGCCGTCGGCGATCATCCGCTCGGCCACCCGCCGCGAGGCAATTCCGGCCTGTGACAACACCTTCTGCAGGCGTACCCCTTCGGTGTCAGCCATCGGTGTCCACATCGAAGGCGATGTGCTGGTCGGCGGACCGGCCGCCGCCGGAAAGCTTGGCGAAACGTGGCTCGCTGTCCAGGGTTTCGCTCAAATCGTCGATCACGTCGACATCGGGCAGCAGCGGGGCGATGTCGGGCAGGTCGGTCAGCGCCGTCAACCCCAACCGTTCGAGGAACAGCTCGGTGGTGGCGAACGTCGTGGCACCGGAGTCCTCGTCGGTGCCGGCCTCGGTGATCAGTCCGCGCGCGACCAGGGTGCGGATCACCGCGTCGACGTTGACCCCGCGCACCGCACTCACCCGGGCCCGGGTGACCGGCTGGCGGTAGGCCACCACGGCCAGTGTCTCCAGCGCCGCCCGGGTCAGCTTGGAGCGCGAGCCGTCGAGCAGCAGCCGCTCGACATACGGCGCATATCTGGCGCGGGTGTGCATCCGCCAGCCGCCGCCGACTTCGCGCAGGTCGATCCCGCTGTCGCGGGCTCGGAGTTCCGCGGCCATCGCCTCAAGTTTCTCGGTGATGCGCGTGACCGGCTGTTCGGTCACCGTCGCCAGTGTCTGGGCGCTCACCGGGGTGTCCACCACCAGCAGCAGCGCCTCGAGTACCCGGATCAGCTCGTCGTCGTCCAACTCGGCGTTGGCGACGTCGATACCCAGGTCGAGATCGGGCGCGTCGTCGGTCATGGCTAGCTTTGCTCTTCTTCCCACTCGGATCTGACCAGCTCTTCGTTCACCAGCCGGTCCCCGGTCCACGAAACCTGCAGCACACCAAGCGGTTCTGACTGCTCGAATGCTACCGCCCTGGCCCGATACAGTTCGAGCAGCGCCAGGAACCGTCCGACGATCTGGATCGGCTCGTCACAGTCGGCAACCAGCTCCCGGAACGAGGCCCAGTGGCCCACGCCGCGCTGCTCGAGCATCGCCAGCAGCCGCTCGGCCTGCTCGGGCACCGACACCTGCGGCGCGTGCAGGTGCTCGGTGCCCACCGTCGGCACCGGCCGCGGAGTGAACACCGCGGCCGCGATCTGGGCGAAGCTCTGGGCGTCCACACCCAGCATGACCTCGGGCAACAGCTCGGAGAAGCGGTCTTCCAGCGCCACCGCACGCGGATAGCTGCGCAGCGCGGCGGCCTCGAGCTCGGCGAACATCTCGGCGACGTGCTTGAACGCCCGGTACTGCAGCAGCCGGGCGAACAGCAGGTCGCGCACCTCCAGCAGAGCGAGGTCTTCTTCGTCGTGGACTTCGCCGGCCGGTAGCAGCCGCGCGGCTTTGAGGTCCAAAAGTGTGGCCGCAATCACCAGGAAGGCGGTGGTCTCGTCGAGTTCGAGGGCCGGGCCGATCTGTTTGGTGTAGGTGATGAACTCGTCGGTCACCTGATGCAGCGCCACCTCGGTGACATCGAGACGGTGCGCGAAGATCAGCTGCAGCAGCAGGTCGAACGGACCCTCGAAGTTGGTCAGCCGGACGCGGAAGCCGCCCTGTTCGGCCGCGGGCCCGGCCGTCACTTGCCGAAGCGGTCGATGACCTCGCGGGCCAACGATCGGTATGCCTGTGCCCCAGCGGATTTCGGTGCCCACGTGGTGATGGGCTCGCCGGCGACACTGGTTTCGGGGAAGCGCACAGTGCGGGTGATGACGGTGTCGAACACCAGGTCGCCGAACCGCTCGACCACGCGGGCCATCACCTCGCGGGCGTTCACGGTGCGGGTGTCGAACCGGGTGACCAGGATGCCGCTGATCGACAGCCGCGGGTTGAGCCGGTCGCGGACCTTGTCGACGGTGTCGGTGAGCAGCGCCAGGCCGCGCAGCGAGAAGTACTCGCACTCGGTCGGGATCACCACCCCATCCGAGCAGGCCAGGGCATTGACGGTGAGCAGGCCCAGCGACGGCTGGCAGTCGATGAGGATGTAGTCGTAGCGGTCGAGCACCGGGTAGAGCGCCCGCGCCAGCGTCTGCTCGCGGCCCACCTCGTTGACCAGCTGAATCTCCGCGGCGGACAGGTCGATATTGCTGGGCACCAGGTCCAGGCCCTCGACCCGGGTATGGATCAGCACGTCGCCGATGCCGACCCGCGGTTCGACCATCAGGTTGTGCACCGTGGCGGCCAGTTCGTAGTGCGGCACACCCAGGCCCGCCGACAGCGCCCCCTGCGGGTCGAGGTCCACCAGCAACACCCGGCGGCCGTACTCGGCCAGCGCGGCGCCGAGGTTGATCGTCGAGGTGGTCTTGCCGACGCCGCCCTTCTGATTGCACATCGAGATGACCTTCGCCGGGCCGTGCGAGGTCAGCGGCCGAGGTTCGGGGATGGTGCGGGGTGGGCGGCCGGTGAGACCGATCGGTGCGACGCCGTCTGCCTCGTCGGTCACGCCCTGGCCCCCCGCATCGGGCACATCGGCGGCGTGGACATCCGCGCAAGTCTATCCATGTGTCTGTTGTGCGAGAGCCCTACCGCTGACATCACGCTCTCGGGTGCGCCCCGGCCCACACTTCGCGTAGCGCATGCACCGTGACCAGCGTGTAGATCTGGGTTGTGGTCACCGAGGCGTGCCCCAGCAACTCCTGGACCACCCGGACGTCGGCGCCGCCGTCGAGCAGGTGGGTGGCGAACGAATGGCGCAGGGTGTGCGGTGAGACACCCGAGTTGATCCCGGCGCGTTCGGCCGCGTCCTGCAGCACCTGCCAGGCGCTCTGCCGCGAGAGCCGGCCGCCGCGGGCGTTGAGGAAGATCGCCGGCGTGCCCCGCCCGCGGCGGGCCAGTTCCGGGCGGCCGCGCACCAGGTAGGCGTCCAGGGCGGCCACGGCCGGGCGTCCGATCGGCACCAGCCGCTGCTTGCCGCCCTTGCCGCGCAGCAGCGCCGAGCGGGCTTCGGTGTCGACGTCGTCGACGTCGAGGCCGACGGCCTCGGAGATCCGGGCGCCGGTGGAGTACAGCAGTTCCAGCAGGGCCCGGTTGCGCAGGGTCAGCGGTCCGTCCGACGGGCCGTCGCCGCCGGCGCCGTCGAGCAGCGCGAGCACCTCGTCGAGGCTCAGGGCCTTGGGTAGCCGCCGGCTCGGTGTCGGCGGCTTGACCGCGCGGGCCACGTCGGCGTCGACGATGCCTTCGGCGGCGGCGAACCGGTGCAGCCCGCGCACCGCGATCAGCGCCCGCGCGGCCGACACAGCCGACAGCGGCACCACACCGGTCTCGGGGTCACCGCTGCGTAGCGCGACGAGGAACTCACTGACGTCGGTCTCGGCGACGTTGCGCAGATCGTCGATGCCGCGCCCGGTCAGGTGCTCGGCGTAGCGGCGCAGATCCCGGCGATACGAGCTGAGGGTGTTGGCTGCTACGCCCCGCTCGATGGTGAGGTGGTCGAGGTAGCCCTGCAGTTGGTCGTCCAACGCCGACCGGAATGTCGTCATGACTGCTCCTGACGCGCGGCGAACGCGCTGGCACGGTCCGGCCAGGGCGCGTCGACCGGTCGGGTCGGCTTGCCGTCCACGATCGCCGCGCGGGCGGCCAAAATGCCAACTGCGGCAGTCGAATTCACGATTTCACCAGCCAGCACCCGATCGGCGGCGTGGTCGATGTCGAACCAGTGCACGGTGAGGTCGGCCTCCTCGTCGTCGGCCTCCGGCCGCCCGACGTGACGCAACCCACGGGCCAGATAGATCCGCACAGTCTCGTCGCTGAAGCCCGGCGAGGAGGCGACATCGGCCAGCACGCTCCAATGCTCGGCGGTCAGTCCCGCCTCCTCCCGCAACTCGCGCGCCGCAGTGACCGCCGGGTCCTCCCCGGCGGCGTCGAGCAGCCCGGCGGGCAGCTCCCACAGCCGGTGACCGAGCGGGTGACGGTACTGGTAGACCATCGCCACCCGCCGGGTTTCGTCGACGGCGGCCACGGCCACCGCGCCGAAGTGCTCGACGACCTCCCGGATGGCGGTGTTGCCGCCGGGCATCCGCACCTCGTCGGCGCGCAACGCGAGAATCTTTCCGCGGTAGACGGTTTCGGAGATGACGGTGGCGAAATCGTGCTCAGCCACGGGCTACGTGTTCTGGGACCTGCTCGGCCAGCGGCGCAGATCCGTTGTCCGGATGCTCCTCGCCGTTTGGGTGTTGTTCGGGGATCTCCACCGGCAACCGCTCGGCGGCCTTGTAGTCGATCGCCGCGCCGACGAATGCGTCGAACAGTGGGTGCGGGCGGGTGGGCCTGCTCTTGAGTTCCGGGTGCGCCTGGGTGCCCACCACGAACGGGTGCACGTCGCGGGGATATTCGACGAACTCCACCAGATGCCCGTCGGGTGAGGTTCCGGAGAACCGCAGACCACTCTCGGCGATCTTGTCGCGGTATTCGTTGTTGACCTCGTAGCGGTGGCGATGGCGCTCGGAGACGTGCGTGGACTGATAGGCCTCGGCGACAATGGATCCCGGCTCCAGCATCGCCGGGTAGGCGCCCAGTCGCATGGTGCCGCCCAGGTCGGCCTCACCGGCCACCGCGTCACGCTGGCCGGCCATCGTCGAGATCACCGGATCCGTTGTGCCAGGGTCGAATTCGGCGGAGTTCGCCTCCGACAGCCCCACCGATCTAGCCGCTTCGATGACAATGCACTGCAGCCCGAGGCACAGCCCCAGCACCGGCAGTCCGCGATGGCGGGCGTAGCGGATCGCACCGATCTTGCCCTCGATGCCGCGGATGCCGAACCCGCCGGGAATTAGCACCCCGTGCACGTCGTCGAGGACGGCGGCCGCGCCGCTGTCGGTCTCGCAGTCGTCGGAGGCGACCCAGCGCATCTCCACCTTGGCACGATGGGCGAATCCGCCCGCCCGCAGGGCCTCCGCCACCGACAGGTAGGCGTCGGAGAGGTCGATGTACTTGCCCACCAACGCGATTCGCACCGTCTCCTTGGGCTCGTGCACCCGGCGCAGCAGGTCGTCCCACTCCGACCAGTCGACGTCACGGAACGGCAGGGCCAGCCGGCGCACCACGTAGGCGTCGAGCTCTTCGCGGTGCAGCACCTTGGGGATGTCGTAGATCGACGGCGCATCCGGTGTGGAGATCACCCCGTCGATGTCGACGTCGCACATCAGCGCGATCTTGTTCTTCAGGGGCTCGGGCACGTCGCGGTCGCAGCGCAGGATCAGCGCGTCCGGGGAGATACCGATGCTGCGCAGCGCGGCCACCGAGTGCTGAGTGGGTTTGGTCTTGAGCTCTCCGGAGGGCGCCAGGAACGGCACCAGCGACACGTGCAGGAAGAAGCAGTTCTCCCGGCCCACCTCGTGGCGCACCTGGCGGGCGGCCTCCAGGAACGGTAGCGACTCGATGTCGCCGACCGTGCCGCCGACCTCGGTGATCACCACATCGGGTCGGTTGCCGTCGGCGTCGGGTTCGGCCATCGCCAGGATCCGGCGCTTGATCTCGTCGGTGATGTGCGGGATCACCTGAACGGTGTCCCCCAGGTACTCGCCGCGGCGCTCCTTGGCGATGACGGTCGAATACACCTGACCGGTGGTCACATTGGCCGACCCCGACAGGTTGCGGTCCAGGAAACGCTCGTAGTGCCCGACGTCCAGATCGGTTTCTGCGCCGTCCTCTGTGACGAACACCTCGCCGTGCTGGAAGGGGTTCATGGTGCCCGGATCCACGTTGAGGTACGGGTCGAGCTTCTGCATGGTCACCTGCAGGCCGCGCGCGGTGAGCAACTGGCCGAGGCTGCTGGCGGTGAGGCCCTTGCCCAGGGAAGAAACCACGCCACCAGTCACGAAGAGGTGCTTGGTCGTGGTCTGTGGGTGCTTGCGCAATGGTGGCAAGAGCGACCTCCGTGACGACGGCGCAGGGCTTGGTTCTCTAGGCCGAAACCTAGTTGGGGCCTGCCGACCCACGGGAACTCACCTTAACACCGACACCGACAAGCCGTCGCTGACACGCCTGTGCGACGCGTTACCGTTCCTGGTTACTGCGGAACGGTGATCGAGGTCGCACCGGGGCCGGTGCCGAACTGCCCGGGTCGGGCGCCGCCGATCAGGTTCTGCAGCGCCAGCACCGTGGTGATCCGGCCGGACTCCACGCCGATGTCGTCGACGGTGGTCACCGCGGCCGCCATGCCGGCATCGGCGCGGGTCACAGCCACCGCTGAGGTTCCGGTGGCCGAGCCGTCGCGGCCGACCAGCACCGTTCCCGAGCCGTGCGGAGCCAGTCCCGCCGCGAACCGTGCGACGGTGGAGCCCTGGTTGCCGGCGTTGTCGCCAAGCGCCCCGCCGGTGACGACGACGGCGGTGTCGGCGGCGCCGACGCGGTCGCCCTGATAGGTCAGGAAACCGGTGTCGCGCAGCGCGGCCAGCACTGTCTCACGCTGCGGGTCGTCGGCCGGTTTGACCTTGGGGTTGCGATTGATCAGCAGGGCGATGCCGAGCAGGTCGCCGGCTTGCGAGCCCTGGTCGACCAGTGTGGTGCTCAGTTGCGCTCCGGCCGGCACGATCGGCGAGTTGACCACCGAACGCAGCTTCTCCGCCGAGTTGGCGTCGACGAATTCCTGGGTGAGCGCCACGGTGCCCGAGACGGTGCCGCCGGACTGGCCGATGATCCGCGTCATCGCCTCGACGTCGTCGTTGTCGGCGTCCGGGGTGCGGAACAACACCACCGACTTGCCCGCCAGCGCGTCGCGGACGATACGTCCCGACATCTGGGTATCGAACTCGTCTGCACCACTGAGCTTTTCATTGAGCGCGTTGCGCTGGTCGGTGAGCCCGGTGATCTGCTTGTTGAGGTCCTGCTTCTCGCTGCGCAGCCCCGTCAGCAGCGTGTCGGAGAGCACACCGGAACCGAGGATCACGCCGAGAGCCAGCGCAAGGAAGACCGCTGCCAGCGAAATGGCATGGTGGCGTAGTGATATCACAGCCGATGAGCCTTTCTGCTCTACGCCCGGGCTATGTCACCCAGCCCTGAATCCAGATCAAGAAGCGGTTCCAGTAGTTCACGATCCAGTCGATGACCACCGTGTCGGCCCGCGACACCCACAGCGCGGCAATGATCGCGAACAGAACGGCCAGGATGAGCATCGCGATCGCACCGCCGGAGATGTGGTTGCGGTACAGCGTGGCAACGGCTTTGGCGTCGACCAGCTTCTTGCCGACTTTGAGCCGGGTCAGGAATGTCGAGGGGTTGCTTTGCTGGCGAGACCGGTCGAAGAACTCCTCGATGCTGGCCGGGTGGCCGACGGTCACGATCAGCGAGGCGCCGTGGTGGTCGACGAGCAGCAGTGCGAGATCGGCGGCCGAGCCGGCTGCTGGGAAGGTCATCGCCCCGATGCCCAGATCCTGAATGCGCTCCAACCCGGCGGCATGGCCGTCGGCGTCGGCGGGCAGCACCACCGGGGCACCGCACTTGAGCACCTCGGCGCTCATCTGTTCGGGGTTGCCCACGATCAGCTGCGGCCAGTAGCCGCACTTGTCGAGGATGTCGGCGCCTGCGCCGACACCGACGAGCACTGGCTGGTACTCCTTGATAAACGGCTTGAGCGCCTTGAGGTCGTCCTCGGCGCCTTCCCCGTCGGCCACCACCACCACGTGACGGCGGTAGACGTCGACGTCGATGTTGGGGATGCCGACCCCGTCGATGAGCAACGGGCTCTCGCTGCGAATGAACTCGATGGTGTTGCCGGCGAAGGCTTCCAGATGAGCCACCAGACCCGTCTTGGCGTCGTGCATGAGGTCGGCGATGTCTTCGTCGCTGCGTTCGACACCGTGCACCAGTCGGCGATCGCCCGAATACACCCCACCGTTGTGCAGTCGGACCTTGGCGCCGTCCTTGATCTTCTTGAAGGCCTCGGCACCCACGCTGTCGATGAGGGCGATGTTGTTGGCCACCAGCACCTCGGGGCCCAGGTTCGGGTAGCGACCGGAGATCGACGGCGAGGCGTTGACCACTCCGGCGACGCGGGCGTCGGCCAGTGCGTCGGCTGTGATGCGGTCCAGGTCGAGGATGTCGATGACGACGATGTCGCCCGGGCCGATCCTGCGCAGCAGGCGATCGATGTCGCGGTCGACGCGGGCGGTGCCCGTCACTCCCGGCCGAGCATTGGTGTTACGCGAGAGAAGCGCTGACATCTTCATGGGGTGATTCTGTCGGCGGGACCGCGGATATCCGCGGAGGCGCGCCGTAACACCAGCCCCACGAGTCATATCGTGTCACAGGAGTAACACGATTTAGGTCGCGGCTCTGTCGTCCTGCGCGGCCGCCAACAGCTCGCGGGCATGCGCGCGTCCGGTGTCGGATTCCCCCAGCCCGGCCAGCATCCGAGCCAGTTCGGCCACCCGTTGGTCGGTGTCCAGCCGGCGCACGTCGCTGGCCCCGTTGCGGCCCGACTCCACGACCAGATGGATGTCGGCGTAGGCGGCCACCTGCGGCAGGTGCGTGACCACGATGACCTGATGGGTGCGGGCCAGGCGCGCCAGCCGTCGGCCGATCTGCACCGCGGCGCGACCGCCCACCCCGGCGTCCACCTCGTCGAAGACCATGGTGGTTCCCTCGGCCGAGGCGGCCAGCACGACCTCCAGCGCCAGCATCAGCCGGGACAGCTCACCGCCGGAGGCGCTCTTGTTCAGCGGCAGCACGTCGGTGCCGCGGTGCGCAGTGAACCCGAACTCGACCAGGTCGATGCCCTCGCTGCCAGCATGAACTGCCTGACCCGCCGGCAGCCGCAGCGGCGCACTGTCATCCTCACGAGCACCCATGAGCGAGACCCCGACAGTGAAGTCGGCATCGGCCATCGCCAGCCCGGCCAGCTCGGCGGTCACCGCCTTCGCCAGGCCCTTGGCTGATTTGGTGCGGGCCTTGGACAGCTCGAGCCCGGCAGCGGCGACCTGCTGCCCCAGCGCGTCGACCCGCCGCGCCAGCCCGGACAACGCCTCCTCGGAGACATCGAGCTGAGCCAACCGCTCCCGCGACTGTGCCGCCCAGCGGAGCACACCGTCGACGTCAGCGGCGTACTTACGGGTCAGGCTGCGCAGCTCGGCTTGGCGCGCCAGCTTGGTCTCCAGCGAGCTGGCGTCACCGGGCAGCTCGCCCAGGAAATCGCCGAGCTCGCGGGCGGCGTCCCCGACGACGGTCGACACCTCGCTCAGCTGGCGGGCGAGCGCGATCAGCGCCGCGTCGTCGGTGGACTCCAGCAGCGCGATGGCCCGGCCGATGGTGTCGGTGGCGGCGTGCGGTTGGCCGTCGCAGACCTCGTCCACCGACGCCGAGAGGGCAGCCCGCGCACCGGCGGCGGCCTCGCGCAGCGCGTCGAGTTCGCAGAGCCGCCGGATGTCGGCCACCAGCGTCTCGTCCTCGCCGGGAGCCGGGTCGACGCCGTCGATCTCGGCGAGCGCGAACTTCAACCGGTCGGCCTCCTGCGCCAGTTCCCGGGCGCGGTTGGTTCGATCGACCAGATCGCGCCGCGCCACCAGCCACTCGTCGTGCACCTTCGTGTAGCGCTCTAGTTCGGCTTCCACACCGGCGAAGCGGTCGAGCGCGGCGCGCTGCTCGTCGGGGCGCATCAGCCGCAGCTGGTCGTTCTGGCCGTGCAGGGTCAGCAGTCCGGTGGTGAAGGTGGTCAGCGATCTGGCCGGCACACTGCGGCCGCCGAGGTAGGCCCGTGACGGCCCGTCGCGGCTCACCGACCGCAGCGCGATGATGGTGCCGTCGTCGTCGCGCTCGGCGCCCGAGGAGTCCAGGATCTCGTCGATCTGCGCGGTGGTCGCCGGGTCGAGTTCTTCGGTGGTGAACCGGCCTTCGACGACCGCGCGCCCGGCGCCCGACCGAACCCGGGTGGCGTCGGCGCGCGCACCGCCGAGCAGATGCAGCCCGGTCACCACCATGGTCTTGCCGGTGCCGGTCTCACCGGTCAGCACGGTCAGTCCCTTGTCGAACTCCGCCGTCGCGGCGCTGATCGCGCCCAGTGACTCGATTCGGATCTCAGCCAGCATCACCGGCTCACTGACCGCGCCAGCCGGTGACCGGCAGGCGGAACTTGCGCACCAGGCGATCGGTGAACGGCGCACTGTCCAGGCGCACCCACTTCAGCGGCGTGCTGCACTTGGTCACCTCCAGCCGGCCACCGGCAGGCACCCGCATCTCGCGACGGCCGTCGCACAGCACCAGCGCGTCGTGACTATCGGCGTCGATCTCGATGGCGATGGTGGCGTGCGGGCTGGTGACCATCGGACGGGCGAACAGCGCGTGAGCGTTGTTGGGCACCACCAGGATTGCCTCGAGATCGGGCCAGACCACCGGCCCGCCCGCCGAGAACGCGTACGCGGTGGAGCCGGTCGGGCTCGACACCAGCACACCGTCGCAGCCGAACGCCGAGACCGGTCGTCCGTCGATTTCGAGGACCACGCCGATCACACCCAGCCGCGCGCCCTTCTCCAGGCTGGCCTCGTTGAGCGCCCACCCGCGTGAGAGCTCGTGTCCGCCCACCCTCACCGCGATGTCCAGCGTCATGCGCTCTTCGACCCGGTAGGTGCGGGCGACGACGTGGTCGAGCACCGCGTCGATGGCTTCGGCCTCGGCCTCGGCCAAAAAACCAATGCGCCCGAGGTTGACGCCCAGCACCGGGATCTCGGCGTTGCGGGCCAGTTCGGCGGCCCGCAGAAACGTTCCGTCGCCGCCGAGTACCAGCACCAGTTCACAGCCCACGGCCGCGTCGTCGTCGGCGTCGACCACCTCGATGTCGGCGCCCAACGCCTTCATGTCGGCGGGATCGAGGTGCACAGAACCGCGGTCAACGGCCTCGGCCGACAACACCCGCAGTCCGATCCCGTTGTCGCTCAACACTTTCTCGACTCGCCGGGCGGTGTCGGTGGCCTTGTCGCGGCCGGTGTGGACGACGAGCAGGATCACCCGCTCAGAGTTCATTGCGGTCCTTCCGCGACGGCGCGGCGCACCGCGGCGTCCAGTTCGTCTCCGTGCAGCGCACGGTCGGTGGTGGCGCGCAGCCATAGGAAGTATTCGACATTGCCCGACGGACCTGGCAGCGGGCTGGCGGTGACGTCGACGGTCTGCCAGCCCAAGGTCTCGGCGCGCGCGGCGACGGCCAGTACCGCGGTGGCCCGCAACTGCGGGTCGGACACCACCCCGCCGGATCCGACCTGGTCGCGGCCGACCTCGAATTGCGGCTTCACCATGGGAACGATATTGGCGCCGGGACTCGCGCACGCAGTCAGCGCGGGAAGCACGGTGGCCAAGGAGATGAACGACAGGTCGGCCACCACCAGGTCGACCCGACCACCGATGGCTTCCGCGGTCAGATCGCGCACGTTGGTCCGTTCGATGACCCGCACCCGGGGATCCGAGCGCAGCGACCAGGCGAGCTGCCCGTAGCCGACGTCGACGGCGACCACCTCGGCAGCGCCGCGGTCCAGTAGCACCTCGGTGAATCCGCCGGTGGATGCACCGGCGTCCAGGCAGCGACGATCGCCCACCTCGATGCCGAAGACATCGAGCGCGCCGATGAGCTTGTGGGCTCCGCGCGACACCCAGGTCTTCTCGCCGGTGCCCTCGACCTTCAGATTCGCCGTGATGGCCACCGCGGTGGCCGGCTTCACCGCCCGCATACCGTCGATGCTGACCCGCCCGGCACCGATCAGCTCCGCGGCCTGCTGGCGGGAGCGGGCCAGGCCGCGACGGACCAGCTCCGCGTCAACCCGGGCACGCCGCGTCACGCTGACCTCAGCCCTTCTCCACCGATTCCAGCGCGGAGACCAGGATCTGGTGCGCTTCCTCGAGCCGGCGTCCAACCGCGTCGATGTCGACACCGGCGACGTCGGGATGGTCCGGATCAACGCTCGGCAACTCGGCCAGCACGGCGTCGATCTCGGCGCGGATCTGTTGGGGGTCGGTGTTCATCTCACCGTTCACGCTAGCCGATCCGGGTCCGTCAGCAGCGACCAGCGCTCCAGCGCGGCGCGCGCGGAGTCGTCACCGGCGCGGACCGCGATCGCGCGTCCGTCGGTCGATGTGTCCCACACGGCGCGGGCGGTCGCGCGCACCACCGACAGCCCGTCGTCACCCGGGTCATCTCCCGTGGCGAACACGGTGACGACGTGGTCGTGAACCTCGACCCGCCACGCCGGGTGCGCAACTACCTTCAGGGCCTCGGCGTCGGTGTGCAGGTCACGCAGATCCGCCCCGATGAGGATGGGCCGCTGCGCGGGGCAGGCATGGACCGCGTCGGCGGCGTTGTTGACCCCGGTGAGCACCATCAGGCTGGGCAGCTCCGCGGCGTTGGCGCCCTCGATGTCGGTGTCCAGCCGGTCGCCGACGACCAGCGGCGCGTGGAAGGTGCCGCGCGCCAACGCGTCTCGCATCAACGCGGGTGCCGGCTTGCCGGCGACCTGAGGCTCGGCGTCGGTGGCCGCCTTGAGCGCGGCGACCATGGCGCCGTTTCCGGGCAGCAGACCCCGCTCGGTCGGCAGGGTGCGGTCGACGTTGGCGGCCACCCACAGGGCGCCCGCCCGGATGGCCAATGCCGCCTCGGCGAGGATGGGCCATCCGGTGGTCGTCGAATGGCCCTGCACCACCGCGACCGGCTCGTCGGAGAACAGCCGCACCGGCTGCAACCCGACGCCGGCCACCTCATCGGCGAGTGCGTCGGTTCCCACCACGAGGACCTTCGCCCCGGCGGGCAGTTGCTGTGCCAGCAGACCGGCGGCGCTCTGGGCGCTGGTCACCACATCGGCGGGCGTGGCGGTGAAACCGAGCCCGCGCAGGTGCTCGGCTACCTCGTCGGCAGCACGGGAGGCGTTGTTGGTGACGAACAGCTTGCGGGTGTCGGCGCGGTCCAGCGAGACGATGGCGCCCTCGGTCGGCTGGTGGCCGCGAAAGACCGTACCGTCGAGATCGAGCAGCAGGCAATCATGTTGCTGTGCAAGGGTTGTCACGTCAGGCCAGCTCGCTGACCCGATCTTCGGCGTCGGTGACACCGTCGATGTCGGCGGCAGCGGCATGGATGAACCACTGCAGTGCGTCGTCGTCGCGGCCGAGCGCCAGCAGGGTCTCGGCGTAGGCGTAGAACAGTCGCGCCGAGGTGGTCCCGGTACGCGACGGGTCGGGCTGCGGGCTGGACAGCAGCGCGAGCGCCTGATCGAGCTGGCCGAGATCGGCCCGGGCGCCGGCGGCCACGATGCGCATCTCGTCGGCGTCGTCACCAGTGAGTTCGGCGGCCTCGGGGCTGCGGGCCAGTTCGACGGCCCGCTCCGGCCGGCCGACCCCGCGCTCACAGTCGGCGATCAACGGCAGCAGTTGGGACTTGCTTCCCATGCGGCGTGCGGCCCGGAACTCCGAGAGTGCCTGCGCCCAGTCGCCGCACTGGTAGGCGGCGATGCCGACGGCCTCACGCACCGCGGCGATGCGGCCGGAACGGGCTCGAGCCGCCTGGGCGTGCGCCAGCGCGGTCTCCGGATCCTCCTCGAGCAACTCGCCGGCGGCGACGAGGTGCCGAGCGACCGTGTCGGCGGTGGCACGGTCCAAAGTCGATAGCTCCCCACGGATTTCGGGAGCGAGCTGCTTGGCTTCGATCTCCGCGGGGATCGGCGGACCGCTGGGGCGCTTGGCATCGTCGGCTTCGGAGGCGTGCTGTGGCTGAGCCTGACGGGCGCGTCCGGGACCCGATCGATACGGCGGCTTCGGCCCGCGACGGTCACGACCGGAGGAGCCGGCTCCCGCCGGACGGCGCGAAGGGCGCCCATCGGAATTGCCTTGCCTGTCGTCGACCACCCGTAAAGGATACGGGCCGCGCCGATAACGCGACAATTCGGCCTGAGCGCAATTACTGGAATGGATTTTGGAATAAAAATGCCTGGGCCCCCCAAATTGAATTGGGGGGCCCAGGACTCAAATTGTGTTCGGCGGTGTCCTACTTTTCCACCCGGGTTGGGTAGTATCATCGGCGCTGGCAGGCTTAGCTTCCGGGTTCGGGATGGGTCCGGGCGTTTCCCTGCCGCTGTGGCCGCCGTAACTTTATTCACTCGTTTTTGAGTGTGAGCGTGGTGTTTTGGTGGTGGGGTGTGGTTGTGGGGTTGTGTGGTTGCGAGGTTACAACAGTTCCGGGTTTTGTTGGTTGTTGTAAGTTTTCGGCCGGTTAGTGCCAGTTCCCTGACGTATTGCTACGTGTGCAGGTCTGGTCTATCGATCCCGTGGTCTGCGGGGGGCCTTATCCCACTTGGATGGGTGAGAAGCCTGGTCTTGGAGAAGGTTTCCCGCTTAGATGCTTTCAGCGGTTATCCTGTCCGAACGTGGCTATCCAGCGGTGCCCCTGGTGGGACAACTGGTGGACCAGAGGTTCGTCCGTCCCGGTCCTCTCGTACTAGGGACAGGTTTCCTCAAGCTTCTGACGCGCGCGGCGGATAGAGACCGAACTGTCTCACGACGTTCTAAACCCAGCTCGCGTGCCGCTTTAATGGGCGAACAGCCCAACCCTTGGGACCTGCTCCAGCCCCAGGATGCGACGAGCCGACATCGAGGTGCCAAACCATCCCGTCGATATGGACTCTTGGGGAAGATCAGCCTGTTATCCCCGGGGTACCTTTTATCCGTTGAGCGACACCCCTTCCACTCGGGGGTGCCGGATCACTAGTCCCGACTTTCGTCCCTGCTTGACATGTTCGTCTCGCAGTCAAGCTCCCTTGTGCACTTGCACTCAACACCTGATTGCCGTCCAGGTTGAGGGAACCTTTGGGCGCCTCCGTTACATTTTGGGAGGCAACCGCCCCAGTTAAACTACCCACCAGGCACTGTCCCTGGACCGGATATACGGTCCGAAGTTAGAAGTCCAATACGATCAGAGTGGTATTTCAACAACGACTCCACCCACACTGGCGTGTGAGTTTCACAGTCTCCCACCTATCCTACACAAACCGTATCGAACGCCAATACCAAGCTATAGTGAAGGTCCCGGGGTCTTTTCGTCCTGCCGCGCGTAACGAGCATCTTTACTCGTAGTGCAATTTCGCCGAGTCTATGGTTGAGACAGTTGAGAAGTCGTTACGCCATTCGTGCAGGTCGGAACTTACCCGACAAGGAATTTCGCTACCTTAGGATGGTTATAGTTACCACCGCCGTTTACTGGGGCTTAAATTCTCCGCTTCACCCCGAAGGGTTGACGGGTCCTCTTAACCTTCCAGCACCGGGCAGGCGTCAGTCCGTATACCTCGTCTTGCGACTTCGCACGGACCTGTGTTTTTAGTAAACAGTCGCTTCTCACTGGTTTGTGCCACCCCCCACCGCTGCCGGCAGCTAATGCCATGACAGTAGGGGGTCCCCCTTCTCCCGAAGTTACGGGGGTATTTTGCCGAGTTCCTTAACCATAGTTCACTCGTACGCCTCGGTATTCTCTACCTGACCACCTGTGTCGGTTTGGGGTACGGGCCGTGTGTGTGCTCGCTAGAGGCTTTTCTCGGCAGCTGAGGATCACCGAATTCGCCTCACTCGGCTATGCATCACCTCTCACGCACATGACATCCGGATTTACCTCGATGTCGCGCTACCGGCTTGCCCCAGTATTACCACTGACTGGTACGGCTACCTTCCTGCGTCACCCCATCGCTTGACTACTACCCACCCGGGTCCCACGCAGCCAGCAACTGTCTTTCCCCGAAGGGATCGATCAGCCACCTTTTGGGTGGTTAGCAGAATGGATTCGTCAGGGGCGCCCACACACGGGTACGGGAATATCAACCCGTTGTCCATCGACTACGCCTGTCGGCCTCGCCTTAGGTCCCGACTCACCCTGGGCGGACTGGCCTGCCCCAGGAACCCTTGGTCTTTCGGCGGGCAAGGTTCTCACTTGCCTTATCGCTACTCATGCCTGCATTCTCACTCCCACACCCTCCACAGCTGAATCACTTCGCTGCTTCACCGGATGCAGGACGCTCCCCTACCCAGCCAACACGTTGGCTGCCGCGGCTTCGGCGGTGTGCTTGAGCCCCGCTACATTATCGGCGCACAATCACTTGACCAGTGAGCTATTACGCACTCTTTCAAGGGTGGCTGCTTCTAAGCCAACCTCCTGGTTGTCTATGCGACTGCACATCCTTTTCCACTTAGCACACGCTTAGGGGCCTTAGCCGGCGATCTGGGCTGTTTCCCTCTCGACGCACGGAGCTTATCCCCCGCCGTCTCACTGCTGCGCTCTTAGACTCACCGGCATTCGGAGTTTGGCTGACGTCAGTAACCCTGTGGGGCCCATCGGCCATCCAGTAGCTCTACCTCCGGCGAGAAACACGCAACGCTGCACCTAAATGCATTTCGGGGAGAACCAGCTATCACGGAGTTTGATTGGCCTTTCACCCCTACCCACAGCTCATCCCCTCAGTCTTCAACCTAAGTGGGTTCGGGCCTCCACGCGGTCTTACCCGCGCTTCACCCTGGCCATGGGTAGATCACTCCGCTTCGGGTCCAGAACACACCACTACACCACACACAGTTGTGTGGATACGCCCTATTCAGACTCGCTTTCGCTACGGCTACCCCACCCGGGTTAACCTCGCGACATGTCCCTGACTCGCAGGCTCATTCTTCAAAAGGCACGCCATCACCCCACCACAAACGTGGAAGGCTCTGACGGATTGTAGGCACACGGTTTCAGGTACTCTTTCACTCCCCTCCCGGGGTACTTTTCACCATTCCCTCACGGTACTAATCCGCTATCGGTCACTGGGAAGTATTCAGGCTTACCGGGTGGTCCCGGCAGATTCACAGCAGATTTCACGGGCCCGCTGCTACTCGGGAACCCATCACAGCAGAGAACATGTTTTCACCTACGGGGCTCTCACCCACTACGGCAGACCATCCCAGGCCACTTCGGTTAACACATTCTTTTCTCACTGCTGCCCAGACCGGCAGATCTGGGAATGACAGACCCCACAACACCGCACACACAACCCCTGCCGGGTATCACCATGTACACGGTTTAGCCATCCTCCGCTTTCGCTCGCCACTACTCACGGAATCACTTTTGTTTTCTCTTCCTACGGGTACTGAGATGTTTCACTTCCCCGCGTTCCCCCCCGCACCCTATACATTCAGATGCGGGTGACACGACATCACTC